>NZ_JNWQ01000072.1 GCF_000716875.1 Streptomyces novaecaesareae | reverse complement strand
GACGGCATACGAGATTTCTGCCTGTCTCGTGGGCTCGGAGATGTGTATAAGAGACAGACGCCACCCTGCTCGATTACCCCGACCTCGTCCTGGCCGGCCCCGACGAGCCGCCCGCCCGGCGCGGCACCCTGCACCCCCGCGCCGAGCGCCTCGAACGCGAGGAGCTGGACCGGGTCCTGCCGGGTGGCAACCCGGGCGAGCAGATCCGCCGCCTCCCCCTCCCGCGCCACGCCGTCCCGCCCCGCGAGTCGGCCGGGTCCTTCGACCACCGCTTCGACGCCGCCGCCCCCGCCGACATCCCGTCCGACGGCACCTGGCACACCGTGACCGTGGACGAGATCCCGCTCTCCGTCCTGCCCGAGTTCGTCACCGTCCCCGCCGTCGAGGAGAAGGTGTACGCGACCCTGGTGCTCGCCAACCGCACCGACCGCGCCGTCCTGGCCGGCCCGGTCGAGGTGACCGTGGACGGCGAGTTCCTGCTCACCGCCGCCCTGCCCACCCTGGCGCCCGGCGGCACCCGGCGCCTGGGCATCGGCGTCACGGAGAGCATCGAGGTGGCGCGCCGCACCGAGCTGCGCGAGTCCACCACCGGCATGCTGAAGGGCAACAGCACCGTGCTCGACCACCGGGTTCACGTCGAACTGGCGAACCGGCTCGGACGCGCCGTCACCGTGGAGGTCCGCGAGCGCGTGCCGGTCACCTCCGACGCCGAGATCCGGATCGAGGAGCGCGCCGACTGGCACGCGCCGGCCGTCTCCACGCCGGAGTGCCCGACCGGCACCCGGCTCTGGCGGGTCGACCTGCCGCCGGGTGGCCGCACCGAGCTGGACGGCGGCTACCTGATCAAGATCCCGGCCGGAAAGGCCATCGTCGGCGGAAACCGGAGGAACTGACCATGACCGGAGCCATGACCGCAGACACGACGGGTGACAAGCCGGGAAACCGGCCCGACACCATCCCGGGCGACCTCCCCGTCACCGCCGTCACCTGCCTGGAGGACCGCAGCCAGGTCGAGCGCGCGACGACGGTCGACCTCGCCGCAGGTGTCCAGCGGCTGCGCCTCGGCCCGCTCACCGCCCTCGCGGTCGACCGCACCCTGCGCGCCGAGTCCGCCACCCCGGGCGTACGCGTCCTGGACGCCCGGCTGGTCCGCAGCTGGGCCCCGCGCGCCCCGCAGCCGCCCGGCCCGGACGACTCCGAGCTGCGCCACCGGCTGCACCGGCTGGACGCCGAGAGCCGACTGGCCGACCAGACCCGCGCCCGGCTGGAGGCCCGACTGGCCCTGCTCGCCCAGCTCTCCGCCGACCTGCTGCGCGAGATCGGCGAGGGCGCCGGCGTCGGCGAGCTCGAACGCACCCGCTGGTCCCGCGAGCTGGGCCGGGTGGACACCGAGCGCGAGCGCTACGGCGAGGAGCTGCGCGCCACCCACTCCCGGCTGCGCCGCCTGGAGCAGGAGCGCTCACAGGCCCTGATCGCCCTGGACGAGGCCGAGGAGGACCCGGCCGAGCTGACCGCCCACCTGGAGCTCACCGTCGAGGCGGCGCAGCCCGGCCCGGCCGCACTGGCCGTCTCCCACCTGGTGCCCTGCGCGCTCTGGCGCCCGTCCTACCGCGCGACCCTGGACGGCGGCGGCCTGCGGCTGGAGTCGGAGGCGGTGGTCTGGCAGCGCACCGGCGAGGACTGGACGAACGTCCGGCTCACCTTCTCCACCGCCCGTTCCGCCCTCGCCATCGACCCGCCGGCCGTCGTCGAGGACGTCCTGACGCTGCGCGAGCGCACCGACGAGGAGCGCCGCACGGTCGAGGTCGAGCTGCGCGAGGAGGCGATCGGCAGTGTCGGCCCGTCCGCCGAGGTGCCGGGGGTGGACGACGGCGGCGAGGTCCGGGTGCTGCCGGCCCCCGCGCCCGCGACCGTGCCCTCCGACGGCCGGGCGCACCGGGTGCCGCTCGGCGCCTTCACCGGCCCGGCGAGCAGCGAGTACGTCTGCGCCCCGGAGCTGTCCGCGCTGGTCACCCAGGTGGTCCGGTTCCGCAACGCGGCCGGGCACCCGCTGCTGGCCGGCCCGGTCGAGCTGGTCCGCGGCAGCGGTTTCACCGGCCGGGGCGAGCTGCGCTTCACCGCCGCCGGCGCCGAGGCCGAGCTCTCCTTCGGCAGCTCGGACGGCTACCGGGTGGTCCGCGAGACCGAGGAGCGCCAGGCCACCGCCGGGCTCACCGGCCGCCAGACCACCACTCGGACGGTACGGCTGCACCTGTCCCGCTTCTCCGGCCCGGAGGAGCACGACGAGCGGATCGTGACGGTGCGCGAGCGGGTGCCGGTCTCCGAGGTGTCGGCGGTCGAGGTGCGGCTACGCAAGGAGGAGTGCTCCCCGGCCCCGGACTCCTACGACACCGAGGGCATCGTCCGCTGGGACGTCCCGCTCGGCCCGGGCGCCCGCCGCACCCTCACACTGGTGTACGAGATCTCCGCCTCCGCCAAGGTGGCCGGGCTCTGACCACCGCCCTGCCGGTCCCGGAGACCGCCGCCCCACCGATGACGCCCCACCGATGGCGCCCCACCGATGAGGCCTCACCGATGACGACCGCTCAGGACCAAACCGGAGACAACGGGTAGAAAAGGAACCATGATCCTCCACCTCGCCCCCCTGGACGACTGGCTGGCCGACCCCGGCCGCCCGTACGCCACCGCCTCGCTGCTCACCGACGGGTTCATCCACTGCTCGGCGGACGAGCAGACGGCGCTCGCGGTGGCCAACGCCTTCTTCGCCGACACCCCCGACCCGCTGATGGTGCTGCTGATCGAGGAGTCGCTGGTGGAGCCGATGGTCAAGTGGGAGGCCCCGCACGGCGCCCCACCGCCCGGGGCCACCCCCGACGTGCTGTTCCCGCACATCTACGGGCGGCTGAACCGCTCCGCCGTGCTCGGCCTGGAGAAGGTCGAACGCGGCCCCGACGGCCGCTGGGCCTCCCTCACCCCCTGGAGCTGAACCCCCCAGAGCCGGACCCCCTGGAGCCGGACCCCGCAGCTCGGCTCACAGCCACCCCCGCTCCCGGGCCGCCATGCCGGCCTGGAAGCGGGTGGTGGCGCCCAGCGACCGCATCAGGCTCTGCAGCCGCCGCTGCGTGGTCCGGGCGCTCCAGCCGAGCGAGCGGGCGATCGACTCGTCGGTGAGTCCGGCGGCGAGCAGCCCCAGCAGCTTGCGGTGGTCGGCTTCCGGCTCCAGTGAGGCGTCCCCGGTGCCGATCGCGGCCTGGAGTTGGACGGCGCGCTCCCACTCCGCCTCGAACAGCGTGTCCAGCGCCTGGAGCAGCGCCGAGGGGTGGATGACGTACGCGGCGTCCAGCACGCTGTCGCCGACGCTGATCGGGATGATCGCCATCCGGTCGTCCGAGATGATCATCTTCATCGGCAGCGTGGGCCGGACCCTCGCCTCCTCGCCGTCGGCGACACCGACCAGGATGTTCCGCTCCAGCCGCCCGGGCCAGGCCACCGCCTCCCGGTCGTAGATCGTCCGGAACTTCACGCCCTCGCGCAGCCGGTGCCGCTGCAGCGGCATCGGCGCCACCGGGTCCTGGATGTACGGCGGGCGGTCGAAGCCGCGCACCTGGTACTGGCTGGTCTCGGTGACGTGCTCCAGCCGCTGGGCGATCGCCTCGCCGCCGGTCAGCACCTCCACCGAGTGCGCCGGGTCGGTGTAGCGCGAGGCCTCCCGGAAGGCGTCCATCAGCCGGTGCATCTCGGCCCGGGCGTGCCGCAGTTCGGACTCCCGGTGGCCGATCAGGGTGCCGATCGCGACGTCCGGGGCGACCGGCAGGAAGCGCTGCCGATCCACCGGCGCGCGGGTGGCCATGCCCTGCTGCGACAGCCGGTCCAGCGCTCGCACGCTCTGCTGGAGCGTCAGGCCGCAGCCCTCCGCCAGCTCCTCCGCGGTGGACTGCGGATTGGCCACCAGCGCCGCGTAGACCTGCCCGTCCGGCTCGGCCAGTCCCAGCGCGCCGAGGGCCTGTCCGCCGGCCCGCCCCAGTGGTGCATCGGACACGACGCCCTCTCCCCCCGTTCGCCCCTGATCCGCCCCCACCGGCGCCCGTGCTGGCGCAGTCCCGCCACGCGGCGGGGTGGTGGCCCGGTGGCCATCCTCTGCCACGGATCACGACGCTGACAAGGCCGTGACCAGCGGTTGCGTCCCGGCTCACACACCCCGTACGCCCCAGCCGACCCGAACCACCCGATACGGCCCCGAACAACCCCGAAGGGCCCCCGGCCGCACCACGGCGACCGGGGGCCCTTCGGGACGACGGGCGAACTGCGGACGGCCTACAGGCCGACCTCGCGCATCAGCTGGCCGACCTCCGGGTTGGTCAGGCGGCGCAGCCAGCCCGACTTCTGGTCACCCAGGGCGATCGGGCCGAAGTGGGTGCGCACCAGCTTCTCGACCGGGAAGCCGACCTCGGCCAGCATCCGGCGGACGATGTGCTTGCGACCCTCGTGCAGGGTCACCTCGACCAGGTAGTTCTTGCCGACGTTGGAGATCACCTTGAAGCTGTCGGCACGCGCGTAGCCGTCCTCCAGCTCCACGCCCTGGGCCAGCTGCTTGCCCAGGTCGCGCGGGATCGGTCCCTGGATGGCGGCCAGGTAGGTCTTGGTCACGCCGTAGCGCGGGTGGGTGAGGCGGTGGGCCAGCTCGCCGTGGTTGGTGAGCAGGATGATGCCCTCGGTCTCGGTGTCCAGGCGGCCGACGTGGAACAGCCGGGTCTCCCGGTTGGTCACGTAGTCGCCCAGGCACTGGCGCCCGTCCGGGTCCTCCATGGTGGAGACCACGCCGGCCGGCTTGTTCAGCGCGAAGAACAGGTAGGACTGGGTGGCGACGGTCAGGCCGTCCACCTTGATCTCGTCGTTCTGCGGGTCGACCCGCTTGCCCTGCTCGGTGACGCGCTTGCCGTTGACCTCGACCCGGCCCTGCTCGATCAGCTCCTCGCAGGCGCGGCGGCTGCCGATGCCGGCCCGGGCCAGCACCTTCTGCAGCCGCTCGCCCTCGGGCTCGCCGAAGGTCTTGGGCAGCTTGACGGCCGGCTTGTCGTGCCGGGCGAGGACGGCGTCCTCGATCTTGGCCTGCAGCTCGCGCGAGCGCTGCGGCTGGCGACGCGGGTCGCCCGGGGCGGGCTGGCCCTCACGGCGCGGACGCGGAGCCGGGCCGGGGCGCCGGCCGGCGAAGCCGCCGCGGGCGGGGGTGGCGTTGGGGCCGCCGCCGTACTCGGGGCGGTCGTACCTGCGCTCCTCGGGCCGCAGCGGGCGGTCCGGGTAGCGCCGGTCGTCCCGGCGGTCGTCGCGCCGGTCGTCCCGGCGGCTGTCCCGCCCGTACGAACCGGAACCGCCGCGCGAGCCCGAGCCCGAGCCCGAACCCGAGCCGCCACGGCCACCGCCGCCCCCGTAGGAGCCACCGCCGTACGAACCCCCGCGCGCGCCCGAGCCGCCGCGGCTGCCGCCGCTGCCGCCGCCGTAGGAGCCGCCGCCCCGGCCCCCGCCCTGTCCGCCGCGACCGCTACCGCCGCCGCTGCTGTTCCTGCCGTTGCCACTGCTACGCATCAAAGTGTCCGTACGTCGTTCCGTCTGGGATGTGCGGTCGTTTCGGCCGACCTCACCGCCCCCTACCGATCGGGCCCGGCCCGACCGGCCTCGCCACTGCCGTCCGCGGCCTGCGCGGCAGCGGCGGCGACCGCCTCCGCGATCATCGTGCCCTCCAGGGACTCCGCTTCCACGTCGTCGACCTCGGGCAGGAAGGGAGCAAGCTCCGGCAGCTCGTCCAGGCCGCGGAGCCCCATCCGTTCCAGGAAGTAGTTCGTCGTCCGATACAGGATCGCACCTGTTTCGGGCTCGGATCCGGCCTCTTCCACCAGTCCTCGCTGTACCAGGGTACGCATCACGCCGTCACAGTTCACACCACGGACGGCGGAAACCCGCGATCTGGACACCGGCTGTCGGTAGGCGACGACCGCCAGGGTCTCCAGTGCGGCCTGGGTGAGCCGGGCCTGCTGGCCGTCCAGGAGGAAGCGGTCGACGGCTCCGGAACAGGTCTCCCGGCTGTAGAACCGCCAGCCGCCGGCCACCAGCCGCAGGTCGAAACCGCGGCCCTGGGCGGTGTACTCGGCGGACAGCTCGCGCAGCGCCGCGGCCACCTCGGCCCTCGGCCGCTCCAGCACCCCGGCCAGCCGCTCCTCCGCCACCGGCTCGTCCACGACCATCAGGACCGCCTCCAGCTCGGCCCGCAGCCCGGGACCGGCCGGCTCCTCGGCGCCGGAAGTCGACGGAGCCGACTTCTGGTGCACCACCCGCGCCTCCGGCTCCACCGGGCCCTCGGCAGCCGGCACGGCCACCGGGTCCACCCGGGCCCCCGGCTCCACCGGGTCCACCGACTCCACCGACTCCACCGGGTCCGGCAGCAGCGCGAAGGCCGGCTCCAGCCACTCCTCGGCCCGCGGCTGCCCGGGCAGCCCCAGCGGGCGCCGCACCGGGCGCCCGCCCTCGTTCCCGCCGCTCATCGCCGCTCGCCCTCCTCCGCCTCGTCCGAGAACTCTCCCAAGACCTGTCCTGAGGTCCTTCCCGAGACCTGTCCCCCGCCCTCACCCGCCGGCCGGTCGAACTCGTCCGTCACCTCGACCGCGCCCCGGCCCTCCTCGGCCACCCAGCGCACCCGGAGCTCGCCGAGCGCCTCCGGCTGCTCGAAGGCGAGCACCCGCTCCCGGTACAGCTCCAGCAGCGCCAGGAAGCGGGCGACCACGACCAGGGAGTCCGGCGCGTCCTCGACCAGCTGCCGGAACGACGCCTCGCCCAGCTCGGTGAGCAGCCCGACCACCAGCCCGGCCTGCTCGCGCACGCTGACCGGCGGCGTGTGGATGTGGTCCACGTACACGACGGGCTTCGGCTTGGGTTCCATCGCCTTGGCCGCCAGCTCGGCCAGCCGCTGCGGGCCGATGGTGATGACCACCTCCGGCAGGAGCTCTGCGTGCCGGGGCTCCAGCCCGACGGTCCGGGGCCGGCGCAGCAGCTCGGCGGCCCAGCGCTCGCCGAACAGCGCCGCCGCCCGCTTGTAGGCCCGGTACTGCAGCAGCCGCGCGAACAGCAGGTCGCGGGCCTCCAGCAGGGCCAGGTCCTCCTGGTCCTCGACCTCCGCCGCGGGCAGCAGCCGGGCGGCCTTGAGGTCGAGCAGGGTGGCGGCCACCACCAGGAACTCGGTCGCCGCGTCCAGGTCCCAGTCCGGGCCCATCGCCCGGATGTACGCCATGAACTCGTCCGTGACGGTGGCCAGCGCCACCTCGGTGACGTCCATCCTGTGCTTGGCGATCAGGCTGAGCAGCAGGTCGAAGGGGCCCTCGAAGTTGTCCAGCCGCACCCGGAAGCCGCCCCGCGACTCGGTTTCGGTCGCGCTCTCGGCGGTGGCGGCTGGTTCGGTGGCGCTCGGCATGACGGTCCATCTTCACCCGTCCCCGCCCCCGGCCACGCCCCGGGGCCACCGACACGCCGCCCAGCGGGACCCTCGGGCGGCTCCACGGCATCCGGAAACGGCCCTCCAGGGGCCCGTCACGGGCCTCGGCCCCGGGCCATCGGCCCGGTGACGCCCGACCGCCCCGCGGCCCCGCAGCGGCCGACAACGGCCCTCATGCCGGGGCGACGCCCATGAGCCCGACTCATGACCCTCGGAACCGGGACGAACGACGACCCCATGAGCGCGGCTCATGGCCCTCGGCGTCACCCCGAGGCAGGGACGGCCCCATGAGCCCGGCTCATGACGCTCACCACTCGGCCACCCGGCCACCCGACCACCCGACCGGCGGCCCTCCGGCGCCGGGCCCAACGCCCCTCGGCACCCCCGGCGGCACACCCAGGCCGCCCTCAGCCGCCCTCAGCCGCCCTACCGCCCGCGCAGCCGCCGAACCAGGATGGACGCCTCGCCGCGCTGCTCCAGGTCCGCCAGGACGACCGCGATGGCCTCCCGGACGATCCGCCCGCGGTCCACGGCCAGGCCGTGCTCACCGCGCAGGACCAGCCGGGTGTGCTCCAGGTCCATGAGCTCCTCGGCGGACACGTACACGGTGATCTTCTCGTCGTGCCGCTCGCGCCCGGTGGGCCTGCGCGGCGCCCGGCCACGCGGCCGGGCGCGCCCGGCGGCACCTGCCTGCTCCTCGGCGGCACCCGCGTGCGTCCGGGCCGCCGGAGCGGCGGCGCCACGGCCGCCGGGCACGGTCTTCCCGGCCGCCGACGCACCCGGCGCGACCCCGGGGGCCCCACCCGGCCGCTGGACGCCCGGCTGCGCGGGCGCCGGCACGGTGCCGGCCGCCGACTGCTCCGGCGGCAGCTGCCGGCCGTCCTGGGCGCCCTGGGCGGACTCGGCGCCCTCGGCGCCGTCCTGGCCGTTGACGGTCCGCGCGGTCTCCGGTCTGGATGCCTCGGCGGCCGGACGCGGCGCGAGGGAGGGCGACAGCGCCATCCCGCCGGTGGTCCGGAACAGTTCGTCGGCACCCGGGAGACTCACTCGGCGGGGCGGCACCGGTCGAGCACCTCCCTGGCGAGCTGGCGGTAGGCGGCGGCACCGACCGAGTTGGTGGCGTACGTGGTGATGGGCTCGCCGGCGACGGTGGTCTCCGGGAAGCGCACGGTCCGCCCGATGACGGTGTGGAAGACGTGCTCGCCGAACGCCTCGACGACCCGCGCCAGCACCTCACGGCTGTGCACGGTGCGCGAGTCGTACATGGTCGCGAGGATGCCGTCCAGGCGCAGCTCGGGGTTGAGCCGCTCGCACACCTTCTCGATGGTCTCGGTCAGCAGCGCGACACCGCGCAGCGCGAAGAACTCGCACTCCAGCGGCACGATCACGCTGTGAGCGGCCGTCAGCGCATTGACCGTCAGCAGGCCCAGCGAGGGCTGGCAGTCGATGATGACGTAGTCGTAGTCGGGCAGCAGCGGCTTCAGGGCGCGCGCCAGCGCGGACTCCCGGGCCACCTCGCTGACCAGCTGCACCTCGGCGGCGGAGAGGTCGATGTTGGACGGCAGCAGGTCCATGCCCGGCACGGCCGTCTTGAGCAGCACCTCATCGGCCGTCAGGCCCCGCTCCATGAGCAGGTTGTAGACGGTGACGTCGAGCTCCATCGGGTTGACGCCGAGGCCGACCGAGAGCGCGCCCTGCGGGTCGAAGTCGACGAGCAGCACCCGGCGGCCGTACTCGGCCAGCGCCGCGCCCAGGTTGATGGTCGACGTGGTCTTGCCGACGCCGCCCTTCTGGTTGCACATGGCGATGATCTGGGCGGGGCCGTGCTCGGCGACGGGCGCGGGGATCGGGAAGTACGGCAGCGGACGGCCGGTCGGGCCGACCCGCTCGCGGCGCTGGCGCGCGGCGTCCGGGGCCAGCGTGGCGGCGTACTCCGGGTCCGGCTCGTACTCGGCGTCCGGGTCGTCGTAGGCGCCGTAGGCGAACTCGCCGTAGGCCAGGCCGTAGGCCGCCAGGTCGGCGTCGTGATCGGTCACCGTGGTCACCTGCGTTGTGTTCTGGCGTGCTTCGAAAGTGCGGAGTGCGACCGAGCCGACCTCGGCCGAGCCCACGGAGGGCTGCCGGGCCCCGGGCTCCTCACTCGGCTGGGCGGCGGTGTACTGCGCCAGTCCTGGCTGACCACCCCCGGGAGCAATTGTCGACTCATTCACAAGTCGTCTTACCTCCTTGGGCATCCAGGACTCTATGTCGATTCGTCAGCGTGGCAGCATGCCGACGGTTTGCGACTCTAGGCCGTTCAAGGCGTTCGCAGCAACACAATCCACGGTAGTGGGCAGGATGTGTCGACTATCAGGCGGGCTGCTGTCAAGGGATGAGTGGGTCATCGACCCCGACGTTTCTGCGGGCGGGTGATGTGACCGACGGAAATTGACGACAGAGCGACCTACCCGGTCCATCCACCGTTGACGGGCACGGCGAAGCCCCCGACCCGAAGATATCGGGTCGGGGGCGAACGACCGCCGAGCGGTCAGGGGGTTCAGGCGAGCACGCTCTCCAGCGAGACCGACTCCAGGCCGAAGGCCTCGGCCACGGCCGGGAAGGTGATCTGGCCCTCGTGCACGTTCAGGCCCTTGGCGAGCGCCGGGTCGCGGCGCAGCGCCTCCTTCCAACCGCGGTTCGCCAGCTCGATGACGTACGGCAGCGTGGCGTTGGTCAGCGCGTAGGTGGAGGTGTTCGGGACGGCGCCCGGCATGTTGGCCACGCAGTAGAAGACCGAGTTGTGGACCTGGAAGGTCGGGTCGTCGTGCGTGGTCGGGTGCGAGTCCTCGAAGCAGCCGCCCTGGTCGATGGCGATGTCGACGAGCACGGAGCCCGGCTTCATGCGGGAGACCAGCTCGTTGGTGACCAGCTTCGGGGCCTTGGCGCCCGGGATCAGCACCGCGCCGATGACCAGGTCGGCGTCGAGGACGGCCTTCTCCAGCTCGAAGGAGTTGGACATGATGGCCTTGATCTTCGTGCCGAAGATGCGGTCGGCCTCGCGCAGCTTGTTGATGTCGCGGTCCAGCAGGGTCACGTCGTAGCCCATGCCGATGGCGATGGTGGCCGCGTGCCAGCCGGAGACGCCACCGCCGATGACGACGGCCTTGGCCGGGTGGGTGCCGGGCACGCCGCCGGGCAGCACGCCGCGGCCGCCGGCCGGACGCATCAGGTGGTACGAGCCGACCTGCGGGGCCAGGCGGCCCGCGACCTCGGACATCGGGGCGAGCAGCGGCAGCGCGCCGTTGCCCAGCTGCACGGTCTCGTACGCGATCGCGGTGGTGCCCGAGGCGATCAGCGCGTCGGTGCCGGCCCGGTCGGCCGCCAGGTGCAGGTACGTGAAGACGGTCTGGCCCTTGCGCAGCCGGTGGTACTCGGAGGCGATGGGCTCCTTGACCTTCAGCAGCAGGTCGGCGGTGGCCCACACCTCGTCGGCGGTGGGGAGGATGGTGGCGCCGGCGGCCACGTACTCCTCGTTGGGGATCGAGGAGCCGAGACCGGCGTTGTCCTCGATGTAGACCTCGTGTCCGTTGCGGACCAGCTCATGCACGCCGGCGGGCGTGATGGCCACGCGGTACTCGTGGTTCTTGACCTCGCGGGGGATGCCGACCTTCACGGCTAAACACGTCCTCTTGCCATGGGGGTCCCGACCGGAGAAGACCGGTGGGCGACGCGCACGTGGGGAAGCCTCCGGGCAGCCCGGGGCGGGGATCGCTGCGCGACTAGCTTCGAGTGTAATGAAGCCAAGTCGGCGTGTCAGCCTTCCAAAGTGAATAATTTCCCCGCGCGCATTGGCAGGTTCGTAGGCTTCCCCTGCGACTTACCCGCCAAAGACGTTGTAACCGGGCATCTTCGACAATACCTCCGAACCGCCCGTCACCACCCGGCGTCGACGCGTTCCCGCAGGTCCGAAAGGGCCGCCCCGACCGCCTCCCGGCCGCGCTCGTCGCCGAGCCTGCGCAGGACCGCGAGGGCCGCCCGGTACTCACGGTCGGCCTCGTCGAAGCGGCGCTGCGCGGTGTGCGCCTCGGCCACCCGGGCGAGCAGCCGGGCCTCGGCCGCATGGTCCCCGAGCGACTGGCGCAGGCCGAGCGCTCGCCCGTACCAGTCGGCGGCGCGCACCGCGTCACCGAGCGCCCGGTGACAGCCGGCCGCGCCCTCCAGGGCGCGCGCGCAGAGCGGTTCGTCGTTGGCCGTGCGGGCGTGCTCCAGGGCGGCCCGGTAGTGCGCGGCGGCCTGCTCCCAGCGGCCCGCCGAGACCTGCAGGTCGCCCAGGTTGAGCAGGGCGGCGGAGGCGCGGCGGGGCCGGCGGTTGCGCTCGGCGACGGTCAGCACCAGTTCGTGCAGCCGGTAGAGGTCGGTGGGGGCGGCGGCGCCGGTCAGCGGCAGCGCCCGCAGCAGCGCGGTGACCAGCCGCCCGGCCGAGCCGTCCAGATCGCCCTGGCCGATCGCGTCGGCCACCGCGCCGAGCAGCAGCTCCCGCTCGCCGAGCAGCCACTCCCGGGCGTGCGCGGCCGAACGCAGCCGCAGCGCGGCCGGCAGCGGCTCGGGGGCGGTTCCGGGGGCAGTTCCGGGGGCGGCGCCGGAGCCGCCCGCCGGGTCGAGCAGCGCCCGGGCCGACTCGGTGAGCCGGACCAGCCGTTCCAGCAGCCGGGCCCGGGCGAGTTCGGTCTCGGCGGGCCGGTCCTCCTGCTGCCGCAGCCGGACCAGCCGGGGGTAGAGCCGCCCGGGCACTCGGTAGCGCGGGGTGCCGTCGGCGGCGGGCGCCTCCTCCCCCAGCAGTTCCCGCTCGGCGAGCGCGGCCAGGGTCGCGGCCGCGTCCGGCACCGGGCAGCCGACCAGGGCGGAGGCGGTGCGCGGATCCGCCGTCTGCGCCGGGGCCAGGGTGAGGGTGCGCAGCATCCGCGCCTGGGCGGCCGGCAGCCCGCGGTAGAGCAGGGTGAACGCACCGAGCAGCGGATCGTTGTCGGGAACGGGCACCGGCTCGGCCGGCTCCGGGCCGGGCTTCACCCAGGCCGCCGGGTCACCCGCCGACTCGACGGCGGACGTGGAAGCAGAAGCGGAGGCGGAGCCGTCCCCCTCCCCCTTCTTCTTGGGCCCGCTCTCGGCGGCGCTCCTGGCCGCGGACTTGGCCCCATTCTTGGCCGTGACCTTGGCCGTGACCTTGGGCACAGACTTCTGCGTGTTCTCCGACGGCTTCGACGGCGCAGCGGCCCTCACCGCCGCCTCCGCCTTCTCGGCCGCATTCGCCGGGCCGTTCTTGGCCCCCACCGCAGGCGCCGTCTCCTCCCCCACCACCCGGTTCAGCTCCTGCGCCGCGTCGGTCACCGCGCTCTTGGGGCTCCCCCGCAGCCACCCCGCCATCAGCCGCAGTGCGGCCGGCCGGGCGGCGCAGGCCTCGGCCAGATCAGCCGCGCCGACCGGGTCGCAGGAGATCCGGGTGCCGCCGACGAGGTCGGCCAGCAGTTCGCCGGAGGCCGTCCGGTCCAGCCCGCCGAGGATCACGGGGTCGATGTCCTCGATCCCGGTGAGCGGTCCGGCCGTGGTGGCGAGCACCAGGCAGCCGGGTTCGTCGGCGAGCAGCGGCCACACCTGCCCGGCGTCCCGTACGTCGTCCAGGACGAGCAGCACCCGCAGCCCCGCCAGCGCCTCGCGCAGCGCGACGCAGCCCGGCTCGTCCCGCCCGTCCCCGGCCGCCCCGGGCAGCGGCACGGCGGACTCCGGGTCGAGCTGCTCCAGCAGCAGCCGGGCGGCCCGCGCGGGCGGCACCCGGCCGCCGTCGGCGGCGGACATCCGGGCGAACAGCACGCCGTCGGGGTAGTCGGGGGCGACGGTGCGGGCGAAGCGCGCGGCGAGCGCGGTCCGCCCGGAGCCGGGGCGCCCGGCCAGCACCAGGACCGGGCAGCGGCCGCTCGCCGGGCGGGCGGCGGCCGCCCGCAGTGCGGCCAGTTCGGCGCGCCGCCCGACGAACAGTGCGGGCCCGGCCGGCAGCCGGTCCAGGCCCGGGACGGCCCCGGCGGGCGCGCCGGGGCCGGGGTCCATCGTCGCCGTCTTCCTCGCCACCCGTGCCACTCCCGACGTCATCCCGCGCTCGGCATGCGACGCTCGGCATCCGGACTCGTCGTCCGGTGCTCAGCGGAGGCGGCCCGGGACGGGCGCCCTGTTTGCGAAGCGTAGTTCGACCGTCCAGCTCAGCCGAGGTGACATCCGGTCGTACGAACCGGCGAATCACCCGGGCGAATCAACCGGGACGGCCCTCGGCACCCCGAAGCACCGCCTCCGCCCGGGCGAATCGAGCGGGACGGCCGTCGGCACCCGAAGCGCCGCCTCCCCCGGGCGGCGCGACCGGGACGGCCGCTCACGCCTCGAAGGGCCGGGCCGGCCAGGGCGCGTCCGCCGGGCGCAGCGCGGCCAGCCCGTCGGGGCCGGTGAGCGCGGCGTGCACGGCGAGGGTGCCGGTGATCAGCGTCGGGTTGTGCAGGTGCCCGGCCTGGATGAGCCGGATCAGTTCCGGCACCGGCACCCAGGCGACCTCGATCTCCTGTTCCTCGCCCTCGGCCGCGTAGCGCTCCCCTTCGGCCGCCGACAGGTCGGTGGCCAGGAACATCCGCAGCGCCTCGTCGGTGCCACCCGGGGAGGTGTAGTAGTCGGCGAGGATCCGCCAGGTGTCGGCCTTGCAGTGCGCCTCCTCGTACAGCTCGCGCCGCGCGGCGTGCCACGGGTTCTCGCCGGGGACGTCGAGCAGGCCGGCCGGCAGCTCCCACAGCCGCTGGCGCACCGGGTGGCGGTACTGGCGCAGGACGAGCACCCGCTGCCGGTCGTCGAGGGCGAGCACCGAGACCGAGCCGGGGTGGGTCTGGTAGTCGCGGCGGGCCCAGCTGCCGTCGGGCATCCGGACCTCTTCGCTGCGCACGCCGGTGACCTTGCCCTGGAACGGCGTCCGGCCGTCCCGGACCTCCCACTCCTCGGCCACGTCGGCGATCACCCGGTCACTCTGCTCGTCCATCGCTCTCCCCTTTTCGTCAGTACGACACAATCTAACGCCGGACGGCGGCCCCGCGGGAATCGCGGGGCCGCCGTCCGGTGAACGACCGAGGCCGAAGAGAGGAAGACCTACTCGCAGGCCCCTACTCGGAGGCCGCGGTCTTGATCTCGATGGCGGCCTTGACCAGGCCCGCGAACAGCGGGTGCGGGCGGGTCGGGCGGGACTTCAGCTCCGGGTGGGCCTGGGTGGCCACCAGGTAGGGGTGCACCTCGCGCGGGTACTCGACGTACTCGACCAGGTCGCCCTTGGGGGAGAGGCCGGAGAACTGCAGGCCGGTCTTCTCCAGGTCCGCGCGGTAGGCGTTGTTGACCTCGTAGCGGTGGCGGTGGCGCTCCTCGACGTACGGCTCGCCGCCGTAGACCTCGCGGACGATCGAGCCCTCGGCGAGCTTGGCCGGGTACAGGCCCAGGCGCATCGTGCCGCCCAGGTCGCCCTTGCCGTCGACGATGGCCAGCTGCTCGGCCATGGTGGAGACGACCGGGTGCTTGGCGGCGGCGTCGAACTCGGTGGAGTTGGCCTCCGGCAGGCCGGCCAGGTTGCGGGCGGCCTCGATGACCACGCACTGCAGGCCCAGGCACAGGCCCAGCAGCGGGACCTTGTTCTCGCGGGCGTAGGTGATCGCGCCGACCTTGCCGTTGACGCCGCGGTCACCGAAGCCGCCGGGGATGCAGATCGCGTCCACGTCGCCGAGCTGCTCCCGGGCGCCCTCGGGCGTCTCGCAGTCGTCCGAGGTGACCCACTTGATCTCGACCCGGGCGTTGTTGGCGAAGCCGCCGGCGCGCAGCGCCTCGGTCACCGACAGGTAGGCGTCCGGCAGGTCGATGTACTTGCCGACCAGGGCGACCTTGACGATGTGCTGCGGCTCGTGGACGCGGCGCAGCAGGTCGTCCCAGGTGGTCCAGTCCACGTCGCGGAACGGCAGGTCCAGGCGGCGGACGACGTAGGCGTCCAGGCCCTCGCCGTGCAGCACCTTCGGGATGTCGTAGATCGACTTGGCGTCGATGGC
Organism: Streptomyces novaecaesareae; assembly: GCF_000716875.1. Lineage (GTDB taxonomy): Bacteria > Actinomycetota > Actinomycetes > Streptomycetales > Streptomycetaceae > Kitasatospora > Kitasatospora novaecaesareae. The sequence continues at coordinate 18,504 of NZ_JNWQ01000072.1, read as the reverse complement.
CGCGACCACGGCCTCCTCGTCCACGTCGCACATCAGCGAGATCTTGCGCTTGATCGCCTGCGGGACCTCGCGGTCGGCGCGCAGCACGATGGCGTCCGGCTGGATGCCGATGTTGCGCAGCGCGGCGACGGAGTGCTGGGTGGGCTTGGTCTTCAGCTCGCCCGAGGGGCCGATGTACGGCAGCAGGGAGACGTGCACGAAGAACACGTTGTCCCGGCCGACCTCGTGGCGGACCTGGCGGACGGCCTCCAGGAACGGCAGCGACTCGATGTCGCCGACGGTGCCGCCGACCTCGGTGATCACCACGTCGACGTCCTCGGTCGCCATCCGGCGGATCCGGGACTTGATCTCGTTGGTGATGTGCGGGATGACCTGGACGGTGTCGCCCAGGTACTCGCCGCGGCGCTCCTTGGCGATGACGGTCGAGTACACCTGGCCGGTGGTGACGTTCGCCGAGCCGTGCAGGTTGGTGTCCAGGAACCGCTCGTAGTGGCCGATGTCCAGGTCGGTCTCGGCGCCGTCGTCGGTGACGAACACCTCACCGTGCTGGAACGGGTTCATGGTGCCCGGGTCCACGTTGAGGTACGGGTCGAGCTTCTGCATCGTCACACGCAGGCCGCGGGCCTTGAGCAGGGCTCCGAGGCTGGAGGCGGTGAGCCCCTTGCCGAGCGAAGAGGCGACACCCCCGGTGACGAAGAGGTGCTTGGTCGTCACGGCGCGGCCGTTCGCTGCCTTGCCGGAATGGGGCTGTGCCAAGAGGGGGCTCCCGTGGGTCGTGTGTCGAAGGTGACGTGGGCGGGAAGCTCTCGGCTCGCCGGGCGACGGGAGGCCGGCTCGGTGCGCGGCGCTCGAAGGGTCGTCGGTTCGGCTGGTCCGGGGCGTTTGATCCCGCCGGTCCACGGGATACCAGGGTAACAGTGACCCGACCCGGACGCCGTTCGGGCCGCGCGCGCCGCACCGGGGGCGTGCGCCGGGCGCACCACCGGCGCATCATCCGCCGCAGGTGTCACACCCGTCGCACGACCCGCCGAACCGGGCCAGACCAGGTCATCCGGCCGGGCCATACCGGATCCTCCGGACAGGCCACCCGGAGGTGATCCTTCCGGACCATCCTTCGCCGCACCCCTGCGATGCACGGCATTTCCGCCGAATTGCGGCGCCACACCGGGCGTCGCCCGCGTGCTTCGCCCCTTTCGTCCGTCGTAAGCTGCTCGGACGCATCGCCGACAGCACGAGCACGCGGAGGGCGTGGGAGGGTCAGGACACTCCCGGTCCCCGATGCGCGACCGGACCTCCCCGTATTCCAGCTCCTCCCCACCCACTCCAGGGGCTCGACCGAGCCCCGCGCGGACACTCCAGCAAGGCCTGCCACCACCCCCCGGCAGTCCGGACGTCCCGGGGTGGACCCCCGGCCCCGCAGACCGCTCGCTCCCTCCGCTCGCCGATGCCCTGACCACATTGCGAACTGGAGATCCACGTGGCCGGCCGTATCGAGGACTACGCACTCATCGGGGACATGCAGACCGCTGCCCTGGTCAGCAGGGACGGGGCGGTGGACTGGCTCTGCCTTCCCCGCTTCGACTCGCCGGCCGTGTTCGCCGGCCTGCTCGGCACCGATGAACACGGCTTCTGGCGGATCGGCCCGGCCGAAGCCGTCGCGACCGCCGTCCCGGTGCCCGTCCCCGCCACGGCCCCCAGCACCGTCGGCCGGGTCCGCCTCGCCGACACCGCCGACCTGCGCGTGCCCCCGCCCACCGCCGCCGCCCCCGCCGTGCCCGCCGACCGCCGCCGCTACCGGGGCGACTCGCTGATCCTGGAGCAGGAGTGGGACGCCCAGGGCGGCACCGTCCGGGTGATCGACTTCATGCCGCCGCGCCCGCTGGCCGGCAAGGACGCCGTCCCCCAGGTGATCCGGATCGTCGAGGGCGTGGCCGGCACCGTCCGGATGCGCTCGGCGGTGCGGATGCGCTTCTCGTACGGCCGCATCGTGCCCTGGGTGCACCGCGTCGAGCAGGCCGACGGCGGCCACCGCACCGTCGCCGTCGCCGGGCCCGACTCGGTCTGGCTGGACGGCGAGGCCGACACGTACGGCCGCAACCTCACCACCTACGCCGACTTCACCGTGACCGCCGGCGAGCGGATCGCCTTCGCCCTCACCTGGCAGGCCTCCCACCTGGACCCGCCCACGGCCCCGGACGCCGAGGAGATGCTGGACGCCACCGCCGACTTCTGGCACGAGTGGGCCGACCAGTGCACCTACCAGGGCCCCTACCGCGAGGCCGTGGTCCGCTCCCTGATCACCCTCAAGGGCCTCACCTACGCCCCCACCGGCGGCATCGTCGCCGCCCCCACCACCTCGCTGCCCGAGGACATCGGCGGCGAGCGCAACTGGGACTACCGCTACACCTGGCTGCGCGACGCCGCGATCACGCTCTCCTCCCTGCTGCGCACCGGCTACCGCGACGAGGCCAAGGCCTGGCGCGAGTGGCTGCTGCGGGCCGTCGCCGGCGACCCGGAGAACCTGCAGATCATGTACGGCATCGCGGGCGAGCGCGAGCTCACCGAGTCCTCGCTGGACTGGCTGCCCGGCTATGAGGGCTCCCAGCCCGTCCGGGTCGGCAACGGCGCCGCCGGGCAGCTCCAGCTCGACGTCTACGGCGAGGTCGTGGAGGCCCTGCACCTGGCCCACATGACCGGCCTGGTCCGCAACGACCACGCCCACCACCTGCAGCTGCGCCTGATCGAGTACCTGGAGGAGCACTGGCAGGAGCCGGACGAGGGCATCTGGGAGGTCCGCGGCCCGCGCCGGCACTTCGTCCACTCCAAGGTGATGGCCTGGGTCGCCGTCGACCGCACCATCAAGCTGCTGGAGCAGACCCCCGAGGACGCCCCCGCCGACGGCCACCTGGAGCGCTGGCGCGAGCTGCGCGAGACCATCCACCGGGACGTCTGCGAGAAGGGCTACGACCCGGAGCGCAACACCTTCACCCAGTACTACGGCGGCCGGGAGCTGGACGCCTCGCTGCTGCTCATCCCCCAGGTCGGCTTCCTGCCGCCGGACGACAAGCGGGTGATCGGCACCATCGAGGCGATCCAGCGCGAACTGTCCACCGAGGACGGCTTCGTGCTGCGCTACCCGACCCACGACGAGTCCGGGAACAACGTGGACGGGCTCTCCGGCCACGAGGGCGCCTTCCTGGCCTGCTCGTTCTGGCTGGCCGACGACCTCGCCATGATCGGCCGGGTCCAGGAGGCCCGCGACCTGTTCGACAAGCTGCTCTCGCTCCGCAACGACATCGGCCTGCTCGCCGAGGAGTGGGATCCGCGGCTCAAGCGCCAGGTCGGCAACTTCCCGCAGGCCTTCAGCCACGTCCCGCTGATCGACACCGCCCTGCGGCTGACCGCCTGCGGCGCCGCCTACCTGTCCGCCCAGCCGGACGGCCTGGCCGCCGACCGGGTCGAGCAGGCGACGGTCTAGGGCCTGTCGCCCCGCAGACGCGAGTTTGAAGACAGGCCCTGGTCAGGCGCGCTGGACCAGTTCGTCGTAGGTGCTGAGCACCTGGGCGACGGTGGCGGCCTCGTCCGGCCAGGTCTCGGCCTGCTGCCGGCCGGCCGCCGCCAGCCGTTCACGGCGGGCCGGGTCGGCCAGCAGCCCGCGCACCGCCGCGCCGATCGCGGCCGGGTCCCCCGGGTGCACCAGGACGGCGGCGTCGCCGACCAGTTCGGGGATGCCGCCGACGGCGGTGGCGACCACCGGCACGCCGGCCCGCATCGCCTCCTGCACCACCAGCGAGCGGGCCTCCCAGCGGCTGGAGACCACCACCACGTCGGCGGCGGCCAGCAGGTCGGGCACGTCGGTGCGGTAGCCGAGCAGCCGTACCGGCAGCTTCTCGGCGGCCGCCCGCTCACGCAGCGCGCCCGCCTCCGGGCCGTCCCCGGCGAGCAGTACCAGCGGCTCCGGGTCCAGCGCGGACAGCTCCCGGGCGGCGTCCAGCAGCAGCCCGAAGGCCTTCTGCGGGACGAGCCGGCCGATCGCCAGCACCAGCGGGCGGTCCGGGCCGTCGCCGAGCAGCTCGGCGCGCGCCTCGGCTCGGCCGAGCCGGCCCTCGGGCATCGGCGGGGCGGCCACCGGGCCGAGCCGGGCGTCGGTGGCGCCCAGTTCGCGGGCCCGGGCGACGAGGTCGGAGGAGGCGCCGAGGACGAGGTCGGCGGCGCGCGCCACCCGGCGCTCCATCAGCCGCTGCAGCCGGCGCTCCATGCCGGTGGCCAGCAGCGCGTGGTGCGAGGTGACCACCAGCGGCGTCTCCGGGCGCAGGCCCGGGAAGCGGCCGGCGGTGCGCAGCGCGAGGTCGGAGAGCAGTCCGGCGCGCAGCCCGTGGGCGTGCACCACGTCGGCGCCGGTGAAGGCCCGGCGCAGCTCGCCGATCGCGGCGGCGTCGCTGCGGGCGCCCGCGGTGGGGGTGATGTCGACGGTGTGGAACCTGGCGCCCGTCCGGGAGAAGCCGAACAGCGCGTCCGTGCCGGCCGGCGCGCAGACCGTGACGGTCACCCCGTGCGCGACCAGGCCGTGGGCCAGGGAGCGCACGTGCGCACCGATGCCGCCGGTGCTGGCGGCCAGGACGAGTACCACGTGCAGCTGCCCCGGTTCCGGGGCGGCCGCGGTGGCCCGGGTGGCGGAATGGTCCACGTCGTCTCGCATCCGACTCGATCAGGTTCGCGCGCCGCTTCGCGAGGATTGCCCGCCGGGCGGCGCTCGGGGCTGGGAAGCCAGTGTCCAGCCGCCACCATGCCAGGTCGGCGGCCCTCTTGGACAGTCGGCGGCACCCGGGGCGCGTCGCTGACGGGCCGCGGGTACCGCCGGTGCCGGCTCAGGGTGTGCGCGGGGCCCGGGCGGCGGCCAGCAGCTCCTCGGCGTGGGCCCGGCCCAGCTCCGAGTCCTCCAGGCCGGCCAGCATCCGGGAGAGTTCACGCACCCGCTCTTCGTCGTTCAGCACCTTGACGCCGCTGCGGGTCACGGTGCCGTCGTTGGTCTTCTCCACCACCAGGTGCCGGTCCGCGAACGCGGCGACCTGCGGGAGGTGGGTGACCACGACGACCTGGGCGGACTCGGCCAGCTTGGCCAGCCGGCGGCCGATCTCGACCGCGGCCTTGCCGCCGACTCCGGCGTCCACCTCGTCGAACAGGTAGGTCGGGACGGGGTCGGCGCCCGCGAAGACGACCTCGACGGCGAGCATCACCCGGGACAGCTCACCGCCGGAGGCGCCCTTGGCGATCGGGCGGGGCTGGGCGCCCGGGTGCGGGGCGAGCAGCACCTCGACCTCGTCCACGCCGTGCGGGCCGTACGCGACGGCGCGGCCGCCGACCTCGATCCCGGCCAGGTCGTCGACCTGGCTGATCGAGAAGGTCACCCGGGCGTGCGGCATGGCGAGTTCGGCGAGTTCGGCGGAGACGGCCTCGGCGAAGCGGCCGGCCGCGGCCTGCCGGGCGTCCGACACCTCGGCCGCCAGTTCGGCCAGCTCGGTGCGCAGTTCGGTCTCCCGGGCGCCCAGCTGGTCGATCCGGTCGTCGTCGCCGTCGAGTTCGGCGAGCCGCGCGGCTCCGGCCTCGGCCCAGGCGATCACCTCGGCGAGGGTGTTCTCCTCGCCGCCGTACTTGCGCAGCAGCTGGGCCAGGACGGCCCGGCGGTCCTCGACGGCGGCCAGGCGCACCGGGTCGGCGTCCAGGTCGTCGGCGTAGCCGGCCAGGTCGCCGGCCACGTCGGCCAGCAGGTAGCCGACCTCGTTGAGGCGGTCGGCGAGCACGGCCAGGCGCTCGTCGTGGTGGCGTACGGCGTCCAGGGCCCGGCGGGACTGCGCGAGCAGGGTGCCCGCGTCCAGGGCCTCCGGGTCGGCCGGGTCGCCGGCCAGGGCGGCGTGCGCGAGGGTCGCGGCGGAGGAGAGCGCGTCGGCGTGGCCGAGCCGTTCGGCCTCGGCGCCGAGCTCGGTGTCCTCCCCGGCCACCGGCTCGGCGGCGGCGATCTCGTCCAGGCCGAAGCGCAGCAGGTCGGCCTCCTGGGCGCGTTCGCGGGCCCGGGTGGTCAGCTCCTCCAGCGTCGCGGAGACCTCGCGCAGGGTGCGGTAGGTCTCGCGGTAGCGGGCCAGCGGCTCGGCCACCGCCTCGCCCGCGTACCGGTCCAGCGCGCCGCGCTGGCGGGCCGGGCGCAGCAGGCGCTGCTGGTCGGTCTGGCCGTGCACGGCGATCAGGTCCTCGCCGAGCTCGGCGAGCAGCCCGACCGGGACGGCCCGCCCGCCGACGTGCGCGCGGGAGCGGCCCTCGGCGGAGACGGTCCGGCTGATCAGCAGGGCCCCGTCGTCCAGTTCGGCCCCGGCCTCGACGGCGCGGGCCGCCACCGGGGAGTCGGCGGGCAGTTCCAGCCGGCCCTCGACGACGGCGCGTCCGGTGCCGTTGCGCACCAGGCCCGGGTCGGCGCGTCCGCCGAGCAGCAGGCCGAGGCTGGTGACGACCATGGTCTTGCCGGCGCCGGTCTCACCCGTCACGGCGGTGAAGCCGGGGGCGAGTTCGACCACCGCGTCGTCGATGACCCCAAGATCCCGTATCCGCATCTCGTCCAACACGGAGACGACCTTACGAGGTTCCGCCCCCGGCGCGCGACGAGCGGCAACGGCGCGCGGCAACTCCGTGCCCCGAAGTTCACTCCTTCCGGGAGTTTCGCGCGGGCATCGGCACGGTGCACCAGGGCAGGAAGAACTGCACCAGCGGGCCGATGACCAGCGCGTACGCGACGGTGCCGATCCCGGCGGTGCCGCCGAGCAGCAGGCCGGCGGCCAGCACCGCCACCTCCAGGCCGGTGCGGATCAGCCGCAGCGAGCGGCCGGTGCGCCGGTGGAGTCCGGTCATCAGGCCGTCCCGCGGGCCGGGGCCGAGGCGGGCGCCGATGTAGAGGCCGCCCGCCAGGCCGTTGAGCGTGATCGCCGCGGCCGCTCCGGCGATCCGGACCGGCAGGCCGTGCAGGTCCCCGACGATCCGCAGGGTGAGGTCCATCGCCACGCCGATCACCAGCACGTTGGCGACGGTGCCCAGGCCAGGGCGCTGGCGCAGCGGTATCCACAGCAGCAGGACCAGGGCGCCGCAGATGGTCACCCAGGCGCCGACCGAGAGGCCGATGCTGCGCTGCAGGCCCTGGTGCAGGACGTCCCAGGGGTCCAGGCCGAGGCCGGAGCGGAGCATCAGCGCCATGCTCGCGCCGTACAGCGTCAGGCCGGCCAACAGCTGCGGGAGCCGGCGGGCGAGGGCGTGGGTGTCGCCGAGGACGCGGACCGCGAGGGTGGTCTCCGCGGTGGCTGGTACGGGCGTGGTCGTGGTGGCCAATGGTGCTCCTGCGGTGGTGCTGCACCTCCGGGCGGCCCGGTGGTGGCGGACGGTACGGCCGCCCTGCCATGATGGCCGGGCCAAAACAGCCCGCTCCAGGGCCAATCCCGAGCAAGTGGACTGATCGCCATGGCCGACTGGCACACCACCGTCACCCCGCCCGCGCTGGCCCGGCTGCTCGCCGGCGCCCGGCTCCCCGAGCCGGCCACCGCCCGCCGCCCCGCCTACCGCGCCCTCGCCGGCCGGATCCGCCTGCTGGTCACCGAGGGCCGGCTGCCGGTCGGTGCCCGGCTGCCCGCCGAACGCGAGCTGGCCTCCGCCCTGGAACTGAGCCGCACCACCGTCGCCACCGCCTACGAGACGCTGCGCGGCGAGGGCTACCTGCACAGCCGGCGCGGCGCGGGCAGCTGGACCGCCCTGCCCGAGGGCGCCCCGCCGCCCGGCGACGCCCTGCACCCCGTCCCGCCGGACGAGCAGGGCCGCACCCTGGACCTCGGCGTCGCCGCCCTGCCCGCCCCACAGCCCTGGTTCGGCGACGCCGCCGCCCGGGCCGTCGAGCAGCTGCCCTGCTACGCCTCCGGGCACGGCCACTACCCCACCGGCGTCCCGGTGCTGCGCGAGGCCGTCGCCCGCCGCTTCACCGAGCGCGGGCTGCCCACCACCCCCGACCAGATCCTGGTCACCACGGGCGCGATGGGCGCCCTGCACCTGGTCCAGCGGGTGCTGGTCGGCCGGGGCGACCGGGTCGCCGTGGAGGCGCCCAGCTACGCGCACACCCTGCAGGCCCTGCGGCTCACCGGCGCCCGGCTGGTCCCGGTGCCGTACGCCTGGGCTTCCGGCCCCCGGTGGGACCAGGAGGAGTGGCAGCGGGTGCTGCGCGGCGCCGCGCCCAGGCTCGCCTACGTGATCCCGGACTTCCACAACCCGACCGGCGCGCTGATCGACGAGGAGCAGCGCCGCGAGCTGCTGGCCGCCGCGCGGGCCGCCGGGAGCGTCGTGCTGGTGGACGAGACCACCGCCGAACTCGGCTGGGGCGTGGCGGAGTCCGAGCCACTGCCGCGCCCGATGGCGGCGCTGGACCGGTCCGCCCAGGTGGTCACCGTCGGCTCGGCCGGCAAGCTGCTCTGGGGCGGCCTGCGGATCGGCTGGGTCCGGGCCGCGCCCGCACTGGTGCGCCGGCTGGCCGGCGAGCGGGTCTACAGCGACGTCGGCACCCCGGTGCTGGACCAGCTGATCGCCGCCGAACTGCTGGGCGAACCACTGCCCGCCGTACGGGCGTACCAGCTGGCCCGGCTGCGGGCCACCGCGCAGGCCTTCGCCACCGCGCTGCCCGCGCACCTGCCCGACTGGAGCTTCCCGATGCCCTCCGGCGGGCTCGCGCTCTGGATCTCCACCGCCGGGCTGTCCGGCGCGGCGCTGGCCCTGGCCGGGGAACGCGACGGGGTGCGGATCGCCTCGGGCAACCGCTTCGGCTCGGACGGCGCCTTCGAGCACCACATCCGGATCCCGCTCACCGTGCCCGCCGCAACCGTCCCCGCCTCCGTCGAACGCCTCGCCGGGCTGGCCGCCCGCGCGGCAGCCGGCGGCCGGCTCGGCCCGACCGACGAGGCCCAGCCCCTGGCGGTCTGACGGTCGGCCGGGCCGCCGACGGCCCCGCGCGTCCTAGTGGTGGTCGGCCCGACCGCGCCAACCCGTCACCGGCAGCGCGAACTTGGCCACCAGCCGGTCGGTGAACGGCGCCCGGTGCAGTCTGGCCAGCCGCACCGGCGTCTTCCCCCGGCGCACCTCCACCCGGGCCCCGGCGGGCAGTTCGACCGAGCGCCGCCCGTCGCACCAGAGCACACCGTGCGGGGTCTTCGGCTGCACCTCGACGGCCAGCACCGACTCGGGCGAGGTCACCAGCGGGCGGGCGAACAGCGCGTGCGCCGAGATCGGCACCATCAGCAGCGCCTCGACCTCCGGCCACACCACCGGCCCGCCACCGGAGAACGCGTACGCGGTGGAGCCGGTCGGCGTCGCACACACCACGCCGTCGCAGCCGAAGTTGGAGACCGGGCGGCCGTCCACCTCGGTCACCACCTCCAGCATCCGCTCCCGGGACGCTTTCTCGATCGACGCCTCGTTCAACGCCCAGTCGTGGTGCACCACGTCGCCGTTGGTGCGCACGATGACGTCGAGCGTCATCCGCTCCTCGACCTCGTAGTCCGCGTCGACCACCCGCTCGACCACCACGGCAAGGTCGTCCCGCTCGGCCTCCGCGAGGAAACCCACCCGGCCCAGGTTGATCCCGAGCATCGGCAGCCCGTGCGAACGGGCCAGCTCCGCCCCGCGCAGCAGCGTCCCGTCCCCGCCGGCCACCAGGATCAGCTCGCAGCCGTCCGCCGCCCCGGGGCCCTCGGCCACCTTCTCGACGCCGTCCGGCAGGTCCAGGTCGACCGCCTCGGTCTCCAGCAGTCTGATCCGCAGCCCTGCCTTCAGCAGCCCGTGCACCAGCGCCTCGACGCTGCGCAGCGCCGCCTCCCGGCCGGTGTGCGCGATCAGGAAGACCGTACGTGCTTCATCGCTCATGCCGCTGCCCTCTCCCTAACGCCGGCCGGGTCGCCCTCGGCCCGGTGCGGCCGCCATACAGCATGACGGGCCGGACGTCTGCAGAGCACCCTATCGGGGCCCCTCCGCCACGGCCCGGTCCGCCTCCGCGGGGTCCAGCTGCGGGGCGTCCCGGCGCAGCCAGAGGAAGTACTCCACGTTGCCGGACGGCCCCGGCAGGGGGCTCGCGGTCACGGCGCGCACGCCCAGCCCGAGCTCCCACGCCTGCCCGGCGACCTGGCGCACCATCTCGGCCCGCAGCTGCGGGCTGCGCACCACCCCGCCGCTGCCCAGGCGCTCCTTGCCGATCTCGAACTGCGGTTTGACCATCAGCACCAGGTCCGCGTCCTCGGCCGCGCAGGACGCGAGGGCCGGGAGCACCAGGCCCAGCGAGATGAACGACAGGTCGCCCACCACCAGGTCCACCGGGGTGTCGCCGATCAGCTCCAGGGTCAGCTCCCGCACATTGGTGCGGTCCATCACGGTGACCCGCTCGTCGCTCTGCAGCGACCAGGCGAGCTGCCCGTACCCGACGTCCACCGCCAGCACGCCGGCCGCCCCGGCCCGCAGCAGCACGTCGGTGAAGCCGCCGGTGGACGCGCCCGCGTCCAGCGCCCGGCGGCCCTCGACCACCAGGCCCTGCGGCACGAACGCCGCGAAGGCGCCGGCCAGCTTGTGGCCGCCGCGCGAGACGTAGTCGGGGTCGTTGTCGTCCTTGGCCACCACGACCGCCGCCGAGGTCTCCACCTGGGTGGCCGGCTTGGTCGCGGTGGTGCCGCCGACGGTCACCCGGCCGGCCGCGATCAGCTCGGACGCGTGCTCACGCGACCGGGCCAGCTTGCGGCGGACCAGCTCCGCGTCGAGTCGGCGTCGTGCCACTGCCACTGGTGTTTCAGCTCCTACCGGTCCTACGGGTCATTCCTGGTCGAGCGCGGCCAGTGTGTCGGCCAACCGCTGGTGAACATCTTCGTACACCGCGACGTGTGCCTCGGCCGGGACCCCGTCCAGGGCCTCCAGCCGGGCCAGCCCGGCGTCCACCGCGGGGTGGCCGGTCGGAACCAGTTCGACGCCGATCGGCTCCACCTGCCGCCCCGGCGCGCCCGCGTCGGACGGGCCGGACGGGCCGATCTGGCCGGTCGGTCGACTCGTCTCACTCGTCTCGGGCATCGGGCTTCTTCGTGCTGGTGGCCTTGCGGACCGTGGTCCTCCTGGTCGCCGTGCGCTTCGCGGGGGCCTCGGGCTGCGCGGCGGCCTGCTTGGCGGTGGCGCTCTTCTTGACGGTCGTCGTCTTCTTGGCAGCGGCCTTCTTGGCGGTGGCCCGCTTGGCCGTGGCCTTCTCGGCGACGGGCCTCCCGGCCGCCGCGGTCTTCTTCTCCGCCCTATTCTCCGAGCTCTTCTCCGTGCTCGTCTCCGCCGTGCTCCTGCGCGCGGGAGCCTTCCGCGGGGCGGCCGGCGGTACCGGCGGGTCGACCTCGACCGGCGCGTCCACCTCCACCCGCTCGGCGACTATCGGATCCCCCACCCGCCTGCCCGACGACCGCTCCTCCTCGAACTCCCACCCGCGCCCGAACAGGTCGTCCGCCCGCGGCGCCGGCACCGGCTCCTCGGCGCCGTACGCATCCGCCCCGGGCTCCGCCGCCGGAGCCTCCTCCTCGACCTCGCGCAGCTTGGTCTCCAGGTACGCCAGCACCACGCCGACCTTGGTGACCTGGTCACCGACCTTCTCGAAGACCTTCTCCGCCTCGTTGCGCGCCATCCCGACCGCCAGGTCCACCCCGGCCCGCCCGGCGGTCAACGCCTCCTCGGCCAGGGTCTGCAGCGTCTTCGCCGACGGCGGGAACTGCCCGCCCAGCCGACGCTCCACATCGGCGACGTCGACCCCGGCCTTCTCCAGGATCACGGCCGCCGTCCCGACGACCCGCTTGCCGACCTCCTCGACCACCCCGGCCGCGGTCTCCACCACTCCCCGAACCGTCCTCGGCAGCATCCGGGTGCCTCCCAATCGCCTACGCGCGTCGCTGCGTCGCTCTCGGCACCCGGGCCGTTCCGGGCACCCCACGGACGACGCTACCGCCAAAACCCGCCTGAGGTACCGTGGCCCGCAGTCAGCACCGTAGTGACCAGGGGATGGAGCCGCCGCCCATGGCGAACGCCGAGGAGTGCCGGGAGGCGCTGGAACAGCTCAGCCGGAACATGGCGAAGTCCACCGGCGACGTCCGCAAGGCCTCGGCCCTCGACCGCTCGGTCAGCTGCCGGATCACCGACCTCGACCTGACCTTCACCGGGCAGCTGCGGGACGGCCGGATCCAGGACGTGGTCGTCACCCCGGGAACCCCGACCGGGAAGGCCGAGATCCGGCTCACCATGAGCAGCGACGACCTGGTCGCCCTGGTCGACGGCCGGCTGAACTTCGCGTCCGCCTGGGCGAGCGGCCGGGTCCGGCTGGAGGCGGGCTTCCGCGACCTGCTGCGGCTGCGCACCCTGCTCTGACCCGGCCGTCGGGCCCGGTGCCCGAATGCCCTCGGCGCCTCAGAAGCCCAGCTCGGCCAGCGCCTTCCGCCCGTCCACCGGCGCGCCGCCCGCGTCCAACGCCGTCCACGCCGCCGCGCACAGCGCCCGCAGGCCGTCCCAGCGGTCCCCGGCCCCGGTCAGCCGCAGCGCGCCGCCCTCGGCCCGGGCGACCCAGCCGCCGCAGCCGAAGCCCTCGGCCTCGGCCGTCACCGCCGCGTGCGGGACGAGCAGTCCGCGCAGGTCGGCCGCCAGATAGGTCGGCCGGTGCTCGACCGGGGCCGCCAGCAGCAGCTCCGGGGTGGTCACCCCGGTGAAGACCAGCAGGCTGTCCACCCCGCCGTTGAACGCGCCCTCGATGTCGGTGTCCAGCCGGTCGCCGACGACCAGCGGCCGCTTCGCGCCGGTGCGCAGCACGGTCTCCCGGTGCATCGGCGGCAGCGGCTTGCCCGCCACCTCCGGCTCCACCCCGGTCGCCGCCCGCACCGCCGCGACCAGCGTGCCGTTGCCGGGCGCGATGCCCCGCGCCCGCGGCACCGTCAGGTCCAGGTTGGACGCCACCCAGGGCAGCCCGCTCTGCACCGCGTACGAGGCCTCCGCCAGGTCGGTCCAGCCCACCGAGGGGTCGAAGCCCTGGACCACGGCGGCCGGCTCGTCGGCCAGCGAGCGGACCGCGACCAGCCCCTGCTCGGCCAGCGCCTCCTCCAGCCCGAGACCGCCCACGACCAGCACCTTCGCGCCGGCCGGCACCTTCTCGGCGACCACCCGGGCGGCCGCCTGGGCCGAATTGATCACGTCCGTGGGCTGGGCCGGAACGCCCAGCTCGGTCAGGTGCTCGGCCACCACACGCGGCGGACGGGAGGCGTTGTTGGTCACGTACGCGAGCCGCATCCCGGCCGTCCGGGCGGCGTCCAGCGAGACCACCGCGTGCTCGATCGCCTGCGCCCCGGCGTAGACCACGCCGTCCAGGTCCAGCAGCGCCGTGTCGTACGCCTCGGTCAGCGGCCGCTCGCTGCCGCCGGGGGCGGTGCGTCGCACGGGGGTGGCCGTCTCGGTCATGGCTGCGCTACCTCATTCACTGCGTCGTCATTCGCTTGCGTCGTTCACTGCGTCGTTCACTGCACCGGCTTCCCGGCTTCCCGGCTCCGCGACTCACCAGCTCGCCGGCTCCCCCGACTCCCCTGGCTCACCGGCTCGGCGCACCGCGCGGTGCGGCCGTCCGTGCCGTCGGCCGCTCAGGCGTCGCCCTCGGCGCCGTCCGGCTCTCTCCCGACCGGGTCCGCGGTACCGGGCGGGGGCGCCAGGTACCCGGGTGCGCCGGGCAGCAGCGGGCCGTACGCACCGGCCCGGGCCGCCAGCGTCGCCCGGGTCTGCCGCAGCGCCGCCCGGTAGTGGTCGGCCTCCGGCCGCATCGCCACGGCCAGGGCCAGGTGCTCGGCGGACGTCTCGAAGTCGCCCAGCCGGGCCGCCGCGACCCCCCATCCGAACTGAGCGTAGTCGTCCGCCGGGTCGGCCAGTGCCACGGCCCGGAAGTTCTCCAGCGCCGCCGCGTACGAACCCGCGTCGAACTGGGCGCGGGCCAGCGCCTCCCGGATGCTGCGCGAGTGCGGCTCGGCCGCCACCGCCCGGGACAGCAGTTGCTCGGCGGCCGCCGGATGCCCCTGCGCCAGGAGCTGCGCGCCCCGGCGGAACCAGTCGTACACGTCCCCGGCGGGCTCCCCGGAGCGGCTCTGCGGCGGGATCCCGCCGGTCGGGCCGCCGCCGGCCTGGGCGTCTTCGCCCGCGGCACCGGCCGGCCCGCCCGACCCGGCCGGGCCGCCGCCGTCCACCCGTTCCTGCCCGTCGTCCATGCCGTACCTCGCCCTCGGTCGCCCACCCGCCCCACGAATCGGCACGGGTATTCGGATCTCTCAACAACGCGTACCCGGTTACGATGCCCAGAATGAGCACACCCAGTGCAGAAGACGGAGTCGAGACTCCCGAGGGCGGCCCCGGCGATCCCGGGCACGTCGCCACCGCCGGTCTGTCCCTGTCCCCCTTCCGCGGCCTGCGCTACGTCCCCGACCGGGTCGGCGCCCTGGCCGCGGTGACGTCCCCGCCGTACGACGTCGTCGACCCGGGCCGCAGGCTCGACCTGGAGACCGCCGACCCGCACAACGTGGTCCGGCTGATCCTGCCCAGGCCCGAGCCCGAGGACGCCGGCGACCGCCCCGACCGGGACACCCGGTACCGGCACGCCGCCCGCCTGTTGGCCGCCTGGCAGCGCGAGGGGATCCTCGCCGCCGACCCGGAGCCCGCGATCTACGTCTACGAGCAGCGGGTTCCCGCCACCGCCGACTCCCCCGAACTGCTCCAGCGCGGCCTGATCGGCGCCCTCGCGGTGAGCGGCCCCGAGGTCGGCGTCGTCCTCCCCCACGAGGACGTGATGCCGCGGCCGGTCGCCGACCGCGTGGGCCTGATGCGCACCACCCGGGCCAACCTCGAACCGCTGCTGCTCACCTACCGCGGCGACGGCGGTGCCTCCGGTGTGATCGAGCGGACGGTCGAGGGCGAACCGCTGCTCTCCACCGCCACCACCGACGGCACCCACCACCGCCTGTGGGCCGTCGCGGACCCGGCCGACATCGCCGAGATCGGCCGTGACCTCGCCACCTGCCGGGCACTGATCGCCGACGGCCACCACCGCTGGGAGATGTACCTGCGCCTTCAGCGCGAGCACCGCCACCTGCCGCGCAGCCCGTGGGACCGCGGCATGGTGCTCCTGGTGGACACCGCCCGCTACCCGCTGCGGGTCCGGGCCATCCACCGCGTGCTCTACCGGCTGCCGGTGGCCGAGGCGCTGGAGAAGCTGGGCGACCACTGGAAGGTCAAGGAGGTCCCCGGCCCGCTGCCCACCGCCCTCCAGGCGCTCGCCGAGCAGAAGCGGCAGGGCGGCAACGGTTTCGTCCTGACCGGCGGCGACGGCGTCTTCTGGCTGCTCGGCGAGCCCGAGGAGGCCCTGCTGGACGCGACCGTGCCGCACGACCGGCCCGAGGAGTGGCGCCACCTGGACGCCACCGTCCTGCACGCCACCCTGCTCGACCGCACCTGGCGCGTCCCCGACGGCCCGGACGACATCGGCTACCTGCACACCGCCGCGGCCGCCGAACGGGAGGCCGCCCGCACCGGCGGCACCGCCGTCCTGCTGCACCCGGTCCGGGAGAGCGTGGTGCGGCGGCTGGCCGAACAGGGAGTCACCATGCCGCGCAAGTCCACCTCCTTCGGGCCGAAGCCGGCCACCGGACTGGTGCTGCGCAACCTCGCGCTGGGCTGACACCGCCGTCGGCCCGGACGCCGTGAGGCCCTGCCGTTCCCGGATTTCCCGGGGAACGGCAGGGCCTCACGGCGTTGCGGTCGCTCAGCTCTTGGCGTCGCCGGCCTCGGCGTCGTCGGCGTCGCCGGCCTTCACGTCCTGGGCGTCCTTCGTGTCCTGGGCGTCCTTGGCGCGCTCGGGCACCACGCCGTCGAACTCCTCGTCGATCTCGAGGTCGTCCTCGTCGTAGTACTCCTCGACGTCCTCCTCGTCCTCGAAGATCACGCGGTCGTCGGCGATGTCGCCGCCGCGCTTCTTCGCCGGGGCCTCGGACTGGTCGGCCTCCTCCTCGGCCGCCTCCGGGTCGAGCGCGTCGGTGAACTCCACGCCGTCGATCTCGGCGAGCCGCTCCGAGGCGTTGGTGGTGCCGTCGGTGTCGGCCTCCGCCGCCTTGGCGAACCAGTCACGGGCCTCGTCGCCACGGCCGGCCGCGATCAGCGCCTCGGCGTAGGCGTACCGCAGCCGCGCGGTCCACGGGTGCACGGCGCTGGACGCCAGCTCCGGGCTCTGCAGCGTCACCACGGCGGCGTCGTACTGCTCCATGTCGGCGCGGGCACCGGCCGCCACCAGGCGCATCTCGACCTGACCGGCCTTGTCCAGCTGCTTGACCTCGGGCTCACCGGCCATCGCCAGGGCCCGCTCCGGACGGCCCAGACCACGCTCGCAGTCGGCCATCACCGGCCACAGGTCCGCCCGACCGGTCATCCGACGGGCGGCACGGAACTCGGTCAGCGCCTCGGAGTACCGCTGGGTCACGTACGAGGCGAAACCGGCCGCCTCGCGGACGGCGGCCACGCGGGAGGCCAGACGGAGCGCGACGCGCGAGTACTGGTAGGCCTCCTCCGGCTCGCTGTCGAGCAGGCGGGCCACCATCACCAGGTTGCGGGCGACATCGTCCGCGAGGGTCTTGGGCAGGCTCTTGAGCTCCTGGCGCACGTCCGCGTCGATCTCGAAGCCGGTGACGTCCTCCGGGATCGGCAGACGCTTGACGGGCTCGTAGTTGCCCCGGCGGTCGTCGTAGTCCCGACGGCCGCGGTCATCACGGCGGTCGCCACCGCGGTCGTCGCGGCGGTAGCCGCCGGAGGGGCGGTCGTCACGGCGGAAACCGCCACGGTCGCCACCGCGGTCGTCACGACGGAAACCGCCGCGGTCGCCACCGCGGTCGCCGCCACGGTCATCGCGGTCACGGTTGAAACCGCCGGAGGGACGGTCGTCGCGGCGGAAGCCGCCACGGTCGCCACCGCGGTCGTCACGGTCACGGCCGTAGCCGCCCGACGGACGGTCGTCCCGACGCGGACGGTCGTCACGGTCGTCACGACGGAACCCACTCGGGCGGTCGTCACGACGGAAGCCACCACCGGAGGGACGGTCGTCACGACGGAAACCGCCGCCGGCCGGACGGTCATCGCGGCGGAAGCCGCCACGGTCGCCACCACGGTCATCGCGGTCACGGCCGTAGCCGCCCGACGGGCGGTCGTCACGACGGAAACCGCCGCCGGAGGGACGGTCATCGCGACGGAAACCACCGCCGGCCGGGCGGTCGTCACGGCGGAAACCGCCACGGTCGCCACCACGGTCATCGCGGTCACGGCCGTAGCCGCCCGACGGGCGGTCGTCACGACGGAAACCACCACCGGAGGGACGGTCATCGCGACGGAAACCACCGCCGGCCGGACGGTCATCGCGGCGGAAACCGCCACGGTCGCCACCACGGTCGTCACGGTCACGGTTGAAACCGCCCGACGGGCGGTCGTCACGACGGAAACCACCACCGGCCGGGCGGTCGTCACGACGGAAGCCGCCACCGGAGGGACGGTCGTCACGACGGAAACCGCCGCCGGCCGGACGGTCATCGCGGCGGAAGCCGCCACGGTCGCCACCACGGTCGTCACGGTCACGGTTGAAACCGCCCGACGGGCGGTCGTCACGACGGAAACCACCACCGGAGGGACGGTCATCGCGACGGAAACCGCCGCCGGCCGGACGGTCATCGCGGCGGAAGCCGCCACGGTCGCCACCGCGGTCGTCACGGTCACGGTTGAAACCGCCCGACGGACGGTCATCGCGACGGAAACCACCACCGGCCGGGCGGTCGTCACGGCGGAAACCGCCACGGTCGCCACCGCGGTCATCGCGGTCACGGCCGTAGCCGCCCGACGGACGGTCGTCCCGACGCGGACGGTCGTCGCGGTCGTCGCGACGGTACCCGCCAGGGCGGTCGTCACGGCGGAATCCACCGGAGGGGCGGTCGTCGCGGCGGTTGCCGCCACGGTCGTTCGACCAGCCCCCACGGGACCGGGGCTCGTAGCCTCGGCCGTCGTCCGATCGACGCTCGGGACGGTCCTGGGGCTGGTTCGACATCGTGGTGACTCCTTCTGCTGCTTCAGCTTCACCGCGCGGGCCGTACGTACAACTCCGTTGCCGTCACGCGGTTTCGGCGCCGGCCTCCTGGCCCGCGCACCTTCTCCATTGTCCGGCATGCCGGGATCCTCCGCGTCTGGGCGGAAGTCCCGTCATGCCGGACTTCTTCACGTTCGCAAAACACAAAAAGGCCGCGGCCCCAGCGAATCGCTGGGGCCGCGGCCTTGAATAATTGTTCGGCGGCGTCCTACTCTCCCACAGGGTCCCCCCTGCAGTACCATCGGCGCTGTGAGGCTTAGCTTCCGGGTTCGGAATGTAACCGGGCGTTT
>NZ_JNWQ01000071.1 GCF_000716875.1 Streptomyces novaecaesareae | reverse complement strand
GTCTCGTGGGCTCGGAGATGTGTATAAGAGACAGGGCTGGGGCTGGGGCTGGGGCGACGTCCGCGGTAGCCGTGGCAGCCGTGGCCCCGGCGGCGAGCACCGCGCGGGCGCGCTGCAGCGCGCTGTTGACCGAGGCCACCGTGGCGCCGAGCAGTTCGGCCACCTCGGCGGCCGTCCAGCCGAGCACCTCGCGCAGGATCAGCACCGCCCGCTGCCGCGGCGCGAGCCGCTGCAGCACGGCCACGAAGGCCAGCTTCACCGACTCGCGCTGGGCGGCCACCTCGGCCGGATCCCCTGTCTCGGGCAGCACCCGGCCGTCCGGGGCGGGGCCGATCCAGGTCACCTCGGACAGTTGGGTGTCGTGCGCCGTGGCCACCGTGACCGGGCCGGCCAGGTCCATCGGACGGGCCCGGGCCTTGCGGCCGTTCAGCGCGTCCAGGCAGACGTTGGTGGCGATGCGGTACAGCCAGGAGCGCAGCGCGGACCGGCCCTCGAAGCCCCGGTGCCCGCGCCAGGCCCGGACCATGGTCTCCTGCACCGCGTCCTCGGCCTCGAAGACCGAGCCGAGCATCCGGTAGCAGTAGCCGGTGAGTTCGGTGCGGTAGCGGTCCAGCTGGAGCTCGACCGGCTCCTCCGTGATCACATCGGCCATCGTGGCGCCCCCGTTGCCCTGCCGTGCCTTGCCCTGGTGTCTCTTGGTGAACGGGACGAACCTAGCGCAGGGCACCGACAGTGGGGCTCACCGCTTCCCGTACACCTGCCCGGAGCCGAAGCCGGTGGTCACCGCCTTCCACAGGGTGGGGAACTCCTCGCCGGAGATGCCGGTCGGGTTGAGCCCGACGACCACGGTGCGGGACAGGTCGCGGGTGGCGAAGACGGCGCTGCTGTAGCCCGGCCGGGCGCCGGTCTTGCCCCAGACCTCGGTGCCGTTCGGCAGCACGGAACGCAGCAGGCCGCCGGCGCTGAAGCAGGCGTGGCCGGTGGTCGGGCCGATGTCGCAGCTCTTGTTGTGGTTGTTGGGCAGGTCCGGGACGGCGAACACCTCGGCCTGCTGGGCGGGCGGCAGCAGTCGGCCGCGGAACAGCGCGTCGAAGAAGCGCTCCAGGTCGGCGGCGGAGGAGATCATGCCGCCCTCGGCCCACGGGTACGGGCTCTGCTCGGTGACGTCCACCCGGCCGGTGCTGCCGTCGGCGGCGCGGACGTCCACGTAGCCGTGGGCGTGCGGGCCGCGGACGGCCAGGTCGTCGGCGGCCGGGACGTACGTGGCGTGCAGGCCGAGCGGGCCGGTGATGCGCTCGCGCACCTGGTCGGCGAAGGTGTCGCCGGTGACCTTCTCGATCACCATGGCGGCGACGAAGTAGTTGTTGCCGTTGTACTGCTGCGCGGTGCCGGGCGCGAAGCCCATCGGCTGGGTGAGCATGTCGGCGACGACCTGCTCGGGGCTGAAGTAGTCCGCCTTGTGCGCGGCGAACCACGCGGTGCTGCCGTCCCCCGAGGTCATCCCGCCACCGCCGGGCAGGCCGCTGGTGTGGTCGAGCAACTCCCGTACGGTGACCGGCGGGTAGCCGGCCGGCAGCAGCCCGGGCAGGTACTGCTGGACGGTGCCGTCCAGCTCGACCCTGCCCTCGGCGACGAGCTGGAGCATCACGGTCGCGGTGAACACCTTCGAGATGCTGCCGATCCGGAACCGGGCGTTCGCCGGGACGTCCTCGCCGGAGGTGCCGCGCCACCGCGCGCCCGGGCCGTCGACCCGGACCAGCGCGCCGGTGATGTCGGCGGGCAGGGTGTCGAGGGTCTTCGCCAGCGCCTCCCGGTCCAGCGGGCCCGGTCGGGTCGTTGCGGAGACGGCGGCGGTGCCGGTCGGCGGCGCGTCGGCGGCGAGGGCCGGGGCCGCGGCGCCGACCGTGACGGCCGCGAGCAGCGCGCCGGCTGCGGCCAGGGTGGACCAACGGGCAGTACGGGTACGGGTGTTCATCCGGCTTCTCTCCAACGAGGGCCCGCCCGGTCGGCGGTGGCTCTGACGGGAAGAGTCTTCGGGACGGCGCCCGGCCGCGACATCCGGGCGCACCCCCGAGCCGCCCCGGAGAACACCCCTGATCACGCGTCAGGGGCGGGCATCCGCGGCGCGGTGCCCGCCCCCGATGCCGGGTGCGGAGGGAGGAGCCTCAGTGGGCGGAGTGCTTCTCCGCGCCACGGTGCCGGTGCCCCTTGAGCTCGGCGTGCTGGGACGGGGCGGCGTGCATCGACGTGGTCGGCGCGTCGCGGCCGCCGTGCCGGAACGTCTCGCCCGCGCCGTACCCGGCCGCGGCGGAGGACGTCGTTCCGAAGCGCAGCTTCGGCCCGATCCGGGTCGGCGGGTTCGCCATGCCCCGGCGTTCCAGCAGTTCCTGGGTGCCCTGGCGGAGCTGGGCGGTGCTGCCCGGTGTTCGCTTGGTCATCGTCGGCCTCCCTTCGGCGGCCGTCGGCCGACGGATGTCGGCCGGAGGGGCCGCACGGGCTTTATGTCCGGATTTTACCGGGGTTGCACGCCTGTGCCACCGGGCGTCCTGATGCCTGGCTCAGCCGTTCCCGCTCAGCCCGCTCCCGCTCCCCCGTTCCCGCCTCAGCCCGTTCCCGCTCAGCCCATGACCTCGTGGACGAAGCACCAGCGCCAGTCCTCCCCCGGCTCGTACGAGCGGATCACCGGGTGGGAGGTGTTGTGGAAGTGCGCGGTGGCGTGCCGCTGCGGCGAGAAGTCGCAGCAGCCGATGTGGCCGCAGTCCAGGCAGATCCGCAGGTGCACCCAGTCCCGGCGGCCCTGCGCCAGGCACTCGGCGCAGCCGTCGGGAGGCGGAAGGGGCTCGATGTCCTGAGGGGCCAGAGCGAGGTCTTCGCAGGCACTCATGTCTGAAAGGCTAATTCGCCCCGGCCCGGCCCGCCCGCCAGGACCCGGCCCCGATCCTCACGACACGTCCGAGGCCTCGGAGGCCTCGGAGGCCGCCCCCGGGGCCGTCCAACTCCCCAACAGCGCCAGCTTCTGGGCGGCGGGCGAGCCCGCCGGGGCGGTGTAGACGACCAGCAGCTGGTCCGGCGATCCGTTGACGGCCAGGGTCTCGTAGCCGAGGTCGAGGTCGCCGACCAGCGGATGCCGGACCTGCTTGACCCCGTGGGTCTTCTCCCGCACCAGGTGGTCCGCCCAGAGCCGGCCGAAGTCCTCGCTCCGCAGCGAGAGTTCGCCCACCAGGGCGCCCAGCTCCGGGTCCTCCGGGTGCAGTCCGGCGTCCCGGCGCAGATAGGAGACGGTCTCCGCGGCGACCGCGTCCCACTGCCGGTAGAACTCCCGGGCCGCCGGGTCGAGGAAGGCGTGCCGGGCCTGGTTGGGCGGGCCGTCCGAGCTGGCAGCGCGGCGCGCGGAGAAACCGTTCACCGCGTCGCCCAGCGCGTTCCAGGCCAGGACGTCCATCCGGCGGCCCAGCACGAAGGCCGGCACCCCGGTCATCAGGTCCAGCAGCAGCCTCGTCCCCGGGCGGACCGACTGCCCGGCCCGGCGCGCGGCCCCACGGGACCGGACGGCCGCGGCAGGCTCCTTCGGCGGACGGACGAGCGAGCGCAGGTGCGCCGCCTCCACCTCGTCCAGCCGCAGCACCCGGGCCACCGCGTCCAGCACCGCGTCCGAGGCACTGCCGCCCCGGCCCTGCTCCAGCCGGACGTAGTAGTCCACGCTGACGCCAGCGAGCTGCGCCACCTCCTCCCGGCGCAGGCCCTGCACCCGGCGGCGCCCGTGCGAGGGCAGGCCCACCTCCTCCGGCAGGATCCGGGCCCGGCGCGAACGGAGGAAGTCCCCCAGGGTGTTCTCCATGCCCGGCAGGTTAGCTCCGCCCCGGCCGGCTCAGGGTGGTACTGCCGTTCCCAGGACAGCTGTTCCCGGGAAGGACACAGCCCTGGGTCGGCGGTCGCGGCCCGCGCAGAGTGGTCGACGTCAGCCCGACCCGTCCCGGAGCCCCTGGAGCCCCCGATGAGCTACTCCGACCTCGCCACCCGCACCGCCGTCGTCACCGGAGCCGCCAGCGGCATGGGCGCCGCCACCGCCCGGACCCTCGCCGCCCACGGCGCCCGGGTCGCCCTGCTCGCCCGCCGCACCGACCGGCTGGACGCCCTCGCCGCCGAGATCGCCGCCGCGGGCGGGCGGGCGCTGCCCGTCACCGCCGACATCACCGACCAGGCCTCCGTGGACGCCGCCGCGAAGGCCGTCCACGACGCCTACGGCCCGGTCGACCTGGTGGTCAACAACGCCGGGGTGATGCTGCCCAACCCGCTCGCCGACGGCCGGATCGACGAGTGGACCCGCATGGTCGACACCAACCTCACCGGCGCACTGCGGATCGTGCGCGCCTTCACCGCCGACCTCACCTCGGCCGCCGCCGACGGCCGCACCGCCGACCTGGTCAACGTCTCCTCCATCGCCTCGCACGTGGTCTTCCCCGACTACGCCGTGTACGGCGCCACCAAGGCCGCGCTCACCCAGCTGTCCGCCGCCCTGCGCAGCGAGCTGGGCCCGCGCGACGTCCGGGTCAGCGCGATCGAGCCCGGCCTGACCGACACCGAACTCGGCGGGCACATCGACAACCCGGTGCTGCGCGAGCAGCTCGGCGGCATGTTCGCCGCCATCCCGGCACTCGGCGCCGAGGACATCGCCGACCTGGTCGCGTACACCGTCAGCCGCCCCCGGCACGTCAACCTGCGCCACCTGGTCATCCTGCCGACCCGGCAGGCGTAGGGCCCGGCATCCCGGCTCCCGGCCTGCGGGCGGCATGGGAGCATGCCACTCGTGGCGATCGTGACGGGGAGAACGAGCGGCGACACCGACGGTGGCGACACCGGCGGTGTGCCCGCACAGCGGGCGGGCGACGCAGGCGACGCGATCGACGCGGTCGACGCGGGGGTGCCGGACGACGCGGGAGTGCCGGACGGCGGTGCGGCGGGCCGTGACATGCCGGGCGACGCAGCGTGGATACCGGCCCAGGCCGCGCCCGGCCGGTTCCGGGCGCGCCCGCTGCCCGCCACCGGGCGGATCCGGCAGCCCGTCGCCCTGATCCGGCTGCTCGGCGGCCTGTTCGCGATCGCCCTCACCCTGCTGCTCGCCGACTACGCCCGGGCCACCATCGGAGGCATCGCCGCCGACGTCGCCGAGGCCACCGCACTGGTGCCGCGGCCGCTCGCGAGCCTGGCCGGAGGCCTCACCACGGCTACCGTCCTGCTGCTGCCGGTCGGCCTCGCGGTCCGGCGCCTGCTCGGCCCCGACCGGCGCCGTGCCCTCCAGCAGGTCTCCGACGGGCTGCTCGCCGCCGTCCTCGCGTACGGCGCCACCCTCGGCCTGGACCTGTGGGCCGACGACCTCGCCCCCGGCTCGCTGCTCACCGCACTCACCCAGCCCCTACCGGGCACCGTCCTCGGGCACACCGAGCCCGTCTACGGCTACCTCGCCCCCGTCCTCGCCTTCATGACCGCCTCCGGCAGCCGCGAACGCCGCCTGCCCTGGAGCGTCCTCGCCCTCTACGGCCTCGCCGGACTCGCCGGCGGCTTCGCCACCCCCACCGCGCTGCTGCTCGGCCTGCTGCTCGGCTGGACCGGCGCCCACGGCACCCTGTACGCGGTCGGCACCCCCGACCCCTGCCCCCGGGTCGGCGAGATCCTGCGCGCCCTGCGCGACAGCGGCCTGCGCCCCGTCGAGGCCCACCCGGCCGGGCCCGACCGCTACCGGATCCGGCAGACCGACGACCACCCCGACCTGGACGTCCAGCTGCTCGACCGGCAGGCCGTCACCGCCGCCGCCGTCCAACGCGCCTGGCGCCGGCTGCGCCTGCGCACCGCCCCCGACCCGCGCGTCCTGCGCTCCCCGCGCACCGGGCTGGAGCACGAGGCCCTGGTCACGTACGCGGCCCTGGCCGCCGGCGTCCGCACCCGCCGGATCGCCGCCACCGCCGGCCTCGGCCACGACACCGCCCTCATCGCGTACGAGCGGCTGGCCGGCCGCACCCTGGACCAGCTCGCCGACGAGGAGATCACCGACCAGCTGCTCGCCGACGCCTGGCGCCAGCTCGCCCTCCTCCAGCGCCGCGAGATCGCCCACCGCGCCCTCGTCCCCTCCTCCCTGCTGGTCGACGACTCGGGCGCGGTGCACCTCGTCGACTTCGCCGACGGCGACATCGCCGCCACCGAACTCGTCCTGCGCTGCGACATCGCCCAACTCCTCACCACCCTCGCCCTGCGCACCGGCGCCGCCCGCTCCGTCCGCACCGCCACCGGCGTCCTCGGCCCCGACCCCGTCGGCGCCGCCCTCCCCCTCCTCCAACCCATCGCCCTCACCCACACCACCCGCCGCGCCCTCAAGCGCCACGCCAAACCCGCGCGCGCGGGGGCGGGCCCGGACGTGGACGTCGCCGCGCACTCGCAGCCGTCCCCCGACGCCGCCGACGCCTCCTCCGCCGGCGGGCTGCTGGAGGAGATCCGGGCCGAGGTGCTGCGGGCGCGGCCGCAGGTGGTGGGGCGGCCGGTGCGGCTGGAACGGCTGCGGCCGCGGACCCTGCTGGCCGTCGTGGGCGGGGTGGTGGCCGGGTGGCTGCTGATCCCGCAGTTGTTCGCGGCGGAGGACAATCCGATCTCGGCCCTGGCGGACGCCGATCCGTGGTGGCTGCTGCTGGCGCTGGCCACGGCGGCAGCGAGCCACGTCGTGGCGGCGATGGGGTTCGTCGGTTTCGTGCCGGAGCGGCTGGACTTCCGCAACGCGGTGCTGGCGCAGGTGGCCGGATCGTTCGTGAAGCTGGTGTCGCCGGGCGGGGTCGGCGGGGTCGCGCTGAACACCCGCCTGTTGCAGCGGGCCGGGATCCCGACGGCGCAGGCGCTGTCCAGCGTCGGTGTGGGGACGATGATCGGGCTGGTGCTGCACCTGCTGCAGCTGGGGGCCTTCGTCTACCTGCTGGACATGCAGCCGGGCGGTTCCGAGCTGGACGCGCTGCCCGCGGTGGTGGGCGGGCTGGCAGGGGCGGCGGCGCTGCTGGCGGTGGTGTGGGCGGTCCCGGTGGCCCGGCGGTGGCTGGCGGCGCGGCTGCGGCCGTTGACGACGGAGGTGCTGCCGCGGCTGCTGGACCTGTTGCGCAGTCCGACCCGGCTGGCGGTGGGGGTGACCGGTCAGCTGCTGGTATCGCTCTGCCTGATCGCCTGTCTGTACTGCTGTGCCCGGGCGATCGGCCGGGAGCCGTCCTTCGCCTCGGTCGCGGTGGTGTTCCTGGTGGGCAACGCGGCGGGCAGTGCGGCGCCGACCCCGGGCGGGGCGGGCGCGGTGGACGGAGCGCTGATCACGCTGCTGCAGCAGACCGCGTCGATGGAGAAGGGCGGTGCGCTGGCGGCGGTGGCGCTGTTCCGCCTGCTGACGCTGATCCTGCCGGTGCTGCCGGGCTGGGCGGCGCTGACCTGGCTGCAGCGCCGCCGGGCGCTGTAGCCCGGCCCCTCGTACCCCGGCCCCTCGCACACCGGCCCATCCCGCCCCGGCCCGTCGTACCCGGCCCCTCGCACGCCGGCCCCTCGCACGCCGGCTTGTCCCACCCCGGCCCGTCGCGCCCGCACCGGCCCGTCCCGCGTCACGGCGGGCCGGGCTACTCCCGGTACTCGTCCTCGTCCAGCTGGACCACGCGGGTCTGCTCGGCGACGTCGGCGACGTCGGTGGCCGGGTCGGCGCCGAGGGCGCGGCGCTCGGCGACCTCGTCGTACTCGTCGTCCTGGGGCGCTTCCTCGTCGGGCTCGACGGTCTCGACGGTCTCGTCGATCAGGTAGTCCTCGTGATTCTGCGGCATGGCATCCGTCCTCACTGTTCGGAGGCTCCCACGGGCCCGGGTGGCGGTACTGGCAGTATCCGCCGCCCGGCGTCCGGGCGCGACGTGCCGAGGCCGCCCCGGCGTGTTGTCCGGCACCCCGCCCGGGTTCGGATTGACCCACGAGACAGCCCTCCGAATGACCCATGAGCCCGGTGCATTTCGCCCCTAGGGTCGTAGCCATGACGACGAACGAGACCACCGAAGCCCCCGCCCGCCTCGACTACGCCCGGACCGTCCCGAAGGTGTTCCGCGCGATGATCGCCCTGGACGCCGCGGCCCGCGAGGGCCTGGACCCGGCGCTGGTCGAGCTCGTCCAGATGCGTACCTCGCAGCTGAACGGCTGCGCGTACTGCCTGGACATGCACGCCAAGGACGCCCGCAAGGCCGGGGAGAGCGACGAGCGGATCTACCTGCTGCCGGTCTGGCCGGAGGCCCCGGCCGGGGTGTACAGCGAGCGGGAGCGGGCCGCGCTGGCGCTCGCGGAGGAGATCGCGCGGATCGGCGGCGGGGTCTCGGACGCGGTGTACGCCCGGGCCGCCGCGCAGTTCGGGGAGTCCGAGCTGGCGCAGCTGATCTCGGTCTGCTTCACCATCAACGCCTGGAACCGCATCAACGTGGCCACCCGCAAGACCCCGGGCACCTCCTGACCGGAACGCCGCGCAGGCCACCGGGGGTACGATCGGTGCCGTACAAAGGGCTTACCCACACCCACCCGGTGGCCCCGAGGCCCTTACGAACGACGGGGAAATCATGTCCGGCTCGCACTACTTCAGCGGTGCACCCGAGGTCGCCAGCGAGCGTCGGCCGATCACGGTCTCCCTGCCGGACGTCACCCTGGAACTCACCACCGACACCGGGGTGTTCTCCCGCGGCCGGCTCGACCCGGGCACCCGGATCCTGCTGGAGCACGCCCCGCAGCCGCGGGTGCGCGGCCCGATCCTGGACGTCGGCTGCGGCTACGGCCCGATCGCGCTCACCTGGGCGACCCGGCGCAGGCGCCTGCCGGTCTGGGCGGTGGACGTCAACGAGCGCGCCCTGGAGCTGGTGCGGCTGAACGCCGAGGCGCTGCGGCTGGGCAACGTCCAGGCGGCGCTGCCCGAGGACGTGCCGGAGGACGTCCGGTTCGCGACGATCTACTCCAACCCGCCGATCCGGATCGGCAAGGCGGCGCTGCGCCGGCTGCTGACGCACTGGCTCGGCCGGCTGACCCCGGACGGCTCGGCGTTCCTGGTGGTGCAGAAGCACCTGGGCTCGGACTCGCTGCAGAAGTGGCTGAACGACCAGGGCTACCCGACGACCCGGGTCACCTCGGTCAACGGATTCCGGATTCTGGAAGCACGGCCCCGCCCCGAGGCGGGCGAGGGCTCGGAGAATGGACGAGGTACGACGTCGTGAAGCAGCTGCGCGGGACCGAACTGAAGCGTCTGCACCGCTCGTGGCGGCGCAGCAACGAGTTCCGGCTCGCGATGATCCTGGAGAACCTGCAGTCGCCGTTCAACGTCGGCTCGGTGGTCCGGACCGGTGCGGCGATGGGCGCCGAGAAGCTGTACCTGATCGGGGACACCCCGTCGGTGCGCTCCTCCGGCGCACAGAAGGCCGCGATGGGCACCGACAAGTACCTGAAGGTGGAGCACTTCCCGACCGTCGCCGAGGCGGTCGCGGCGGCCAAGGCGGACGGCTTCAAGGTGGTCGGCCTGGAGCTGGCCGACGAGGCGGTGCCGATGTTCGCCGCCGAACTGACCCCGGCGGTGGCCTTCGTGCTCGGCCACGAGGACCGCGGGATCACGCCCGAGGCGCTGGCGCTCTGCGACCAGGTGGTGTTCGTACCGCAGTTGGGCCGGGTCGGCTCGCTGAACGTGTCGGCGGCCGCGACGGTGGCCTGCTACGAGGCGCGCCGCCAGGGGTACGCGATCAGCGGCACCCCGGACGGCGACCTCGCCGACGGCGACTTCGGGGCCGACGAGGACTGAACCGCGCGTGCCGAAAGGCCTACCCCGCCCGCCGTTTCCGTCCGGAAACGGCGCGCATATCTGCCGAACGGCAGATGTGGGAGCGGCTCCCACCCGGAAGCATTCCGTGCGTGACCGAACTCCGGATCCTCGACCTGACCAAGGAGTACCGCGGCGGCAGGCGCGCGGTGGACTCCTTCTCGCTGACGCTGCGGCCCGGCGTGCTCGGCCTGCTCGGTGCCAACGGCGCCGGCAAGTCGAGCCTGATGCGCATCCTGGCCACGGTCACCCGGCCCACCTCGGGGCAGGTGCTGTGGGAGGGCGTGGACATTGCCCGCCGCCCCGGGCCGCTGCGCCGCGCGGTCGGGTACCTGCCACAGGACTTCGGCGTCTACCCGCAGCTCACGGCCCGTGAGTTCCTCGCCTACCTGGCCGCCGCCAAGGGGTTGCGGCGGCGTGCCGCGAAGGCCCGGATCGAGGAACTGCTCGCCCTGGTCAACCTGTCGGGGGCGGGCGGGCAGCGGCTCGGCGCGATGTCCGGCGGGATGCGCCAACGGGTCGGCATCGCCCAGGCACTGCTCAACGACCCGGCGCTGCTGATCGTGGACGAGCCGACGGTCGGGCTGGATCCGGAGGAGCGGCTGCGCTTCGGCAGCCTGCTGAGCGGGCTCGGCGCGGACCGGATCGTCGTCCTGTCCACGCACATCGTCCCGGACGTCGCGGCCACCGCCGACCGGATCGCCGTCATGGGCGGCGGGCGGCTGCTGCACCACGGCACCCCCGAGGAGTTGCTGCGCACGGCCGAGGGCGCGGTCTGGGAGCTGACCGTCGAGGCCGGGCAACTCGCCTCCCTGCGTTCGAGGTTCCTGCTCGGCGGCACCACCCGCACGCCGCGGGGCGTCCGGGTGCGGGTGCTGTCCGGGCAGCGGCCCGCACCGGAGGCCCAGCCCGTCACACCCCGGTTGGACGACGCGTACCTGCTGCTCACCGCGCCCGCCACGGCCGAGCGGGTGGCGGCATGGTGACGCGCATCATGGTGACGCGCATCGGGGCGCTCGCCCTGGCCGACTTCCGGGAGCGCCGGCGGCGGCCCGGCTACCTGGTCGTGCTGCTGGGCACGCTCGCCCTCGGGCTGCTGGCCGCACCGGTCGGCGACTCCCGCTGGGAGGTGTTCCAGGTGACCGACCTGCACGGCCGCTACACCAGCGGGTACGTGGGGACGGTGACGGCGCTCGGCGGCGCGGTCTGGCTCTCGCTGGCGGGCTTCGGCATCGCGCGCGGGGCGGTCCCCCGGGACGAGCAGAGCGGCGTCGGGCAGCTGCTCGCCGCCACCCCGCTCGGCCGGATCGCCTATCTGGCGGGCAAGTTCGGCAGCAACCTGCTGCTGTTCGGCTCGATGCTGCTCGCCCTGGCCGGGACGGCGCTCGGGGTGCAGCTGGTCAAGGGCGACTCGGGCCGGGTGGACGTGGTGCGGCTGCTGCTGCCGTACGTCCTGATCACGCTGCCGCTGCTGGCGGTGGTGGCCGCCTGCGCGGTGCTCTTCGACACCCTGCCGGGGCTGCGCGGCGGGGTGGGGGCGATGGTCTGGTTCGTGGTCTGGCTGGTCCTGGTGCTGGGCGCGCAGACGAGCGGCGGGCTGGACCTGCTGGGCATGCGGCGGATCACCGCGTCGATCCGGGAGGTGCTCGCGGCGGGCGGACGCCCGGTGGACGGCGTGGAGTTCGGGGCTGGCGGTGGTGGCCGGGTCGGTGGTCCGGCTGCTCGGTGCCGGGGAGCCCCGGGCGGCGGCGGGCGCCCTGGCCGGGGCGCCGCTGATCCCCACCCTGGCCATGCTCTGCGGCACCGTCACGCGCGGCCCCCGGCTGTTCCAGACCGTCTACCCGCTGCTCTGGTACGGGATGATCAACCACGTCGCCGGGCTGGACTTCCTCGGTGTCACCGGTGGCCGCGCCCCGGCCCCGGCGGCGGTCGCCGGCCTCGCCGCCGCCCTGGCGCTGGGCGCGCTCACCGTGGACGCGATACGCCACGCCACCCGCTGAGCCGCCGGGCCGGTAAGAACCCCGCGCTCGCCAGTGGCGCCAATCCGCCACTCTCCGCCGACCTGGCAGGGCCGCTGACCTGGTAGGAAGTTGATCATCATGAATGACAACGATGTAGTGCGCCTGGAACAGGTCACCCGCTCCTACGGAGCCGGCCCGAACACCGTCACCGCCCTGGACGCGGTCACCATCGGGTTCGCCCGCGGCAGCTTCACCGCCGTGATGGGCCCCTCCGGCTCCGGCAAGAGCACCCTGCTCCAGTGCGCCGCCGGGCTCGACCTCCCCGACTCCGGCACCGTCGTCGTCGACGGCGTCGACCTCGGCGGCCTCGACGAGACCGCCCTGACCAAACTGCGTCGCGAGCGCCTGGGCTTCGTCTTCCAGGCCTTCAACCTGCTGGGTGCCCTGACCGCCGAGCAGAACGTCGGCCTGCCACTGCGGCTGGCCGGCCGTAGACCCGACCCGGCCCGGGTCCGGGCCGCGCTGGCCCAGGTGGGCCTGGGTGAGCGGACCGGCCACCTGCCCTCGCAGATGTCCGGCGGCCAGCAGCAGCGGGTGGCGATCGCCCGCGCGCTGATCTCCGCCCCCCAGGTGCTCTTCGCGGACGAGCCCACCGGCGCCCTGGACAGCTCCAGCAGCCGCGAGGTGCTCACCCTGCTCCGCTCCCTGGTCGACGAGCAGGGCCAGAGCACCATCATGGTCACCCACGACCCGGTGGCCGCCTCCTACGCCGACACCGTGCTCTTCCTCGCCGACGGCCGGGTCGTCGACCGGCTGGCCGACCCCGACCCGCAGACCGTCGCCGGGCGGATGGCCGCGCTGGAAGACGTCCGTACAGGCGGTGGCCCCCGATGAACGGCTTCCGGTTGCTGCTCCCGGTCGCCGCCGTCTCGATGCGGCGGCGGTGGCCGGCCTTCGTCGGCTCCTTCGTCGCGCTCGCCCTCGGCGTCGCGGTGATGTCCGCCGCCGGCGTGCTGCTCAACACCACGATGGGCGAGGACTCGCTGCCCGGCGCGCCCTCGCTGCACAAGCTGGTGGGCTTCATGGCCGCGATGGCCGGCTTCGTCTCGGTGTTCGTGGTCTCCTCGACCTTCGCCTTCGCCGTCGCCCAGCGCCGCCAGGAGACGGCGATGCTGCGTGCCGTCGGCGCGACCCCGCGCCAGGTGCGCGCCCTGGTCCTCGGCGAGGCCCTGGTGGTGGCGCTGGCCGCCGCGGTCTCGGGCTGCGCGATGGGCCTGCTCGTCGCCCCGGCGATCGCGGCCTGGCTGGTCGACCGGGGTGCGGCGCCGAGCGGCTTCCGCGCCGAGCCCGCCCCGCTGCCGCTGCTGCTCGCCGCCTCGGGCGGCCTGGTGGTCGCCCTGGTCGGCGCCTACGCGGCGTCCCGCCGGGCCGGCCGGGTGCGGCCGGTGGAGGCGCTCAACGAGGTCGCCGTCGACAAGAAGGTGATGCCGGTCGCCCGCTGGGTGGCCGCGGTCCTCTTCCTCGGCGTCTTCGGCTACACCCTGTGGACCTTCATCTCGATGCCCGCGTCGATGCTGGCCGACCCGCAGTCCCGCGACCCGGAGACCACCCCGCAGTGGGCCCTGCTCTTCGACGTGATGGCGGTGCTCGCCGTCGTGCTGATCGCCCCGGTGCTGGTGCCTCCGCTGGTGCGGCTGTTCACCGTGCTCGTCCCGCTGCTGCCCGGCGCCGCCGGGCTGATCGCCCGGCAGAACGCCCTCGCCGCGATCCGCCGCACCGTCTCCACGGCCACACCGGTCTTCCTGGTGATCGGCCTGGCCGGCTCGGTGGTCGGCGGCACGGTGGCCTTCGCCGACGCGATGGCCGCCCAGGGCCGCGCCGCCCTCAAGGCCGGGTACGTGATCGAGCCCTCCGACGGCCGGGCCGTGCCCGCCGACGCCCTGCGCGGCCTGGCCGCCCTGCCGGACGCCCGGCTGACCACCGCGGCGACCGTACGGTTCGACGGCCTGGCCACCCCGGACCAGCAGCCCGCCCCCGGTCGCCCGACCGACCTGCCGATCCCGGAGGACGGTCTGGCCGTCGACGGCGACCTGCGGACGGCCTGGAACCTCACCGCCGAGGCCGGCTCCCTGGAGGACCTGCACGGCAGGACGGTCGCGGTCTCCGGCGACATGGCGCGGGTCTTCGGCTGGCACGTCGGCGACACCCTGAACGCCCGGTTCGCGGACGGCACCCAGGTGCAGCTGCGGCTGGTCGCCCAGGTCCGCCACCTGCTGCCGCACCTGCCGGAGATCGTCGTCCCGCGCGAGGCCGTCCCCGGCCCAAGCGCCGTCTCGGTCGCCTACCTGGGCACCGGGGCGAGCCCCGAGCAGGTCACGGCCGCGCTGGGCGGCAGCGCGGCCCGGGCCACCGCGGGCGCGGAGTGGATCGGGGCGCACAACGACCGGACCACGAGGAACGGCTGGATCGCGATGCTCGCGATCCTCGGCCCGGCACTGCTGTACGCGCTGATCGCGATCGTCAACACGATGATGATGTCCACCGGGGACCGGCTGCGGGACTTCGCCACCCTGCGGCTGACCGGCGGCACCCGCCGCCAGGTGCTGCGGGTGGTCGCGGTCGAGACGCTGCTGGTGGTCGCCACCGCGGCGGCCCTCGGACTGGTCGTCACCCTGGTGACCCAGTACGCGACGGTCCTGCTGATCGAGAACCGCATCCTCGACACCGCCCGGTCCACCGCCTTCGACCTGCCCTGGGGGGCCCTGGCCGGAGCCACCGCGGTCTGCCTGGTCCTCGCCATGGTCGCGAGCCTCGTCCCGGCCCGGCTGGCGCTGCGGATCCGCCCGCTCGACCTCGCGAGCGGCCGGCAGTAGCCGCGGACGGGCGCCCCCACCGGGAGGGCGCCCGGCAGGCCCTACCGGGCCGGCACTTCCTGGGCGAGCGTCGGGCCGAGTGCCGGGCCGAGTGCCGGGCCGGCCAGGTCGGACGGCCCGAGCAGGTCCAGCTGGGCGGCCCGCACACCCGCGGCGAAGCGGGTGTCCGCCCGCAGTTGCAGCATCAGGTCGGCGACCTTCCGGCTCATCGTGCGCTGCGAGACGCCGAGCGCCCGGGCGATCCTCTTGTCGTTGTCGCCGGCCGCCAGCATCCGCGCGATGGCGAGCTGTTCGTCCGTCAACTGCAGCCGGGAGGCGTCCGGTTTGACCGCGTCGTAGCGCCGCGAGTCGCGCCAGACCTGGTCGAAGAGGGCTGCGGCGGAGTGCACCAGCGGCGCACCGCGCAGCACCACCATGCCCTGCTCGGGGTCGTCCGGGTCGAGCGGCATCACGGCCATGTCGCGGTCGGCGATCACCATGTGCATCGGTACGACCGGGGTGAGCCGCAGTTCGACACCGATGTCCGCGAGCTGGTCGCACCCGGCGGAGGACTCGGTCGAGGAGCCCAGCCGCAGCTGGTTCAGCCGACGCACGCGGATGCCGCGCTCGATCAGCTTCCGGTCCGCGTTGAGCGTGTGCCGCAGGTCCAGCGGTGTCGGGACCGGCCCCGGATGCATCGCCGACACCGTCTCCCGTGCGGTGCCGGCCAGTTCGCTCATCGCCGCGGCCATCTCGCTGTGCCGCGTGACGACGCCGACGTGGATGTCGGGCTGGACCACCGCGGGCCTGGGGCCGTAGGCGTCGATCAGCGACTGGACGGCCTCCCGCAGCCGCTGGGTCTCCTCACCCCGGTCGACGTCGAACTCCTGACGGACGCCACGCTCCTGACCGGCACCGGACTCCTGACGCACATCGGACTCCCGGTACGCGCCGGACTCCCGGTACCCGTCGGACTCCCGCCGGGCAGCGGGAATCCGGTACCCGCCGGGCGCGCCGACCAGCGCGGCCTCCGACGCCAGCCGACAGCCGGAATCCCGTAGGAATACGTCGGTTTCGGATTCCCGGCGGATCAGTGGGTCCATCGGCACGATCTTTCTGCTCCCCCCGATGATCCAGTCCAGATCGCCATGCTGATGTTCCATCTGCAAACCCCTGTCAGGCGGGATTCCCCGTATTGCCCCGGCCAGGCGCGATGATGGCATGAACCGGCCACGGCCGCCACGCCCGAAGCATTGTCGACGCGCGGAGAGCCGCTCGAATCACACCCGTTCGCGCTCCTTCCTCGCAGCTCAGCGGGCGAAAACGGGCACAAAGCGGATGAACCGCAGGCGTGGCGTGGTTACGCCACTGTCCTATTCGGGCCGATTTCCGGCTCGCTATGCTGCGACGGTGCTGCCTAAGCTGACGAGGGCCCATGCACTGCGGACCTCGCCGGTCCGCTGATCGGGCTTGGTCAGGGGGGGTCGTCGCGATGGATTCGGCTTGATCGCGCTTTGGCGGATCCGTGACGCCCGGACCGGTGATTCGTCGTGCGCTGTTTTTCAAATGACGGGGAAAGAGGTGGCAAACCGTCATGACGGTGGGCGTGACGACGGACGGCGCGACGCCGTCCACCGGCCGGCGGACCGGCCGGCACTGGCTGCGGGTGCGCTCGGCGCAGCGGCTGACCGAGGACGCGGTGGCGATCGTGCTGGACGTGCCGCCGCCGCTGGCGGGGCACTTCGCCCACCGACCGGGCCAGCATGTGACCGTCCGCCACCGGATCGGCGGCGTCGAGCTGCGCCGCAGCTACTCGGTCTGCCCGCCGCCGGACGATGCCACCGCGCTGCGCCTGGTGGTCAAGCGGCTGGGGCCCGGCGGCTTCGGTGAGTACGCCACCACCGCGCTCGCCGCCGGCGACCTGCTGGAGGTCTCGCCGCCGGCCGGCGACTTCCGCCTGGCCGAGGAGCCCGGCGCCCACCACGTGCTGGTCGCGGGCGGCAGCGGGATCACCCCGCTGCTCGCCATGGCGGCCGCCGCGCTGCGCTCCGACCCGGCCTGCCGGGTCTCACTGGTCTACGCCAACCGCAGCGCCGCTTCGGTGCTGCTGGCCGAGGAGCTGGCCGGGCTCGCGCAGGCCCATCCCGACCGGTTCCGCGTGCTGCACGTCCTCTCCCGGGAGAGCGGCCCGGCGGCGCCGCCGCTCTCCGGGCGGATCGACGCGGCGCGGGTGCCCGTCCTGCTTCGGCTGCTCGGTGTCGAGCCCGAGCAGCGCCCGTGCTTCTACCTCTGCGGCCCGCTCGGGCTGGTGGAGTCGGTGGGCCGGGGCCTCGCCGACTGGGGGGCCGCCGAGGAGCAGGTGCGCTTCGAACTCTTCGCCGCCGCGCCCGCGGCCGATCCGAACGCCCGGCCCGCGGCTCCGGCGGGGGCGCGGATCAGTGTGCGGCTCTACGGCCGGACCACCGAGCTCACCATGGAGCCCGAGGACGAGACGGTGCTGGACACCCTGTTGCGGGCCCTGCCGGAGACGCCCTACTCCTGCCGCGAGGGGCTGTGCGGGGTCTGCCGGACCAAGGTGGTGGCCGGCTCGGTCCGCCTGCGGCGCCAGTACGCGCTCTCCGAGAAGGCCCTGGCGGCCGGCTACACCCTGCCCTGCAGCGCGGTACCCGAGTCGGCCGAGGTCGGGCTCGACTTCGACGCCTGACCGGCCTGCGCCCGCCCAGCTGACCGCCCACCCGCCCCGCCACAACGCCTGACCGGCCTGCGACGACGACTGACCGCCCACCCCGCCACGACGCCTGACCGGCCGGCGCACGACGGCGGCCGGCCGGTCAGCTGGGCGGACGAGCGGGCGAGCAGGCGGGCGGGTGCCCCGGAGGTCAGACGGAGACGGCGGCCGCCTCGGCCTCCGGCTCCTCCTCCGGGCGGGTGGGCAGCTCCCGCATGGTCCGGATCGGGGAGAGCAGGACCGGCAGGACGGCGAGCAGTTCGCCGGTCACACCGACCCACATGGCGGGCCGGACGCCGATGGTCTGTCCGAGCACACCGCCGAGCATGGCGCCGATCGGCATCGAGCCCCAGACCATGAAGCGGATGGTCGCGTTCATCCGGCCCAGCAGGTGCTTGGGCGTGGCCAGCTGACGGAAGCTGACCTGGGTGATGTTGAAGATGATCAGCGTGATCCAGCCCAGCCCGTGCAGCACCAGGGCCAGGCCCAGCCGCCAGTCGGCCTGGTAGAGCGGCAGCGCGAGGAACCAGCAGACGCTGCTGGCGATCATGCACATCCACACCGAGCGCCCCTGGCCGAGGCGGGCGACGACCCGCTCGGTGAGCATCGCGCCGGCGATGCCACCCAGCGCGGCGGCGCTGAAGACGAGGCTGACCCAGAACGCCGCCAGGTGCAGCTGGTCGACCAGCAGCACGGTCAGCATGGCGATCCCGACGGTGCCGAACAGGTTGGAGATCGCCGCCGTCATCGCGATCGGCCGCAGGATCCGGTGGCCGAAGACGAAGCGCAGGCCCTCGGCGATCTCGCTGCGCAGCCGGCTGTCCGGGCGGGGCTCGGGCTTGGTGTCGGGGGTGCGGATCCGGCCGAGGTAGAACGCCGAGCCCAGGAAGCTGAGGGCGTCCAGGCCGATCGCGGCCGGGCCGCTGATCAGCTGGATCAAGGCGCCGCCCAGGCCGGGCCCGCCCACCTGGGCGACGTTGCGCGTGGTCTCCAGCTTGGCGTTGCCCTCGATCAGCTGCTCGTCGTCGACCAGGCCGGGCAGCAGGCTCTGGTAGGACACGTCGAAGAACAGGGTCAGCACCGAGGTGCCGAAGGTGACGACGTAGAGCTGGGCCAGGGTCAGGCAGTCGAACCAGGCGGCCACCGGGACGGAGCCGAGGAGCACGGCCCGGCCGACGTCGCCCACGATCATCACCCGGCGCAGCCGCATCCGGTCGACCCAGGCCCCGGCCGGCAGGCCGAACAGCAGGAAGGCCAGGTACTGGAACATGACCAGCAGGCCGACCTGGAAGGGATTCGCGTGCACGACGCGGAGGGCGACGTAGGGCAGGGCCAGGAGAGTTATCGACGATCCGAACTGGCTGATCGAATCGCCGATCCAGAGTCGTCGGAAGTCGGCATGATGGAAAAGGCTGGTCTTAGGCATTCGGGGATGGTCCGTGATTTCCGCCGGAAATGTCAACGGCGCCGTTTTTCCGGCCGCCCGGCGCAACGTTGAGTAGTGGCCGGGTGACCGGGTGGTGGACTGGCCGGGGCTGGCATCGATTCGCCAGCTGGCGCATTTACGCCAGGCCCGCCGGAGACAACACGCCATTGCGTAGTCGAGCTGCGGAAATGAGTGCATAGCCATGTCAGAGGTGACATGAACCGGCTCTCGACTTGGGATGGTTTCGGCCACCCTAGCCGGATCTGGGTGCTCGGCGAGCGTCACCCGACCTGCTCACTCAGCGTGGCGAGTATTGCGGGAGTGTTTCGTTGACAGGCTCCCGGAGGTGGCGCAGGATCGGTTTTCGGCTCACGGGGGGCCTGCCGTTTGAATTGTTCGGATCCTGCTGTCCCGGGCATCGGCCCGGCGTTTCTCCCGAGAGCATTCCAAGGGTCAGTAAATGGGAGAAAACGTGGCAGTGGAAAAGCTGGATCGTGACCGCCTCGAAGCCCTGGCTGCCGAGCAGATGGAGAAGCAGTTCCAGCGCGTGCCGAAGATGCGCGAGCTGCACGCCGGCGAGTGGACCGACCGTGACTTCTACGTCCGGCACATCACCGAGACCGTGCTGCGCATCCGCCTGAACAACGAGGTCGACACGTACGCCCTGTTCAAGGTCGGCTCCAAGAACGACGCGCTGGCCGCCAAGCTCGCGCAGTACCTGGCCGAGGAGTTCGGCCACGAGGGCATGTTCACCCGCGACCTGGTCCGCTTCGGCCTGACCAGCGAGCAGCTGGAGGCCACCGACGTCTTCCCGGCGACCAAGAAGCTGATGGGCTACCTGCGCCTGGAGGCCGACACCCGCGGGCCGGCGCCGACCACCGTCTGGGACTGGCTGGTCGAGTGGTACTCGGACCGCTACAACCCGATCATCACGGCCAAGGCGACCGAGGAGTTCGGCACCGAGTTCACCCAGGGCACCCGCACCCACATCGAGTTCGACGACTCGCACGACCACGACGAGCTGATGTTCCGCACGGTGGCCCAGGCCGTCGAGTCGTTCGGCACCCCCGAGGCCGCCTACAACGACCTGGCGACCTTCGTCGAGCTGATCGGCGACTACTTCGCCGAGCTGTACGAGGCGACCGTCGGCAGCAAGCAGCCGGTCGGCGCCTGACGACCCGCCGCCGGGGCGCGGCACGACCGTGCCGCGCCCCGGCACCGGTTCCCACCAGTACTACCACCAACGGGGGTTGACCCGGCATGTCCCACACTCCGCGCCTGCCACGCGGGCGGGTCCTGATCGTCGAGCCGTGCTCCTCGGGCCTGCTCCTGCTCGGTGAGGCCCACCGTCTCGGCTTCGAGGTCGTGGTGGCCACCGCCGACCGCGACGACCGGTACGTGCCGGACGACCACCGGGAGTTCGTCCACGAGCTGCTCGTGGTGGACACCAACGACGAGGTCGCGCTGACCCAGGCCGTCACCGAACTGCACCGGCAGCGGCCGCTGGTGGGCATCGTGCCCGGTTTCGAGTTCTACGTGGACGTGGTCGCCCGGATCGCGCACTGGCTGGACCTGCCCGGCCTGCCGGCGCGCTCCGCCACCTCGCTGCGCAACAAGCGGCTGATGCGCGACGACGCCGGTGCCGCGGGCCTGCGGGTGCCGCGGTACGCCGAACTGCCCGACGAGGCGGCCGTCCCCGCCGTCGCCGCGCACGTCGGCTTCCCCGCCGTGGTCAAGCCGGTCGACGCCGCCGGCAGCAGCAACGTCAGCCGCGTCGACACGTCCGAGGAACTGCTGGCGGCCTACCGCCGGATCCGTGAGGACGCCCGGACCGACCTCGGCCGGGCCTCCGGTGCGGTGCTGGTCGAGGAGTACCTCGACGGCCCCGAGGTGAGCGTGGAGGGCTACGTCCTCGACGGCGAGCCGGTGTTCCTCGCGGTGACCACCAAGATGCTCGGTGCGGAGCCGTACTTCGTGGAGCTCGGCCAGGTCATGCCGAGCGACCTCGACGACAGCGCCCGGATCGCCGTGGAGACGTACGTCGCCGGGGTCTGTGCGGCGCTCGGCCTGACCATGGGCCCCTTCCATTGCGAGCTGCGGCTGCCGGCGGGCGAGCCGGTCCTGATCGAGGTCGCCGCCCGGCTGGCCGGTCACCGTATCCCGCACCTGCTGCAGCTGGTCACCGGCACCTCGCTGGTCCGGGTCATGCTGGCCGCCTACACCGGTCTGTGCCCCGAGGAGCTGGAGGCCTTCGGTGCCCCCGCCGCGAAGTACGTGGGGATCGCCTGCCTCACCGCGCCCGGGTCGATGACCTCCTACCGCGAGGCCCGGGGCGTGGCGGAACTGCGCGCCCGGGAGGACGTGCTGGAGCTGGACATCGCCATCCCGGCCGGCGAGGAGATCCCCCCGGCCGAGGACTTCCGCTGCTTCGTCGGCCACGTGGTCTACCAGGCCGATTCGTACGAGCAAGCCCTGAACCGCTGGCACGGGTACCGCGACGAGGTGTGTTTTGTCTGACCGATCGATCCCCCAGTACCTGGTCGTCAACCGCTTCGACGACGAGTTCGGCGAGTACCACCGGTTCGTGGAGCCGGGCAGCTGCCGCCTCGCCTACCTGACGCTGCCCTGCGGGCTGCCGGTGCTGGACGGGGAGAGCGCGCTGGAGATCGTCGTGGTCGACGACCTCGGCCTGGACACCCTGCTGCCGCACGCCCGCCGGCTCGCCGAGCAGTACGGCGGCTTCGACGCGGTCGTGGGCCCGTCCGAGTACGACGTGCAGGTCACCGCCGAACTGCGGGTGGCCCTGGGAGTCCCGGGCTGGACGCCGGAGTTCGTGACGGCGTTCCGCGACAAGCTGCCGATGAAGCGGCGCCTGGCCGACGCCGGCCTGCGGGTGCCGAGGTTCGCCCAGCTGACCGAGGAGAGCAGCGCCGAGCAGCTGGCGGCCGAGATCGGCCTCCCGGTGATCCTCAAGCCGCGCTCCGGCTGGTCGGCGCGCGGGGTGCGGAAGATCGCCGACACCGCGGAGCTCGCCCTGGCACTGGCCGAGGTGGACCCGGCCGAGTTCGAGTGCGAGGAGTACGTCGAGGGCCGGATCCTGCACGTGGACGGCATCCGCCGGGACGGCAGGTTCGGCTTCGTCAGCGCCTCGGCCTACCTCAACACCTGCCTGGACTTCACCGTCGGCGAGCCGCTGGGATCGGTCCTGCTGACCCCGGGCGAGCACCTGGAGCGGGTGACCGGCTTCGCCGCCGACTGCCTCGACGCGCTCGGCCTGGACAACGGCCCCTTCCACCTGGAGCTCTTCGACACCCCGCAGGGCGAACTGGTCTTCCTGGAGGTCGGCCTGCGCCCGGGCGGCGCCGAGGTGCCGTTCGTGCACCGCGACCTGTTCGGCATCGACCTCTACCGCGAAGCCTTCCGGGTCACCGTGGGCCTGCCGTCCGCGCCGGAGGACCGCCCGCTGGAGCCGTACACCGGCAGCGGCGGCTGGGTGAGCGTGCCCGAGCCGCGCCCGCTGCCCTGCCGGGTCGCCGCCACCACCTCGATGCTCGCCGCGGTGCCCGAGGTGTACGCCGAGGTCCTGCCGCCCGTCGGCACGGTCTTCGACGGCAACGGCGGATACGAGCACATCGGTGGCCGCTTCCGGCTGCGCGGCACCGACCACGAGAGCGTGCGCCTGGCCGCGCTGCGGGTCATGGACGAGTACCGGGTCGTCGTGACCGCGGACTCCGAACAGAACGGCTGAGCACGATGGACAACGGAGTCGAGACCATGACCGACCAGGTCACCAGCGCCTACAACGCGGCCGCCGGGGCACCGGGCAGCGACCTGCGCCACGTCATGGACGCGGTCCGGGCCAACCCCGGGATCCCGACCTGGAAGCGCCCCTACCCGCCGCGCCCGATCTTCGTCGAGGAGCGCCGGGTCCGGGCCTTCGCGGACGACCTGATGCGGATGCTCGACCTGCTCACCTCGCTGCCCGAGCGGCTCTTCGACGGCGACCTCGACCGGTTCTGCGACGCGATCGGCGTGCACGGCGACCGCCGCCGGCTGATGCAGCGCCACGCCGCCGACCGTCCGGTGCACTTCGGGCGCGCCGACGTCTACGACGACGGCGCCGCCTTCAAGCTGCTGGAGTTCGGCATCGGCAGCGACCTCGGCGGCTGGTGCTGGGCGGGCGAGGTGCCGCGCGCACTGCTGGAGGTCGAGCCGTTCGCCGCCTTCGCACAGGAGCACGGCCTGGGCTACGTGCACACCGGCCACGAGACGGTGCGCACCATCAGGGAGTTCGCCGCGGAGTTCACCGGCGGCCGCGAGCCGATGGTGGCGCTGATCGAGGCCCCCGGCGGCCTGGGCGACTTCGGCGGCATCTGGCACAACTTCCACCGGGTGATGCGCAGCCTCGGCCTCGACTTCCACCTCGGCGAGCTCACCGACATCGAGGAGCGGGACGGCGCGCTCCACCTCGACGGCCGCCGGATCGACGTCGTGTGGCGCGCCTTCGACACCGACCAGCTGCTGGAGAGCCCCGAGCACCAGGCGCTCGCCGAGCCGGTCTTCCGCGCCTACGAGCAGGGCCAGGTGCTGCTGTGGACGACCCTGCAGACCAACCTGTTCGGTGAGAAGGCCTGCATGGCCCTGCTCTCCGACCCGCGCTGGAGCGGGAAGTTCAGCGCGCAGGAGCGCGAGCTCATCGACCGGGTACTGCCCTGGACCCGCTCGCTGCAGGGCGGCGAGGCGCTCGACGACACCGAACTCGCCGACCGCATCCGCACCCGCCGCGCGAGCCTGGTACTCAAGCCGAACAACCTGTACGGCGGGCACGGTGTGGTCGCCGGCTGGGAGGTCGACGACGAGCAGTGGTGGCAGGCGGTGACCGAGGGCGCCGCGGGCGGCTGCGTGGTGCAGGAGCGGGTGGTGCCCAAGACCGAGCTGATGGTCGACCCGGCGGACGGCGCCCTGCGCCCCTGGCAGACCCTCTGGGGCGTCTTCTACCAGCCCGACGGGTACGCCGGGGCGCACGCGCGGATGATCCCCGCCGAGTCCAGCGCCATCATCGGCTTCCGCTGCATGGACCGGATCCACACCGGCAGCGTCTTCCACTTCTAGGCCCGCCCGGGCCGCGGGGCCGTCCGGGGGTGCACGACGCCCGGACTGTCCGGGCCGCGGGGCCGTCCCGGTGCACGACGCCCGGACGGCCCCGCGGCCGAACACACCGCACGACACCGCACGACACCGCGACTCTCGAAGGGAACGAGCAGATGAGTCGGCCGGGGGACCACGGCTACCGCCACGTGATCATCATGAACCGCTGGAAGGACTGCTACGCGGACTACGCGAGCTACCTCGACCACGAGCGGGTGAAGGTCACCTACATCACCAGCCGGGCCGGCCTCGGCTCGGTGCCGGCCGCCGCCACCGAGACCGTCACGCTGGCGGACATCGAGGACCTCGACGCGCTGCGCGCCGCGGTGGCCGGACTGGCCGAGCGCCACGGCCGGCCCGATCTGCTGATCACGCTCAAGGAGGAGGACCTCGCCAACGCCGCGGTCATCCGCGCCGAGTGGGGCCTGCCCGGGCAGACCACCGAGGAGGTGCGGACCTTCCGCGACAAGGCGGTCATGGTCGGCCGCATCCAGGCCGCGGGCCTGCCCGCCCCCGCCTTCCGCACGGTCGCCGACGCCGCCGAGGTGGTCGAGTTCGCCGCCGAACACGGCTGGGAGCTCATCGTCAAGCCGCGCTCGGGCAGCGCCAGCGTCGGCGTGGTCAGGGTCGACGCGCCGCAGGACCTGGCGGCGATCGACTTCACCCGCGGCAACCTGATGGTGCAGGTGCGCAACCCGCACCCGGTGCACCACATCGACGGCGTCTTCGACGGCGAGAAGCTGGCCGTCTGGCGCGGCTCGCGCTACCTCAACACCTGCTTCGACTTCAACCAGGGCACCTTCCTCGGCTCGGTCGAGCGCGACGACCCGCTGCTGCACCAGGTCATCGGCGACTGCACCGAGCAGTTCATGCGGGCGCTGACCGACAAGCCGATCCCCTTCCACCTGGAGCTGTTCCTGGAGGAGGGGCCGAACGGGCCGACCTGCAGCTTCCTGGAGGTCGGCGGCCGGGTCGGCGGCTCGGAGACGCCGTTCCTCTGGCGCGAGGTCCACGGGTACGACCTCATGGAGGCCGCCTTCCGCATCCAGCTGGGGCTGCCGCTGCCGGAGCCGGTGGACTGGAGCCACGAGGACTGCGCGGGCTGGCTGTTGCTGCCGGCGCCCTCCGGCCGGGTCACCGACGTGGTGTCGATGACCGGTCGCACGCCCGGCCCGTACACCGAGCGGCTGCTCGCGGTCGGCGACGTGCTCCCGGCCACGGCCGGCTACGAGCACGTGGGCGCCAGGTTCCGCTTCCGGGCCGGGACCTCCGC
Organism: Streptomyces novaecaesareae; assembly: GCF_000716875.1. Taxonomy (GTDB): domain Bacteria; phylum Actinomycetota; class Actinomycetes; order Streptomycetales; family Streptomycetaceae; genus Kitasatospora; species Kitasatospora novaecaesareae. The sequence continues at coordinate 18,938 of NZ_JNWQ01000071.1, read as the reverse complement.
CGAGGTCCACGAGGCGATCATGGCGACCTACCGGGACTTCCGGATCACCGCCGAGCCGGTGGAGACCTGCGAGCCGGTGGAGAACTGACCCGTGTTCGAAGCCGAGATCCGGCTCTACAACTACGACCAGGCCCCCGCCGCCCCGCTCTTCCCGGGGGACCCGGGCGAGCACTGCGGTGCGAGGATCGTCCAGCTGCTGGGCGAGGGCCTGGTCGGCTACGACCCGCAGAGCGGCGCCCCCCACCTGGAGGCGGCCGAGTCGGTCACCACGGCCGACTCCCGCTCCTTCACCGTCACGCTCAAGCCCGGCCGGACCTTCCACGACGGGACACCGGTGCTGGCCAGGCACTACGTCGACGCCTGGAACCACACGGCGTACGGGCCCAACGGACTCCCGGGCGCCGTCTGGTTCGAGAAGGTGCTCGGCTACCCCGAGGTGCACCCGGCGCAGGGCCGGCCGAGCGCCGAACGGCTGGCCGGGCTGCGGATCCTGGACGAGCTGCGGTTCGAGGTGGAGCTCGCCGAGCCCTTCGCGACCTTCCCGCTCGCCCTGGGCCTGGTGGCCTACTTCCCGCTCCCGGACGCCTACTTCGCCGACCCGGAGGGCTTCCGGCGGCAGCCGGTCGGCAACGGCCCGTACCGCTTCGCCGGTGCGGAGTCCGGAACCGACTACCGGCTGACCGCCTGGCCGGAGCACCGCGGTACCCACCCGCCGCGCATCCGGGGCCTGCGGCTCACCGCGTACCCCACCCGCGAGCAGGCCTACCAGGCCCTGCTCAACGGCGAGTTGGACTACCTGGACGCGCTGCCGCACGCACTGCTGGCCGACGGCCGGTGCGAACGGGAGCTGGCCGGGCGCCTGGTCGGCCGGGACGGCCTGATGCTCCAGTCCCTCGCCTTCCCCGGCCACCTGCCCGGCTACGGCCACCCGGACCTGCGCCGGGCCGTCTCCCTGGCGATCGACCGGCCCCGCGTGATCGGGGCGGCCCTGGCCGGCCGCCAGCGGCCGGCCGACGGCTGGGCCGTCCCGCAGGTGTCCGGCTACCTGCCGGACCAGGCCGGCGGCTGGTGCACCTTCGACCCGGAGCGGGCCCGCACGCACCTCGCCCGCTCGGGCTTCACCGGGCCGCTGGAGATCCACTCTCCGGTCAGTGCCCGCGACTGGCTCCGCGAGCTCGCCGACTGCGTCACGGAGGTCCTCGGCATCGAGTGCACCCTACGGCTGTACGACCGGACCGGCGACTACTACGACGCGGTCGGAGGCCGCACCGTGACCGGCGCCTTCCGGGCCGACTGGGGCGCCGACTACCCGGCGCTGGAGAACTTCCTGCGGCCGCAGTTCCACTCCACCGGCGCCTTCAACGACACCGGGTACGCCCGCCCGGAGTTCGACGCACTACTGGACGCGGCCGACACCGCCCCGAGCCAGGCCGAGGCGGCCACGCTCTACCAGCGGGCCGAACGGCTGCTGGCCGAGGACCTGCCGCACGTCCCGCTCTGGCAGGAGTGGGCCTGCGCCGGCTACTCGGCCCGGCTGACGGACGTCCGGATGACCACCCACGGCTACCTGGACCTCACCTCGGTCGGCGTCCTCGGCTGACCCGCCACCCCCTGCTGGTGTGTCCTCACGGGCGATCCATCAGGGCGACCCCGAGATCACTGACGGTGTAGTTCACCTCGTGCCGGTAGCGGTGGCTGGTCACCAGGCCCGCCGACCGGAGCACCGTCAGGTGCTGGGAGACCGCGCCCAGGCTCAGTCCGGTGCGGGCCGCCAGCTGGGTGGTGGTGCTGGGCGAGCTGGTGTAGGCGAGGATGGCGGCCCGGCTGCGCCCCAGCAGCTTGTCCAGTTCCCTGGTGCTGCCCGCCCGCCGCTCCCACAGGGTGCCGACCGCACGGGCGGGATAGATGGCGACGGGCGGCGCGGCCGGGCTGTTGGTCAACAGGACACAGCGGTCGGCGAAGACGCTGGGCACCATCGGCAGCCCGCGGCCGGCCAGGTCGATCACCGTGTCCAGGCCGTCGTCCGAGACCAGCCGGTCGCCCGACCAGCGCACCGTCGGGTGCAGCCGGTCGACCAGCAACTGCACCCCGCCGCTGGAGAACTGGCGGGTCCGGTAGGCGATGTCCGCCTCCAGGACGGCCCGCATCCGCGGCCAGTGCGGCCGGATCGCCGCGTGCCACCAGGCCCGTACGGCGTCCGCCAGCATCGGCAGCGAACGCTCCGGGTCGGCGGCCAGCAGGCGTCCGAACGAGGCGGGCGCGCACCGGTCGGCGGGCGGCGTGAGCTCGGCCAGCACCCGCTCGGCGGGGGTGGCGAGCACCACGGCCAGCTCCTCCTCGATCTCGCCGAGGGAGCACCCGGGAGGGGGCGTCAGGAAGTCCGGCAGGCAGCTGCCCGCTCCGATCAGCGAGCGCAGCGGGGCCGTCCGGCCGGCCAGCTCCGGCTCCAGGGAGAGCGGCCGGACCTCCCGCAGCCAGGGCAGGTGCACCAGGTGCCGGCCCGGGTCGGCCAGCGCCCACAGGCTCGCGATGGTCTCCCAGAGCGGCGAGACGGCGAACCTGATCCGCGCCACGTCGCTGACGTCGAACCGGACCTCACTCATCGGGCTCCCCCTGGGCCTCGGAGTTTTCGCCCACGCTAAAACACTCGTCGGTGCGATCGCCAGCTGCTGGAGTGGAGCACCATGACAGCAGCCCGCTCAAGCGCCCGCTCAAGCCTGTTCCGGCACAGGGACTTCCGCCGCCTCTGGGCCGGTGACACGGTCAGCCAGATCGGCGCGGGCGTGACCCTGGTCGCGCTGCCGCTGGTGGCGATCAAGACCCTGCACGCTTCGCCGTTCCAGGCGAGCCTGCTGGTCGTCTTCGAATACCTCGCCGCACTGCTGATCGGCCTGCCAGTCGGCGCATGGGTGGACCGGATGCGCCAGCGGCGGGTGATGCTGGTCGGCGACGCCTGCCGCGCCCTGCTGCTCGCCTCGATCCCCCTGGCGGCCTGGCTGGACGTGCTGACACTGGGCCAGCTGTACGTGGTGGCGTTCGGCATGTCGGTGGGCACCGCCTTCTTCGACACGGCCTTCCAGAGCTACCTGCCGCACCTGGTCGACGACGAGCAACTGGTCGAGGGCAACGTCAAGTTGGAGACCACCCGGAACGTCGTCCAGGTGGGCGGCCCCGGCGTCGGCGGCGCGATCGTGGCAGCCGTCACCGCACCGATGGCACTCGTCGTCAACGCGGCCACCTTCGTCCTCTCCTTCCTCTCCCTCGCCCGGATCCGCCGCCCCGACGTACGGCCGCAGACCGGCGAGGACGCCAACCTGCGGGCGGAGATCGCCGAGGGCCTGCGCTTCGTCTTCGGCCACCGCCTGCTGCGCGCCATCACCATCAGCTCCGCACTCTCCAACATGTGCGGCACGATCGGCGCCTCGATGCTGCTCGTCCTGCTGGCCGACCGGCTCCACCTCTCCTCCCTCCTCTGCGGCCTGGTCTTCAGCATCGAAGCAATCGGCGGCCTGCTCGGAGCGCTCTGCGTCGAACGGATCACCGCCAAGCTGGGCCAGGGCCGGGCGATGTGGCTCTCGATGACCGTGAGCAGCGTCCTGTGGCTGCTGGCCCTGCCGATGTACCAGGCCGACGGCCGCTTCGCGGTGGCCCTGCTGCTCAACGGCCTGGGCTGGGTCAGCTTCATGACCTACAAGATCACCGGGGTCGCCTTCCGCCAGCGGATCTGCCCCAAGCCCCTGCTCGGCCGGATGACCGCCACCTTCAGGTTCGTCGTCTGGGGCCTCATGCCCGTCGGCGCCCTCATCGGCGGCCTCCTCGGCCAGGCCCTCGGCCCCCGCCAGGCCATGTGGGTCGGCGTCCTCGGCGAACTCCTCGCCGTCCTCCCCGTCCTCCTCTCCCCCCTCCGCACCATGCGCGACCTCCCCACCACCCCGACCCTCACCACCCCCACCCCCGTCCCGACCCCCTGACCCACCCCCGCCCGAAAACGCCAAAGGCCCAGGTCATCAACCGAATGACCTGGGCCTTTACTGAGCCGCCTGCGGGATTCGAACCCGCGACCTACGCATTACGAGTGCGTTGCTCTGGCCAACTGAGCTAAGGCGGCACCGTTGCCGTCTGTGGCGGCAACGCGGGCCAGTCTACACAGGTTCGCGGGTGATCCGTACCCGGATACCCGGGGGGCGGGTCAGGCGGAGGAGACGGCGAGTTTGGCCGCGAAGCCGGCGAAGAGGACGGCGACGCCGCTGGTGAGGGTGGCGGAGAGGCGCTTGCGGCGGCGGAAGGCGGTGGCGAGGGTGGTGCCCGCGAAGATCAGCAGGGAGAGGTAGAGCAGGCTGAAGGTCTGCAGGATGCCGCCGAGGAGGGCGAAGGAGAGGACGGGCTGCCCGTAGGAGGGGTCGACGAACTGGGTGAAGAAGGAGAGCAGGAAGAGGATGGCCTTCGGGTTGAGGAGGCTGACGACCAGGGCGCGGCGGAAGGGGTTCTCGGCGGTCTCGGGGGCCGGTTCGGCGGTGGGGTCGGCCTCGGCCCGGCGTTCGAGCCAGAGCTGTCGGGCGGCGCGGAGCATGCCGTAGCCGATCCAGAGCAGGTAGGCGGCGCCGCCGAACTTGACCACCGCGAAGACGGCCGGGTTGGCCTTCAGCAGGGAGGCCGCGCCCAGCGAGGTGAGGCTGATCAGGGTGAGGTCGCCGACGAAGACGCCGGCCGCGGCCCGGTAGCCGGTCCGGATGCCCTTGCGGGCTGCGACGGACAGCACGTACAGGGAGTTGGGGCCGGGCAGCAGGATGATGACGAGGGCGCCGAGGACGTAGGTCGCCAGGTCGTTGACTCCGAGCACGATGCGCTCCGGTGCAGGGAAGGGTGGCAGGGGGCGCTCATCGTAACGTCGTACTGGTTATCGATTGAAGCCGCAACCACCTACCGGCCGCCCGGAACGCTCCTCCCTACCGGTCGCAGCGCTTGCCCTGCTCAGGGGCCTCCCCGGTCAGCAGGAAGCGGTTCACCGCCCCGTCCACGCAAGCACTGTGCCGCCCGTATGCGGTGTGACCGTCCCCGTCGAAGGTGAGCAGCCGGCCGGACTCCAGCTGCCCGGCCAGGGACTGCGCCCAGGCGTACGGGGTGGCCGGGTCGCGGGTGGTGCCGACGACGACGATCGGGGCGGCTCCGGCGGCCCGGACGGTGTGCGCCAGGCCGGTGGCCCGGACCGGCCAGTAGGTGCAGGTCAGCGCCATCCAGGCCATGTCCCGCCCGAAGTGCGGGGAGATCCGCTCGAAGTCCGGCACCGCCCGCTGGACGTCCTCCGGCCCACTGAACGGGGCGGGCAGGTCGAGGCAGTTCACCGCGGTGTTGGCGAACATCAGGTTGGGGTACGAGCCGTCCGTCTCGCGCCCGTAGTACGAGTCGGAGAGCTTCAGCAGGCCGGTGCCGTCGCCGGCCCTGGCGTCGGCGAGGGCGGTGCGCAGCTTGGGCCAGAGGAAGTCGGCGTACATGGCCTGGATGACGCCGGTGGTCGCCTGGGACTCGGTGAGCCGGCGGCCGCCGTCGGTGGTGCGCAGCGCCTCGGCGTGGACCGTCGCGAACAGGGCGGTGAGCTGCTCGCCGACCTGCTGCTCGGTGCGGCCGAGCGGGCAGTCCTCGTGCTTGGCGCAGTCCTTGGCGAAGGCCGCCCAGGCGGTCTCGAAGCCGCCGGCCTGGGTGCGGTTGCCGGTGACCGAGTCGAGCGCCGGGTCCATCGCGCCGTCCAGCACCAGCCGGCCCACCCGGCTCGGGAAGAGCCCGGCGTAGGTGGCGCCGAGGAAGGTGCCGTAGGACTTGCCGACGAGGTTCAGCTTCTCGTCGCCGAGCAGGGCGCGCAGCACGTCCATGTCGCGGGCGGCCTCGACAGTGCTGAGGTGGCCGAGCGCCGCCCCGGCCTGCTTCCGGCAGCCCTCGGCGAACTCCTTGTCGGCGGCGACCAGCGCGTCGATCCCGCGCTGGTCGCCGGGGGTCAGGTCGACGGCGGTGAAGGCGTCCATCCGGTCGCCGCTCAGGCAGGTGACGGGGCTGCTGCGGCCCACCCCGCGCGGATCGAGGCCGACCAGGTCGTACCGGGCGCGCACCCCGCGGTCGTACGTCCGGGCGGCGGCCTCCAGGTACTCGACCGCCGAGCCGCCGGGCCCGCCCGGGTTCAGCAGCAGCGAGCCGAGCCGCGGACCCGAGGACCCGGCGCCGGCCCCCGACGGCACAGCGCCCGACGGCACGGCCCCCGACGGCACAGCGCCCCCCGACACGGCCCCCGACGGCTCGGCCGCCGCGCGGGCGGCCGCTAGGGTGAGGTCGCCGTCCCCGGGGTGGTCGTAGTCCATCGGCACCCGGAACATCGTGCACTCGTACCCGCCCTCGCACGGCTGCCAGGCCAGGCGCTGCCCGTAGTACGGCGCGAGCGCGGCCGGGACGGCGGCGGGCAGCGGTTCCAGCGGGGTGGCCGCAGCAGCCGCCGGCGCCGAGGCGGCGTCCGAGCCGACCGAGGCGGAGGAGGCCGACCCCGGCTCCCCGGCCGGACCCGCGCTGCACCCGCCCGCCAGCAGCCCGACGGCGAGCGCCGCGGCCACCGTCCGTGCCCGTGCCCGTACCCGGCCGATGGCCCTCATCCGGTTCCTTCCCAGCCTTGGTGTGCAGTCGGAAAATGCGGCTGCCCGGTACCCGCTCCGGGTACCGGGCAGCGTAGTGCCCGCTCGGACGCACTCAGGACGACTCGGCCGCTCAGGACCAGGACGCCTCGGCCGGCGCCTCGGCCGCTCAGGACGCCTTGGCCAGCGCCTCGGCCAGGAACTGCGCCGCCTGCCGGACCAGCCGCAGCCGCTCCCGGTCGGGGGTGAAGTCCTGCACGTTGTCCGAGATCCGCACGTCGGCCTTGGCCGCCGGGCCCGGTCCGGCCTTGAGCGAAGCCTGGAGCTTGCGGGCCGCGTCCAGCCCGGCGGCGTCGGCCTTGGCGGCGGCCAGCAGCAGCTTGGCCGCGCTGCCGGCCGGGGCCTCGGCGCCGGTCTGGGTGAGCGCGGCGGCGTCGTACCGGCCGGAGACCGCCGCGGCCGCGCCGTAGAGGTCGGGGCGGGCCAGCCCGGCGGCGGCCGCGCACGGCGCGCCGCCCTCGACTCCGAGGGTGCCCCAGGAGGCCGGGCCGGGCGGCAGGGTGCGGAAGGAGGCCGCGACGGTGGTGCGCAGGGCCGCGTCGTCGGCGACGGCGGCCGGGGCGGCGGCGACCAGCTCGCAGGGGTGCGCGGTGCCGTTCGGGGCCTCGGGGGCGACCAGGATGAACGGCCGGGCCTTGCCGGGCTGCAGGGCCGAGCCGATGCCCTCGAAGACGTCCGGGACCTCGGCGTCGGCGGTCTTGCGCGGCGCGGCCGCGTGCATCACGACGACCGGGAAGCGCGCGTTCGGCTCCTTGGCGTACTGCGGCGGCAGCCAGACCCGGACGTTGCGCGGCCGGCCGTCGGGGCCGAGGACGGCGGACTGGAGCAGCTCGCCGCCGCCCGGGTGGCCGACGCTGTCGAAGCGGCTGACCACGGCGGGCGCCGTGGTGGCGGCAGCAGCAGCGGGCTCGGCGGCCACCGGCGGCGCGGCCTGCTGCCGGACCGCGGACCCGGCCCCCGCGCCATCGCCCGCACCCGTGCCCGCACCCGCCGCGTCCACGATGGGCTCCGCCCGGTCCGGCTCCTGGTGGCCGCGGCCGAGCCCGCCGAAGGCGCCGAGCGCGGTGAGCAGCGTCAACGCGCTGACGCACACCCCGCAGACCATCGCCCCGGCCGCCCGCACGAGCATCGGCCAGCGGTCCCCGGCGAGCTCGTAGGTCTCGGCGGCGCGCAGGTCGCGCCAGCGCTGGAGGGCACCGCGGGCCAGCCAGATCCCGCCGAGTGCGGCGGCCAGCAAGGGGATGACGAGCAGCGAACGGACCATGCGACGCACCACCACGGACGGAGGGCCGGCGCCGGACCGGACCCGGCGCGTACGGGAGACGACCGGCCCGGCACCGGGCGCAGTCGGCCCCCAGCGTGCACAACGGGCGGACGGTCACACGCAGGTGTGCCCGGCGCGTATCGCCCGTTCACTCGAAGGTGGGACAGCGCACCGGCTCCGGGAGGCGTACGGCCGTCAGCCGGTGGAGCGGCCCGGGCCCCGGCCCTGCAAAGCCCGCCCCGCAAAGCCCGCCCCGCAAAGCCCGCCCCGAGAAGCGCACCCGGCAAAGCGCACCCCGAGAAGCGCACCCGAAGAGCCGGCCCGGCCGGGCGCCGCTCAGCCCGCGCGCAGCGCCACCGTCATCGCCTCGACCGCGAGCAGCGGGTCCACGTTTCGGTCCAGCGCCACGCGGCAGGCCAGCACCGCCTCGATCCGGCGCAGCGTGCCCTCCGCCGGGCCGGCCTGGGCGACCCGGTTCAGCGCCTGCCGCTGGTCCTCGTTGGCGAGCGAGCCGGTGGAGCCGAGCTGGATCGCGAGTACGTCCCGGTAGAAGCCCAGCAGGTCGAGCAGGGCGACGCCGAGGGTCTCCCGGCGGGTGCGGGTGGCCCGGCTCTTCTGCCGCTTCTCCAGCTCCTTGACCGCGCCGGCCATGCCGCGCGGCGCCTTGCTGCCCTCGAAGGCGCCGTAGGCGGCCTTGAGGTCGTCGGTCTCCTTGGCGTCCTGGGTCTCGGCGAGCGCCTCGGCATCGGCCTTGGCCGTGTCGACCAGGCGCTGGGCCGCGGTCAGGCAGCCGCCGATGTCGCCGACCTCCAGCGGGATCCGCAGCACCTCCGCCCGGCGGGTGCGGGCCTGCTCGTCGACGGCGAGGCGGCGCGAGCGCTCGATGTCGCCCTGCCCGGCGAGTGCCGCGAGCCGGGCGGTCTCCGGGTCGACGCCGTCCCGGCGGACCAGTGTGTCGGCGACGGCCTCGGCGGCGGGGGTGCGCAGCACCAGCAGACGGCAGCGCGAGCGGATGGTCGGCAGCACGTCCTGGACGGAGGGGGCGCAGAGCAGCCAGACGGTGCGCGGGGAGGGCTCTTCCACGCCCTTGAGCAGGGCGTTCGCGGCGGCCTCGGTGAGCCGGTGAGCGGCGTCGACCAGGATCACCGACCAGCGGCCGCCGGTCGGGTAGCTGGAGGCGCGCAGCACCAGGTCACGCATGTCGCCGACCCCGATGGACAGGCCGTCCGTCCGGACGTACTTCACATCGGCGTGACTGCCGGCCAGCACGGTGTGGCAGCCGTCGCAGAAGCCGCAACCGGGCGTGCCGCCGAGCGCGAGGTCGGGGCTGGTGCACTGGAGAGCGGCCGCGAAGGCACGCGCCGCGGTGACCTGACCGGCACCGGGCGGGCCGGTGAACAGCCAGGCGTGCGTCATCAGGGAGGCGTTCACGCCCTCGTCCGGGACGGCCCCGCGGCCGACCTCGACCGTCGCCCCGGCCGCCCGGGCGGCGGCGGTCAGCTGCTCGACCACCCGCTCCTGGCCCACCAGGTCGTCCCAGACGGCCAACTGCTGCTCCCAAGCTCCGTACGGCAGCGCCAGCGGCGCCTCTTCCCCGCCGTCGAGCATACGTCTCCGCTCCGACAGCCATTGCGCCGTCCGGGTCACGCCGGCCAGGGCACGCCAGCCGGGACGGCGGCAGCGCCGCGGCCGAGACCGCGGCCACGACCACGACCACGACCACGACCACGACCACGAGCCGAAACGCGGCGGCGCCGCCGGGGGCCTGCCCCGACGGCGCCGTGCACACGTGTCCGGTCAGCCCCGGCGGCCCCAGCGGCGGCCCTTGCCCTTGCCGTCGCCGTCGCCCTTGCCGTCGGCCTTGCCCTGGTCGTCCCCGTCGCGCCGGGCGGCCCCGCCCTGCGGGCCGCCCTGCTCCGGGCCGCCGTGCCCCCAGCGCGCCCACTCGTCGCGCGAACCGAGCAGGGTGTCGGTGAGGCTCGGCAGGTCGTCCATCGGCGTCTCCTCGGCCCACTCCGGCCGCGTCCGCTCGGCGGCCGGCTCCTCCTGAGCCTGCGGCTGCTGCGGCTGCGGCTGCGGCTGCGGCCGAACGTAAGGCTGTGCCTGCGGCCGCGACGGCGGCTGCGGCGCCGCCGCGGGCTCACCGCCGACCACCGGCAGCTCGCGCGTGCTGTCCACCGGCTCCGCCCGCCACGGGCCCGACGGTGCCCCGCCCCCGGGGCGGCCCGGCTCGACCCGCGGCAGCACCGCGGTCCGGTCGGCCTCCGCCGGGATCTGCGGCAGCACGGCCGTCTCGTCCACCGCCGAGGCCGGCACCACCGGCAGCTTGGCGGTCGCGTCGGCCGCCCCGCTCGCAGGGGTCCGGCCCGCCGCTGCGGCCTTCGCGGCCTCCGCGGCCTCCGCCGCCCGGACGGCCGCCTGCCGATCCCGCAGCGACAGCTCGCGCGTCGCCTCGTCACCGAGTCCGTCCGCCGGGCCGGTCGGGGTCTCCCGGACCGCCCGCAGCTCCGTGGTCATGGCGTCCCCGGCCGTCACCCCGGGAGCCCCTTGACCCCCAGGAGCCCCGCCCACCCCGACGGGCCGCCCTTCCGCGAGGCCTTCCGCCAGGCCCTCCGCCCGGCCCGCCGCCGTCTCGGCCGCCGCAGCCGCGGCCGCGAGCGCGGCAGCCTGTGCCAGCCGGGCCTCCTCGGCCCGCTGCAGCGCCTCCTCCGCCCGGCGGCGCTGCTCCTCACGGGCGAGGTCCCGCTGCCGCTGCAGCTCCGCCTGGGCGGCCGCCTCGGCGGCGATCCGCTGGCGTTCGGCGGCCTCGGCGGCCAGCCGGGCCTCCTCCGCCGCCCGGCGACGGGCCTCCTCCTCGGCGCGGCGCTCGGCTTCCTCCTGCGCCCGGCGGCGCGCCTCCTCCTCGGCCTTGCGCCGGGCCTCGGCGGCGGCCCGCTCGGCCTCCTCCTTGGCCAGTCGCTCCTTCTCGGCCTGCTCGGCGCGCAGCTGCGCCAGCAGCTCCTGCCGCTTGCGCTCGGCGGCCTCCTCCTCGGCCTTCTTGCGGGCCTCCTCGGCGGCGCGGCGCTCGGCCTCCTCCTTCGCCAGCCGCTCCTGCTCGGCGCGGGCGGCCTTCTCCTGCTCGGAGAGCGGCAGCTCGCGGTCGAGCCGGTGCCGGATGGCGGTGGTGACGAAGCCGGGGGCCTGGCTGCCGTCCACGACCAGGTAGCGCGCCGGGTCGGCGGCCGCGAGGGCGAGGAAGCCGGCCCGGACCCGCTGGTGGAACTCGGTGGGCTCGGATTCCAGCCGGTCCAGCGCCTCGGTGAAGCGCTCCCTGGCCCTGGTCGGGTCGACGTCCAGGACGACCGTCAGGTCCGGCAGCAGTCCGCCGGTGGCCCAGCGGGAGATCCGGGCGACCTCGGTCGCGGCCAGGTCGCGCCCGGCGCCCTGGTAGGCGATGGACGAGTCCATGTACCGGTCGGTGATCACCACGGCGCCGCGGGCGAGGGCCGGCCGGATGACGTTCTCGACGTGCTCGGCGCGGTCGGCGGCGTAGATCAGCGCCTCGGCGCGGTGCGACAGGCCGGTGTTGCCGACGTCCAGGACGAGGCCGCGCAGCCGCTGGCCGACCGGGCTGCCGCCGGGCTCCCGGGTGAGCACGACCTCGTGGCCCTTGCCGCGGATCCACTCGGCGAGCGCCTGGGCCTGGGTGGACTTGCCGGCGCCGTCGCCGCCCTCCAGGGCGATGAAGAAACCGGTGCCCGCGCCCCGGTGCGGCACCGGTCCGGCGGCGCCGCGCACCGCGTCGACCAGGTCCCGGCCGAAGGGCACGGTGCCGCGCCGGTCGTCGGTGCGCAGCAGCACGACGGCGGCGAGGACGAGCGTGAGCAGCCCCGCGGTGGCGACGGCCAGGGCCGCGCCGCCGTGGATGAAGGTGAAGGAGCCGGGCTCGACGGTGCCGTACTCGACGTCCCCGTAGGCGGCGGCGATCAGCGGGACGACCACCAGGGCGACGGCGACCACGGCCCGCAGCACCGCGAACAGGTGCTCGGTGACCTTCGGCAGCCGGGCCTCCTCGACCTCCTGGGCGAGCAGGGTGCGACCGGCCGAGACGACGATCCCGGCGGCCAGCCCGGCCAGCACGGTGAGCAGCAGGACGAGGACGTAGTCCAGCACCAGCCCGGCCAGGATCAGCGCGACGCCCTGGGTCAGCAGCGCCAGCGCGAGCAGGCGGCGGCGGGAGAGCGAGGGCAGCGTGGCCCTGGTGAGCCGGGCGCCGAGGGCGGGCGCCGCGGTGGCGGCCAGCACCAGCAGGCCGTAGCCGATCGGGCCGGCCCGGTGCTCGGCGGCGGTGAGCAGCGCCAGCGCGGCGACGCCCGCCATGGAGGCGAAGCCGGCCGCGACGGCGAAGGTGAAGTACGGGGCGCTGCCGGTGCGGCCCTTGCTCAGCGCGGGGCCGGGGGCGGCGTCGGTCGGGGCGCGCAGGCCCTGCAGCGGGGAGAGCGGGGCGACGGCCACGGGGCCGCCGGGCAGCTGCTGGAGGTAGTCGCGGGTCGCCGAGGCGGCGAACAGCCCGGCCGCGCCGAGTGCCGCGAAGGTGAGCTGGTGGGCGCGGAGCCAGTCCGAGCCGGCCGCCGCGCCGATGTTGTTGAGCAGGGTGAAGCCGACCAGGCCGACGGCGGCCAGCGGCACGGTGACCCAGCCGGTGAAGCGGTCGACGCCCCGGACGGTGTCCAGGTTGGCGGCGGCGGGCCGCTGCTCGGCGGCCGGGGCGTACGGATCGGCCGGCGGCAGCAGGCCCGGGACGGCGGCGGCCTTGGCGATGCCCCAGACCCGCTCGGCGGCGCCGGTGACGAAGACGGTGGCGAGCAGGGCGTAGGTGGCGGCCCCGGAGGGCTTCGGGCCGGAGCCCAGCCAGACGGTCCACCAGGGCGCGAGGCCGATCAGCAGGGCGCGCAGCACGTCGACGCCGAACAGGGTCCAGCGGCGGTCGAGCTTGCCCGCGACCAGCTGGTGCACGGGGCCGAGCAGCGCCACGCCGACCAGACCGGTGGCCGCCACCCGGACGGCGAGGACCGCGGCGAGGGCGAAGGCGAGGCTGCGCGGCAGGTCGCCGAACTGGCCGCCCACGGCCGCGGCGATCACGGTGAGCGCGAGCAGCACCAGCAGGCCGAGCCGGTCGGCGGTGCCGCCGATCAGCTGGGTGGTCCACAGCCGCCGGTAGGCGCGTGTCCGCAGCAGTGCCCGGGCCCGGTCCACCGGGGTGCCGGCGGGCGCGACCTCGGGCAGCTCGGGCGTTGCGGCTCTGGCGGCCGGGGCGACGCTGGGGGTGGGCTGCTCCTCGCTCGTCATACGGTCAGCGTAGCGGTCGGGGCTTGGCCGGAATGTGGTGAACGGGCTTCCGGATCCCGCTCATCACCGGGTTGTGACGTTCCCCGCACACATCCCCGCACGGATCCCCGGCCGGATCCCCGCACACATCCCCGCCCCGCGACCGCACCGCGACCGCCCCACGACCGCACGGATGCCCACCCGCCCCCGGCAACGCGCGAGCCCGCGCCCCCGGTGGGGGGCACGGGCCCGGTGCCGCTGTCGCGAGGTCAGCCCTCGTCGGTGGCCGCGGCCTTGCTCGCCGCCGTCTTCTTGGCCACCGTCTTCTTCGCCGCCGCCGTCTTGGTGGCGGTGGTCTTCTTGGCGGCGGTCTTCTTCGCGGCCGCCGTCTTGGTGGCCGCGGTCTTGGTCGCCGTCGCCTTCTTGGCCGCCGTCTTCTTCGCCGGGGCCTTCTTCGCCGTCTTCTTCACCGGCCCGCGCGCCCGCTTCTCGGCGAGCAGCTCGTAGCCGCGCTCCGGCGTGATGGTCTCGACGTCGTCGTCCTTGCGGAGCGTGGCGTTGGTCTCGCCGTCGGTCACGTACGGGCCGAAGCGGCCGTCCTTGACCACCACCGGGCGCTCGCTGACCGGGTCGTTGCCCAGCTCCTTGAGCGGCGGGGCGGCGGCGGCCCGGCCGCGCTGCTTGGGCTGGGCGTAGATCGCCAGCGCCTCGTCGAGGGTGATCGTGAAGAGCTGGTCCTCGCTGGTGAGCGAGCGCGAGTCGGTGCCGCGCTTGAGGTACGGGCCGTAGCGGCCGTTCTGCGCGGTGATCTCCGCGCCCTCGGTGTCGGTTCCGACGACCCGCGGCAGCGAGAGCAGCCGCAGTGCGTCCTCCAGCGTGACGGTGTCCAGCGACATCGTCTTGAACAGCGAGGCGGTGCGCGGCTTGACCGCGTTCTTGCCGGTCTTGGGCGTGCCCTCGGGCAGGATCTCGGTCACGTACGGGCCGTAGCGGCCGTCCTTGGCGACGAGCATGTTGCCGCTGACCGGGTCCGGGCCGAGCTCGAAGTCGCCGCTGGGCTTGGCCAGCAGTTCCTCGGCCAGCTCGACGGTCAGCTCGTCCGGCGGCAGCTCGTCGGGGATGTCGGCGCGCTGGCCGGGCTCTCCCTCGACGGTGGAGGCGCGCTCGACGTACGGGCCGTAGCGGCCGACCCGCAGGGTGATGTCGTCGCTGATCCGGAACGAGCTGATCTCCCGGGCGTCGATCGCGCCGAGGTCGGTGACCAGTTCCTTCAGGCCGCCCAGGTGGTCGCCGTCGCCGTTCCCGGCCTCGGCGGCGCCGCCCGCGGCGTGGCCCTCGCCCTCGCCGAAGTAGAAGCGCTTCAGCCACGGCACGGACTGCGCCTCACCGGCGGCGATCCGGTCGAGGTCGTCCTCCATCTTGGCGGTGAAGTCGTAGTCGACCAGCCGGCCGAAGTGCTTCTCCAGCAGGTTGACCACGGCGAAGGAGAGGAAGGACGGGACGAGCGCCGTCCCCTTCTTGAACACGTACCGGCGCTGGATGATCGTGTCGATGATCGACGCGTAGGTGGAGGGGCGGCCGATCTCCCGGTCCTCCAGCTCCTTGACCAGCGAGGCCTCGGTGTAGCGGGCCGGCGGCTTGGTGGCGTGGCCCTCCGGGGTGATCCGCTCGGCGCCCAGCGGGTCGCCCTGGGCGACCTGCGGCAGCCGGCGCTCGCGGTCGTCGAGCTCGGCGTTCGGGTCGTCGGCGCCCTCGACGTAGGCCTTGAGGAAGCCGTGGAAGGTGATGATCTTGCCGGAGGCGGAGAACTCGACGTCCCGGCCGTCCGCGGAGGTACCGCCGACCCGGACGGTGACGGACTGGCCGACCGCGTCCTTCATCTGGGAGGCGACGGTGCGCATCCAGATCAGCTCGTACAGCTTGAAGTCGTCGCCGGTCAGGCCGGTCTCGGCGGGGGTGCGGAAGCGGTCGCCGGAGGGGCGGACGGCCTCGTGCGCCTCCTGCGCGTTCTTGACCTTGCTGGCGTAGGTGCGCGGGGCGTCCGGCAGGTAGTCGGCGCCGTACAGCTGGGTGACCTGGGCGCGGGCGGCCGCGATCGCGGTCTCCGACAGCGTGGTGGAGTCGGTGCGCATATAGGTGATGAAGCCGTTCTCGTACAGCTTCTGGGCCACCTGCATGGTCCGCTTGGCGCCGAAGCCCAGCTTGCGGCTGGCCTCCTGCTGGAGCGTGGTGGTGCGGAACGGTGCGTACGGCGAGCGGCGGTAGGGCTTGGACTCGACGCTGCGGACGCCGAACGCGGTCTGCGCGAGGGCGGCGGCCAGCTGGCGGGCGGCCTGCTCGTCCAGGTGCAGGGTGTTGGTGCTGCCGGCCTTCAGCCGACCGTCCGACCCGAAGTCCCGGCCGCTGGCGATCCGCTTGCCGTCGACCGAGGCCAGCCGGGCGCCGAAGGTCTCCGGGTTGGCGGCATCGGCGGGGGTGCGGCCGGTGCCGAAGGTGCCGACCAGGTCCCAGTACGACGCACTGCGGAAGGCCATCCGCTCGCGCTCGCGCTCGACCACCAGGCGGGTGGCGACGGACTGCACGCGGCCCGCCGACAGCTTCGGCATGACCTTCTTCCACAGCACCGGCGAGACCTCGAAGCCGTAGAGGCGGTCGAGGATGCGGCGGGTCTCCTGGGCGTCGACCAGGCGCTGGTTGAGCTCGCGCGGGTTGGCCACGGCCTCCTGGATCGCCGACTTGGTGATCTCGTGGAACACCATCCGGTGCACCGGCACCTTGGGCTTGAGCACCTGCTGCAGGTGCCACGCGATGGCCTCGCCCTCGCGGTCCTCATCGGTGGCGAGGAAGAGCTCGTCGGACTCCGCGAGCAGCGACTTCAACTTGCTGACCTGGGACTTCTTGTCCGCGTTGACCACGTAGATGGGCGCGAAGTCGTGGTCGACGTCCACCCCGAGGCGGCGCACCTCACCGGTGTACTTGTCCGGCACCTCGGCCGCGGTGCTGGGCAGGTCGCGGATGTGCCCGACGCTCGCCTCGACGATGTAGCCGGGGCCAAGGTAGCCCTTGATCGTCTTCGCCTTGGCCGGCGACTCGACAATGACGAGTCGCTGTCCGTGCGCGGTCTCGCTGCTCGGGGACACCTTCGCTCTTCTCTCCCGGTCCGTATGTGGCTGGTCGGCGCCGGCAGCACGGGCTGCGCTCCGCCCGACCCCTCCACCGTCCCGGGGCCGCCGCTGCACGACACCCCCACCAGCGGAGTGTGACCGTACCCCGGCCACCCTTGTCAAACGGACGGATCCCGCGTTTTCACGTGCCGGTCTCACCGACGCCACTCGAACGGTAACCCGATGACGGAGGTTCGCGCCCCGTGGAGGGGGGCTTCGGCAGGTTCCGGAGGATGGAATGACGGATTTCAAGATCTGTCAACGGAAAATCGACGGGCGGTCGGGGCCCTCAGCCGCCGACCGCGGCCAGCAGCCCGGCACCCGCCGCCAGACAGGCCGCCCCCAGCGTGCTCCACAGCAGATCGGTGACGGCCGCGCGGCTGACCTCCCCGGCCGCCAGCACCACCCGGCTCGGGAGCTCCGGGTCGTAGCAGATCCGCACCGAGGCACCGGGGGCGAAGCGCTCCGGACGGCGCAGCGGGGTATGCCCGCGCGGCCGCGTGAGCACGAGCCCCGCGATCCGGCACTCGCCGGAGCCGCCGACCGAGGGCGGCACCGAGAAGGAGAGCAGCGGCGCACTGTCCAGCTGGCCGTGCTCGTCGCCCTCGGAGACCACCGTGGCCACCGTCGCCACGCCCCGGCGGCGCACCCGGTGGCGAAGGCGCACTTCGGCGGCGCACCAGAGCAGCAGTACGCCACCGAAGAGGGCGAGCACCAGCCCGCCCACCGTCGCCGTCGTCGTGTCCACCCCTGGCCCCCGGCTCCCCAGCTCTGTCCACAGCCTGTGGACAGAGCCTCACAGTGGAGGGCCAACGGGGGGAAGCCGTCCGGCGGCTGCCGGACGAACCAGGGGGTACGGGAGGGTGAACCGGGCCGAGCCCGGCCCGGTTCGGCCGTTCCCCCGGCGCCCCCCGGGCTCCGGGTCCGGCTCCGGGTCCGGCTCCGGGTCCGGCTCCGGGTCCCGCCTCAGCGGACCGGGTCGATGAACCCCTGCTCGGTCAGCAGCCGCAGCGACTCCGGCACCCGGTCCCGCAACACCACCCGGTCCTCGCCGAGCAGCTGCGCGATGGCGTCCACGATCTCGCCCGCCGACAGCGTCCCGTCGCAGACCCCGACGAAGCCCGCGCCCACCGTGTCCACCTTGGTGGCCCGCCGCATGCCGCGGTTGTGACGCAGGATCACGTGCTCCGGGTCCTCCGCACCCGGCGCGCCGACCTGCTCCTGGACCACCTCGTCGGCCAGCACGTAGCGGGCTGCGAGCAGGCCCGCGTCGTCGTGCGAGCGGAGGAAGTCCTGCCGGTCGAACCAGGCCTCGATGTGCGGGCCGAGCGGCTGCTCCACCGGGTGCGGCCACTCCTCGACCCGGACGGTCGGACGCTCGGCGCCGCTCGCCCGCAGGGTGATCCAGCCCATGCCGATGCCCTCGACCCGGCCCGCCTCGAAGGCGTCCAGCCACTCGCCGTAGCGGGCCTGGTAGTCGCCGCCCGGGCCGCGGTGGTCGCCGCCGTCGCGCAGCCACAACTCGGCGTACTGGGCCACGTCCTGGACCTCGCGCTGGACGACCCAGGCGTCCAGCCCGGTGCCCGCGACCCACCCGGCCAGCCGCTCGTGCCAGTCCTCGCCCTTGACGTGCTGCCAGTTGGCGAGCAGCTGGCAGTAGCCGCCGGGCTCCAGGTGGTCGGCGGCCGAGCGGACCAGGCTCCGGCACAGGTCGTCGCCGGCCATGCCGCCGTCGCGGTAGGTGAACCGGCCGCCGGGCGAGATGACGAACGGCGGGTTGGAGACGATCAGGTCGAACTTCCGCTCCCCGACCGGCTCGAAGAGGCTCCCGGCGGACACCTCGGTGTTGTCGAACCCGGACAGCGCCAGGGTCAGCTCGGTGAAGCGCAGGGCGCGCGGGTTCAGGTCGGTGGCGGTGACGGTGCCGGCGTGCCGGGCCGCGTGCAGCGCCTGCACGCCGGAGCCCGAGCCGAGGTCCAGCGCAGACCGGACGGGCCGGCGCACGGTGATGTTGGCGAGCGTGGTGGACGCGCCGCCGACTCCCAGCACCAGGTCCTTGCGAGCCACCCCGTGCGCGGTCTCGCCGGAGCCGATGCCGCCCGCGCCACCCACCGCGCAGCCCAGGTCGGAGACCACCCAGGCATCCGAACTGGGCATCCCGGCAACCTCGTTGGCGTACGGCCGGACGTCGACGGTGGCGCGCACCAGATCCCCGTCCGGGCGCAGCCAGCCGTCCGCCAGGCAGTCCTCCACCGGCAGCGCGGCGGCGGCCGCCTGGTACGGCACCGACTGCTGGAGCAGGAACAGCCGCACCAGCGTCTCCAGCGGACTGCCACCGCGCGTCGCACGCAGCGCCGGGACCGCCTCGCTGCGGGCCAAGGCCGAGTAGCCGGCGGGCCCGAGCAGGTCGAGGCACCCGTCGGCGGTGAACGAGGCGGCGAGCAGCGCCTCACGCAGTTTGGCGAGGCGGGTCGGGTCGAGAACGGGGCTACTGATCACCCCGCCATTGTCCCCCGCGACCCGCCCTCCAGC
>NZ_JNWQ01000070.1 GCF_000716875.1 Streptomyces novaecaesareae | reverse complement strand
GCGGTCCAGGCCGTGGCGGTGGCCGGGGCGGATGCCGCCCATGGCGTCGACGGCGGTGAGGAAGAGGTCGACGACGGCGCGTTCGGTGGGGGTGAGGGGTTTGGGGATGTCGAAGACGCCGAGGGCTTCGAGGAGTTCGCCGGTGTCGGCTTCGGAGTTCGGGCGGGGGTGGGCGAGCAGGACGTCGTAGATGTCGTCGAGGCGGCGGGCGGTCTCGGCGGCGGGGATGGAGAGGGCGAGGCAGACGGCGCGGGCGGAGGGGAGGGGTCGGCGGGTGCGGCGGGCAAGGAGGGCGTAGGTGTCGGCGGGGGTGTGGCCGCGGGAGAGGGCGTGGCGGGCGAGGGCGGCGAGGTGCATGGGTGCGGTGGCCTTCAGGCGGTGACGAGGACGGGGGCGGGCGTGGGGGTGACGAGGACCCAGACGTACTTGCCGATGCCGCCGGGTCGGTCGGCGCAGCCCCAGCGTTCGGCGAGTTCGTTGACGAGGAAGAGGCCGCGCCCGTGCTCGTCGTCCGGCGCAGCCGTATGGAGGGACGGACGGCCGCTGCCGGCGTCGTGCACCTCCAGCCGCAGGCGGGAGTTGACCAGGGCGAAGCGGATCTCGATGCGCCGGTCGTCGGGCGCGTCGGAGTGCTGGACGGCGTTGGCGAACAGCTCCCCGAGCAGGAGCTCGGCGACATCCGAGTAGCGGTCCCCGGAGGGCAGCGCCGAGAGGTACGCCCGGAACAAGTGCCGTGCGAGACGGGTCGATTCGATGCGGGAGTCGAGCCGCGAAGCGAACGTGCGGGGGCGGGGGCGGCAGCAGGTCTTGAGCATGGCGAAGTTCCTCAGAGGGCGGAAAGTGTGGTCGGAATGCCGCAACCGGCCTTCGCGATACGTCGGGGTTGAGGGGCGGCCCTCGTCGATTGGGGCGCGACGAGGGCCGCCATAGGGGCCGCCCGGTCCTTGGCCAAGCGGAACGCGGGCGGCTGTCAGCGGTGTGAGTTACTCGGACTTCGGCTTGTCGCCGTTGTGGTCGCCGGATCCGCTGTTGGTGCCGTTCTTCTCATCCATGTCGTGCACTCCTCTCGGTTCGCCCCGCAGACGCGGAGGTAACTGGCGAGCCGGCGAACTGGCCGCGCGAGCGACCAGCGGCGTAGCCCGATGAGTGCCATACGGAGAGATGTGACGGTAAGTAGTTTCACCGTCACGCCGGATGGCCGGTCACCAGTTGACCGCCGCCGCAAGATCGATGGAGGGGGAGAGGCGGACTTTTCGACGGACTTTTTCGTCCGCGGCGGTCTGCGCGTTCGGCAGCCGACGAGTTACCGTCTGTCATGTGGAGACGCAATTCACGCGCCTGTGTGCCGAGTTCGGCTGGGGCGGCCCGGCGCGATTCAGGCAGGTGTACGCGGCCACCGCGCGCAAGCTGGGCGAGAACGAAGAGGTGAGTGGCCGCCAGTTCCAGCGCTGGCGGCAGCCGCTGCCACCGTGCCCGCAGCCGGGGCGTCAGCGTGTCCTCGAAGCCATGCTGGGCATCCCGTTGGAGCAAGCGGGTTTTGCCGTCCCGGACCATCGCCGATCAGGAATCCCGCCGACACCACGAGAGGAGTTGGAAGACGTGAACCGCCGATCGTTCCTGGCCTTGGCCGGTGGCGCTGCTGTCTCCGCTGCGGTCCCTGCACATCGAATCGGTACCGAGACGGTCATGGATCTGCGAACCGGTCTCGCTTCCCTTTACGGCCTGGACGATCGGTTCGGCGGTGCCACTGTCGGTCCGCTCGCGCAGGCCCACCTGGCCCGTGCCGAACGGCTCATCGCCACATCCAGCTATCCCAGCACGATCGGTAGGCAGCTTCGGCTGATCGCCGGGGAGACGGCGGAGCACGTTGCATGGCTGGCCTTTGACGCTGGTGACAACGACCGTGCCCGGACGTACTGGCACCATGCCCTCGTGCGCGCGGAAGAGCTGCAGGACGACTCGCTTGCCGTGGTGGTCCTGGCCTCGATGGCTCTGATGAACCTCCGCGAGCGCGAGCCGGCGCAGGCCCTCGACCTCACCCGTCGTGCTCAGGAGAAGGCGAGGGCGTGGGCTCCCCCCTCACTGGTCTCGATCCTGATGACGAGGGAGGCCCGGGCGCTGGCGATGCTCGGTGATCACGTCAACGCGCGCTCGACCCTCGCGCAGGCCGCCCGGAGCTATGAGCAGGAGCGCGGAGCACGGCCAGTACCCGACTGGGCCGTCTTCCACGGGCCTGCGGAACTGGCGCTTGCGCAGGCGTCGCTGTTCACGGAGGCCGGGTATCACAAAGCTGCTGTTGAGTGGCTGAGGCGCTCGCTCGGTAACCAGGAGGCCAGCTACGCCCGAAATGAGGCACTGGTGCGCTTCAACCTGGCCGGGGCCCTCGCACAGGCGGGGGAGGCCGAGGAGGCCGCTCATGAAATCACATCGGGGGCCGTGCTGCTGACCGAGGTCTCGTCGGGCAGGGCCCGGACCTCGATGCAGGAGGCGCACTTCCACCTCCAGGCCTTGAATCCCGCTCTTGCCGCTGCCAGCACAGCCCACTTGATCGCCTGAAGGAGAACAGTGGAGAAGCCCGTCTTCGAGACCGTGACCGATGCCGTGGACGCGGCCCGGATGCTGGACGAGATAGCTCCGCTCTACGAGCAGGTCTTCGCGGAGCCGCCGTACTTCGAGGGCCCGCGCGACCTGGCCGACTTCCTGGAGGGCTACGACAAGTTCCGGACGATGCCTGGTTTCCGGCTGGTTCTCGCGCGATCCGGCGGGCTGGTGGGATTCGCGTTCGGGGTGCTTCTCCAGTCGGACAGCCGGTGGTGGGACAGCCTCGGTTTGGCTCCCGAATTCACGAGGGAGGACGGGCATCGCACCTTCGTGATCCGGGAGCTCGCGGTCGCGCCGGAGTGCCGCCGGCACGGGCTCGGACGGGGGCTGCACACGGCGGTGATCAAAGGCGCCGAGGTCGATCGGATCACCCTGGCAGTCCGCCCGGAGGCCGAGGCGGCCGTGAGGATGTACGAGGCCCTGGGCTACCAGGACGTGGGCGACATGACGCCGTCCTGGGATGGTGCCCCGGTGTACAGGTGTATGGTCCGGGACCTTCGGAGAACGCCAAGGAGATAAGGATGCTGCCGCTCCACTCGGTGTCCGTCGCTGGGGTGGTGGTGCGTGAGGACGGTCGGGTGCTGGCGATTCGCCGGGCCGACAACGGGACTTGGGAACCGCCGGGTGGGGTGCTGGAGCTGGCGGAGCCAGTTGAAGACGGGGTGCGCCGAGAGGTCTTCGAGGAGACCGGGGTCAAGGTTGGTGTGGAGCGGCTGACCGGTGTCTACAAGAACGTGAGCCGAGGGATCGTCGCTCTCGTCTTTCGCTGCCGACCGGAGAGCCAGGCGGTGCGGCTCTCGGACGAGTCGATCGAGGTCGCCTGGCTGACATCAGCTGAGGTCTCCGAACACATGGCCGAGGTCTATGCCGTACGTGTCCTGGATGGGCTTCGGGACGACACTGCACCAAGTGTCCGGACTCATGACGGCCGACACCTGCTGTGACGACGTCGATTCGGTAGTGGGGTCTTTTGTCGCTACTTCCGGGCGTTGGTGCGGCGGGTGGGCTCGGCTGTCGTCGGGTCTTCGGGCCAGGGGTGGCGGGGGTAGCGGCCCCTCAAGTCTGCGCGGACGGCTCGGTAGCCGTTGTGCCAGAAGCCCCCCAGGTCGCTGGTGACAGCCGCGGGGCGGCCGGCGGGGGAGAGCAGGTGGATGGTCACCGGGACGCGGCCGGCGGCCAGGGTGGGGGTGGTGGTCCAGCCGAAGAGTTCTTGCAACTTGACTGCCAGCACTGGGCGTTCGGTGGTGTAGTCGACGCGTATCTTCGAGCCGCTGGGGACGGTGATGCGTTCGGGGGCGAGTTCGTCCAGGCGGCCGGCTTCGCCGGTTGTCCAGGGGAGCAGGCGTTGCAGGGCCGACGTCGTATCAATGCGGGTGAGGTCGGATCGGCGGCGGGCGCGGGAGAGTTCGGGCTCCAGCCACTCGTCGGCGCGTTCCAGCAGTGCTGCGTCGGAGACGTCGGGCCAGGGGTCGCCGATGGCGGTGTGGAGGAAGGCGAGGCGTTCGCGGAGGCCGGGGGAGGGCCAGGTGAGCAGGGTGGTGATGCCCTCGCGGGCGAGGCCTTCGAGGAGGGCGGTGCGGACGAGGGCCCGGTCGGGGCGGTCGAGTGGCTTCTCGGCGAGTTCGATCGCGCCGAGGGATTCGACCTGGCGGGCGGTGACCTCGTCGCGGCGGGTGTCCCAGTGGACTTCCTCGCGGGTGGTCATTAGGGACGCGCCGGCCTGGAGGGCGGTGGCCTCGTCCAGCGCCGCAGCGTGCAGGATGCGGGCGGAGTGCGAGCCCGCCGGGCGGTCGGCGACCGCGACGGCGAGCCAGGGCAGGGTGCCGAGCGTGGTTCCGGGGGCGAGTTCGGCAGCCGTCCCGGAGGCCATCAGGTACGGGCTGCGTTCGCCGGGGGCGGGTCGCTCCACCCGGGCGCGGGCGATGCGTTCGGGGAAGGCGAGGGCGACGACGAGTCCGGTGGCGGTGGTGTCCGGGAGGTCGGTGGCGGGTGAGGAGCCAGCGGCACGTTCGAGGCGGCGGACTTCGTCGCGCCAGCGGGCGGCGTAGGGGTCCTTGGAGGAACGGACCGCTCGCCAGACCGCGCCGAGGTCGTCGCCCAGCGCACGCGGCGGCTCTTCGGAGAGCAGGGCGACCACTTCGGCGGCCCGGCGGGCGCCCACGGCGGGAGCGCCGTCGACCAGCGCACGCGCCAGCCGGGGGTGCAGCCCGGTGCGGGCGAGGCGGACGCCGCGCGGAGTCGCCCGGCCGTCGGCGTCCACCGCGCCGAGGGCGGACAGGGTCTGCCGGGCGGCGGCCATCGCCCCGGCGGGCGGGGCGTCGGGCAGGGCGAGGCCGGTGGCGTCCGGGTCGCCCCAGCAGGCGGCCTGGAGGGCGAACGAAGTGAGGTCGGCGAGGGCGATCTCGGGGGTGGGGAAGCGGGCGGCGCGGGCGTCCTCGGCCTCGTGCCAGCAGCGGTACACCGTGCCGGGGGCTTCGCGCCCGGCCCGGCCGGCGCGTTGGCGGGCGGCGGCGAGCGAGGCGCGGACGGTGACCAGGGCGGCCAGTCCTCGGGCGTGGTCGGTTCGGGGTTCGCGGGCGAGGCCGGCGTCGACCACGACGCGTACGCCGGGCACGGTGAGGGAGGATTCGGCGACGGCGGTGGCCAGCACCACCCGGCGCGTGGCGGACGGGGTGAGGGCGGCGTCCTGGACGGACTGCGGGGCGCGGCCGTGCAGTTGGAGGACGTCAGCCGGAACGCCGGTCAACTGCCCTGCGACGCGGGCGATTTCGCCGACGCCGGGCAGGAAGCAGAGCACGTCCCCGTCGCGCTCGCCCAACGCCCGCCGTACGACGGCCGCGACGTGGTCGAGCAGCGCCGGGTCCACCCGGGTGCCGTGTGCGGGTCGGACGGCGCGCGGCGGCGGCGCCCAGACCACGTCCACCGGGTGGGAGACCCCGTGCGCCTCCACCACCGGTGCGCCGCCGAGGAGTTGGGCCCAGGCGTCGGTGTCGGAGGTGGCCGAGGCGCAGACCAGCCCCAGTTCGGGCCTCAGCGCGGCCCGGACGTCGAGGAGGAAGGCGAGCGCGGTGTCGGCGTCCAGGTGCCGTTCGTGGCACTCGTCCAGGACGACGACGTCCACCCCGGGCAGTTCCTGGTCGCGCTGGAGGCGCTGCAGCAGCACGCCGGTGGTGACCACCTCGACGACCGTCTCCGGCCCGGTGCGGCGTTCGCCGCGCACGGTGTACCCGACCTCGCGGCCCACGGACGAGCCGAGCAGCCAGGCCATCCGCCGGGCGGCGGCCCGGACGGCGAGCCGGCGCGGTTCGGCGACCAGCACCCGGCGGATCGGGCGCGAGTCCAGCAGCCCGGCCAGGGCGAGCGGCACCAGCGTCGTCTTGCCGGTGCCGGGCGGCGCGGCGAGGACGGCGGTGCCGGGCCCGTCCAGGGCCTCGTGGAGGGCGGGCAGGGCGGTGCGGACGGGCAGGTCGCGCCAGGCCGCCCCTGCTGATCGGTCGGGCAGCAAGGCGTCAGCCCCGCTCGGTGACGAAGATCGCGGTGCCGGGGATCAGCCTCCCGCGCAGCGGGGACCAGCCGCCCCACTCCTGCTCCAGGCCGGCCGGCCACTCGGGCTCGACCAGGTCCACCAGCCGGAAGCCGGCGGCGACGAGTTCGCGGACCCGGTCGCCGAGGGTGCGGTGGTGCTCGACGTAGGTGGCGTTGCCCTGCTCGTCCTGCTCGACGTACGGGGTGCGGTCGAAGTAGGAGGACACCGCGGTCAGGCCCTCGACGCCGGGCTCGTCCGGGAAGGCCCAGCGGATCGGGTGGGTCACCGAGAAGACCCAGCGCCCGCCGGGCCGCAGCACCCGGTGCACCTCGCGCATCAGGGCGGCGGTGTCGGCGCTGAACGGGACGGCGCCGTAGGCGGAGCAGGCGAGGTCGAAGGAGCCGTCGGCGAAGGGCAGGACGGCGGCGTCGGCCTGGACGACCGGGACGGGCGCGGTGCCGCGGCCGAGGTCGATCCGGCGGGAGTGCTGGAGCTGGCGGAAGGAGATGTCCAGGGCGACGGGGCGGGCGCCGCGGCCGGCCAGCCAGCGCGAGCACTGGGCGGCGCCGGCGCCGATCTCCAGCACGTCCTTGTCTGCGACCTCGCCGAGCAGTCGGGCGTCGGCCTCGTCGAGGCCTTCGGGGCACCAGGTGAAGCGGTCGTCGCCGAGGAACTCGCCGTGCTCGTCCTGGTATTCGTCGGCGTTGCGGTCCCACCAGTGCCGGCTGGCGCGGCTGCTCTCGCCGGTGCCGGCCGTGCGCCGTACGGCGTCGTCGTCGGTGTCGGTTCCGGGGGCGTGCGCGTCGGCAGCAAGATCATGCAGGTCGGGGTGGGGGGTGGTGGCCACGGTGACAATGCCCATCGCGTAGGGTATGGAATGCGGAAGCGCCGCTGCCGCGAACCGGCCCGTCAAGGGTCCGGGTCCTGGCGGTGGCATCCGGGGAAGGGCCCCTCTTTCGGGCGCCACCGCGAGGTGCGCAATCGGAGGATATGGCCTGATCCATACCGGCCTCCACCGTCTTGCCTCTTCTGGCGTTGACCGTGCCTGGCCGTCCCCGTATGCTACAAGTTGCGCTGCGGGCCTGCGCGCCTCAGACGGAGCAGGTCGCGCTCGCATCTGTCGAAGACCCCACGGTCGCAAGACGGACGCCGATTTCTCGCTGTGCGGGAACGATCGGTGTGTCGTGTTCTTGGCTGTCCGGCTTTCGGTGGGAGCGATACGGGCCCTCCGCGTGGCATTACCTACGACTTTCATGTCCGTACCGGAGCCCTTTTCCTAATGACGAGCCCCACCGACTCCTCCCTCAGCACCACCCCGCAGGTCGCGGTCAACGACATCGGCGACGCGGAGGCGTTCCTCGCCGCGATCGACGAGACCATCAAGTACTTCAACGATGGCGACATCGTCGAGGGCGTCATCGTGAAGGTCGACCGTGACGAGGTCCTCCTCGACATCGGTTACAAGACCGAGGGCGTCATCCCGTCCCGCGAGCTCTCGATCAAGCACGACGTTGACCCGCACGAGGTCGTCGCCGTCGGTGACAACATCGAGGCCCTGGTTCTCCAGAAGGAGGACAAGGAGGGTCGTCTCATCCTGTCCAAGAAGCGCGCTCAGTACGAGCGTGCCTGGGGCACGATCGAGAAGATCAAGGAAGAGGACGGCATCGTCACCGGTACCGTCATCGAGGTCGTCAAGGGTGGTCTCATCCTCGACATCGGCCTCCGTGGCTTCCTCCCGGCCTCGCTCGTCGAGATGCGCCGCGTCCGCGACCTCCAGCCCTACGTGGGCAAGGAGCTCGAGGCCAAGATCATCGAGCTGGACAAGAACCGCAACAACGTGGTCCTGTCCCGCCGTGCCTGGCTGGAGCAGACCCAGAGCGAGGTCCGCCAGACCTTCCTCACCACCCTCCAGAAGGGCCAGGTGCGCTCCGGCGTCGTCTCCTCGATCGTCAACTTCGGTGCCTTCGTGGACCTGGGTGGCGTCGACGGCCTCGTGCACGTCTCCGAGCTGTCCTGGAAGCACATCGACCACCCGTCCGAGGTTGTCGAGGTCGGCCAGGAGGTCACCGTCGAGGTTCTCGACGTTGACATGGACCGCGAGCGCGTCTCCCTGTCGCTGAAGGCGACCCAGGAGGACCCGTGGCAGCAGTTCGCCCGTACCCACCAGATCGGCCAGGTCGTTCCGGGTAAGGTCACCAAGCTGGTTCCGTTCGGTGCGTTCGTCCGCGTGGACGAGGGCATCGAGGGTCTGGTCCACATCTCCGAGCTGGCCGAGCGCCACGTGGAGATCCCGGAGCAGGTCGTCCAGGTCGGCGACGAGATCTTCGTCAAGGTCATCGACATCGACCTGGAGCGTCGTCGCATCAGCCTGTCGCTGAAGCAGGCCAACGAGGCCCTGGGTGCCAACCCGGCCGAGGTCGAGTTCGACCCGACCCTGTACGGCATGGCCGCCTCGTACGACGACCAGGGCAACTACATCTACCCGGAGGGCTTCGACCCCGAGGCGAACGACTGGCTGCCCGGCTTCGAGAAGCAGCGCGAGGAGTGGGAGCGCCAGTACGCCGAGGCGCAGGCCCGCTTCGAGCAGCACCAGGCCCAGGTCATCAAGAGCCGCGAGGCCGACGCCCAGGCCGCCGAGGAGGGTGGCGACGCCGTCGCCGCTGCCGCCGGTGGTTCCTACTCGTCCAGCAGCGACGAGGGCTCGGGCGCCCTGGCCTCCGACGAGGCCCTGGCCGCCCTGCGCGAGAAGCTGGCCGGCGGCCAGAGCTGAGGCTCTCGCTTCCCGCTAGCCGATAGCTAGACGGTGGGCCCCACCCGGATTTTCCGGGTGGGGCCCATTTCGTTTTTCGCTTTGACTTATGTGCGTTTTATGTGAAGGAAAGTGTGAGATGAGGCTCATTGCCCTTCTATAGGCCGGAGTTCGGGTTGCACCTACATTGAGTGGAGCTGCCCGAAAGGCTCCTTCATGCGCAAACCCTCCTCCGCCGTCCCCGCCGCCGTGGTCGGCGGCCGGCTCGCGGCCCTCGGCCGGTTCTGCTTCCGCCACCGCCGCTGGGTGCTCGGCTTCTGGGCCGTCGTCCTGGTCGTCGGCGTCCTGATCGGGGGCCGGGTCTTCGAGGGCTCGGTGGCCGGGGCCTCCTCCGCCAGCGCCGAGGCCGACCGGGGCAGCGCGGTGGTCACCGCGGCCGACCCTGCCAAGGGCACCGTCACCGCCGTGGTGGACGGCAGGCCGGTGGACGACCCGGCCGTCAAGGCCGCCGTCGAGAAGGCCACCGCGGAGATCGCGGGCCTGCCCGGGGTCTCCTCCGCCCTCGACGCGTACGGCTCCGGCCCGGCTCCGGCCGCGCTGCGCTCCGCCGACGGGACGGCGAGCCTGGTCACCGTACGGTTGGCCGACACCGCCACCTCCGCCCAGACCGACGCCGTCACCCAGCGGCTGGCCTCGCTGAACGGTGCGGGCGGTGCCCACGTCACCGTCGGCGGGGACCTGGTGCTGCAGCAGGAGGTCAAGAAGCAGACCGAGCAGGACACCCGCTTCGGCGAGATGGTGACGCTGCCGCTCACGCTGGTCGTCATGGTGCTGGTGTTCGGCGGCCTCGCGGCGGCCTCGCTGCCGGTGATCGGGGCCGTCGCCTCGGTGGGCGGGGCGCTGCTGGCCATGTTCGGTTTCAGCCGGATCATGGACATCGACACCAGCGTGCTGCCGATCGCCACCGTCCTGGGGCTCGGACTCTCGATCGACTACGCGCTGCTCATGGTGAATCGTTTCCGCGAGGAGCGC
Organism: Streptomyces novaecaesareae; assembly: GCF_000716875.1. Classification (GTDB taxonomy): domain Bacteria; phylum Actinomycetota; class Actinomycetes; order Streptomycetales; family Streptomycetaceae; genus Kitasatospora; species Kitasatospora novaecaesareae. The sequence goes on along the minus strand of NZ_JNWQ01000070.1, from coordinate 24,563 downwards.
GGCCACGGTGCGGACATTGCCGCCGCCGTCGAACGGACCGCGGCGACCGCCGGGCGCACCGTGGCCTTCTCCGGACTGACCGTCGCCGTCGCGCTGTCCGGCCTCTTCGTCTTCACCAGCCCGGTGCTGGGAGCGGTGGCGGCCGCCGGGGTCAGCGTGGTGGTGATCGCCGTCGCCGCCGCGCTGACCCTGATCCCCGCACTGCTCGGCTTCGCCGGCTCGCGGATCAAGGCACCCTCCGCGCCCGTACCCGACGAGGGCTTCTTCAGCCGGACCGTCCGCCGGGTCCGCAAGCGGGCGGTGTTCGTCGCGCTCGCCTGCGTCGCCGTGCTGATGGCGGCCGGCGCGCCCTTCCTGCACGCCGACATGCGCAACTCCGGCGCCGCCGTGCTGCCCACCTCCTCGGCCGGGCGGCAGGTCGCCGACTCGATCGACCAGCGCTTCCCGCAGGCCGCGGCCGCGCCGATCACGGTGGTGGTCGAGGGCGGCGCCTCGGTGGCGCAGGCGTACGCGGACGAAGTGGTCGCCAAGCTGCCCGGGGTGAGCGGGGTGCGGGCGGTGAGCCCGGTGAGCGACGCGGTCTCGACGATCGACGTCCTGGTGCACGGGGACCCGCAGGGCGGGCAGGCCAAGCACGTGGTCGAGGAGCTGCGGGCCGAGCGGGGCGGGCTGAAGACCTACGTCACCGGCGGCGCGGCCTCGGTGGTGGACTTCCAGAAGGAACTGCTGTCACGCGGGCCGTGGGCGCTGGGGCTGGTCGCGGCCGGAACGCTGGTGCTGCTGTTCCTGATGACCGGCTCGGTGGTGATGCCGGTCAAGGCCCTGCTGATGAACCTGCTCTCGCTGGGCGCCTCGCTCGGCGCGTTGACCCTGGTGTTCCAGGACGGGTGGTTCAGCGGGCTGCTCGGCTTCAGCCCGACCGGCGGGCTGGAGACCTTCATCCCGGTGCTGGTCTTCGCCTTCGCCTTCGGGCTGTCGATGGACTACGAGGTGTTCCTGCTCGCCCGGATCAAGGAGCTGCGGGACAAGGGCCACAGCTGTACCAGCGCGGTGGAGCTGGGAGTCCAGCGCAGCGGTCGGATCATCACCTCGGCGGCGTTGCTGATGGTGATCGTCTTCGCCGGGTTCGCGCTCGGGGACATGCTCATGGTCAAGCAGATGGGCATCGCGCTGGCCGTCGCCGTCGCGGTGGACGCCACCCTGGTGCGGTGCCTGCTGGTGCCGGCCGCGATGAGCCTGTTCGGCGAGTTCAACTGGTGGGCGCCCGCGCCGCTCAGGCGACTGCACCGGCGCTTCGGGCTGAGCGAGCACGTGGATCTGCCGGAGATCGGGGTGCCGGTGGCGCTCCCGACGCAGCGGAGCGGTGAGCCGGTGGCGGGGGAGCCGACGGCCAAGGACCTGGTGGGGTCGGAGGTCTAGGCGGTCGGGCACGGCGGTGCGGCCAGGTCAGTGCAGGCGGTCGAGGAGGCCGACGGCGGTGCGCAGCTGCTGCCGCTCCTCGGGGGTGAGGCGGGCCTCGATGGCGGTGGCGATGTGGTGTTCGCGGCGGGCGCGCTGGTCGAGCAGGGCGGTGTGGCCGGCCTCGGTGGCGGCGATGAGCTGCTTGCGGCCGTCGGTGGGGTGGGGCTGTTGGGCGACCAGGCCGGCTTCGGTCATCAGGGCGACGGTGCGGGCCATCGACTGGTGGCGCACGCGCCGGCGGTCGGCGAGTTCGGCGACGGTGTAGGACCTCTCGTCGCGGACCAGCAGGCCGAGCACGGCGGCCTGGTTCGGCGGCAGGTCGTCGCCGTCGCGCAGGGCGCGGACCAGGCTGCCGAGGGCGGCGCGCAGGTCGGCGGCGAGTTCCAGGGTGTCCGGGTGCGGGGTTTCGCTGGGCATGGGAGCAGTCTATCCGGAATCTCTACAGCATTGCTGTACAGCAATGCTGTAGAGTTTTGGGCATGCGAATCACCAAGTTCGGACACGCCTGCGTACGCATCGAGCACGGCGACACCACCGTCGTCGTCGACCCCGGGGCCTTCACCGACCCCGCCGCTCTGGCCGGGGCGGACGCCGTCCTGATCACCCACGAGCACATGGACCACTTCGAGGAGTCCCGGCTGCGCGCCGCGCTGGAGGCCGACCCGGCGCTGCGGGTGTGGACCAACAGCGCCGTCGCCGCCCAGCTGGCCGGCGTGGCGCAGCGGGTCTCGGCGGTCGGCGAGGGCGACGCCTTCGAACTCGGCGGGATGGCGGTGTCGGTGCACGGCGAGTGGCACGCGGAGATCCACCCGGACATCCCGCTCGTCAAGAACATCGGCTTCCTCTTCGACGGCCGGCTCTTCCACCCCGGCGACGCGTTCACCGTGCCCCCGCACGCCGTCGACACCCTGCTGCTGCCGCTCGCGGCGCCCTGGAGCAAGGCCGCCGAGGTGGTCGACTACGTCCGGGAGGCGGGCCCGCGGGTGGCGGTGCCGGTCCACGAGGCGACGCTCAGCCCGATCGGGCACATGGTGGCCACCCGGCTGCTCGGGCCGGACGGGCCGGGCACCGGCTCGGAGCTGACCGTGCTCGGCGAGGGCGAGAGTCTGGAGCTGGGCTGACGGGTCCGGTGCTGACGGGTCCGGTGCTGACGCCTGCGGGGCCTCGCCGGTAGCCTGACGCCATGCTGAAGATCGGACTGACGGGTGGCATCGGCGCGGGCAAGAGCGAGGTGTCCCGGCTGTTCGCCGCGCACGGCGCGGTGATCGTGGACTCCGACGTGATCGCCCGCGAAGTGGTCGCCCCCGGGACGGACGGTCTGGCGGCCGTCGTCGCCGAGTTCGGCCCGCAGGTGCTGCGGGAGGACGGCGAACTGGACCGCCCAGCCCTCGGGGCGATCGTGTTCGCCGACCCGGAGCGGCTGAAGGCGCTGAACGCGATCGTCCACCCGCTGGTGCGGGCCCGCTCCGCCGAACTGGAGGCGGCGGCCGCGCCGGACGCGGTCGTGGTGCACGACGTGCCGCTGCTGGCCGAGAACGGGCTGGCGCCGCTGTTCGACCTGATCGTGGTGGTCGACGCGGCCGACGAGGTGCGAATCGACCGGCTGGTGCGGCTGCGCGGCATGGCCGAGGAGGAGGCCCGGGCCCGGATGGCCGCGCAGGCCTCGCGGGCCGACCGGCTGGCGATCGCCGACCTGGTGATCGACAACGGCGGGGAGCTGGCGGAGCTGTCGGCCCGGGTGGACGAGGTCTGGGCGGAGCTGGCGGCGCGGGCCTCGGCCTGAACCGGGATCGAGTGGCCGGGAAGGGACTGTCGGAAGGCCTCGGGTGAGGGAGAGCATGGCGGGATGAGTGATCGTTTCTCGCCCGAGCCGCATGTCGCCGGGCCGCGCCTGGCGGAGTCGCACCCGGCCGGACCACGCCTGGCCGATCCGCACCCGGCCGGGGCGCCGGCTGTCGAACGGTTGGCGCAGTACTCCCGCGCCGAGCAGGAGGAAGTCCTCGGCCCCGGGGACGACCCGTACGGGGTTGCGTACACCGGGCTGGCCTTCCTGCCCAAGGAGATCCACTTCGGCATCCGGGGCGCCGGCGGCCGGCTCGTCGCCCACACCGGGCTGCTGCCGCTGCCGCTCACCGCGGGCGGCACCGACCTGACGGTGATGGGCGTCGGCGGGGTCTGCGTCGCCCCCGACCGGCGCGGCGGCGGCCTCGCGCACGCCGTGGTCGGGGCCGCCCTCGACCACGCCCGCGTGCTCGGCCACCGGCACGCGCTGCTGTTCTGCCGTCCGCCGCTGGCCGCCTTCTACCGGGGGCTCGGCTTCCGGGAGGTGGCGGAGGAGGTGACGGTGGAGCAGCCGGAGAGGCGGCTGGCGGTGATGCCGCTGCGCACCATGTGGACGCCGCTGGTGGCGGGGGCCGGATGGCCGGAGGGGCCGGTGCGGCTGCGGTCGCTGCCGATGTGAGGACGGGTCAGGCGATGGCGGCGGCGGGAGCGGGGGCCGCGGCGGGGACGGTCGCGGGGGCGGTCGGAGTGGACGTGTCCGCGTGGGCCGCGGCGGCTCCGGCGAACGCGCGGATCATGGCGTGCGCCCGGGTGCCGTCGCCGGACAGCTCGGGCTGGAACAGCGAGGCGAGGAAGAACGGGTGGTCCTGGGCCGGCAGCTCCAGGATCCGTACGTCGCCCGAGCCGTCCGTGCCGCTGAACCGCAGGCCGTGCGTGCGCAGCCGGTCCAGGTAGGCGGTGTTCAGGCCGTACGCGCAGTGGTAGCGCTCCAGGGTGCGGGTGGTGCCGAGGACGCGCTCGGCGAGGGTGCCCGGGGTGACCGTGACGGCGCCCTCGTGGCCGACCAGCGAGCAGCTCAGCGGGGCGATCACCTGCTGCTCCCCGTCGGGGTGCTGCTCGCCGTGGACGGCGTCGGTCAGGCCGCAGACGTTGTGGGCGTACTCCAGCACCGCGTGCTGGAACCCGGCGCAGGTGCCGAGGAAGGGGATGCCGCGCTCGCGGGCGGTGCGGACGGCGGCGAGGGCGCCCGCCTCGCTGCGGTACGGGCTGCCGGGGAGCAGCCAGATCGCGTCGAAGCCGTCCAGGGCGCCGGGCGCCCCGGCGTCCTCGGTGGGGATCCAGTAGGCGTCCAGGACGAGTCGGTCGTGCTCGGCGAGCGCGTCGAGCAGGCCGGGGATGCGGGCGTGCGAGCGGACGGCGGGGGAGCGGTCGCCGACCAGGGCGATCCGCGGGGTCAGGTAGGTCATGCGGCTATCCTGGCCCCGCACCCGAGATCAGCGCCAACGATGATTTCTTAAGCCTCGATCAGATCGGTTGATGACCGCCGTGGATCCGCAACAGCTGCGCACCTTCGTCACCGTCGCCCGCCTCGCCTCCTTCTCGGATGCGGCGCGGGACCTCGGTTACACCCAGTCAGCCGTCTCGCAGCAGATCGCCGCGCTGGAAGCCGACCTCGGCACCGCCCTGCTGGTCCGCCGCCCGGTCGGCCCGACCGAGGCCGGGCAGCGGCTGCTGGAGCACGCCGCGCCGCTGCTGGTCCGGCTGGAGGCGGCGCGCGCCGACGTCGCGCGCCTGGCCGGTGCCGCGAGTGCCCGGCTGGTGCTCGGCGCCACCCCGCTGGCGGTCGGAGCGGCCCTGGGGCGCGCACTCGGCGAGGTGCGCCGGGCGTACCCGAGGACGGAACCGGTGGTCCGGGTGCTCGCCCAGGACGTGCTCCCCGCACAGGTCGCCACCGGCGAGGTCGACCTCGCCCTGGTCGACGGACTCGCCGCGCCCAGCGACCCGCTGCCGCTGCCCGAGGTCGGCCCGCTGCGCACCGTCGCGGTGGACGAGCGGCCGGTCGCCGTCGCACTGCCCGCCGGCCACCCGCTGGCCGGCCGCGGCGGCATCGCGCTCGCCGACCTCTCCGCCGCCCGCTGGCTGGACGCCCCCGACCTCGCCCCGCCGGTCGCCCGGCTGCGCGCGGCCGCGGGCGTCGACGGCTTCCGGCCCGCGACCCGCTACCAGGGCACCGACCTGCACGGGCTGCTCGCCCTGGTCGCGGCCGGGCACGGGCTCACGCTGCTGCCCGAACCGGTGCTCGCCGCCGTGCCCGGCCTCGCGTGCGCGCCGATCGCCGCGCCCCGGCTGGTGCACCGCACCGAACTCGTCCACGGGAGCCTGCCGGAGGGGCCGGCGGCGCTGCTGGCACGGCTGCTGGTCGATCGCTGATCGGTGCGGGTGGTCGGACCGGGTGCGGTTCGGCCGTGGAGGCTGCGGGGCCGCCGGGGCTGGAAACGGGTTGCGGGGGCCGTCGGTGCCGGTGAAATGATCACGCCATGAGCACCCCCACCATCATCATCAGACGTGTCCGGGTCGAGGAATGGGCGCGGGCCAAGGAGATCCGGCTGGACGCGCTGCTGGACCCGGCGGCGGCCGTCGCCTTCCTGGAGACGCACGATCAGGCCGCGGCCAAGCCCGACGAGTTCTGGCAGGACCGCACGGCGACGGCCGCGGCCGGCTCCGTCGTGTGCCAGCTGGTCGGGGAGGCCGAGGACGGGCGCTGGCTCGGCACGGTCTCCGTGCTGGTCGAGCGGCCCGGCGGGCCGGGGGCCCTGGAGGGCGACGTCGTCGAGGTCGAGCAGACGCACATCGTCGGGGTGTACGTCCGGCCCGAGGCGCGCGGCACCGGGCTGGCGCAGGACCTGCTCCGGGCCGCCCAGGAGTGGTCGTGGTCGCTCACCGAGCCCCGGATCCGGCGCGTGCGGCTTTTCGTCCACGAGGACAACGCCCGTGCGGAGGCGCTGTACGTCAAGGCCGGCTTCGAACACTCCGGTGTGGCGCTGCCCGTGCCGGGCGACCGGACGCGCCGGGAGATCGAACTGACGGTGCGACGGGGCTGACCGCGCGGCTGCTCCCGGTGGCGGCTCAACTGCGCGGCAGCGGTTGTGAAGGCAAGGTCATCAGGCGTTCACATCCTGGGCCTGACGCTCGTAGCGTGCGCGGTGCTGTCATGAGCACAGTTGCCCGGCGAAAGGCCGGGCCGGCCCAGGAGACTTCCCCATGATGCTCCGTCACCGCCTGACCGTCGTCGCCTCGGCGACCGCCCTCGCCGCCGCGGGGCTCGCCGCCGGCACCGCGCACGCGGCCGCCACCGCGCCCGCCGCCCACGCGAAGTCCCGTACGCTCGCCGCGAGTTGTTCGCAGGCGTACCTGCCGCTGCCCGACCCGAACTGCACCCCCGGCGCGTACAACCCGGACGTCACCCAGGACACCATCGGGCAGACCATCTGCGTCTCCGGCTGGACCTCGACCGTCCGCCCGCCGACCAGCTACACCAACCCGCTGAAGGTGCGGCAGATCGCGCAGTACGGCTACGAGGACACCAGCACGGCCGACTACGAGGAGGACCACCTCGTCCCGCTGGAGCTGGGCGGCGCCCCGCGCGACCCGGCCAACCTGTGGCCCGAGCCGCGCTACGGCGACCAGCCGGCGCAGAGCAAGGACTCCGTCGAGAGCAAGCTCAAGAGGGCGGTGTGCGGCGGCCAGGTGAGCCTGGACGACGCCAGAAGCGCGATCGCGAGCGACTGGACCACGGCGCTCAGCAGCCTGGGGCTGTGACGTTCCCGGGCCTGTGACGTGCCCGGGGGTGTGAGCCGGGCCCGTCGAGGGCGGGCGTGAAAGAGCCGTCCGGTCCGTCCGGTCCCCTGTGCCGGACGGGCCGGACGGCCGTCTGTGGGGGTGGTGCGGGCACTCGTACGACGGGTGCCCGCGGCGGGTCAGTGCCCGCCGTTGGTCAGTGCCCGTCGCAGCCCGGGAGGGCGTCGCACATCGGCGCCGTCATGCCGGTGCCGACGTACTTGTCCTCGGGGGCCTTCCATGCGTCCTTGGGCTGGGCACCGCCCTTGGTGGTGGCCCAGACGGACAGCTCGCTGACCGTGCCGCCGTCGGTGACCACGTACTCGTGCAGGGTGACGGTGGTGCCGTCCGCCTGCGGGACGGTCAGGACGGCGGCGAAGTACGGCGCGCCGTCGGCGCTGTCGACCTTGACGGTCGCGCCGGGCGCGGTCTTGGCGCAGCCCTTGAGGGCGTCCGTCAGGTGGCCGTCGGTCAGGTTGGTCGCCTGCTTGGTGCCGCTGCTGTGGGTCGGGTCGCCCTCGAAGAGCAGGGTCTGCTGGGCCGTCCAGCGGTCGCCGCCGAAGCCGACCGAGGCCTTCGCGGACGCGGTGCCGGTGAACATCCACTCGTCGTCCTTGGCGACCGCCGCGTGGCACAGCTCCATGCCCTTGAACTGGACCGGCCCGGTGCCCGGCTTGGCGTTGGCCGCCAGCGGTGCGTAGTGGTAGGTCTCGTCCATCGGGATGCTCTTGGTGTCCATCCAGGCCTTGGCCGGGATCCCCTTGGCGGCGCCGCCGGTGCCGCCGTCGCCGGCGGGCTTGCCGGTACCCGTGGCGGGCGCGCCGGTGGCGGTGCCGGCCGGGGCGGCGGTGGCGGAGGGAGCGGGCGCGGCGGTCTTGCCGGCGTCCTGGCCCCCGTCGTTGTCCGGCCCGCAGGCGCTCAGCGCGCCCAGGCAGACGAGGGCTGCGGCGGTGGCGGTGACCAGTCGGGTGCTACGCAACTGACGATTCCTCAGGTGTCCGGTGGCGTGGGGCGGGGTCGGTCGCGCGTCGGCCGTGGGCCGCGGGTGCGCGGCACCGTCCGTCCGTCCTCGCCGCCCGGTCGCCCCGTGGTCGCGGGCACTCGGCATGGCTGTTCCTCCCCCGTTGTCGTGCGGCCGTCCGGCTCCTGGCTGCGCCGCCCTCCGTTGATCTGAGAGGTGGTCAGAGCCGGTGCTGCGTCGACGGCGGTCGAAACCTATGCCACCGGACCGTCGGGAGCAAAGCGGGATTCCGGTGGGCGCTCACATGGCGGGGCGGGTTGCAGGGGGCTGGTGGGGAACGTGTGTGCGGGCGCGTCGGGAGCTATGGGCGGCGTGCGGGGATTCCGGCGGCGTGCGGCCACGCCCGCGCGCCGGGCGGAGCGGCGGATCCGCGCTGCTGGGGCGGGTGTTCCGGGCCCGTACGGTGCCCTGGCGGGTGCGGGTGGGCGGGGTGCGGGCGGCTGTGGACACCAAGGCTTTCCCACGGGCGAGCGGGGTGGCGGTACCTCGGCGTGGATGTGGCGACACCTCGGCGTGGACATGCTAACTGCTGGCGGGGCCAAGGGGCGTTACGCGTGCGTCCCCGGGACGCCGAGCTGCTGGGCCAGCCAGGGCAGGGCCTGGGCGAAGGTCGCCGCGCCGGTCTGCCAGGTGTGCTTGCCGGAGCCGACGGCCGTGACCGTGCGGATGCCGTCCTTCTTCGCGGCCGCGTCCAGGGCCTTGGCGGACTCGATCTGGCCGTGCTCCTCGTCCCCCTGGCCGAAGTAGCCGGAGACGCCCTGGTACTTGGGGTGGTGGGCGAGCACGGTCAGCGGGTCATGGGCCGCCCAGGCCGCCGCGTCGCCGCCGTACAGCTCCTGGACGGTGTGGTCCTTGTCGCCGATGTACGGGCCCTTGTCGCCGGAGAAGTCGCCGAAGTGGGTGAAGACGCCCGGGTGCTCGACGGTGAGGTCGAAGGCGCAGGTGCCGCCCATCGACCAGCCGGCCACACCCCACTTGTGTGGGTCGGTGGCGGCGTTGAAGGTCTTCTGGACGAACGGCGGGATGTCCTTGACCAGGTGCGATTCGGAGTTGCCGTGCGGGCCGTCCACGCACTCGGTGTCCACCCGGAAGCCACCGGTGGCGTCCGCGAAGACCAGGATCGGGGCGAAGCCGTTGTGCTTGGCGGCGAACTCGTCGGCCGTCCGCACGGCGTTGCCGGAACGGATCCAGTTGTCCGGCGCCGCGAACTCGCCGCCGATCATCTCCAGCACCGGCAGCTTGGGCCGGTTCTGGCTGCGGAACCAGGCGGGCGGCAGGTAGACCAGCTCCTGGCGGTGGGCGAAGCCGCTGGCGGTGTCCGGTATGTCGACCTGCACGATGCGGCCGGTCCTGGTCTTGCCGTGGATGGAGGCGAGCTCGGCCAGGGTGACCTGCTCCGGCAGCGGCTCGCCGCTGAGCTCGCCGATCGCGTCGTCCAGCGTCGGGTAGTAGCCGGTGGCGATGTTCACGCTGTTCGCGGCGGCGAACAGCGCCAGCAGCACGGTCGGCGCCACCAGCACCCGCCGCCACCAACGGGCGCCGCGCCAGCCGAACCCCAGCACGCACAAGGCCGCGACCGCCACCTCGCTCCACAGCCACACCCCGAACGGGATCGGGTCGGTGATCCCGCTCAGCGCCACCACGCCGACGGCGGCGACGACGGTGACCGCCAGCGCCGTCCCCAGCGCGATCGGCCCCCACTTGCGTTGCCAGGCGCGGTCCCGCCAGCCCACGGCGGTCAGGAACAGCGCGAGGGCCACGGCCTGGACCGTCCACGGGAACCAGCCGTCGAGCAGGGAGACGTTCATACGGCCGGAGGCTAGGGGGGCAGGATGAGAGGCTGATTAGAGACTGGCAGTTCGCTGGAAGAGCGCTGTGAGGAGGAAGGGGACGCCGAAGAGCTCGGAATCCGGGCCCTGGGCGGCCATCGGACGGACCTCCAGCGGCGCGAAGTCCCGGAAGAGGGAGCGGAGTTCGTCCGCGGTATAGGCGAGCCCGCCCTCCAGTGCGCCGAGCCGGTACAACTCCTCGTCCGGCCGCTCCGACCCCATCGACCCGGCGGCGAACGCGGTCACGGCGAAATGGCCGTTCGGTGCGAGGACGCGGTCGAGGAGGGCGAGGTAGCTGACCCGGCGGTGCGGCGGGAGGTGGTGCAGGCAGCCGGAGTCGTACACCAGGTCGTAGTGGTGGTGGGGGAGTTCGGCTTCGAAGATGCTTCCTTGGTGGAAGCGCAGGTTGGCGGTCGTGCCGGCCTCGCGGGCGCGCTCCTCGGCCCAGGCGACGGCGGCGGAGGACAGGTCGACGGCGTCGACCTCGAAGCCGGCGGCTGCCAGGTGGATCGCGTTCCGGCCGGGGCCGCAGCCGAGGTCGAGGGCGCGGGAAGGGGAGAGTATGCCTCGGTCGAGGTAGGAGACCAGGTTCTCGTCCGGCTTCGGCGCGAAGAACGGGCGGTCGGCGGAGCGGTCCGCGTAGAAGCGGTCCCAGAAGGGCCCGGCAGGAGGGAAGAGGCCGTCGAGGAGGGCGAGGACGTCTTCGGTGGTGCGGATGGTGCGGTTCATGGGGCCGAGGGTAGGCGGTGCGGGGAGTGGTGGCGAGCGGCGTAAAACCCGCTGCGGGGTGGGTTGTTGGGGGCCCAGTGGTGGTGGTGGGTACGGGTCCTTCGGGCTCGGAGGGGCGAACGGCCTCGCCCCTCTCCCCGGCCGGGAAGGACCGATTCTGCGCGGCGAGGGGAGGGGCGGGAAGGGGCGGTGAGATAACGGTTCGACCAAGGAGTCGGGCGTGGATCAGACGGCGTACCGACCGTGCGGGGTGGCCCGCTCCCAGACCGCCTCGAAGGCGTCGGACACCAGTGGTCCAAGTCGGCAATCGCGCGGTTGACGACCTCGCGGGCCAGCTCCGCGCACGCTCTGATGCGATCGGGTACACGGCGCACGCGCGAACAACAGGCAAGGCAGGAAGCCCGATCGGGAGAAGTGGATCACGATCGGGTCATCCTGCCGCAGCGGTCCGATGGGTGGGGTGGTTCACGAGTGCGGTTGGCCAGCGCGCCTGCGCTCCCATCGGAGATCGCTTCCCAGGAGCACGGTGATCGCTCCCGTGCGGTACCGGGCCTGCCTCCGGCCAGTCCGTGTCGGCTGCCTTCCGGGCTTACGGGTGGCCCTCTCCTTTCCCGCCTGTACCCGTGCCTGGGGCGGTGTGGTGCCGCCCGTGGGAGACGGAGAGGAGGAGCACCGCAGGGCCGGGGCCGGGTAGGGGCATCGTCACAGCGCCTTAGGTGAGGGCGGTGCGGCGGGTGTGCGCCAGGCCGCGGTGGTGATCACGTCCATGCCCGGGGCCCGCTTGTCGTCCGTGTTGTCGTTGCCGCTCGGCTGGTCATCCGCGGCCTGGCGGTGGTCCTTGTGGCATTCGTCGTGGCGGCAGGGCGGGGGGCATTTGGCGGTCGCGGAGGACGGCGCCGTCGTGACCGGCGGGGTTCCCGGCGGGGAGTTCGGCGGGACGAAGGAGGCCGTCACCTTGTTGGTGGTGTCCTTGGTGATCCTGCTGGAGCAGAAGAACTTCGTGCTCTGCCCGGCGGCGAGATCGAACGTCCCGGCGGCGGCGACGCAGGAGGCTTCCTTCCGGTCGTTGAGGGTGATGCCGGTGATGTCCACACCGCCGGTGTTGGTCACCGTGATCCGCCAGTACGCGGTGCACGTTTTGCGGTCACAGAGCTTGTGGCCGTGGTTGTCGCACCCGTGGTGGTCGCACTCGCTTCCGTCATCCTGGCGTTGGAGGGTCGTCTTCTTGCCCCAGGGCCCGGAGCCGCCCTTGCCGCAGTCGGCGGCGTCGTCGGACAGGCAGATCTGCTTGAGGACTGTCAGTGTCGGCGTGCAGGCGGTGCCGGGGGTGATCTGGAGGGTGACGGTGTTGGAGCTGACGGGGGCGGCGGTGCCCAGGGTGATGCTGGCCTGATCGGAGATGGAGGTGACCGAGCAGTCGTTGGCGACCGTGGTCTCGAAGCAGAGCTGCGGACTGTCACCGGCGAAGGTGACGATCACCTGTGGCTGGTTGGTGGGGGTGAAGGAGGAGGTGTTGATCAGTGCGATGTGGGTGAGCACCGTGATGGGGGAGACGGAGATCGGGACTGAGGAGATGTCCGCTGTCCGGGTCGTCGGGTCGAACGGGAAGGTTCCCAGCACGGTGCCGCTGGAGTTCTCGACGGTCACCGAGGACTCGGCGAAGTTCACCGTGCTCGGGTCGATGGCGCCCAGGCCCACGGTGCCGTAGGACCGGACGTGACCCGTCTGGCTGTCGCAGTAGAACGCTGGCGCGTTCAGCACGGTGATCGCGGTCGTCCGCAGGCAGGGAGCCGCGCCGGTGCCCGGGTCGAAGGAGAACAGGAACGAGGCGTCGCCCAGGCCGTACAGGCACTGGCCGTCGAAGGCGTAGCCGTACGGGCGGGTGTTGCCGCCGTTGACGCTCGGCGGACCGTCGAGGACACCGTCGGGGCTACCGAAGCCGGTGCACGCCGCGGCGGTGGTCCAGTCCCAGCAGTAGGTGGTGCTGGCATTGTTGGCGCCGGCGTGGCTCCAGAACGGGAAGTACGAGGCCACGTGCCCGTTGGCGGCGGTGATCGTCTCCGGGGGCGAGTAGAGGGTGTCGCCGCCTGTCAGGTTGGTGCTGACCAGTGTCTGCAGTCCCGGCGGCGCGGCGAGCACGCTCCCGGCGAAGTCGAAGCAGACCGGCGTCCCCTGAGCTGGCGTCACGGCTGGGGTGATGGCGCCGACGATGGTGCAGACGCCCGTCTCCGTCCCCGCCGTGTTGCGGTCGGCGAACACGTTGAGCAGGAAGCTCGTGTTGCCGCCGGTGGTCGTGGCCACCGTCCTGGGGGTGCTCCAACCGGTACAGGTGCCGTTGGTCGACGGGTCGAGGCAGGCGAGCCGCGAGCTCCCGTCGGAGTCCGCCGTCTCGGTGATGTAGACCTGACCGTTGATCACGTCCAGTGCTCCGGTCGTGTCGTTCGCGAAGCCGATCCTGGAGGTCGGCAGTCCGACGCTGTAGGGCTGCCCGGCACACGGCGTGTTGGTGTTCGGGTCCTCGCAGACGATCTGGCCGTTGCTGGCGGCCCCATAGACCTTGCCGTTGGGCGCCAGGACGACGCCGGAGAGCGTCGTCACTCCCGCCGTCGACAGCAGCTGGGTGAACCCGCAGCTGGACTGGGACTGCAGATCGATGCACCCCACGCCGATGCGGGCGGGGCTGGTGCTGCCGTCCGTGGTGCCCGGGTAGAGCAGCCTCGACCCCATCAGCACGTACGTCGGGACAAAGGTATTGTTCAGGTCCCCCGTCGTACCACCCGCCGTGGAGGAGTTCAGCGGCTTGGGCCAGGTGGTGGCGGCACCGCTCGGCGCCGGGCAGGGGCCGCTGGTGTCCAGGTCGGTGCAGACCACGCGGGCCGGGCCGCCGGCCAGGTCGTGGTGGAAGATGTTCCAGGCCTCCCGCACCGGCTGCCCGTTGATGGTGGCGGTGAAGAGGATCGGGGTGAACCCGTCACCGCCGGTACTGGCGATGGTCCCGAAAGGCGCTGGAAGCGGTGTCGCCAGACCGGTCGCCGGGGAGGTGAGCAGGGGGTTGGTCGCCTGCACCACGTTGGTGGCGGTGCCCGGGTCCGTCGTGGTGAACGTGGCGCCGTTGTCGGTGGACCACTGCTTGGTGAAGCCCGGCGGGGCCTGGAGCGAGCCCGGCACATAGGTCTGGGCCGTGCCCGCTCCCTGGATCGGATCGGTGATCCTGGCTGCGGCAAGGTTGTCGTTGGGGTTGGTGTAGGAGGCCACCCACCGCACGGTGTCCCCGTGGCCTGCGGTCGTCGTACTGCCTGACTGCACATCAGTGCCGGTCTTGGTCAGACTGGCCCCCTGCCGCACAGTGCTGGCCGCGACCGGTTGCAGGGCTGTGGGCTTGGCAGGTCTTGCGTGCGCGCCGGCGGCAGGCAGGGACAGCCCCGCTGCGGCGGCCACCAGGCACACCAGGGCTGTGCGGGGCAGATGACCGAACCCGCGTAGCTTCACCCGTACCCGGCGACCTGTGGTGCGCGAACTTGCGCAGCGACTCATGGCGATGTCCTCTCCTTCACCTTGCAGGTGGGGACCGCGCGAAGCCGCACGATCCCTGACGGTGAAACAGCTCGGCGGGGGACGCGACAACGCGCGAGGCACGCCTGCCTGCCCCGATAACCCGGTACCGGGGCCACCGCGAGTGCAACGAATACCCCGATATCAGGCATAGGGTCGATATTCCACTCGAATGTGGGCACAGTCTGGCATTCGGCGCAAGCGCACCTATCGCCGCCGGTGCCGGGGTCAAGGTGGCTCGCAGTGCCGACCAAAGGCAGGGGAGGCTGGCAGGGGACTCGGGAGAGGGAGCGAGGCCAACCTGCCTGGCGACGCACGGCCTCGGACCGATCCCGATCACCATCAACGGGGCTCCGCCACCGCCCGGCTGACGAGCAGTCCACCCTGTCTCCCGAAGAGCCCGGCCCCCAGCCGCCGTTGGACCATCGTCCAGCGGCGGCCCCGGCACGGCACCCGCACTCCGGACCACCCCCGAACCGCCGCCACGAACCGCTGGATACCGCTCGCGAAGCCCCACCGCGCTCGCACGCAGCCTCGAACAAGCTCTCACAAAGCAGAAACCCGCCCGATCAGAACGATCGGACGGGATCTCGTGACCGCTCACGAGTCGGACTCGTGAACAGTCGCTGGGGGTCCTGCGGGCAGGAGGACCGTGTGCCCACTCCCGCCGAGCACGCCCGACTGGCCCTGGAACACCGCCTGGTCCTGCACGCTGGCGCCCACTGGCGCCCACTGGCGCCCACTGGCGCACACTGGCCCCAGCTGACCCGGCTGCACGTCCGCCACCGCGGACAGTTCGCCTACGTGGCACGCCGCCGGGCCGGAGGACGCGGGCCAACTCCTTGATCGTGGCCCCGATGTCGCTGACGTGGTACAGCATGTGCATGGCGAGCACGGCGTCGGCGCTGTCGTCGGCGAAGGGCTCGCCACGTAGGCCATGGCGCCGGTCGCCTTCCAGACGGCCGAGCCGCGTCGGTCGGTGATCGCGGTGAGGGCGAGCGGTCCGCAGATCGCCCGGGCGGCCTTCACGGCTTCGTCGGGGCAGATGGTCGACGTGGTCACTGCCCGAGAACGCCGATCGGGTTGTGGGGGTCGTCCAGCCAGACCGTGTTGGTTTCCGGGGACACCGTGAGACCGTAACGCTCCAGTCCCGGACGGCCGTTGGCCAGCCACGTCGTGGCTGCTGCCGCCAGCTCGGACCAGAGGGCGTGCGGGCCGCCCTGGAAGGCGCGCCTGGTGCCGTCGGTCCGGCTCTCCAGGACTGCCCAGGAGCCGTCGGGGTGGAGGAACCACTGGCCGGTGGTGTGGTCGGCTGCCAGGCGCAGCCGCGTCGTGCCGGGCATGGCGATCTGGGCGCTCCACAGGAACGACGGGTCGTCGAGGGTGTCGGGGTGGACGGCCGTGTCGAGGCCGGCGGCGTCCTGGCGGGATCGGATGGCGGCGCGCATGAGAGGGCCGATTGCGGGCCGCCGGGTCTCGCGGGAGAGCATGAACGAGACGTCGGAGTCGAGGAAGCGGCCCTGCGCTTCGCCGTGGTCGCTAACGTGCAGTTTCAGGTAGCCGTAGGCGTCCAGGCTGCCGACCACCGCAGAGCAGGGCGGTGGAGTAGCCGGTGCCGGTGCCGACTTCGAGCACGTTCGCGCGGTCCGGGACGTCGAGGTCTTCGAGCATTCGGACGACGACGCCGGGGAGGGTGGAGGAGCTGGTGGGTGTACCGATGGAGGGGTCTTCGTTCGGCGGGGCGGTGCCGTGGTCGAGCTGGGTGACCCAGGTCGTGTTCTCGTAGACCAGCCGCAGCCACCGCTTCGGGTCTGCCTCTTGACTGACGGCCGTGTAGCGGGTGATGCCGTCCGGGCCGTCCTCGGCGGTGTAGAACGCCGGCAGGAGGACGTGCCGGGGCACCGCCAGCACCGCGTCCCGCCACTGCGGGCTGCGCAGCGAGCAGTCGTGCGTCAGTGCCTCGGCGAGTCGGGCGCGGAGCCGGTGCGCCGTTTCGTCGGTCCCGCCCAGGGGGTCAGGCATGCGTGTTGCCCTTCGCCAGAAGATCCGCGATGGCGCGTGAGATGGGCACGCGCCGCAGCCGGCACCTGCGGGCGCACGTCTATCGTGCGGAAGAACTCCAGAGCCTCCGACTCCTCCGCCTTGAGAACCGCGAGGAACGCTCGGTACTCCCACAGGTCGAAGCCGCCGACGTTCCGAAGGGGGCCGATCCGGTCGTCCTTCTCCAGCTCCAACAGCAACGTGCCCAGGTCCGCCCCGGCCTCGTCGCAGATCTGTTCCATGGCCCTGATGAACGCAGCCTTCGTGGCTATGAACGCGACCGTGGCGAGCCGGGTCAGCTCGTCGGGCTGTTCAGGGCGGGTGCTTTCAGTGGTCACGTGCTTCCGTCCTTGCGGGAGGGTGCCCCGGCCGTCCGCCACGGGGGAACGACGGACGGCCGGGGAGCGTGCGGGAGGAGTCAGGCGGCGTAGAAGTGCGTGGTGGCTTCCTGGATCTCCACGATCGTCTTCGCGAAGTCCCCCGGCTCTCCCTTCCAGGGGTCGGTGATGCCCGAGCCGAGGATGAGTACCGGTCGCTCCGGGCCAATCTGGGCCCTCATGGCCTGGACGGTCTCCTCGTCCACGGCGATCAGGTCGTCGGCCCAGGCGAGGAGCTCGTCGTCCAGCACCGATCCGTGGTGGCTGGTCAGGTCGTAGCCGAAGGAGGCAGCGGCCTCGATCATCAACGGGTGGGCGGGCTTTCCGACGTGCCAGTCACAAGTGCCGGCCGAGCGCACGTCGAGCGTTCCACCGGACCGCTCGGAGATGATCAGGGCGGCGATCGGGGACCGGCAGTGGTTGCCCTTGCAGACCACGAGCACCTTCCGCGGCCTACGCATCGATGTCCACCCTCTCGATCTCGAAGGTGATCACGCCCAGCGCTTCCTTCTCCGGCGGGAAGATGGCGTGGATGGCCTTGAGCTGTTCGGCCTCGGTCGCGTGGGGGTTGACGGCCTCCACCTTCTCGGTGCCGAACATCTCCCTGAACGTGCGGTACCTGCCGATGCGGGTGACCCTCGTCAGGCAGCTCTCCTGGCGGCAGGTGAACTTGAGCAGGTCGCCCACGCGGATGCGCTTCATTGAGTCGTAGGCGACGCGGACCTCGACGGTCTTCTCGCCCTTGGCGATCATGTCGAAGTACGGCTTGTAGATGGCCATGCTGCGGGGCCGGCCCTGCGCCTGAGACTGGTTCCTTGCAGGCTGGCGCGTGGTCATGAGGGCTTCCAATGCGGTTGTGGTGTAGGACCGGTAGAAGTGTTTGGGGTCGCTCAGCATGAGTTCACCGAGGTACGTCAGCGCGTCCACGTAGTCCGATTGCGTGCCGGGCCATTCCGCCGGGTTGAGCAGCCACTCGGAGGTGGTGCCCACGGCGGCGTCCCCGGCTTCGGCAGCCTCGCGCAGGAGGCTCTTCGAGAGCTTCCCGCCGTCGCTGCCGAGGATCTGCGGGGTGAAGATGCGGAGCGGGGCCGACTCCGGCCGGCCGATGGCCGAGTGCGCGCCGTCAACGAGCTGGCAGCCGTAGGCCCAGTCGCCGCCCTTGATCATGACGTGCAACGTGTCGTCGTCCGTCCGGTAAGTGCGTTCCTTGACCACGTTCCGGTACAGGGTGGCCAAGTCGATGTAGCCCCCACTGAGGGGCGTGATGTCGGCCTCGTACCTTCCGTGCTCGTGGCAGCAGGCTTCGAACAGAGCCCCGGAGTCGTCCAGGTCGAGCAGCCGCGTTCCGCCGGCATGCTTCTCCGCCCACCCACAGGCCGGGCAGGGCAGCCGGATGTGTGCGGTCCCGGTCGCCGGGGACAGCCACGCGCCGATCTCGTCCAGGAACTCCAGCGTCCGGATGAACTCGGCGCGGAACTCCGGGCTGTTCTGCTGCTCGGTGTATGTGATGACCGTGTACGGCACGCCGGTCTTCCGCTCCATGGCGTCGAACAACGGCGTGTAGTGCTCGGTGACCAGTCCGAGGACGCTCCCACCGGAAAGCTTGTGGTGGTAGGTCAGCTGGTACTTCCGGCCGTTGGACCTGATGGTCTCGGCCGGGGAGTTGTCGAGGGCGCAGAAGTCAACGGTGGTCTCGATGCCGTACTCGTCTCGGGCGCGCTCGCCCAGGAGGAAGGCGAGGCTCTGCACGAGGTGCGTGCCGAGGTGGGGCCGGCCGTTGATCTGCGTGCCCACGGTGAAGCTGATCCGGCCCACGTTCGAGGCCAGGAGGCGGGGCCTCAGGACGTCGATGGTGTCTTGTACTGCGTTGGCGAGCACGGTGTTCGGGGACCTCAGGGTGGTTTCGGTCATCGTGTGCCCTCCCTCGGATCGCTGGGGCGGTGGTGAGGTAGTGCAGTGCTCTGTGAGGGCCTGCAATTGGGGCAGGAGCAGAACGCGAGGACGGCAGCGTTCTGCATGGCGGTGGCGGCGGACTGATCGCGGTCCTCGGCCTGAGCCGCACGGTAGTCGTCGAGCGGACTCCACCCTGGCTTCGGCTTGGCCAGCTCGAACTTCGAGGGCCCGTTGGCGACTTCGCGGTATGCAGGCGCCTTCTGTCGCGCCATCGGTCCCTCCTCTTCGCCGACGTGGCGGGGGTGTGGAGTAGACCGTAGGGAGGTCGGAACTAGACGCTCAACGAAGTTGCTCGTAGTTGCTGGAAGTTCGCTCGGGGGAGTTCGGTGCTGTCGGGCCTTGACCCTGGGGTGGCTGCGGGGAGAAGGTCAGAGGTGACATGTGGCTGGATCTTGGGGGAGCAACATGCGGCAACACGGCAGCGACGACGACGACTTGACCGCTACGTTCTTCTGCACCGACCCGAACTCTCAGGGCGGCGTCGAGTGTGAGACGTTCTACGAGACCGACCGTGACTCTTGGATCGTGCAGCTCAAGAAGCGCGGACCGAAGGTTCGGGATCAGCTCGTCGCACTGGCCGACGACGAGACGTTCGGGGAGATGTCCGGGCGGACCATGGATGTGTTCGTGCGGAAGTATGTCAGGGAGCGCTATGGAATTGATCTCGGCATCACGCCGACTTGAGCTGCTGTTCGGCGAGCCGGCCCAGGAGGTTCGGAAGCTTGAGCTGCGGGACTTCTACGAGGTAGATCGCCCGTTGTTCGAGGCGTGGCGCGCAGGCGACCGTGAGACGGTCGACGAGACGATGCGCGAGCATCGTGGGTTCATGGCCGGGAAGGCCGCCGCCGGGTTCCCCTACCGGCGCGTGCGTGTCGTCTCCGAACCGCTCTCGGAGTACCAGCGGATGGCGATCGAGTTGGCGGACCCCGAGGAACTTCTCCGGTGGCTTCCCCGCTCTCTCGTGTCGGCGGTGCCGTTGCCGGGGAACGACTGTCTGATCCGGGATGACCTGGTGATCTTCAACCTCGTCGGGGGAGACAACCAGCAGACCGAGATCCAGCTCTCGACCGACCCGGACGTGGTCGGGTTCTGCAATGACGCGTTCGAGCGGGCATGGTCGCTCGGCGTCCCCAACGGTAAGTACAAGCCCTGACGATATGTCGGACCAAGAACCATCCGAGTCCGCGAAACGCGCCTTCGGAACCCAGCTCAAGGAACTCCGCCGGGACATCAACCTGTCGGCCGTCGAACTCGCGCGGCGCTGCGGTTGGCACAAGACCAAGGTGTCGAAGATCGAGCACGGAACGCAGATCCCGACCGAGGACGACATCCGGAGGTGGGCAACGGCTTGCGGCGTCGAGGGGCAGATCCCCGAACTCATCGCAGTGAGCCGTGAGATCGAGCAGATGTGGACCGACTACAAGAGGTGGCACCGACCGGGGATGAAGCGTCTCCAGTTCCAAGCCATGGACCTGTACGCGAAGACCAAACTCCTCCGCGTGTACGAGTCGCTGTTCATCCCCGGCTTCCTGCAGACGGTCGAGTACGCCAAGGCGCAGTTCACCATCCACGCCAAGCTGCACGGCCTGCCGTTGGATGACGTCGAGGAGGCGGCACAGAACCGCATGGTCCGGAAACGGTTCCTCGGTACCGGGATGCCAATCTTCTCGTTCCTCCTGGAAGCCTCAGCGCTCACCAACAACACCGGCGGTGCTGAGGTGATGGACGGGCAGCTTGACCACCTCTTGGAGGTGTCGGGCCTCCCGTACGTGTCCATCGGGATCATCCCGCAAGGCCGGGTACGGTCGCTCTACCCCGGCGAGGGCTTCTACCTGTTCGATGAGAGCTTGCTCAAGCAGGAATTCTGGTCAGGGGCGTTCCAGACATCCAGGCCCGAGAACATCTCGTACTTCGTTCGTGTGTTCAGTGCTCTGCGGGATCAAGCCGTCTTCGGCGCTGCCGCCCGAAGCGAGATCGAGGCGGCTCGCAGCCGCCTTCAAGTGACCTGACGACCTTCGTCGCCGCGCCTGCGACCGGAGAGCTTGGCGACGATCAAGGCGGCCGTGGCCAGGCCTCCAGCGGGGCCTGCTTGATGAGGTGGTCGATGCGCGGGCCGTGGCGCGGGGCCGCCCGGGGGAGCTGGGTGTCAGAGGGTGGTGGGGAAGTCGTCGGCGCGGATGCCGGCGATGAAGGACTGCCAGGCCTCGGGGGTGAAGCCGAGGGCGGGGCCGGAAGGGTCCTTGCTGTCGCGGACCGGGACGATGCCGGTGATGCCGTCGGCGACCTCGACGCAGTTGTCGTTCGGGTTGCTGGCGCTCGACTTGCGCCAGATGATGGGGAGTTCCGAGGCGACTTCGATGCAGTTTCCGCCTTCGCCGCCGCTGTAGCTGCTCTTGCGCCATGTCAGGTCAGCTAGCACGTGGATGACCTCCTGAGGCGGCCAGTTGGTGGTGGGCTGCCCCGCGCGACGCGGGGCAGCCCACGGTACCGGGTCAGTTGGTGGTCGGAAACTCACCTGCTCGGATACCAGCCACGAATGCCTGCCAGCCCTCCGAGGTGAACTTGAGAGCTGGGCCGGAAGGGTCCTTGCTGTCGCGGACCGGGACGATGCCGGTGATGCCGTCGGCGACCTCGATGCACTCGCCGTCGCCGTTGCTGTAGGTGCTCTTGCGCCAGGTGGCTTCGTGGGATTGATCTCTCATATGCCGTACTCCTCTGCGACGTTCCTCAACCGGGAGATGGCCTTCTCGGGTTGGATCGATGAGGCCATGAGTCGGTGGAATACGTCTTCGTGGCGAGCGATCTCCGCCTGGTCCTCGACGTACGTCTTGCTGGTGATGGTCTCGGAGTAGACGATGCTGCCCGGGATGTCGCTGAAGAAGAGGATCGAGAACGATGCACCCATGGAGGCGTGTGCACCAGCTGAGAAGGGGAGCACTTGCACGGTGATGTTCGGGCGTTCTTCGGCCAGGTCGGCGATGTGTCGTAGCTGCTCGGCCATGACGGTGTTGCTGCCGACCGGGCGGCGGATGGCGGCTTCGCCGATGATCGCCCAAAGCTGAGGCGGGTCTTGGCGATCGAGGATTCGCTGTCGCTCCATCCGGAGAGCGAGTCTGCGTTCGATCTCGCCGGCTGACTCCGTGGGCTGCATCGATCGCATCACGTTCCGCGCATACGCCTCAGTCTGCAACAGTCCTGGCAGGAGTTCGCACTGAAACGTGAGGATCTTCGTGGCGTCAGACTCGAAACCCACGTACGCACGGAATCGCTCCGGGACCGCCTCGCCGTACGCGTGCCACCAACCCTGTTGGCGGCTCTGGCGGGTCAGGCTGAGGAAGTGCTTCACCTCATCGGGTGAAGTGACGCCGTAGTGGGCGAGCAGCCTCGCGGCGTCGCGCTCTTGTAGTGGTACCAAGCCGCCCTCGATGCGACTCAGCTTCGAGGCGGACCAACCCAGCGCGGCGGCTACGTCCTTGGCGTTCAGCTCGCGCGATGCGCGCAACTTGCCAAGCTCGCCGCCGAGCCTACGCCGCAGCACGGTCGGACTGCCCACGCGTCACACTCCCTGGCTGTTCGCTTCCTTGCATAGTCTGCCACCCCTTCGGGGGCCGAACCCCCGCGCTAGATCATGCAATTGCTCGATGGAAGCAGTTGCATGCAATTGCTTCGCGGGTGCATGCTACAGGGAGTAGCCCGACGGTTCGTCTTAGTGATCAAGATCGGGCTATGGCCGGGCATTCCCATGTCTTCGCCCGGCCCTCGCATGGCTTCAACCCCGCACCTTGGAAGGTGAATTCGCCATGTCTTCCTCCACCTCCTCCACCATCTGGCTGCCGCGCAGCCGTCGCGCTCCCGTCGAGGCCCGTCGTCGCCTCTCCGCCCTCCTCGCCACCGTCCCTGGCGGGGAGCGGTACTGGGACTCCGGGGCGCTGGTCGTCTCGGAGCTGGTCGCCAACGCCGTCCTCCACGGGACGCCGCCCGGCTGCCTCGTCTACCTCGCGCTGGACGTCGACTCCGTCCGCCTCCGCGTCGAGGTGCACGACGTCCGGCGGGACCGCAGGCCCGTGCTCGTCGTGCCCGGCCTCACCGTCGAGGCCGGGCGCGGGCTCCAGCTGGTCAAGTCCCTGGCGAACAAGTGGGGTTGCTGCCCGCGCGAGCCGCGCGGCAAGATCGTCTGGTGTGAGGTGGCCGAGTGAGGGCCGATCACGACATCCTCATCGAGCTCCCCGGCCTCAGGCCGCCGGCTGTCCGCACGCTCAACGCCGACACGCTCGACCGGATCTGGGCGTCGATCTGCCACCTGCCGATGTCCCGCTCCCAGCACTACGTCCTGGAGTACCGACTCACCGGATCCTGCGCCAAGCGCAACGTCATCCGCGACCTCGCCGCCGAACCCGTCCTGATCCTCGCCGTCGGCGACCGCGAACTCCGCATCCGCTGGGCGAACCCCTCCGGGGAGCCCACGTGACCGATCGCATCCGGGACTGGTGGTTCCTGCGCTGCTCCCGCACCCGGCTCGCCCGCCTGCTGCGCGCCGAACGTCGGTGCCTCGACGCCGAGTTGGCGGGGTGGCTTCCGGAGGCGTCGGCGACCGTCCGGCGTCGCGTCCTCTCCGCGATCGCCGATGACCGGCGAGCGTGACGGCCGCCTTCCCCCTGCGCGCTAGGTTTGAACGTGTTCAAATGAATGTGTGCAGGGGGGATTCATGGCTGTCGTGCCGACAAGCGCACGGGTGCAGGCCGCGTTGGCGGCCGTGGTGTGTCTGTGGCCGCTGGTCACCGTGACGGTGATGTTCGGGGTGAGCGGATCGATCCTGCACGTCATCGCGGCAGTCAGTGCCGTCGCCTGTGCCGTGCCGGTGTTCCGCCGAGAGCCGGGCGCGTTCCGGATCGCCTGTGCGGCAGCCGGCGCGGTGGTCGCGGTCGCCTCGGCGCCGCTGCTGTTCGTGGGCAGTCTCGCCGCGGTCGGGCTCGGCGGCTGGTCCGTGTTCCTGGTCTTCCTCTTCCCGACAGCCGCCATCCCCGCTCTGGTGGCCGCCTTCCAGCGGGCACGCGGCCGCCGGTACGGTCTCGTGGCGGCCGCGTTCGGCTGGTTCGCCGCCGTGGCGTCGGTGGCAGGCTGGGTGCTGACCGTTTCCTTCGCGGCGGCCTGGGACCTGCCGGCCTGACGCGTCAGCCGGCGAAGTGCTCCCGGAGCGCTGCGAGGCCGGAGGTGAAGACGCCGTGCACCTGCTCGGTCGACTCCTTGTGGTGCTCGGCCGCGATGTCGTAGGTCGCGTTCCACTCCACGAAGCTGGCGTTCAGCTCGGTGACCGGAGTGACCCTGAGGGTGGCCCGGTAGCGGTCGAAGTGGAACGTCCCGTCGGGGAAGCTGTACGTGTGGCTGCGCGCCTCGTCGTCGTACGCGAGCAGGGTCTCGTACAGCACGGTGCCGTCGAGGTCGAACACCCGCATCGAGCCGATCGCGTTGCCCGGCAGGTCGTTGCCGAGGGTGCTCTCGGGCAGGTGCGGGTGCCAGTGGCCGAGCCGGTGGAAGTCCCCGATCAGATCCCACACCTGATCGGCCGGGGCCTCCACCACCGTGCTGACCTTCGTTTCCGCCATGGTTCCTTCCGTCCTTCCTGGTGGTCCGTCAAGACGGAACCATCCTCGGGTCCGGAACGGGACGGGCGCCAGACGGCGTTCGGAACACGCCTGTGGGAATGCGGTCGTGATCGGGGACATCCGGGTCGGGCTGTGGTCAGCCCCAGTTGCCGGTGAGGGGGGTGTCGCCGGGGTTGCCGAATCGCTTGGTGAAGATGACGGTGTTGGAGTCCTGGGCGGCGCCGTAGAAGTCGGAGGTGTCGGGGCGGTAGATGCCGACCTTGTCGGTGCCGGTGCCGTTCCAGTCGCCCTTGATGGGGATGTCGCCGGGGTTGCCGAACTTGATGGTGTGGTCGACGTTGGCTGCGGTGTTGGTGTTGCTGAGGTAGAAGGTGGTGTC
>NZ_JNWQ01000069.1 GCF_000716875.1 Streptomyces novaecaesareae | reverse complement strand
CGCTCGTCGGCAGCGTCAGATGTGTATAAGAGACAGGTGTTGGGCTCGGTCGGCATCGTGGTCTCCGGGTCGCGGCGGGCGGGTCGTTCGCCTGCCTACCCCGGCGAGTGAACCGGGGGTGAGTCGGGGCCCACGGGGGCCGGGCGGGTCGGTGAAGAGGCGTCCGGCGGGGGCGGCGGCGAGTTGCGGGGAGTGACGAATGGTCGGTTCATAGTCATGTAATCGGATTATTTGACCAGATAAGGGCCGGGAGGCGGGCGTGGCGGTGAGTCGGCGGACGCTGCTCATGGTGGTGGCCGGGGGCGCGTTGGCGGGATGCGGGGCCAGGACGGTGGCGACGGGCGGGGGATCGGCCGCGCCGCCGGCCTCCGCGTCGGTGCCGGATGCCGCTGCGGAGCCCGGCACAGCTGCCGTCGCGGCATCGGGCATACCTGAGGAGGCCGCCGCCGTGCCGACAGCCACGGCCGGCCCGACTCCTGCCACTCCCGAGCCCGCCGCCCCGGCGACTCCGGCCCCAGGGACTCCGGCCCCGAGCAAGGAGCCGACCCGGGCCGAGGTGGTCGAGCGGTACGGCGACGCGGCCCCGACCGACTGGGGGCTGGAGGTCGCCCGGGTGATCACCGAGCTGCCCGACGGCGAGCGCGCGACGGCACTCACCTTCGACGCCTGCGGCGGCCCCGGCGGCAACGGCTACGACGCCGACCTGATCGACTTCCTGCGCGCGCACGCCGTCCCCGCCACGCTCTTCCTGAACGCCCGCTGGATCGACGCCAACCCGGACGAGTTCGAGCAGCTCGCCGCCGACCCGCTGTTCGAGATCGGCAACCACGGCACCGTCCACCGTCCGCTCTCCGTCACCGGCCGCTCCGCCTACGGCATCGCCGGGACCCGCGACGTCGGCGAGGTGTACGACGAGGTGGCGGGCAACGCGCGGAAGCTCGCCGGACTGCTCGGGCACCCGCCGCGCTTCTTCCGCTCCGGCACCGCGCACTACGACGACATCGCCACCCGGATCGTCGCCGACCTGGGCGAACGCGTCGCCGGCTTCACCGTGAACGGGGACGGCGGGGCGACGCTCAGCGCCTCCGAGGTGCGCCAGGAGGTCGCGTCGGCCGGGCCGGGCGCGATCGTCATCGGCCACCTGAACCACCCGGGCGGCGGCACCGCCCCCGGGGTGGCGGCGGCGGTGCCGGGGATGCTGGCGGCGGGGCGGCGCTTCGTCCGGCTCTCGGACGTGATGTAGGCCGGGGCCGGTCCACCGGCAGGGCCGGGTCATCGGAGCGGCCGGTCGAGGGGGACCGCCCTACGCGAGGCGCAGGCCCCCCGGGTGCTCCTCCTCGATGATCCGGACCAGCCAGTCGAAGACCGTCGGCCCCTTCCCCGCGCGGGCGGCGGCCAGCTCGGCGGCGACCTGCCCGCGGTTGGCCGGGTGGCAGCGGCCCAGCCTCAGCTCCAGTTGGCGTGCCGTCTCCGGGTGGCCGAGGTTGCGGCGGGAGACCTCGTGGTCGCGCCACTCGATGACCCAGTCCCCGTCCTCGGGCGTGCCGTAGCCGCCGCGCAGGCAGTCGGCGAAGGCGTCGAGGTTGCGGCCGAAGTAGCCGTCGACGCCGATCTCCTGCCCGACGACATCCCAGAAGTCCTCCAGGGTGCCGATCTTCCTGCCGTCGATCACATAGGTCACCGTCACGGGGTCGAGGATATGCCCGGGCCACGAACGGGGGTTCGCGGCGGGGGCTCCTACGGCTCGACGGCGATGGCGGTGGCCAGCAGCCCGTCCCGGACGGCCCAGCGGCCGTCGAAGCCCTCGACGTGGCGCCCGCCGACCACCGGGCCGGGGACGAGCAGGCGGGCGGTGAAGGTGCCGTCGGGGGAGAGGTCCAGCTCGGCCTCGCTGAACTCCAGGAACAGCTCGGTCAGCGGGAACCACGCCTTGTACACCGACTCCTTGGCGCTGAACAGGATGCGGTCCCACGGTGTGCCCGGGTGCGCGGCGGCCAGCGTGGCGAGCCGCTTCTGCTCGACCGGCAGCGCGACGACGTCCAGGACGCCCTCCGGCAGCGGCGCGGCCGGTTCGGCGTCGATGCCGACGGAGGCCAGGGTGCCGGCCCGGGCCACGGCGGCCGCGCGGAAGCCGTCGCAGTGGGTGAGGCTGCCGACCACGGTGTCCGGCCAGCTCGGCGCGCCGCGCAGGCCCGGGACGAGCGGGCGGTAGGGCACGCCGAGCCGGGTGAGCGCGGCCCGGGCGCAGTGGCGGACGGTGGTGAACTCGCGGCGCCGCTTGTCGACGGCCCGGGCCAGGACGGCCTCCTCCTCGGGCTCCAGTCGGGCCTCCGGCGGGTCGTCGTACGCCACCTCGGTCACCACGGCGTCCGGCAGCAGGTCCCCGATCACCCGTTCCCCCCTCGGTCTCCCGCGCGGGACGGTCGCCGCGCGGGACGAGGGTAACCCGGGTGGGGGGATCCCGGGGGGCCGTTCCCGGACGTCCGGCGCCACTCGACGGCGGCGCGCCGCGGCGCTACGGTCCGTGGCTGCCGTGGCTGCCGTGGCTGCCGTGGGGGCTGCGGTCACGTATCTTCGCCCCTTCGGCCACATTAGTAAAGATCCTTGCCTTGTGTTCATGCCAACATCGTAGAGGTCTGGACCATACCGAGGACGAGCGCATACGTTCCCTTCACCGGGCGGGCACCGAGTCGCCGAACTTCCGTACGGACGACGCGACTTCTCTCTGTCATGCCCATGATCAGCATGCCCTGTCAGCAGCACAGCACTGCAACCGGAGGGAACGAACCATGCGCGCCATCGGCAAGAACCTCAGGATCCTCGCGGGCGCCCCGCTCGCCGCAGCCGCTCTCATCGCCTTCACCGCCGGCACCGCCAGTGCCGCGATCCCGATCAACAAGCCCATGACCGGCAAGGCCACCTACTACAACGACTCGGGCTACGGCGCCTGCGGCACCCAGATCAACGCCTCCTCGCAGATGCTGGTCGCCGTCTCGCACACCTGGTGGACCACCGCCAACCCGAACAACGACCCGGTCTGTAAGGGCATTTCGGTCAAGGTGACCTACCAGGGCAAGACCATCACCGTCCCGGTGAAGGACCAGTGCCCCTCCTGCGACTCCACCCACATCGACCTCAGCCAGCCCGCCTTCGCCAAGCTGGCCCCGCTCGGCAAGGGCGTCATCAGCGGCCTCACCTGGCAGTTCGTCAAGGCCGGCCTCAAGGGCGAGACCGTCGAGCTCTCCGCCCCGATCACCGGCTCCACCATCGGCTGACCGGCCCCGCCGACGCCGCTGCCCGCCCCCGCTGCCCGCCCCCGCGGCCCCGCGGGGGCGGACACGGTCGCGCCCGCGGGCACGGGCACGGTGGCACCCGCGGGGCCTGGTCAGACGCCCTGGTCAGAGGCTCTGGTCGGAGGTCGCCTCCGCTGCGGTTCCCGCGAGCGGAGGGGCCATCGCGAGGAGCAGTTGGACCGCCGGAGGAGCGGTCCTCGGATTGTGGGCGAGGCCCAGGGTGACGGTGGGCACCGGCGGCGTCAGCCTGCGCAGGCACACCCCGGGAATCCGGAAGACGCGGGCCCGGCCCTCCGGGATCGGCGCGATGCCGTAGCCGGCCGCCACGGCCAGCAGCAACTGCTCGTCGTCCGGCTCCTCGCGGACGATCCGCGGCGCCCGGTCGGGCCACAGCTGCCCGGTGATCAGCGCGTGCATCCCCGGACCGTTCTCCCGCGGCCACAACACCACCGGCTCGTCGACGATGCGGCGCCGGCCGATCCGCGCCCGGCTGCGGGCGAGCGGATGGCCGGCCGGAACCGCGAGCAGGAGCTCCTCCTCCGCGATGATCCGGCAGTCGAGCCCCGGGACGTCGAGCGGAGGCCGGACGAAGGCCGCGTCCAGCCGCCCGGCGAGGAGTTCGGCCGCGTTGTGCGCCGTCCAACCGGTCTGCAGCGCGACGTCCAGCCGCGGGTACCGGTTGCGGAACTCCGTCACCAGGGCGTCGCAGACCCCGCCCCGCGCGGAACGGGTGTACGCCACCCGCAGACGGCCCTCCCGCCCCCGGACCACCGCCGCGACCCGCTCCTCGGCCGCCGCCACCTCACGCAGCACCCGCCGGGCCTCCTCGGCGACGGCGCGGCCGATCGGCGTCAGGACGCAGCCCTTGCTGGTGCGCTCGATCAGCTGCGCGCCGAGCTGCCGTTCCAGGGCCTTGATCTGCTGGCTGAGCGCCGGCTGCGCCACGTGCAGCCGCCGGGCCGCCCGGGTGAAGTTCAACTCCTCGGCCAGTACGGAGAAGTAGCGCATCCGTCGCAAATCCATCCGGCGATGATAAGGGCCGCTTATCGCCGACCGACAGAACCGGTCTTGGACGGTCCGGGGTGCCGACGGATTCCCTGGAACCAGCCGCCGACACCCCGTTGGCGGCCCTTGGAAGGAGGGTCCACGGTGGAACGTACGGCGGACGTCGTCGTGGTCGGCAGCGGGATCATCGGGCTCACCACGGCACTGCGCTTGCAGGACAAGGGACTTCGGGTCGTCGTCGTCACGGCCGACGGCCTCCTGTCGACGACCTCGGCCGTGGCCGCGGCCGTCTGGTACCCCGTCGGCGTGGACGTGAGCAGCCGGGTGGCGGAATGGGGCGCGGCCACCCTCGCCGAGTTCGCCCGCCAGGCCGAGGCGGGCATACCCGGCGTCTCGATGCGCAACACCCGCATGGCCATGCACCGGCAGCAGCCGCCGGGCACGCCCTGGTGGGGCGCCGCCGTCCCGGAGCTGCGCCGGCTGACGCCCGCCGAACGCGGACCGGCCTACGCGGACGGCTGGTCGTTCACGGCCCCCGCCGTCGAGATGCCGCTCTACCTGCCGTGGCTGCTCGGCCGGGTCCTCGACAACGGGGGCGACATCGTCCACCGCCGCCTCGACGTCCTCGCCCAAGCCCGGGCCTGGGCACCCGTCGTCGTCAACGCCACCGGACTCGGCGCCCGGCAACTCTGCGGGGACCACGCCGTCCACCCGATCCGCGGCCAACTCGTCCTGGTCCGCAACCCCGGCCTGCACACCTCCACCCGCATCCAGGACGACCCGGCCGGCTACACCTACGTCCACCCCCGCAGCACCGACGTCGTCCTCGGCGGCACCTTCGACGAGGACGACTGGAACACCACACCCGACCCGGCCACCGCGGCGGCGATCCTCACCCGGTGCACCGCCCACGTCCCCGACCTGCGCGGCGCCCGCGTCCTCGGCCACGCCGTCGGCCTGCGCCCGGCCCGCCGCGGCGGCATCCGCCTCGAAGCCACCGCACCCGACCGCTCCGGCACCCGGTACGTCCACAACTACGGCCACGGCGGCGCCGGCGTGACCCTCAGCTGGGGCTGCGCGGACGCCGCGGCCGAGCTCGCGGCCGCGGCGGTCGGCGGACCTTCCGGGGAGTGACCCACAGGCCCCCGGTACGCCGCTAGACTCGCCGCCCGCAGGGACCGTCCGTCAGGCCGGCCCCCAACTCCCGACCGCCCCGGAGGAGTCGTGGCCTCGATCACCCTCGACGCCGAGCGACGCGTCCGCGCCGACGCCGGACGCGTCCGGGTCGCCGCCGTCGACGCGCTGCGCTCGCTCGGCTTCCAGGTCACCGCGGAGATGGCCACCGTGGTGGAAGCCCGGCGCGGCTCCGCCGTCCGCTCGGCGATGCTCCTGCCCGACCAGGTCCCGCTCGCGGCACGCCTGCAGTTCGCCGCCGACCCCGACGGTGAGCCCGGTAGTGGCCCCGGTAGCGCCCCCGGTAGTGGCCCCGGCGGTGACCAGCCGGCCGCCCGGTGCACCGCCATGTCGGTGCACCTGACGGACCGTGCGGTCTCGGTCGTCGCACTGGGCGTACAGGCGCCCTACGTCACGGCCTTCCAAGCCGCGCTGCACGCCCTCGACCGGGCACTCACCGGCCTCGACCCGGACGCGGCAGCAGGCTTCCCGCAGCCCCGGTGGTGGGCCCGCGCACCCCAGACGGAGGCCCTCGCCCGGCACCACGAGACCGGCCAGCGCCTCGTCGGAGGCGTCGCGGCCCGCATCAACGAGCGGCTGTCCGGCCACCGGCCCACCGGCCCGTCCCTGTGGGAGGGCGTCGCAGGCGTCGTCTTCCGCTCCCCGGCCGGCTTCGTCACCATGGACATGGCCACGGCCCGCACCCTGCTCGCGATCCCGGTGATGATGAGCAGCCGGCCCGAGGGAGTGCCGGACCGACTCGCCGCCGACGTGGCACGACTGGCGGCAGCGGTGGAAGGCCGCCTCGGCGCGGGCGGGGCGGGCGTCGTCGAGGTGCCGGTCACCGAAGAAGACCGCCCGGCCTTCGAGTTCCTGCACCGCCAGCTCGGCATCCGCTCGCGACTGCCCGTCCGCACCCTCTGCACCTGCCGGGACTGCCGG
The DNA here is from genome assembly GCF_000716875.1 of Streptomyces novaecaesareae. Taxonomy (GTDB): domain Bacteria; phylum Actinomycetota; class Actinomycetes; order Streptomycetales; family Streptomycetaceae; genus Kitasatospora; species Kitasatospora novaecaesareae. The sequence continues at coordinate 28,402 of NZ_JNWQ01000069.1, read as the reverse complement.
CAGACCAAGGTGGTCAACCTCGACCTCAAACGGCTACGGGCACGCAGGCACCGGCTCCACACGATCCACTCGGTGCTGCAGAACGTGTACGAGAAGGACGGCGAGCTCAACCCGTTCATGATCTTCGGGTCGATCTTCCGACAGGCCAAGATCGACCCGGACTTCATCTGCACGCGCTGCGAGAGCACCGCCGCCGACGAGCAGCCGGTCACCTTCTGCCCGGCCTGCGGCGACATGCGCACGGAGGCCGTCCTGGACACCTGCTCCCAGTGCGCCCACGACTTCGGGGCGCCGGTCGCGGGCATCGCCATCTGGGACACCGCACCGCCACCCCCGCGGTTCCCGCCACCCCCGGCCGCGCCGCCGGCGCCGCCCTTTCCCCCGGCCCCGCCCACCGTCCCCCCGAGGCCCGCTGCCGCTCCGCGCCCGAGCTGCGAGATCTGCGGCGGCACCTACCCCGTGCTCTGGTCCGTCCGGACCGCCGACGGGCCGAACCCGAGGCCGCTGACCGTCTGCGCGACCTCCCCCCGCTGCTCCCCGCCCTCCCTCGCCCCACCGGTCCGGCTCCGCACCTGAGCCGGAAGGTGCTCGCCTCTGCGAGGTCGCAGAGGCGAGCACGGTGAAGTCAGGTTCAGACCTGCCGTTCGATGGCCTCGAAGATGTCGGCATCGGTCTCCCGCTGCCACTTGGGCAGGTCGTCCCAATCGGCGACATAGGCGGGCTTGGGGTTCTCGATGTGCTTGTGGATCTGGGCGATCCAGCAGAGCGCGACGAAGCGCCCCTTCTGCTCGCGGGTCAACTTCGCGGTGGTCCCGGCGCTGACGGCGACGAAGTCCCGGATCTGCCCGAACACGGCTGCGGCGGAAGCCCGTTCCCACTCCGGCGTCTCGTCCCACGGCGCGATGTAACCGGGCTTCGGCTCGCCGGGGAAGTGCCTGCGCACCCCGGCGATCCACGCCTCACGGAAGATCCGGCCGTCCTCGGTCATGTCATCGTCCTTCGATCACTCGGTTGCTCGGAACTGCCATGGCTCCGCGCCGTCCTGCAGATACTGCGTTCGTCCATCGGAGAGCGCACGCAGAGCAGCCTGTAGACGGGTGCGCTGCCGTGGGCGGAGGCGCGCGGCGGCTTCGGGGGCCGGGAGGAAGGCGGCCTCGGAGAGCTCGTCGTCGTGTGGGCGCAGGGTCGCTGCGAGGGCGGGGGAGAGGGTGCCCGCGTCGAAGATGAAAGCGAGCTGATCATCCCAAGGCCCGTGCGGCGCAACCCAGTCCACGACGAGCAGGCGGCGGATCGTGACGGCGAGGCCCAGTTCCTCGCGCAGCTCGCGGATCGCGGCATGATCGGGCGGCTCGTTGGCCTCCGCCATGCCTCCGGGTAGGTCCCACCCGTCCTTGCAGGTCGGGTTCACGGTGAGGATGCGACCGTGTTCGTCGCGCAGGACGACGTCGGCGGAGACCCGCTTGCGGGCCTGCCTGGCGTTGCCCTCGGCGAGGTGGGCGTACCAGGCTTCGGTGTCGGACGGTGCGGGCCTCACGATGAACCTCCCCGTGGTGCCGGGATGATGTCGGCGAGCAGGAGGAGCCTCGTCCTGCTCGCTTCGTCGAATCGTGCCAGGTATTCCTGTACGGGTCTGTAGTCGCGGTGCCTGCCGAGCAGGTCGGCCAGGCCGTCGAGTTGGTTGATGACCCGTACGGATCCCAGGGTCGGGCTGGTGGCGAGAAGGTCGGCGCCTACGGCAACCGCGGCGTCCAGGTTTCCGCACTGGACGTGGGCGTGGGCGAGAGTGAGCTGGTTGTCGAGGAGCCCCGCGACGACCTGGCGCGGGTCCGGCTGACGGTCCACTCTTCGCTCCCTTGACGGCTCGGTTCGATCGTACGGCCACGGAGAGTGTGATGACCTCGACTTGGAGTCACTGGGTCGGAGTCCTCAGGGCGTCCCCGCGACGGGTTGGGTGACTGGTAGCCGTTCCCGCCCTCGGGAACGGCTACCAGGTGGCGGCCTTGAGATTGGCGGGGCCTCCCTGACCACTGAGGAGTGACCAGCGATGAGCCGATCCGTCGAGGTGGAGCGTGCCAGGGCCGCCTGCCGTTCTCAGGTGATGTCGGGCGACCCGCCCGATCGGCGTCCCTGCCCGGCGACCGGGTTGCTGCCCTATGTGCCGGAGTCGGCTTCCGCCGCCCGTCGGTTGGTGCGGGAGAAGTTGGCGGAGTGGGAACTGCCGGAGCTGATCGACGTGGGGGAGTTGATCGTCAGCGAGCTGGTGGCTAACGCCGTGAAGACCGGCTGCCTGACGCGGATGACCGTCTCGATCCGCCGGATCACCGACCGCACCGTGCGGGTGGCCAGACCGTGCGGGCAGCGGCTTACTGTTCTGGGGTTCGTCGGTGGTTCGAGAGTGGGGGTTCCGGGTGTCCGAGGCGCAGAGGCCGGTGCTGTACGTCGTGGTGTGTGCGGCGGGGGTTGCGGGCGGGGTGGGGGAGTTGATCGCGGCCGCGCAGGCGGAGGGGTGGGAGGTGGGGGTGGTGGCGACTCCGCAGGCGATGGGGTTCATCGACGTGGACGCGATCACCGCGCAGACGGGGTATCCGATCCGCTCCGCGTGGCGGAAGCCGGGGGAGCCTCGGCCGCTGCCGGATCCGGACGCGATCGTGGTGTCTCCGGCGACGTTCAACACGGTCAACAAGTGGGCCCTGGGGATCTCGGACACGCTCGCGCTAGGGATTCTCTGCGAGTCGTACGGGTGGGGGATTCCGGTCGCCGTTCAGCCGTGTCTGAGTGCGGCGCAGGCGGCGCATCCGGCCTATGAGGAGAGCCTGGCGAGGCTGCGGGGGATGGGGGTGCGGGTCGCGGAGTTCGTGCCCGGCTCGTACAGCTGGACGCGGGCCCTGGAGCTGCTCCGGGACTGACAGGGTGGCTGATCACGGTGGGCGATCCTGGCAGTGTGAGGGGTGGTCCGCGCCGATCGTCCGGAGGTAGCGTCCGGGCAGGTCGGCGAGGTGTGGGAGGTTCCCGGTGGCGGCGGTCAACGGCGGGGTGTCGTTCTGGTACGCGGCGGGCGGGGTGCCGGAGCCCGGGCCCGGGCTGCCGGGGGACCGGGAGGTCGACGTGTGTGTCGTCGGCGGCGGGTACACCGGGCTCTGGACGGCGTACTACCTGAAGAAGGCCGATCCTTCGCTGCGGATCGCCGTCCTGGAGCGGCGGTTCTGCGGGTACGGCGCCTCGGGGCGCAACGGCGGGTGGCTGTACAACGGCTTCGCGGGGCGCGGCGCGTTCGCCAGGCGGTACGGGCAGCAGCGGGCGGCGGCGATGCAGCGGGTGATGGACGAGGCCGTCGGCGAGGTCGTCGATGTCACGGTCGCCGAGGGCGTCGACGCGGACATCGTGCGCGGCGGTGTGCTGGAAGTGGCCCGTAGCAAGCCGCAGTTGGAGCGGCTGCGGGCGTTCGTCGAGGGCGAGCGGGCGTACGGCGAGGGCCGGGTCGAGCTGTTGAGCGCCAAGGAGGCCACGGACCGCGTCCAGGTGGCCGGTACTCTCGGCGGCTCCTGGTCCCGGTACGGTGCGCGCATCCAGCCGGCGAAGCTCGTGCGCGGACTGGCCCGGGTCGTACGGGACTTGGGGGTCGAGGTGTACGAGGGGACGCCGGTCGGCGCGATCCTCCCCGGAAATGCCCACCGCAAGCCCCGCGCCGTCACCCCGCTCGGCACCGTCACCGCCGACCACGTCCTGCGCGCCACCGAGGGGTTCACAGCTGGTCTGCGGGGCGAGAAGCGGACCTGGCTGCCGATGAACTCCGCGATGGTCGCCACCGAGCCGCTGCCCGCCGGGTTCTGGGCGGACGCCGGCTGGCAGGGCCGTGAGGTGCTGGGGGACTTCGCGCACGCCTACATGTACGCGCAGCGCACCGCCGACGACCGGATCGCGCTCGGCGGGCGCGGGGTCCCGTACCGGTTCGGCTCGCGGACGGACTCGGACGGCTCCACCCAGGTGGAGACGGTGCGCCAACTGCGCGCGATCCTGGACCGGTTCTTCCCCGCGGCCGCGACCGCCAGGATCGAGCATGCCTGGGCGGGTGTGCTGGGCGTCCCCCGGGACTGGTGCGCCACCGTGGAGTTGGACCGGCCGAGCGGGCTCGGCTGGGCGGGCGGGTACGTCGGCAGCGGGGTGACGACGGCCAATCTGGCCGGGCGCACCCTGCGCGACCTGGTGCTCGGTGTGGAGACCGAGCTGACCGGGCTGCCCTGGGTGGGCCACACGGTGCGGCGCTGGGAGCCGGAGCCGCTGCGCTGGCTGGGGGTGCACGCGATGTACGCCGCCTACCACGCCGCCGACCGGCAGGAGACGGCCGGACGGGCCACCACCTCGCCGATCGCCCGGTTCGCGGACCTGGTCGCCGGGCGGTAGGGCGGTAAGCCGGGCCCGGACGCTGCGCGGCACGCACCTCTACACGGCGAGGTGGTGGAGTGGCTATTAGCAGATCCGCGGCGCCAAGTAGTCGATCTTGGGGGTCGAGTCGGCGATACCACCCGAATTGCGGACAGCATTAGGCTGATGGGGCATATTGTGTACACCGGCAAACTACTCCGATGGAAGTCAGTTTCCCGTCGCGGTCCGAAAACCATCCGTCGACCCCCGTCGACTGGGATAGCGTCGAAGGTGTCGGGGGGTCGACACCGATCAGGTGTATTCGAACGCCAGTTACCGGGCCGTAACGGCCGAATGAGTCATGGAGAAAAACATGCTGAATTCCACTTCGGAAAACCGGCCGGACACGCTCGACGATCTGCAGCTCGCGGTCGACTCGCTGTCCGCATTCCCGGCACGGAACGCGCCGGGCGGATCGGAAGTGACCGAGCGGCTCGCGGCGGTAGCAGAATTGTGCCGCTCGGTCGATGCGGTGCTCGACAGCCTGGTCGTCCAGGCCGCCGCGGAGGCTGCCGAGGAGGGCTGGACCGCGGCCCAAATGGCGGCCGAACACTCCGCCTACTACGCCAGGCTCCGCCGCGCGCTGCTCCCCGTGGGGGCCGGTGCCGGGCTGACGCAGCAGTGAGCGCGGTGCACCTGGGCGCGCACGTGCTGTCCTGCCCCACCCGGTGGAGCGACGTCGACGAGAACGGGCACATCAACAACGCCCGGCTGGTCGGCTACATCCAGGAGGGGATTTACGACCTGTTCTGCCACCACGAGACCGCCGTCCGGGAATCGCTGTTCCCGTCCGGATTCATTATCGCGCGGCACGAGATCGATTATCTGGAACAGCTGCACCACCAGCCCGAGCCATTGTCCGTCCGGCTCACCGTGGAGCGCCTCGGGCGGAGTTCCGCGCACGTCGAGGTGAATGTCTGCCGGGATCCGCGGACCTTTATGCGGGCGCGGACCGTCGTGGTCGCGCGGGACCGGGAATCCGGCCGCTCGCGCAAACTCAGCGAGAACGAGCGGCGCTTTCTGTCCGCGTTTATGTCGGACACGGCGCGTGCCGAGGCCGCCCTGGCCGCCACGACGGTGACGGCGACGACGGTGACGGCGGCGGCGACGCTGACGGCGACGACGCCGACGCAGCGCGTGGCGGCCTCGGCCGCCGCCGTCGGGCGGTCGTCCGTGCGCCGGCCGCGCCGGCGGTGTCGGGCCTCGGCGGGCTGAGGACCGCTCCGCGGCGTCCGGTCGGTGCTGCAGCGGTGCTGGAAACGGCGCTGAAGCGGCACTGGCAGCGGTGCTGGACCGGCGCGCCCCCGGGCCGGTGGCTCGGGCCGGCGGCGTGATCGACAACGGCGTCGATCCGCCGGACCGGCTTCCCGGCCCTCGGCCGGTTCCGAACGCCCCGTGCGGAGTTACGCTGAGCTGCACGGGCAACCGGCTCGTCCCACGGCAGTCACAGGCTGCGACCTCCCGTCCCCGGCCCAGGCGCAGAGCGCCGTCGGCCCTGCCGGTCCCGCCGACCGGAAGGAGGACGCGATGACCATCTCCTGGGAGGACTTCCTCGCCCGCGTCGTGGAGCGCGGCGAGTACCGGGGCGAGGCGGAGGCGGACCACGCCGCCCGGGTCGTGCTCGCCCTGCTCGGCGAGCACCTGGTGGGTTCCGAGCGGGGCGAACTCGCTGACGCGCTGCCCGGGACGTACGCCTCGCTGCTGCGCGACGCCCAGCCCGCGGCCGAGCCGCTGACCGCCGAACGCTTCGTCCAGGCCGTGGTCGGGTGGATCGACGGGGCGACTCCCGCGACGGCGCAGTGGGACATCGGGGCGGTGCTCAGCAGCCTGGCCGACCTCGTCCCCGGGGAGTTGATCGACCAGGTGGTCGAGCAGCTTCCGGAGGGCTACGACCTGCTGTTCGGGCACCCGACGCCGGCCTGAGCGGCCGCACTCGGCGCGGGCCTGAGGCGTGTCGGACACGCCTGACGGCCGCACCGGCCGCTACCCCGTGGTGGCCCGGTACAGCTGCGCGCCCGGGCCGGTCGGCCCGACCGGCCCGGGCGCCCGGGGGCAGATAGGCGGACGCGCCTGCCGGGAGGGCGAGTTCGGCGCCGCCGGGGGACCGCAGGCGGGCGGGCCCGGAGCCGCAGAGCAGGATCTGCGGGTGGGCACCCCGGCGGCCTACGTCCGCCTCAACGCCGCTTCGACGAGCGAGAGTTCGGCCGCCGAGACCGCCGAGACCGCCGAGACCGCCGAGACCGCCGAGACCGCCGAGGCCACCGAGGCAGGTGCAGGCGCCAGCACGCTCCGCAGCAGCGGGCGGCTCCCGGGAGGCTCAGCGGCAGAGTGCGGCGGCGCCGATCAGCCCGGCGTCGGTGCCGAGTTCGGCGCGGCGCACGTCGAGGCCGCGGATGTACGAGAGGGCCGCGTAGCGCTCCAGGTGGTGGGCGAGCGGGGTGAACAGCACGCTCCCGGCGGTGGCCACGCCGCCGCCGATGACCACCCGGTCGAGGTCGACCAGGGCGGCCGTGGCGGCGATCCCGGCGGCCAGGGCCTGGGCGGCGCGGTCGAAGGAGGCGAGCGCCACCCGGTCCCCCGCGGCGGCGGAGGCGGCGACGGCGCGGGCCGTCCGGTCGTCGCCGTCCGGCCGCCACCCCTCGGTGAGCGCTCGGCGGGCGATCGCGGTGCCGCTGGCGAGGCCCTCCAGGCAGCCGCGGGAGCCGCAGGGGCAGGGCTCGCCGTCGAGTTCGACGGTGATGTGGCCGAGGTGCCCGGCGTTGCCGCTGGGGCCCGGGCGTACGGCGCCGTCGAGCACCAGCCCGGCGCCGACGCCGGTCGACACCACCAGGCAGAGCGCGTTGGCGGCGCCCCGGGCGGCGCCCTGCCAGTGTTCGGCGGCGGCCATCGCGACGCCGTCCCCGGCGAGGCGGACGGGCAGTGCGCGGGTGGGCAGCGCGCGGGCGGCCACTGCCGGGTGCCCGGCGACCTCGGCGACCAGCGGGAAGTCACGCCAGCCGGGGATGTTGACCGGGCTGACGGTGCCGCCGGCCAGGTCGACCGGGCCGGCGCTGCCGATCCCGACGGCCGTCACGGCGGCCCAGTCGGGCGTGGCGGAGAGCCGGTCCAGCACCTGGTGCACGACGGCGAGCACGGCCGTGCCCGGCGCCGTCGCCGGGGTGGGCAGCTGGAGCCGGTGCCGCAGCCGTCCGTCGCCGTCGACCAGCGCTCCGGCGATCTTGGTGCCGCCGATGTCGACGGCGGCGAACAGCGGGGCGAGCGGCACGGCGGACTCCAGAAGAGGTAGGGGGCGGCGCCCCGGCCGGTGAGGGCGGGGCGCCGCACAGCGTAGAGCAGGGGCTAGCCGGCCGCGCTCAGCCGCAGCGTGACCAGCTCGAACGGGCGCAGCGCGAGCCGCACCGCGCCGTCCTCCACCGCGACCTCGCCGCGGGTGCCGTCCCAGGGCCGCTCCAGCAGGTCGCAGGGGACGGCGCCGGCCAGCGGGAAGGAGGTGGTCAGCCGGCCCCGGGCGCGGCCGCCGCCCGCCTCGTAGACGCGGACGATCAGGTCCCCGCTGCGGTCGTCGGCGAGCTTGACCGCGCTCACCACGATCGCGTCCTCGTCCACCTCCACCAGCGGCGCGACCCGCTCGGCACTGCCGGTGACCGTCCGCTCGGGCAGGCCGATCCGGTAGCCCTCGCGGACGGCGTCGCCGATCGCCGCGCCCGGGACGAGGGCGTGCCGGAAGCGGTGCAGGCCCTGGTCGGTCTTCGGGTCGGGGAAGCGCGGGGCGCGCAGCAGCGAGAAGCGGACGGTCGTGGTGGTGCCGCCGTCGGTGTCGCGCACCGTGCGGGTGACGTCGTGGCCGTAGGTCGAGGCGGTGACCAGGGCGACGCCCCAGCCGGGCTCGTCGAGGTGGACGAAGCGGTGGTTGCAGGCCTCGAACTTGGCGGCGTCCCAGCTGGTGTTGGTGTGGGTGGGCCGGTGGAGGTGGCCGAACTGGGTCTCGGCGGCGTAGCGCTCGGTGTGGATGTCGAGCGGGAACGCGGCCTTGAGGAACTTCTCGGTCTCGTGCCAGTCGACCTCGGTGTCGATGTCCAGGCGCTGCTCGCCGACCCGCAGGGTGAGCGTCTGCACCACCGTCGAGACCCCGAAGGAGCGGGCGATCCGGACCGAGGCCTGCCCGGCGCCGGCCTCGGCGGTGAGGGAGTCCACGCCGGTCAGGTCGGTGACGGTGTTGCGGTAGAACTGGTCGACGTCCCAGGCGTCCCACATGTTGGGGAAGTCGGGGTGCAGTTGCAGCAGGTTGGCGCGGCTGCCGGGCGCGACGCTCTCCCGGCCGCTCGCGACCTCGACCACCGAGGCGATCAGCCCGTCCGCGTCCACGACGACCTCCAGCAGGCCGTTGCGCAGCGTGAAGCCGCCCCCGGGCCGCTCGACGGCCGTACAGCCCGGGCCGTCCGCGACGGCGACCGCGGCCCCGCCCGCCGGCACCGCCGAGCGCGCGTGCGGCGCCGCGTTGAACACCAGCTCGCGCCCGCCCGAGGCCGGCCCGGCCAGCGCCTGCTGGGCCGCGCCGATCAGCCCCTCCAGCTCCCCGGCCAGCGCCGCGTACGTGGCCTCGGCCTCGCGGTGCACCCAGGCGATGGACGAGCCGGGCAGGATGTCGTGGAACTGGTGCAGCAGGACGGTCTTCCAGATCCGGTCCAGCTGCTCGTACGGGTACTCCGCGCCCGTGCGCAACGCGGCGGTGGCGCACCAGAGTTCGGCCTCGCGCAGCAGGTTCTCGCTGCGCCGGTTGCCCTGCTTGGTCTTCGCCTGGCTGGTCAGCGTGGCCCGGTGCAGCTCCAGGTACAGCTCGCCGACCCACACCGGCGGGTGCGGGTACTCGGCCTCGGCCTTGGCGAAGAACTCGGCGGGCTTCTCCCAGCGGACGGTGGCCGAGCCCTCCAGGTCCTTCAGCCGGGCCGCCTTGGCGACCATCTCGCGGGTCGTGCCGCCGCCGCCGTCGCCCCAGCCGGTCGGGGCGAGCGAGTGCCGGGCCACCCCCTTGTCCTTGAAGTTCCGTGCCGCGTGGGCGATCTCGCTGCCCTTCATGGAGCAGTTGTAGGTGTCCACCGGCGGGAAGTGGGTGAAGATCCGGGTGCCGTCGATGCCCTCCCACAGGAAGGTGTGGTGCGGGAACCGGTTCACCTGGCTCCAGGAGATCTTCTGCGTCAGCAGCCACCTGGAGCCCGCGTTGCGGATGATCTGCGGCAGACCGCCGGTGAAGCCGAAGGTGTCCGGCAGCCAGGCCTCGTGGTTCTCCACCCCGAACTCGTCCAGGAAGAACCGCTTGCCGTGCACGAACTGCCGGGCCATCGCCTCCGAACTCGGCATGTTGGTGTCGGACTCGACCCACATGCCGCCGGCCGGGACGAACCGGCCCTCCGCCACGGCCTTCCGCACCCGGGCGTACACCTCGGGGCGGTGCTCCTTGATCCAGGCGAACTGCTGCGCCTGGGACATGGTGTAGAGGAAGTCCGGCTCGTCCTCCAGCAGCGCCGTCATGTTGGCGGTGGTGCGGGCCACCTTGCGGACGGTCTCGCGCAGCGGCCAGAGCCAGGCCGAGTCGATGTGCGCGTGGCCGATCGCGCTGATCCGGTGCGCGGACGGCACGGCGGGCGCCGCCAGCACCCCGGCCAGGTGCGAACGGGCGTCGGCCGCAGTGGCGTTGACGTCCTGTAGGTCGACGGCGTCCAGTGCCCGCTCGACCGCGCGCAGGACCTCCCAGCGGCGGGCGCCCTCCACCGGCAGCTCGGCCATCAGCTCGCCGAGCACCTCCAGGTCCATCACCAGCTGCCAGACCGTCTCGTCGAAGACGGCGAGGTCCATCCGGGCCAGCCTGTACTGCGGGCGGTCGCCGGCGGTCTCCTTGTCGCCCAACTCGGTGGGCAGGAAGGGGTGGTAGTCCAGGATCACCGGATTGGAGGCGGCCTCGACGTGCAGCAGCACCTGCTCCCCGCCGGCCGCCGGGGCCGCGATCCGCACCCACTGGTTCTGCGGGTTCAGGCCCTTCACCGGGGTGCCGTCCGGGCGGTAGACCAGGCCCTCGCACTGGAAGCCCGGCATGTTGGCGTCGAAGCCCAGGTCGATCAGCGCCTCGACGGTGCGCCCCGCCCAGGCCTCGGGCACCGTGCCCGTCACCGTGATCCAGCTGGTGCCCCACGGCGCGCCCCAGGCGTCGCCGACCGCGATCGGGGTGCGCGGCGCGGCCAGGCCCTCGGCGACCGGGACGGGCTCGCCGGGGGCCGTCCAGATGCCGACCTCCAGCGGGACGGACTCGGGGTACACGGCCGGGCGGATGCGCTCCTCCAGGACGCGCTTGAGGCGGGACTCGACCAGGGTGCGGTCATCGTGCATGTCAGCGGGCTCCGTTGCGTGGCTGAGGGGTGCATGACTGAGGGTGTGGCTGAGCGGGGTGGCTGGGGTGCGTGGCTGAGGCGTGCGTGGACGGCGGAACGGGCTAGGGAGAACGTACGTCCTCGGGGTGGACCACCTCGGTGATGCCGCGCGCGGCCAGGTGCGCCCGGTCCCCGGCGCGTTCGGCGAGCACGGTGGTCGGGCGGACGCCGGCCTCGGCGAGGCGCATGAACGCCTCGTACACCGGGCCGCCGGGGCCGCAGGCCGAACGCTTCGGGGAGTTGACCTCGTCGCCGGTGGCGACCACCACGGCGGTGCGGCGCGGCTTCGGCGGCTGCCAGGAGCGGCGGGCCTCGGCGGCGGCCTCGGCGAGCCGGGCGCCGGCCGGTTTGACCGTCCGGTCGGTGGTCAACAGGCCGAGGCCGTACTCGAGTTCGGGAAAGTCGGCGAGCGAGCGGTCCACGTCGTGCGAGCACCACCAGGTGATGCCCCACAGGTCCGGGCAGTCCAGCACCGCCTCGACGGTGGCGCCGGTGAAGCGCGCGGCGTCCTCGGGGGCGATGTGCGGGGCGGGTGCCCCGACCTCCTGCAGCCAGACCGGGCGGGCCGGGTCGTCGGCCCAGGCCTTGGACAGCTCGACCAGGTACGCGGCGTGCTGGGCGGTGGCGGTGGAATGGGCGCCGTAGCGCTGGGCGGTGCCGTTGAACACCCAGGAGTGCACGGCGGTGGCGGCGCCGATCCGGGCCGAGTGCCAGGGCGTGAACGGGTGCTCGTCCAGGTACCAGGCGGCGTCGTAGGAGGCGTGCAGGTGCAGCCGGCCGGGGGCGGCCGCCTCGCAGGCGTCGAGCATCCGGCGCAGCCAGGCCTCGGCCTCGGCGGGGGTGGCCCGGTCCGGGTCGGGGTGCGGGGCGCCGGAGAACTGGTTGATCTCGTTGCCGAGCGTCATCCCGAGGAAGTTGGGCCGGTCGTTCAGCGCCTCGGCGAGGGTGCGCAGGTAGGCGGCCTGGCCGTCGATGACCTCGGGGTCGGTGAAGATGTTGCGCCGGTGCCAGGTCCGGGTCCAGGCCGGCAGGAAGTCGAAGCTCGACAGGTGGCCCTGCAGTCCGTCCACCGCGACGTCCAGCCCGCGTTCGCCGGCCGCGTCCACCAGGGCCGCCAGCTGTTCGACGGCGCGCGGGCGGATCAGGGTGCGGTTGGGCTGGAACAGTGGCCAGAGCGGGAAGACCCGCACGTGGTCCAGGCCGAGGGCGGCGATGGAGTCGAAGTCGGCGCGCACGGCGTCGAGGTCGAAGTCGAGCCAGTGGTGGAACCAGCCGACGCTGGGGGTGTAGTTGACGCCGAAGCGGGGTGCCTGCGGGGTTCCGGTCATGTGCGGTCGCTTCCTCAACGGTGTTGGGGCATACGGACGGTGGGCTATCCCTTGACGGCTCCCTCCTCGACGCCCTGGAAGAAGAAGCGCTGGCAGACGCCGAACACCACGACGATCGGCAGGAAGGCGATCATGGTGCCGGCCGCGATCAGCCGGGGGTTGGCGGAGAAGGTGCCGTTGAGGTACTGCAGCCCGACGGTGAGGGTGTACTTCTGCGGGTCGTTGAGCACGATCAGCGGCCAGAGGAAGTCGTCCCACGCGCCGATGAAGGTGAAGATCACGATCACGCTGAGCATGCCGCGCACGTTCGGCAGGCCGATGTGCCACAGCCGCTGCCAGACGTTGGCGCCGTCCACCAGCGCGGCCTGGTCGAGTTCGGCCGGGACGGCGGCGAAGGCGGTGCGCATCAGCAGCACGTTGAGCATCGCGATCGAGCCCGGCAGCGCGACGCCGGCCAGGGTGTCGGCCAGGCCGAGGCTGCGCACCAGCACGTACTGGGAGACGATGGTGACCTCGCCGGGCAGCACGAGCGTGGTGAGGAAGAGGCCGAGGACGAGCCTGGTGCCGCGGAAGCGCAGCCGGGCGAGCGCGTAGCCGGCCAGGGTGCAGCCGACCACGTTGCCGGTGATGCAGACCGCGGCGACGATCACCGAGTTGAGCGCGTAGGTCCACACCGGGATGGTGTCGGCGACCTTGGCGTAGTTGCCGAAGGTGGGCTGGTCGGGCAGGAAGGCCGGGGTGCTGGTGTAGACGTCCTCGGCGGGGCCCTTGAGGGAGGTGGACAGCTGCCACAGGAAGGGGCCGATGACCAGGAGCAGGACGAGCAGCAGGAGCAGGTAGCGGACGGCGGTCCGGCCGGGGGAGGGGGTGTTGAAGCCCCGGGAGCCCGGGCGGGGCTTGGCGGTCATGGCGGCCTCGGTAGCCCCGGCGGCCCCGGCGGTCTTCGTACGGACGGTGGTCACGGGATCAGGCCGCCTTCCGGTTGAGCCGCATCAGGAACAGCATCGGGCCGAGCGTGACGACGAACAGCAGCAGGCTGAGCGCGGAGGCGTAGCCGAGGTGGCCGTTGAAGCCGCGGCTGTACATCTGGATCAGCATCACCACCGACATGTCCCGCCCGCCGGGGCCGCCCTGGCCGTGGGAGAGCACGTACAGTTCGGAGAAGACGCGCAGCGAACTCACCGAGATCAGCGCGGAGATCAGGACCATGGTCGGCCGGACCCCGGGCAGGGTGACGTGCCGGAACCGGCTCACCGGCCCGGCGCCGTCCACGGCCGCCGCCTCGTGCAGCTCGGGCGGGACGTTGGCGAGGGCGGACAGGTAGATGACCATGTAGTAGCCGAGGCCCTTCCAGACGGTCAGGGCGATCGCGCTGAACAGCAGCAGCCAGCGGCCGGTCAGGAAGGACACCGGGGAGTCGGTCAGCCCGCTCTGCTGGAGCACTCCGTTGACCAGGCCGCGGTCGTCCAGCACCCAGCCCCAGATCAGCGCCACCACGACGGCGGAGGCGATCACCGGGGTGTAGAAGGCGGTGCGGAAGAAGGTGATGCCGGGGATCCTGCGCTGGACGAGCAGGGCGAGCAGCAGCGGCAGGACGGTCAGCAGGGGAAGGCAGACCAGCATGAAGACGATGCTGTTGAGCAGGGCGTCGGCGAGCTGCTCGTCGTCCAGCAGCCGGCCGTAGTTCTCCAGGCCGGTGAACTGCCCGCCGCCCAGGGGCTTGGCGTTGGTGAAGGACAGGATCACCGTGTTGACGGCCGGCCAGAGGTTGAAGACGGCCAGCCAGACGATCGCGGGCCCGGCGAGCAGCCAGGGAGTGAACCAACGCCGGTGGGTCATGCGGTGCCTTCCTGGGGCCTGAGGCCTGGGGCCTGGGGGGTGCAGGTCATTCCCGGGAGCGGCGGGTGTGCGGAACCCGCCGCTTCGCCGGTACGGCCGTCGGGCGGTGGGTCAGCCCTTGAGCAGCTTGTTGCACTGCTCGACGGCGGTGTCCAGCGCCTGCTTGGAGCTCGCGTCGCCGCTCATGGCCAGGGCGATCTGCTGGTTGACGATGGTGCTCATCGCGTCGTCGACCTGGACCGGCTGGATGAGCTTGGCCTTGGCCAGCGAGTTGAAGGCGATCACCTTGGCGTCGCCCGCGTTGGTGCCGTCGCTCCTGCTGAAGAACGGGTCGTCCGCCGAGGCCTTGGTGGAGGGGAAGATGCTGGTCAGGTGGGCGAAGGCGGCCTGGTTCTCGGCGCTGGTGACCCAGCGGGCGAGGGCGAGCGCGGCGGCCGGGTTCTTGGTGCCCTTGGGGATGGACAGGCCCTGGACGTACAGCGGCGGGGTGGCCATCGCGGGGGACGGGACGACCTTCGGCGCGAGCGTCGGGTTGTCGGTGGCGAGGCTGGTGATGTAGTTGGCGCCGGCGGTCGTCCAGGCGACGGTGCCGGCGTTGAACAACTTGGAGTTGCCGGCGTAGGTGTTGGTCAGGACGTCGTTCGGCAGCAGGCCCGCCTTGAAGGCGTCGCGGTACTTGTCGAGCAGCGCGGCGGCCTCGGGGGTGTTGAAGGTGAAGGTCCTGCCGTCGTCGGACATGATCTTGACGCCGGCGTTGTAGAAGTCGCCGATGCCCGGCTTGCGGCTCATCAGGTAGGCCTGTCCGCCGGACCTGTCCTTCATCACCCGGGCTTGGGCGATCAGTTCGTCCAGGGTGGTCGGGGGCTTCTTCGGGTCCAGGCCGTTCTTCGTGAGGAGGTCGGAACTCCAGTAGTTCACATCGGTGTTGAGGTACCACGGGTAGCCGAAGGTGCCCGGGAGGCCGGCGTAGCGGTAGGCGTCGACGCCGCCGGGGACGTACTCGTCGGCGAGCTTGGCATCGGCCTTGGCGACGTCCAGCAGGAGGTCCTTCTTCGCGAGCGGGAGGGCGAAGTCGGGCGGGAGGTTGACCACGTCGGGCAGGGTGCCGGCGGCGGCCTGGCTGAGCACCTTGTCGGAGTAGCCCTCGCCGGGCTGGTCGAGCCACTCGACCTCGACGCCGGGGTACTTCTTCTTGAAGCCGTCGATGACGCCCTGCATGTAGTCGGTGAACTTCGGCTTGAGCGCCCAGGTCTGGAGCGAGACCTTGCCCTTGACCTCGCCGGTCGCGGCCGCACTCGCCACGCTGTCGCTGTTCTTGGTGTCGCCGGAGCCGAGTCCGCAGCCGGTGAGTGCGGCGGCGGTGAAGGCCGTTGTCGTCAGTGCCGCCCAGATTCTTCGCATGAGGGTCTCCCGGTCCTGAGGGTGGGTGGGGGATCGTGCTGAGTTCGGGGGTTTTCTCTCCGACCGAAGCCGACCAAGCCTGAAACTGACCTGACTGAACCCTGACTAACTAAACCGGTCTAGCTCTGGCAGGGACTATGCTCCCGCCTAAACTTGGATGTCAAGAGAGGGGAGTCGGGTTCTGTGGGCAGACCGACGATCGCCGACATCGCCCGCCAGGCAGGTGTCTCCAAGGGCGCGGTGTCCTTCGCGCTCAACGGCCGGCCGGGCGTGAGCGAGGCGACCAGGGCCCGGATCCTGCGGGTCGCCGAGGAGATGAACTGGCGCCCGCACAGCGCGGCCCGCGCCCTCGGCGGCGCCAGGGCCGACGCCGTCGGGCTGGTGATCGCCCGCCCGGCCCGCACCATCGGCGTCGAGCCGTTCTTCAGCCAACTGCTCTCCGGGCTCCAGGCGGTGCTCTCGGCCAGCTCCGTCGCCCTGCACCTGATGGTGGTCGAGGACACCGCCGCCGAGATCGGGGTCTACCGCCGCTGGGCCTCCGAGCACCGGGTCGACGGCTTCATCGTGGTCGACCTGCAGGTCAAGGACCCGCGGCTGCCGGTGCTGGACGAGCTCGGGCTGCCCGCCGTCGTCCTGGGCGGGCCCGGCAAGGGCGGCAACCAGCTGCGGATCTGGGCCGACGACCGGGAGGCGATGCTCTCGATCGTCGACTACCTGGCCGCCATCGGGCACCGCCGGATCGCCCACCTCGCCGGGCTGCCGCACTTCCAGCACACCCAGCGGCGGATCCGCGCGCTGCGCGACGCCTCGCGCCGCCTCGGCCTGGAGGAGGCCGTGTCGGTGCCCACCGACTTCAGCGACGCCGAGGGCGCGGCCGCCACCCGCACCCTGCTCTCCCGGGCCAGGCGGCCCACCGCGATCGTGTACGACAGCGACGTGATGGCCGTCGCCGGGCTCGGCGTGGCCGGGGAGATGGGCGTCGCGGTGCCCGGGGAGCTGTCCATCGTCTCCTTCGACGACTCGGTGCTGGCCCGGATCGTCCACCCGCCGCTGACCGCGCTCAGCCGGGACACCTTCGCGCTCGGCGAGCAGGTCGCGCGGAGCCTGCTGGAGGCGCTGGACGAGGCCGGGCCGGGGCGGGACCTGCAGATGCCCACGCCGCGGCTGACCGTACGGGAGTCCACCTCGCCGCCGGAGGCCGCTGCGGGAGGTTCCGCCGCGTCCCCGGGTGCCGTGCCGCCGGGTGCAGCTTCGCCGGAGGCCGCGTCCCCGGGTGTCGTGCCGCCGGGTGCCGCTTCGCCGGAGGCCGCGTCCCCGGGTGTCGTGCCGCCCTCACCCGTCGGTGTGGTTGCTGTGCGAGTCGTTGACACGGGTGCTGAACCGGTTTAGCCTCGCTGCGCCGAGGGGGTCCGGTCGCACTGCCCGCTGTCATGTTCGTTCCATTCCCCTCGATGAGCACCGCCACGCCCGCATGCACCCGGGCCTGCCGCTGCCGGTGGGCCCGGCCCCAGCCACTCCGCTCGATCGGAGCCACCGCATGTCAAGACGTCTCCCCCTGCTGCTCACCGCCGCGCTCGCGACGGCCGCGTTGACCGCCACCCCCTCCGCCGGGGCAGAACCGAGACCGGCCGCGCCGACACCCGGCGCAGCGATACCGGCCTCGGCGCCCGCTCCTGCGGCCGGTCCGGGCAGCCAGCCCTTCGCCTCCTACTGGTACCCCAGCACCATCCTGAACTGGGACCCGGCCACCGACCCGGACGCCCGCTTCAACCGCTCCCGGGTCCCGCTCCAGCCGCGCACCAGCGACCCGGCGCTCAAGGCCAACCCCAACGCCCGTACCGGCGAAGGGAAGATCGCCTCGCTGGTCTCCTTCGGCCCCACCTCCAACAACCCCTCGCAAGGCTCCGCCGACCCCAACTACTACGCCTTCGGCTACTGGCAGTACGTCGACAAGCTGGTCTTCTGGGGCGGCTCGGCGGGCGAAGGCCTGATCCTCGCCCCCAACCCGACCGTCATCGACGCCGCCCACCGCAACGGCGTCAAGGTCTACGGCACCGTCTTCTTCCCGCCCGGCGCGTACGGCGGCCAGATCCAGTGGGTGCGCGACTTCGTCCAGAAGTCCGGCAGCCGCTACCCCGTCGCGGACAAGCTCGCCCAGGCCGCGCAGTACTACGGTTTCGACGGCTGGTTCATCAACCAGGAGACCGGCGGCGGCGATTCGACCCTCGCCGGCGAGCTGCGCAACCTCATGCAGTACACCAAGGCGCAGAGCGGCGCCGAGTTCATGTGGTACGACGCGATGACCACCTCCGGCTCGGTCAACTGGCAGAACGCCCTCACCTCGGCCAACTCGCCCTTCCTTCAGGACGGTTCGAAGCGGACCTCGGACTCGATGTTCCTGAACTTCGGCTGGTCGGCGAGCGGCCTGGACTCCTCGCGCACCCTCGCCCGCCAACTCGGCCGCAGCGCGTACGACCTCTACTCCGGCATCGATACCGAGGCCAACGGCTACAACTCCTCGGTGGACTGGAACACCCTCTTCCCGTCCGGCAAGCCGCACACCACCTCGCTGGGCCTCTACCGCCCGGAGTGGACCTGGAAGTCGGCCACCGACCGCGCCGACTTCTACGCCAAGGACGCCCGCTACTGGGTCGGCGCGAACAACGACCCGTCCCGTACCGACCTCTCGTCGAGCTGGCCCGGCCTGGCCGGCTACGTCGCCGAGTCCTCGCCGATCACCGCCAAGCCCTTCGTCAGCAACTTCAACACCGGGCAGGGCGACTTCTACAACGCGGCCGGCACCCGGGTCGCCACCGGCGGCTGGAACAACCTCTCGCTGCAGGACGTCCCGCCCACCTATCGCTGGGTGGTCGACTCCGGCGGCAGCAAGCTGACCCCGTCCGTCGACTTCGCGGACGCGTACCAGGGCGGCTCCTCGCTGCGGCTGACCGGCACCCTGGACGCCGCCAACACCGTCCGGCTGTACGAGACCAAGCTGCCGGTCGCGTCCACCACCAAGCTGGACCTGGTCGTCAGGACCCCGGCCGCCGGACCGACCAAGCTCAAGGCCGCCGTCGCCTTCGCCGACGCGCCGAACAGCTTCACCACGATCGACGTCGGCGCGGACTTCGGCAGCGGCTGGGAGCGCCACACCCTCGACCTCTCCCCGTACGCGGGCCGCACCATCGCCCAGATCGCGCTCAGGGTCGACGGCTCCGACCCCTCGTACGACCTTCGGGTCGGTCAAGTCGCCCTGTACGACGGCGCGGTGGAGAAACCGGCGGCGCCGAGCGGCCTCACCGTGCTCGGTGCGAGCGACGTGACGCCCGGCTCCAGCCAGTCACTGCGGCTGTCCTGGACGGCGGCGCCCGGCGGCAACGTGCACCACTACGAGGTGTACCGGCGCAACGCCGACGGGAGCCGGACCTTCCTCGGTGCCACGCCCAACGACGCCTACTTCGTCGGGCGACTCGACCGGGCCGGCGGCGAAGCGGCCACCACGCTGGACGTCGAGGCCGTCTCCACCACCTACGGGCGCTCCAACGCCGCCTCGACCAGCGTGAGTTGGAACAGCACGCCGCCGACGGCCGGCAACCTGGCACTCAACCGGCCGGCCACCGCCTCCGGCCAGTGCAACGCCAACGAGGGCCCGGCGAAGGCCGTCAACGGGAGCGTCGGCGGCGGCAACAGCGACAAGTGGTGCACGCTCGGGTCGGCCAAGTGGCTGGAGGTGGACCTCGGTTCGGCGAAGGCGCTGTCCAAGTTCGTGGTCAAACACGCCTCGGCGGGCGGCGAGAGCGCTTCGTACAACAGCCGCGACTTCTCCATCCAGGTCCGGTCCGGCACCAGTGACCCGTGGACGACGGTCGCCGACGTCACCGGCAACACCGCCGGGACCACCGCCCACCCGGTGAACACCACCGCCCGCTACGTGCGGCTGGTCGTCACCAAGCCGACCCAGAGCACCGATCCGGCCGCTCGCATCTACGAGTTCGAGGCCTGGGGCCAGTAGCCTCCTCCGCTGCGAAAGGACCCTTCCCCGTGCCGGTCACCACCATCACCGCCGTAGAGAGCACCGACCTGTTCGTCGGCCCCGAGGACGCCCCGCGCCAGCTCCTGCGGGTGACGATCGAGGGACCGGCCGCCGCCCGGATCACCGTCGGCGGCCCGGGCGTCCGCGGTGAGGCGACCGGCACGGGGCTGGTCGAAGTCCCGCTGGAGATCGACCCCGAGGCCCGGCCGGGCGACCGGCTCCCGGTCACCGTCCGGGCGGAGGGCGCCGTTGTGCAGGCGCTGGTCGAAGTCGCCGAACCCGGCTGGACGATGTTCCTGGTCTCGCACTTCCACTACGACCCGGTCTGGTGGAACACCCAGGCCGCCTACACCTCCCCGTGGGAGCTGCTCTCCGCAGACGCCACCACCCGCCCGCTCTGGGAGCGCAACGGCTTCGCGCTCGTCGACGCCCACCTGGACCTCGCCCTGCGGGATCCGGTGTACACGTTCGTCCTCGCCGAAGTCGACTACCTGAAGCCCTACTTCGACCAGCACCCCGAGCGCCGCGAGACCCTGCGGCTGCTGCTGGACCGCGGACAGGTCGAACTCGTCGGCGGCACCTACAACGAGCCGAACACCAACCTCACCGGCGCCGAGACCACCATCCGCAACATCGTCCACGGCATCGGCTACCAGCGCGACATCCTCGGCGGTGACCCGCAAACCGCCTGGCAGCTCGACGTGTTCGGCCATGACCCGCAGTTCCCCGGCCACCTCGCCGCGGCCGGTCTCACCGGCAGTGCCTGGGCACGCGGCCCGTTCCACCAGTGGGGCCCGATCCAGAAGAACTTCCGCGAGGCCAAGGACGACGCCCGGGTGATGCAGTTCCCGAGCGAGTTCGAGTGGATCGCCCCCGGCGGCGAGGGCGTGCTCACCCACTACATGCCGCACCACTACTCGGCCGGCTGGTGGATGGACTCCTCGCCCGACCTCGCCACCGCCGAGCAGGCCGTCTACGAGCTGTACCGCAAGCTCAAGCCCGTCGGGGCCACCAAGAACCTGCTGCTGCCCGTCGGGACGGACTACACCCCGCCGAACAAGTGGGTCACCGAGATCCACCGCTCCTGGGCCGCCAAGTACCTCTGGCCCCGGTTCGTCTGCGCCACCCCGCGCGACTTCCTCGACGCCGTCCGCGCCGAACTGGCCGTGACCGGGAGGCGGCCCAGCCCGCAGACCCGGGACATGAACCCGGTGTACACCGGCAAGGACGTCTCCTACATCGACACCAAGCAGGCCCAACGGGCCGGCGAGGTCGCGGCGGTGGACGCCGAGAAGCTCGCCACGCTCGCCGCCGTCCACGGGCTCGGCCGCTACCCGTCCGCGGCGCTGGATAAGGTCTGGCGCCAACTCGCCTACGGCGCCCACCACGACGCGATCACCGGCTCCGAATCGGACCAGGTGTACCTGGACCTGCTGGGCGGCTGGCGGGAGGCGCACGACCTGGCCGCCGCCGTCCGGGACGCGGCGCTGGACGCGCTCACCGCGCAGATCTCCACGGCGCGGATCTCCACGGCGCGGATCTCCACGGCGCCGATCTCCACGGCAGGGGAGGGGGCGGCCGTCGTGGTGACCAACACGCTGTCCTTCGACCGCAGTGATCTGGTGATGCTCGAACTCCCCGACGGCGTACGGTCGGTGAGGGTGCTGGACGATGCCGGCGAGGCCGTGTCGAGCGCCGTCGACCGGGGGACGCTGCGGTTCCTCGCCTCGGACGTGCCCGCCCTCGGCTGGCGCACCTGGCGCCTGGTGGCGGGCGACGCGGACCAGCCCTGGACGGCGGCCGAAGGCCTCGCCATCACCAACGACCGCTACCGCGTCACCGCCGACCCGGCACGCGGCGGCGGGCTCTCGTCCGTTTACGACCTGCGGCACGAAAGGGAGTTGATCCAGGACGGCCGGATCGGCAACGAACTGCGCGTGTACGAGGAGTACCCGCAGCACCCCGACTTCGGCGAGGGCCCCTGGCACCTGGTGCCCAGCGGCCCGGTCCGCGGCTCCGGGGCCTGTGCCGCCTCGGCCCGCCGGGAGACCGGGCCGCTCGGCGAACGCCTGGTGATCGAGGGGACGGTCGACTCCGTCCGGTACGAGCAGACCGTGACGCTGTGGCGCGGCCTCGACCGGGTGGACTGCCGCACCCGGGTCGTGGACCACTCCGGCGCCGACCGGCTGCTGCGGCTGCGCTTCCCGGTCCACGTCCCCGGCGGCCTGCCGGTCAGCGAGGTCGCGGGCGCGGTCGTCGGACGCGGCTTCGCGATGCCGGACGTGGACTCGGCGCAGGCGCCGTGGACGCTGGACAACCCGGCCAACACCTGGTTCGGGGTGGGAGCCACGGCGCGGGCTCTGCTGACCGACACCGCGGGGGCGGTGATCGGCTCGCGCGCCCTCGGCGTGGCGGAAGTCGTCGTCCCGACACTGGACGACGCCTCCGATGCCCGGCCGCTGGTGGTCGCCCTCGCCCGGGTCGGGGTCACCGCCACGACCTCGGGGGCGGGCTGGGCCCGGTACGGCTGGCTGGACGTGGACTCCAATCTGCCGGACTTCCGCATCCTCATCGGCGGACCGGAAGTCAACGACGCTGCACGGGAGTTGATCGATAACGCGGGTGAGGAGTACGCGGCCGCGCTCAAGGCGCACGGCGCGGTATGGGTGCCGGCACTGACCCCGCTCGCCGAGGTCTGGCGGCCGGATGCCGACCTGCGCGACCTGCGGGCGCTCCCGGCGCTGGTCGTGTCCGACCCCGCCGCCCTGGTCGACGACCTCGCCGACGCCCGGATCACCGCCGTCTGCCCCGGGCCGGTCACGGATGAACTCGCCGACCACACCGTGGCGTTGCTCAGCTTCGGCCTGCCCGGCTTCGCCGTGGACACCACCGGCGCACTGCACCTGTCGCTCATGCGCTCCTGCACCGGCTGGCCGTCCGGCGTCTGGATCGACCCGCCCCGGCGCACCCTGCCCGACGGCGCCTCCTTCCAACTCCAGCACTGGACACACGAGTTCAGCTACGCCCTGGTGAGCGGTGACGGTGACTGGCGGGACCAGACCCTGCCCGCGCAGGGCCAGGAGTTCAACCACCCGCTGTACGCGCGGATCACCCCGGCCCAGGACGGCCCACTCCCGGCCACCCTCTCCTGGCTGCGGATCGAGCCACAGCGCGAGGTGCTGCTGAGCACCCTCAAGCCCGCCGGGAACCCGATCGCGCGGGGCTCGGCGGCCCCCGTCGGGAGCGACCTCACCGTCCGGCTGATCGAGTCCACCGGCCTCGGGCGGTCCGCACAGCTCACCGGCGCCCTCGGACTGGGAGACCTGCGGTCCGCCGACCTGCTGGAGCGGCCCCTCGGCGCGGCCGACCTGGACCTCCCCGGCTCCCGGATCGCCACCCTGCTCGCCGCGCCCGGCGTCGCGGCGTCGGGCGACGCCGACGGGCCGGTCCTCGGCCCGGTCGCCGAGCCCGCGCAGCCCGTCCACGCCCGCTACTGGCTGCACAACCGGGGCCCGGCACCGCTCGGCTACCTGCCGGTGTCCGTCGGCGCCTCGCCCGGACTGCTCCGGACGGCGGGGGAGGCGGTGACGCTCTCCGTCGCCCTGTCCTCGCAGCTGCGGGACACGGCGGTCGAAGGCACGGCCGTCGTCCTGCCGCCCGAGGGCTGGGCCACCAGCCTCGGCAGCCGCCCGTACCGGCTCGCACCCGACGGTCACCTGCGCTTCCCGGTCACCCTCACGCCGCCGGCCGACGCCCGACCCGGGCTGCACTTCGCCGCCGTCCGGATCGAACACGACGGCCAGCAGATCGAGGACGTGGTCACGATCGCCGTCGGCGACCTGCCCTCGCTGCTGCCCGTCCCCGGGGACGCCCCCGAGGACTGGACGGCCGCCCAGGGCACCAAGGCCGTCACCGGCCGCGACACCGGCCTGGACGTCTCCGTCGCCGCCGAGACCCTCCGCGTCGCTCCCGGCGGCCGCGCCACCCTCGGCCTCACCCTCACCAACCGCACCCGCGGCGAGATCCGGGGCGAACTGCAGCTGGTGTCGCCGTGGGGCACCTGGGAGGCCATCGCCGACCCCGTCCGCGGCTTCGCCGTCCCGGCCGGTTCCTCGGTGGTGGTCGACTTCTCCGTGCGCGCCCCCGCGTCGACCGACCCGGGTTCCTCCTGGGCCCTCGCCAAGGTGATGTGGTTCGGCCGCTGCCAGTACGCCCCGACCGTCGCCCTGGTGGTGGAGGCATGACCCTCGGCCTGCTCGACGGACACCCCCTCCCGCGCACCGCCCTCGACCGGCGCCTCGCCGCCCTCCGGGCCGGTCCGCGCTCCACCGCCCTGCCACAGGAAGGCAGTTCGGAGGACCGGCAGCTCACCCGCTGGGTCGCCCAGGTCCTGCTCACCGAGGCCCTCTGCGAGGCGGTCGCCACCGAACGCCAGCTATCCGTCGCCGCCGCCGGCCCGGCCCGCCTCGACCAGCAGGCCGCCGTGGAACTCGGCTCCATCACCGCGGCCGCCTACGAGGGCAGTGCAGCCGTCCGCGCCGTCTACGAGGCCGTCACCGCCGACATCCAGCCCTCACCCGCCGACATCGCCCACTACCGCACCCTGACCACCCGCCCGCCGGCCACCCGCTGGTACATCGCCCTCCCCGACGGCGGCTTCGAGGCCGACCCCGACACCCTCCCGACGGCCCTCGCCGAAGCCCTCCGCACCGCCCCACCGGGCGAACAGGTCACCGTAGGCCCCTGGCAGGCGACCCTCCTCGCCACCCTTGCCGTCCCCCGGAGCCACGACCCCACCCCGGCCCTCCGCGCCGCCGCCCGCCGAGCCGCCTTCGTTCGCTGGCTCGACCGTGAACGCGCCCAACGCCTCACCCTGGTCGACGGATTGGAACACCCCGGCGACCCGGCCCAACCCGACAACCACCACCGCCACTGAGCAGCCCCCGCTATGGTCGACGCCGGTTGACTGCGGACGGCAGCGGGCGTGCGGCGGCCGTCAGCGCCGGGGCAGGGGGACGCCGGCGGAGCGGAGCTTGGCCTCGGTGAGGGCGGTGAGACGGGCCGCGATGGGGGCCTGCTCCTCGCGGTGGTTGTTGATCAGCTCGTACTGGGCGGAGGCCCTGCTCCAGGCGCGCAGGCTGGCGGGGTTGCCGAGGAGTTCGGGGTTGGCGAGGTAGTGGTCGGCCATGGCGGTGGCGAGTTCCTCGATCCTCGGGTCGTCCGGGTGCCAGGTCTCGGCTTCCCAGCCGCGCTTGGTCAGCTCGACGGATTCGGGGTCGTCCAGGCGGTGTTCGAGCTGGGTGAGGAAGCCGTCGAAGCCGTCCGGCACGAGCGCCCGGGCGAGTACCAGGGCCTCGCGTTGCGCGGCGACGTAGTCGGGGTCGAAGCCGAGGCCGGGCATGCGTTCCAGGATCGTGCAGGCGCGGTCGGGCAGGAGGGCCCGGTCGCCTGCGGCGAGGCGGTGCAGGGTGTCGCGGCGCGCGGTCAGGTCGGCGATCCGTTCGGTGAGCCGCCGTTCGACGTCGGCGAGGGTGGTGGTGAAGTCGTCCGCGTCGGCGTCGAGGAGGGGCCCGATCTCGGCGAGCGGTACTCCGGCGGCGGCGAGCGTCCGGACCTGGACCAGCCGCAGCAACTCGCCGGATCCGTACCGCCGGTAGCCGGAGCCGTCGCGCTCCGGTTCGTCGACCAGTCCGTGCCGGTGGTAGTGCCGCACCGTTTTCACGGTGACGCCGACGAATGCCGCCGCCTGTCCTATCGTCACTCCGTTCGTCATCTGCTCAGCCTGCCTGATCCTCGGCCCGTCCGCCGAGGAACACCTCGTTGACGAGTCGCTGTTGGGCGTGGTGGAAGGCGGCCGCTATGGACACGTCGGGGTCGTCCACGTAGTTCAGCCCGGCGGTGAGGGTCGTGCTGCCGTCGGGCGAGCCGTACATCAGCGCGGCCGAGCCGATGGTGGCGCCGTTGTGGTGGAAGACGGTGCCGCCGGGGCCGGTGTCCTGGACGAACACCCCCAGGCCGTAGCCGGCCTTCGCCTCCGGTGTGCGCATCTCGGCCAGCAGCCCGGCGGGCAGGAGCCTGCCGCCCATCAGGGCGGAGAAGTACGTGTGCAGGTCCCGGGTGGTGGAGATCATGTCGCCGCCGGCCGACACCCAGGAGGGGTTGTGGCGGGTGATGTCGATCGTCCTCTCCTGCCCGGCGTCCTCGTAGCGGTAGTAGCCGTGGTGGTGGGGCTCGGGGACCTCCGGCGAGGTGCCCGGCGCCACGGTGCCGGTCATGCCCAGCGGCCGTAGGACGAGCCGTTGCAGCTCCTCGGCGAACGGACGGCCGGTGACGCTCTCGGCCACCAGCCGGGCCAGCACGTAGTTGGTGTTGGCGTAGCTCCAGTCCGCCCCCGGCGCGAACCGCGGCGGCTTGGACAGCGACAGCCGCACCAGCTCCTCGGGCCGGTAGGAGTGGAACCGGTCCTCCACCCACTCCTTGCCCCGCCAGGGGACCCCGGGCTCGAACGTCCCGTCCGCGTCGAGCTCGCCGGTGTGGTTGAAGATCCCGCTGGTGTGCTGCAGCAGCATCCGTACGGTGATCCGCCGGTCGAGGCCGAACCCGGGCAGGTGGTCGGCCACGGGGGCGTCCAGGCCGATCCGGCCCTCGGCCACCAGCATGAGCACCGTGGTCGCGACGAAGCTCTTGGTGATGCTGCCGACGCGGAAGTGCCCGTCGGTCAACGGCTCGGCGTTCCCGCCCAGTTCACGCACCCCGGCGCTGCCGACCCACTCGCCCCGCCCGTCGTTCACCCGCAGCTGCACGCCGAGGACACCGGACTCGACGATCTCCTCGATCGCCTTCTGCAGCTCGGGGCGATCCGGCCCCTGGACGGAAAGGATGACGGACATGATGTTCCTCCGATGGCGCTGCGCCCGACTCGCTGTCGGGCCGCTGAGAGGAGCTTTCACCCTGCCCCAGGGTCAACCTCAACTGTGTCCCGGCTCACAGCCGCCGGGCGGACACGGGCCGGTTCGGCTGCCTGCGGACAGGATCCGGCGCAGGGCGCTGAGCAGGTAGGCGTCGTCGCCGGTGGGCGGGTGTGGGGCGCGCCAGGCGATGTGGCCGTCGGGGCGGATGAGGAGGGCCCCGGCCGGGGGATCGAAGGCTGCGGGCCGTGGGTGGACGGCGACGGGTAGGCCGGCTGCCGTGGCGGTGTCCGCCTGCCGTTGCCAGCCGGCCTCGGTGGGGGGTGCCAGCAGGGTGAAGCCGGGGCCGACCAGGTCCAGGGTGGACGAGACGCCGGGCGGCTCCGCCAGGCGCAGGTGGGGGAGTCGGGTGCCGGGCGCACCGTCGGGGTGCTCACGCTCGGGGTCCAGGGGCGGACGGGCGGGGGCGTGGGCCTGGGGAGCGGATTCCGGGCGGGCCTCCGGATCGGCCAGGACGGCCGTCGAGCGGTAGGCGGCCGTCAGCAGCAGCTCGTCGTCGATCCGGTAGCTCGTCCGCGCGCGGGAGTTGGCGAGGGAGATGTCGATGACCTGCCGGGCCACCGGGCGGCGTTCGTCCTCGTAGGTGTCCAGCAGCGGCTCGCCCGCCGTCCCGGCGACGACCGCCGCGAGCTTCCACGCCAGGTTGTCCGCGTCGCCGATGCCGGTGTTCATCCCGTGCCCGCCGGTCGGCGGCACCACGTGGGCCGCGTCGCCGGCGAGCAGCACCCGGGAGCGGCGGTAGGCGGTGGCGAGCCGGGCGTCCATCCGCCAGGTCATGGTGTCGCGGACGGTGACCGCGAGGTCCGGCAGGCCGGCGGCGTCCTTGACCAGTTCGCCCAGCTGCCGATCGTCGGTCAGGAGTGCCGTGATGTCCGCGTGCTCGGGGTCGTACGGGTGCTGGTAGATCCAGTGCCGGTCGTTGTCGACGGCCAGGAAGCCGCCGCGGCCCGGGGCGGTGAGGAAGTACGAGGCGCTGGCGCGGTCCGCCACGACCTCGCCGAGCGGCGCCTCGAAGCGGACGCTGAGGAAGTGGCCGAGGCCGACCGGCCCCTCCATGGCGATCCCGGCCGTCTCGCGGACGGTGCTTGCCGCGCCGTCGCAGCCGACCAGCCAGTCCGCGCGTACGGTGTGGCGCTCGCCGGTGGTCCGGTCTTCCAGCACGGCGTGGACGCCGTCGCCGGGCTGCGTGAAGGACAGCAGCCGGGTGGCGAACCGGACACCCTCCGGGGCGAGTTGACGTGCCCGCCGGAGCAGGATCGGCTCCAGGACGTCCTGGGAGCAGATCAGGCCGGGCGAGGGCGTGCGTTCGCTGCCGTCCGCGTCCCCGGCGGTGACGCCGTGACGGACGAAGTCCGGGTCGACGAGGTCGCGGCCCCGGTAGAAGTACACCTGTGAGGCGGGGAGCCCGGCCCGCCGGATCTCCTCCTCCAGGCCGCAGCGCCGGAAGACCTCCATCGAACGTGCCGACACCCCGCGGGCCTTGGGGTGCCGCGCGGTGTCCGGGTGCGCCTCGACGAGCAGGTGCGGCACGCCGTACCCGGAGAGCAGGACCGACAGTGTGAGGCCGACCGGGCCGCCGCCGGCGATGAGGACGGACGTTGTCGCCGGGAATTCCATTCCACCCCTCCGTAACGTCTAACGCGTTCATTTGACGTTACCATGGTGGGGAGGCGACACCCGAGACGAAGGCGACCCCATGGCAGAGACCAGGCCCGAGACCCACGGCCCCCACGGCGACAACCCCCGCGGCCTCCACTTCCTCGCCGACCTCGCCAGCACCGTCCGCGAGGACCCCGACGCGAGCGCCGCCGACCTCCAGGCGCTCCTGGAACGCCACGGCGGCCCGCCCTTCCGGCTCACCGAGGCCGACGCCCGCGAACTGCGCGAGGCCACCGCCCCCGTGATCGCCATCCTCGACACCGACGACCCCGACCGGGCGGCCGAGGCGATCAACGCCCTGCTCGACCGCCACCCGGCCCGCCCCCGCCT
>NZ_JNWQ01000068.1 GCF_000716875.1 Streptomyces novaecaesareae | reverse complement strand
CGTCAACGCAGCCCGCAACATTCTGGCCGCCGGACTGGCGGTGTCGGCCTGTGGAGACGGTGTAAGACCTCAACGGAGCACTCCGGGCGGGCAGTCGTCAGTGAAGCAGGAAGTCGTCCCAGCACCCCGCGTACGTGAGGTGTCTCAGCCGCGAGGCTGAGGGGAATCCCCGCTCCTTCAGGGCGGGGAGGATGTCAAGGCTGGTCCTCTCCTCCGTGCCGGGTGCCGCCCGGGACGGCGGGCACCCGGGCATCGTGCCACAGCGCCCGACCCGCCCCCGGCCCCGTGGAGCGGCAGGCCCGGCAGGAGCGGCACAACCGGCAGGACCGGCAACCCGCGTTGCCGGCGGTGGTGGTCCGACACATGTGACGCCGGTTCAGGATGTGACCCGGGATGCCTGGCGCCACTGGCGGGTACATGGCTACTCTGCCGTACGGCCGGGCCAACTCCCGGCCGTACCAGGCCTCTTGGGCCGCCCGTGCACACCGGACCAGACCCGTCCATACCGGATCAGAGGAGTGCTCATGCCCCGCTCTTCCCGCTCCGCCCGCACCGCCGGGACCGACAGATCGGCCCGTCCGCGCCGCCTGCCCGTCCTGTCCGCTCTGCCCACCCTGGCCGCACTCGCCGCCGCGACCGCCCTGGCCACCGGCGCGGCAGCCCCGGCGTACGCCGCCGAGCCCGCCCCGGACGCCCCGGCGGCCCCCGTCTCCGCCGTCGCCCCCGTCGTCGAGGGCCACCCCGGCTTCCACCCGGACCGCGACTTCGCCGGCTCCACCGTCGCCGCCCACGAGGGCCGCGGCGGCGCGCCCTTCGCCTCCCTCGCCGTCACCCAGACCCCCGGCCTGGACGTCGCCAGCTACCAGGGCAACGTCAACTGGTCCTCGGCGGCGGCCAACGGCGCCCGCTTCGCCTACGTCAAGGCCACCGAGGGCACCGGCTACACCAACCCGTACTTCGCCCAGCAGTACAACGGCTCCTACAACGCCGGCCTGATCCGCGGCGCCTACCACTTCGCGCTGCCGAACAGTTCCTCCGGCGCCACCCAGGCCAACTACTTCGTCGACCACGGCGGTGGCTGGTCCGCCGACGGCAAGACCCTGCCGCCGGCCCTGGACATCGAGTACAACCCCTACGGCGCCACCTGCTACGGCCTCGGCCAGAGCGCCATGGTCAGCTGGATCCGTTCCTTCAGCGACACCGTCCGCTCGCGCACCGGCCGCTACCCCACCATCTACACCACCACCACCTGGTGGACGCAGTGCACCGGCGACTACGGCGGCTTCGGCTCCACCAACCCGCTCTGGATAGCCCGCTACGCCTCCACCGTCGGCACCCTGCCGAACGGCTGGGGCTACCAGACCTTCTGGCAGTACGCGGACTCCGGCACGCTCCCCGGTGACCAGGACTACTTCAACGGCGCGACCGACCGTCTGCGCGCCCTCGCCCTGGGCTGACGGACCCGGCGGTCGGTGCGGGGGCCGCGGCGGCGGGCCCCGCACCGACCGGTACGGACCGAAGAGGAGTCACAGGGCCGGAAGAGGAGTCACAGGGCCCGAAGAGGACTCACAGGGCCTTGAGGCCGTCCAGGAGCTGCTGGCCGCCGGGGCTGCCGAGGCCGGTGCACGGGTCCCAGCCGGGCCCGGAGGGGTACGCGCCGTTGCTGCCGACGGTGATGTCCCGCAGGACGCCGGTCGCGAAGTGCGCGTACAGGTTCGGGTTGAGGAAGCCGACCCGGTGGCCGAGGCCCTGGTTGATCCGGGCCAGCAGGGCGGCCCACATCGGCGCCGCCGCGCTGGTGCCGCCGACCAGGTCGGCGTGCACGCCGTCCACGTTCGGGATGACCACGCCGGTGTTCCGGGAGGCGACCGCGGACACGTCGGGCACGCCGCGGCCGTGCACGTGCGGCGGGTTCGCGGCGACCGGCATCGTGAGGCCGGCCTGGTACGGGGGCACCGCGAACATCCGGCTGATGCCGCCCCCGGTGCGCGCCCTCGGGCCGTCGTCCCAGACGATCTCCTTGTCGACCACGCCCGCCTTGACCACCAGGTGGGTGCCGCCGACGCCGAGCACGTGCGGACTGGAGGCGGGGAAGTCGGCGTGGGCACGCTCGCCGAAGTTGGTGTCCCGGGAGCCGTCGTCGCCGGAGGCGCAGCAGATGCTGATGTCCTTGGTGCCGGCGTCGATGAAGACGCCGTCGACGTGGCTGACGCCCGAGGGGGTCCACCGCGGGCCCCCTTCTTCGGTGTTGCCGTAGCTGCAGGAGATCACCGAGGGCCGGTTGACGGTGTCGGTCGCAATCCGGTTGACCAGGTCGGTCCAGCCCTGCTCGGTGAACTTGCTGAAGTAGACGACGATCTTCGCCCCGGGTGCGAGGGAGCCGACCACGGCGAGGTCGAGCATGATCTCGCCGGTGCTGTCGAACGGGTCCTCGGTGGCGTCGCCCGGGCCGGGATCGTTGCCGGGGGATCCGACGTTCGGGATCACCACGTCGGTGATGTTCGGCACGGGCAGCCCCAGCACGGTGAAGTACGTCTTCAAGGCGCTCAGCGAGTAGCCGCCGGACGGCACGCCGGGCGAGGTCTCACCGTTGAAAGCGAGGACGGCGATGCACTGGCCGGTGCCGTCGAGGCCTGCGGGGTAGTCGTACGGTTTCGCGAGCTGGTGCGGGAAGAAGACGCCCGCCGGAAGGGCCGGTACGGCCTTCGCGATCGGCAGGCTGACCTCCGTCCGGCGGATCAGCAGGCTGGCGCCGATCGGCCGGTCGTCCAGGCCGAACACGCCGGTGACGATGCCGCTGAGCTCCTCGGGGACGTGGACGGCACCCTCGCGGCCGCGGTAGATGCGGGGGTTGTCGTGGGCGTCCTGGTAGCGGTAGCGGGCCAGGGTGACCCGGAAGGCGTCCGCGACGTCCTCGGTGGTGCCGGTCAGCTGGATGCTGCGGGCCAGCGGGTTCTCGTTGGAGACGGCGAGGCGGTGCTCGCCGGCGAAGGCCTCGACGGCCTTCAGGTCGGTGTCGCGCCAGCGGTTGGTGGCGGCGTACTCGTCGTCGGTGGGGACGGTCCGGCGGGTCGGCGCCTGGAGCGCCAGCTCGTACAGGTCCGGCCGAGGGGGCGCGTCGGGGTCGCGCCGCAGGTAGACGGTGACGGTGAGGGGGGTCCGCGGGTCGGCCGGGCCGATGACCCGCGCTCCGTCGAGCGGAACGCGGGAGCTGTCCGGCAGCGGCACGTAGTGGTTGGTCGACATGATCGCTCCAGCGGTCGGGTCAGCGCCGGGAGCCTCGCGACGGTGGGTCGTGTGCTTTCGACTGTGTGCTTTCGACTGTCAGTGGACGACGGACATTTATGCCGTATACGGACAGCGTCCGCCGCACGGCACGCGCAGTCAAGCGGCGCCGCCCCCGGCCGGGACCGGGGGCGGCGCCCGACGGGCACGGGGCTCAGCCGTCGATGCGGTGCTGGCTCCAGAAGGAGGTCAGGTCGACGGTGGTGGCGGCCTGGGCCGCGGCCTTGAACTCGGGGGTGGTGGACACCCCGTACCAGTGCGCCTGCGCGTAGCTGCGCAGCAGCGTGGTCATCGCAGTGTCGCCGATCGTGCGGCGCAGGTCGTGCAGGGCGCACTTGCCGTAGCCGTAGACGACCGTGGAGTAGCGGGAGGAGTTGGCGTCCCAGTACGCCATCGAGTTGGTGATCTTCTCCGCCGACGAGGCCCAGGAGACGCTGTTCCAGCAGCCGTTGCCGGTCTTGCCGAGGGCGAGGTCGGTGGCGTAGTCGGTGAAGGCCTCGTCCAGCCAGGGGCCGTTGTACTCGTCGTCGCCGACGATGCCGTACCACCACTGGTGGCCGATCTCGTGGGTCAGCGCCGTGGTGCTGACCAGGTCGAGGACGAAGCCCGGGTACTCCATGCCGCCGAACCAGAAGCTGTTGTCGATCACCGCGTCCAGTTCACCGTACGGGTAGGCGCCGAAGCGCTGGGCGTGGGCGTCGACCGCCGAGGTCGCGGTGGAGAGCATCGACTTGGCGTCCGCCGCGCTGATTCCCGCCACCGAGTAGACGTTGACCTTCACGCCGGCCTGCGAGGTGCCGGAGATCACGGTGAACGGCCCGGCGCCCCAGGCGAAGTCGCGCACCTTGCTCGCGGTCGCCTTGGTGACGGTCCGGCCGGCCGTGCCCGGGGTGTCCACCGAGGTGCCGGTCGCGGGGACCAGCAGGCCCGTCGGGTGGTCCAGGGTGACGGTGAAGTCCGCGGCCACCGAGTAGAAGGACTCGCCGTTGTTGGTGTACGGGTCGAGGTGCCAGCCGGCCGCGTCCCTGATCGCCAGCACGGGCAGGGCGTTGCCGAGGAAGTTGAACGCCCCGTCGTGGCCGAAGCGGTCGGAGCCGCTCGGCACGGTGATGCCGAGGTCGAAGCCGACGGTGCCGCTCTGGCCCTGTGCGAGCGGCGCCGGCAGGGTGACCTTGAGCGCGGTGCAGTTCACCGAGAGCGGGGCGGGCGTGCCGCCGGTCACGTTGGTCACCGTGATCGGGGTGCTGGGGCAGCTGCCGTGCCAGTTGTCCCACAGCCGCAGGTACACCTCGTTCAGCGCGGTGGGCGAGGCGTTGGTGAAGGTCACGCTCTCGTGCCCGGTCCAACTGCCGCCGGAGGCGTCGCTGGTGAGGTTGACGGTGTACCCGGGCGCGGCCGGGGTGCGGGTCGGGTCGCCGGGCTGGGGCGGGGTGGTGCCGCCGGAGACGTCCAGGGTGACGTCGTCCAGCACGAAGCTGGTCTGCAGGCTGGAGTCCTCCGTCCCGGTGAAGGCGAGCGTCACGGTCTGGCCCGCGAAGGCGGAGACGTCGACGGTCTTGTGCACGTACCCGTCCTGGGCGTCCAGGTTGGAGTAGCCGGCCAGGGTGGTGGAGCCGAGTTTGACGGTCAGTTTGTCGTAGGCCGTGCTGGTGGTCGTCTCGGCGGTGTCGACGTGCAGCCAGAACCCGAGCGTGGCGGTGCCGCACCCGGCGGGGAGGGTGACGGACTGCGAGAGCGTGTCGGTGTGGGTGGAGCCGTAGCCGTCGAGCCAGGCGTAGGAGCCGCCGGAGTGCGCGCTCTGGCCGGTGTCGGCGGTGATCGCGCCGCTCGGCGCCGTCCAGGGCGAACTGCCGGACTCGAAACCGCCGTTGGCCACCACCTGGGCAGGTGTGCAGTCGGCGGCGCTCGCCACATTGGGGGTGGCGAGCGCCGTGAGGCCGGCCGCCGCGAACAACGCGGCACCGGTCAGGGCATGCAGGAGTCTTCTCATCGGAACCTCTCGTGGGAGCGGGCCGGGAGCAGCAGCGTGACAGCAAACCCGCACCTTTGAAAGGGTCATGCCAGCGCACCGGCCCCCACCTCCGAGGGGCCGTGCACGGAGGATCAGCGCGGGTCGACCAGCTCCGGCGCGAAGACCGTGCCCAGCGGCTCCGGACCGATGTACTGCTGGCAGTTGCACGGCCGCGCCTCGTACTGCAGCGGGCAGCGGTCGGCGTCCCAGGCCGTCGGGGCCTCGACGACCTCGTGGCAGCGGCCCTGCTTGTCGTGCTTGGCCAGGTGGTGGGTACAGCCGCAGACCGGCTCCGGCGGGCGGTTGGCCGCCTCCAGCGCGGTCTGCCGGCGCTCGGTCGCGGCGAGCAGCTCCATCTTCCGCTCGTGCCGCACCTTCAACGCCTGCCGGGCGTCCTTGACGATCCACCCGCTGCCGTACAGGACGACGGGCAGCACCCACCACATGTTGAGCACCTGGTCCACTGACTCTCCCCCGATCGGGCCGATTCCGGCCGCTGATCATACTGCTGACCAGGGATTACCCGCCCCCGCCGGGAGGGGGCCTCAGCGGATGACCGGGAGCACCGCCTCGGCGCTGCGGCCGGTCGCCGCCTCGATGAAGGCCACCGGGTCCGCGACCTCGGCCAGCAGCGCGTGGGTCGCGTGCAGGGCCGCGTCGGCGGGCGGCGGGCCGCCGACGGCCGCGATCAGGTCGAGCAGGTGGACGGTCGCCTCCATCAGCGCCACCTCGCCGAGCGCGCCGACCGTCACGCTGCCGAGCAGCGGGTGCGCCACCGTCGCACTCGGCGGCAGGTCCGCGAGGCCGGCCAGGGCGGCCGGGCCCTCGATCCCGAACCGGGCGATCAGCAGGACGGGTTCGAGCGAACCGGCCGACTGCTTCGCCGCCTCCGCGACCTGCCCGGCCGCGGTGTGCGCGATGCCGCCCGGCCGGTTGTAGGCCCGCAGGATCCCGGAGCCGCTGGTCACCTCGGCCGGCGCGTCCAGGACGGCCGCGCGCAGCCCGGTGAACATCTCCGGCGCCGGCGCGACGTGCGCGTACAGCTCCCGGACGGTCCAGGCGGGCAGCCGGGTCGGCCGGTCCCAGTCCTCGGCGCCCAGGGCCGCGCCGCGCTCCGCCCAGGAGGCCCAGGCCTGTGCCAACAGGACGCGCACCGGGTCGTTCTGACTGTTCATCGGGTCTCCTCCTCAGGGCGGTGGTGACGGACGGCACCACGCTACCCGGCGCCCGTCGAAAAGCAGTTGCCGCCCCCGCTCCCCGGCCGCCAGGATCGGGCCATGACCGACGTCCCCGCCCGCCCGCTGCCCGTGACCTCCGCCGCCCGCCCGGCCACGGTCCAGCAGCAGCCCGGCCGCCCCCGGAGGCCCGACGCCGCCCACGCGTGAGGGCCGCCCTGGTCGCGGGGCTGCTCGCCGGGTTCGGCGTCGCCGTCCCGGTGGGGGCCGTCGGGGCCTACCTCGTCGCACTCACCGCCCGGACCTCACTGCGCACCGGCGCCTGCGCCGCCCTCGGCGTGGCCACCGCCGACGGGCTGTACGCGCTGCTCGCAGCGGCGGGCGGCACCGGCCTCGCACCCCTGCTCGAACCGGTCGCCGGGCCGCTGCGGATCGCCTCCGCCGTGGTCCTGCTGGCCCTGGCCGCCCGCACGGCCCACGCCGCGCTCCGCAGCCGCCGCCCCGGCGCCGCCGCGACGCCGGAGCGGGAACCGCCCACCCCCGCCCGGGCCTTCCTCACCCTGCTCGGGATCACCCTGCTGAACCCGCTCACCGTGCTCTACTTCGCCGCCCTGGTCCTCGGCGGCGGAGGCCGGGAGGGCGCGGCCCCCGATGCCCTCGCGCGGGCGGTGTTCGCCGCCGCCGCGTTCGCCGCCTCGGCCGGCTGGCAGCTGCTGCTCGCCTCGGGCGGCGCACTGCTGGGCCGTGCGCTGACCGGCCCGCGCGGCCGGTTACTCACCGCGCTCGGCTCCTCCGCCCTGGTCGCCGGCCTCGCCGTCCGACTGCTGGTCGGCTGACCAGCGAAATCTCCGCTTTGGCCGATCAGCGACGGCTCACCCGTTTACGTCCGATTCATACCTTGTATCCTGGTTCTGTATCCGCTGAGTGACATCCGCCGAGTGGCATCCGTTGCTTCATGGACGGCGTCGGCACCGACCGGAGGAGTGCGGGCATGGCCGAACGGGACGGCACCGAGAAGCGGGGCCGGCTGAGCCGCCCGCTGGTGCTCGCCGCCGGCGTGGCACTGGTCGACCGCGAGGGCCTGAGCGCGCTGACCATGCGCAGACTGGCCGCCGAGCTGGGCGTCGAGTCGATGGCCCTGTACCGCTACACCCCGGGCAAGGAAGCCCTGCTCGACGGCCTGATCGAGGCCTACTTCACCGAGGTCAACGACCGGCTGCGGACGAGCGCCGACAGCGCCCGCGAGCCCGGCTGGCGCCAGGAGCTGCGCCGGATCGCCAAGGCCTTCGCCGCCGCCGCGCACGCCCACCCCGAGATCCTGCCGCTGGTCGCGACCCGGCCGCTGACCGTCCCGATGGCCCGCCGCCCGGCCCCGGTGCTCGAACTCACCGAGCACATCCTCGCCGTGCTCGGCCGGGCCGGTTTCGACGACGCCACCGCGCTGACCGTCTACCGCACCTTCGTCGCCTGGAACCTCGGCTGCCTGCTGGTGGACAAGCGCCAGGTGGTCGACAACCCGGACGAGCCGGACCCCGCGCTGCGACTGGGCCTGCACCGGCTGCCCGCCGCCGAGTACCCGCGACTGCGCGCCCTGGTGCCCCGCTTCGCCGACTTCGACGACGAGGGCGAGATGCTCAGCGGCCTCGACGCGCTGCTGGACGGGATGCCACCGCCGCCCCTTGACGCCTTCTACGGCGGCGACGCATCCTGAGGATACGAGGTACACGTCGGACATATCCGCCCAGATCGGCACCGCAGAGCAAGCCGTCGACACCGCTCCGGCCACGCTCCGGCGGCGCCCGGAAGAAGTCCCTCATGTCCGCCGTTCCGAACGAACCATCCCAGGACGACATCCTGCGCCTCCACGTCACCGCCAAGGACCCGGAGGCCCTGCGCGCGCTGCTGCGCGACACCCGCGCCGACGTCGGCGGACGCCCGCACGTCGAGACGGACGGCCGCATCGGCGTCGACGTCTACACCACAGCCGACCGGATCCCGGACCTCGAACGCGAAGGCGTCACGGTGACCCGGACCGGCAACGCCAGCGAGGCCGGGCGCGCGGCCCAGGCCGAGGTCGGCAGCGGCGACCGCTTCGCCCCCGACGACGCCGTCCCGCACGGCCTGGCCGCCAAGCTCGCCGGCTGACCCGGGAGGCCCGTCATGCCGTACCTGAACGTCACCGAGGTCGAGTCCGCCGTGACCAGCCTGGCCACCGCCTACCCCGACCTCACCCAACTCGTCCCCCTGCCCAACACCACCTTCGAGAACCGCACCGCCCACGCCCTGGTGGTCGGCGAGCCCTCGGACACGCCCAAGCCGTGCGTGATGATGATCGGCGGCGTCCACGCCCGCGAGTGGGGCAGCTGCGAGATCCTCGTCCACCTCGCCGCCGACCTGCTGGAAGCCAAGCGCGACGGCACCGGCCTCGGCTACGGCGGCACCGCCTTCACCGCCGGACAGGTCAGCGGCCTGCTCCACCGGCTCGACCTGGTGATCTTCCCGTTGGTCAACCCCGACGGGCGACACTACAGCCAGACCGTCCGGCCGATGTGGCGCAAGAACCGCAACCCGGCCAACGCCGGCGGCAATCCGAACCCGGACTGCATCGGCGTCGACATCAACCGCAACTACGACTTCCTCTTCGACTTCGTCACCGCCTTCGACCCCAGCTCCAACCCCCGGGTGTCGAACGACCCGTGCGACCCGCAGGTCTACGCCGGTCCGAGCGCGTTCTCCGAGCCGGAGACCCAGAACGTCCTCGCGCTGCTGGAGCAGTTCCCGCTGACCCGGTGGTTCGTCGACGTGCACAGCTACTCGCAGGACATCCTCTACAACTGGGGCGACGACGAGAACCAGTCGATCGACCCCGACATGAACTTCCGCAACTCCGAGTACGACGGCAAGCGCGGCGTGCCCAACGACCTCGCGTACGCCGAGTACATCCCCAAGGGCGACGAGGACGCCGCCGTGCTGCTCGCCGAGGCGTTCTGCCACGGCCTCAACGGCGTGCGCGGTCTGACGTACAAGCCGATCACCGGCTTCCACCTCTACCCGACCAGCGGGACCAGCGACGACTACGTCTACTCCCGCAACTTCGCCGACCCCGACCAGGGCAAGGTGCTCGGCTTCACCGTCGAGTGGGGCACCGAGTTCCACCCCCGGTGGGCGGAGATGCAGCAGATCATCCTCGACGTGGACGCCGGGCTGGTGCAGTTCTGCCTGGCCGCCGCCTGAGACAACTCCCGACAAGCCACAGTGCCCGACAGCTGGGCGCCCGCCACGAACGGTCGTGGCGGGCGCCCGGGCTCGCGCGCTCAGGGGGCGCGGTGGAAGAAGAAGGGATCCAGTGACACCGGCACCCGCGACACCCCGTTCGTGTCGAGCAGTTGGTGGGTGGTGAAGTTGGCGTTGCGCTGGTACGTCACGCCCACCGGGAAGTTGGCCCGGTCCGGAGTGTTGTTGCCGGCGAAGATGCCGTAGAAGTCCTTCCCGACCGCGACCATCCGGATGTAGTCGCCGAGGTACGGCAGCTGCCGCCCGGCCGACGGTACGTCGCCCGGGGCCTGGTGCAGCACGTGGCTCTCCACCGTCGCGAAGCCGTCGCCGGTCAGCTCCAGCACCGTCGACCACTGGTTGTGGGCCAGCTGCTGGTAGACCA
Organism: Streptomyces novaecaesareae; assembly: GCF_000716875.1. GTDB lineage: Bacteria > Actinomycetota > Actinomycetes > Streptomycetales > Streptomycetaceae > Kitasatospora > Kitasatospora novaecaesareae. Next base: position 24,890 of record NZ_JNWQ01000068.1, on the reverse strand, counting down.
GCCCGACCAGCCCGTCGGAGTTGACCGCCCACGACGGGTTCTTGCCGCCGATCACGTCCTGGCGCGCCACGGACCAGGTCTGCCCCCGGTCCTTGGAGTGGCGGGTGTGCAGCACGTAGTCGGTGGGGGCGGTCCCGCCGAGGTTGTCGCAGTAGGCGACCCACACGCTGTTGGAGTCCGTGGGATCCACTCCGATCGACAGGTCCGCGCCGGTGCGTTCCTGGCCCAGCGTCCGCTGCTTGGAGTCGAACCGGACCTTCCGACCGGTGACCACGCGCTGGCCGACCTCGCCGTCGGCCGAGTCCAGGAGGTCCTCGAAGGGGCTCGGTCCGATGCCGCCCTTGTCGTCGCGGGTCACCACGACGTCGAAGGTCATCCGGGCCCTGTCCAAGGGGTCCTCGGCGGTGAAGCTCTGGAACGCGATGTAGACCGTGCCGTCAGGGTGCGCGGCGATCCGCACCGGCGGCCCGTCGAAGAGCGTGCCGGGACGCCGGTCGAGCCGGATGGGCCCGAACCCGGCCGGAGCGGGCCCGGCACCGGCGTCGCTCGACACGTCCACGGTGGCGGTCCCCGTCGGCGAGGCGGCGTCGTTGTTGCCGACGTACACCCGGTCGCTGCTGTGACCGTTCGCCGAGACGGTGATGGCGACCACCCAGGGCTGGTCCACGTCGCTCCGGTCGACGAGCACGCTCATCGGGGTGGCCGAGGTGATGTTCGGCGCGCGCAGGATCTGCAGGTCGCCGGTCAGCCCGTTGAGGATGCCGGTGTAGAGCTGCCCTCCCTGCGTGCCGAAGCCGACGCTGATGTCCCCGGTGCCGAGGCGCCCGTTGCCCGGGACGACGGGGTTCAGCACCCAGGTGTCCCCGCCGTCGGTCGAGACGTACACGGGGGCGAAGGGGCTGCCCATCGGTTCGGCGGTGAACGCCGTCGCGACGATCTCGTTCGGGTTCTCCGGGTTGACCGCGATGCTGGGCTCACTGTCCAGCTTCGCATCGCCGCTCAGCGACTTGGGGGTGATGTCGACGACCTTGATGGTGGGCATGTCGGCTCACCTCCGTTCCCGTAGCACGGCGAGCTTCTGCGCGGGCTGGTAGTCGTCGGCGTCGAGCAGTTGGTACGGCGCGTGCGCGGCCAGGTCGCCCGACGTCTCGTGCAGCAGCCACAGGCCCGGCTGTCCGGGCAGCGGCTTGGGCACGTGGCGCCAGCGGACGTCCTCGCTGCTCGGGTAGAGGACGCCGATCCGCCCGGGTTCGACCCTGCCGGCCTCGACGTGCGAGACGTCGAGCGCGGCACGCCACCAGTGCGGGGCGTGCTCGGAGTACGACGGCAGGCCGAGGTCCTCCAGTCCGACCACGCTGCCGACGACGACGGCGTCCGCCTCGGCGGCGTGCGCGGCCAGATCCTGGTTGCGGATCTCCCGTTGCACCGAGGAGAACGGCAGCTCGTCGGCCGTGGTGGCGGCGAGCGAGACGTGCCGCTGGACGGCGCCGGCCGGCAGCCGGCCGACCTCGGTGACGCCCAGGGTCTCGCCGTAGACCAGGCCCTGGGTGAAGAACGCGGCCGTGTCACTGACCTTCAACAGGTCGGCGTCGGCCGCCAGTTGGACGGTGACCTCACTGCCCGCGAGCTGCTTGAAGGCGTCGGGTGCGTGCAGCACCTGGTCCACCTTGACCACGGCCGTCCGTTCGTTGCGGGCATCGGCCGGGAAGGCCGCGAGCGAGGTGCCGCCGACCCTGGTGACCGTGCCCACGAAGCTCAGTGGAGCCTGCCGGACGAGTTCGGTCAGCCGCTCGGGTGCGACACCGGGTGATACGTCGGTCATGACGATCCTCCTCTACCGTCACCGCGCGGCGCGGGCCGGGGACGGGTGCGCCCGGCGCCACTCGATCCGCGCGCCGAGCAGGCAGGCGGCGGTGACGGCGGCCGCCAGTGCGACCACGAGCCACTCCGCCGCGCCGCTGCCGGCGTCCGGGTCGATGCCGAGGAGCGTCTCGATCCACTGCGGCCACACCAGGGTGAGCAGGAACAGCAGTCCGGACAGACCGCCGAGGGCCGTCTCCAGCCAGAAGCGGGGCCGGACCGGACGCGCTTGCCGGACGTGCTGGGGGTGCTGGAAGTGCTGGGAGTTCTGGGAGTTCTGGACGTGCCGGAAGGGCATCACTGCGCCTCCCCTTCTCCAACCGCCCGGGCCGCGCCGCGACGCAGCGCGCGCCGTTCCCGTGCCACCGCGCCGTGGCGGCGGCACGGCCCGGCCGGGCCGGCCCGGGTCGGCGGTCGCTCCCCACCGGCGCCGCCGGTCGGGGGCGTGGTCGCCGGGGGAGGTGGTTGCTTCGATCCGCAGCGTCGGGGCTGCGGTGGGAGTGCGCCGGGAGGGCTCGCGGTGTCACGCTGCGTGCCGGCCCTTGCGCTGTACGCCTACGAGGCACACGTACTTCGTAAACGAGTCTGCTCGCACCGCGTGAGCAGGTCAAGGGCGGAGCGGGCCGCCGCCCGGCTCAGACCCGGGCGCCGAGCATCCGCAGCACCAACTCGCCGTATCTGCGGCCGAGCTCCTCCGGGGCCTCGGTCGAGCGGTCGGTGTACCAGCGGGAGACGTCGATGCCCAGCGAGGTGACCGCACGGGCCGCCGTCCGCACCTCCGAGACCTGGAACGCCCCGGCCGTCACGCCCTCCTCGATCAGCGCGCTGACCTCGCGCTCGATGTCCAGCCGCAGCGCCGCGACCACCGCGTAGGCGTCCTCGGGCAGTGCGTGCAGCTCGTAGTTGACCACCCGGCCGACCGTACGGGCCCGGGCGTGCCAGGTGGTGAACTGCTCGACCAGCCGCCGCATCCGCTCCGCCGGGCCGCCCCCGCCGGCCGCCGCCGCCCGGACCAGGGCCAGCGTGGCGGCGTGCCCGGCCTGGCTGATCTCGGCCAGCAGCGCGGCCTTCGACTGGTAGTGGATGTACAGCGCGGCCGGGCTCATCCCGGCGGCGGTGGCGATGTCCCGGGTGGTGGTGGCGTGGAAGCCGCGCTCCGCGAACGACTCGACGGCGGCCTGGAGCAACCGGTACGCCGCCTCGGGGCGGGTGTCGGCGCCGGGCAGGGTCGGCCAGAGGTCGGCGATCGGAGTGCTGGTCATGGCGCCATCCTCGCAGAGAACTCGTACAGGCTTTCTCGTCGACCGCCCGGTGAACGCCGACGGCCTGTTGACAGGCTCCCGCACCGACACCATGCTGAGCAAGCGCTTAGTCAGCAACGTCATACGGCGGTCGCAAACGTCTTACGGCGGTCGCAGACGAGATCCCCGTGGGAAAGGCAGGACGCTCCGTGGTGCACTCCTTCAAGGGCCGGGTGGCCGTCGTCACCGGATCGAGCCGGGGCATCGGCCTCGGCATCGCGCGCGAGCTGGTCGCCCGCGGGGCCAAGGTCTGCCTCACCGCCCGCAACCCCGAGCCGCTGGCCGAGGCCGTCCAGGAGCTGGGCGGCTCGGACAACGCGATCGCCGTCGCGGGCAAGGCCGACGACCCGGCCCACCAGGAGGAGGCCGTCGCCCGCACCCTGGAGGCCTTCGGACGCCTCGACCACCTGGTCAACAACACCGGCATCAACCCGGTGTACGGCCCGGTCCTGGGCACCGACGAGGCCGCCGCCGCCAAGATCTTCGCCGTCAACGTGCTCGGCCCGCTCGCCTGGACCCGCCGCGCGCACGCCGCGTGGATGGGCGAGCACGGCGGCTCGATCGTCAACGTCGCCTCCGTCGCCGGGATCCGCGCCTCCGCCGGGATCGGCATGTACGGCGTCAGCAAGGCCGCCCTGATCCGGCTCACCACCGAACTCGGCGCCGAGCTGGGCCCGCAGGGCATCCGGGTCAACGCCGTCGCCCCCGCCGTGGTCAAGACCAAGTTCGCCGAGGCGCTCTACGAGGGCCGCGAGGAGCAGGTCGCCGCCGCGTACCCGCTCGGCCGCCTCGGCGTCCCCGAGGACGTCGCGGGCGCCGTCGCCTTCCTGCTCTCCCCGGACGCCGGCTGGATCACCGGCCAGACCCTCGTCGTCGACGGCGGGGTCACGCTCGGCGGTGGCATGTGACGGCCGGGGCCTTCACCGACCAGGGCGTGGTGGTGACCGGCGCCGGCCGGGGCATCGGGGCCGCGCTGGCCCGGGCCTTCGCGGCCGCCGGGGCCCGGGTGGTGGTCAACGACCTGGACGCCGACGCCGCCCACGCCGTCGCGAAGGACTGCGCCGGCACAGCCCTGCCCGGGGACGCCGCCTCCGCCGAAGGCCTGGCCGCCCTGGTCGGGCAGGCGCACGCCGCCCTCGGCGAGATCGACGTGTGGTGCGCCAACGCGGGCGTCGCCCCGGTCGGCGGGGCCGACGCGCCCGCCGCCGCCTGGACGAGCGCCTGGGAGGTCAACGTGCTCGCGCACGTCCGGGCCGCCGAGCTGCTGCTCCCCCGCTGGCTGGAGCGCGGCGAAGGCCGCTTCCTCGCCACCGTCTCCGCCGCCGGGCTGCTCACCATGCTCGGATCGGCCCCCTACGCGGTCAGCAAGCACGGCGCCCTCGCCTTCGCCGAGTGGCTCTCCGCGACCTACCAGCACCGGGGCATCCGGGTGCACGCGCTCTGCCCGCAGGGCGTGCGCACCGACATGCTCGCCTCGACCGGGGCGGTCGGCGAGGCGCTGCTCGCGCCCACCGCACTGGACCCCGAGGACGTCGCCGAGGCAGCACTGACCGGCCTGCGCGAGGACCGCTTCCTGATCCTTCCGCACCCCGACGTCGCCGAGTACTACCGTGTCCGGGCCACCGAACCGGACCGCTGGATCGCCGGGATGAACCGGCTCCAGCAAGGGCTGGAGAGGAGCGCGGCGCTGTGAGGGCCTGGCAGGTGGAAGAGCTCGGCGAGCCGGCCGCGGTGATGCGGCTCGCCGAAGGCGTCGCGCGGCCGGTGCCCGGCCCGGGGCAGCTGCTGGTCCGGGTGCGGGCCGCCGCCGTCAACTTCCCGGACGCGCTGATGGTCCGCGGGCAGTACCAGGTCCGCCCGCCGCTGCCGTTCACGCCCGGCGTGGAGCTGTGCGGCGAGGTGGCGGACGGGCCCCGGCGGGGCGAGCGGCTGATCGGCAACCCGGTACTGCCGCAGGGCGCCTTCGCCGAGTACGCGCTGCTGGACGCCGCGGCCGCGTTCCCCGCGCCCGAGGCGCTGGACGACGCCGAGGCGGCCGCACTGCACATCGGCCACCAGACCGCCTGGTTCGCGCTGCACCGCCGGGCCCGGCTGCGGGCCGGGGAGACCCTGCTGGTGCACGCGGCGGCCGGCGGCGTCGGCAGCGCGGCGGTCCAACTCGGCCGGGCCGCCGGGGCCCGGGTGATCGCGGTGGTCGGCGGCGCGGCCAAGGCGGAGGCGGCCCGGACGCTCGGCGCCGACGTGGTGGTGGACCGTACGGAGCGGGACTTCGTCGCCGCCGTCAAGGAGGCCACCGACGGGCGCGGCGCGGACGTGGTCTTCGACCCGGTCGGCGGCGCGGCCTACACCGGCTCCACCAGGTGCGTCGCCTTCGAGGGCCGGATCGTGGTGGTCGGCTTCGCCGCCGGGCAGATTCCGGCTCCGGCGCTCAACCACGCCCTGGTGAAGAACTACTCGATCCACGGCCTGCACTGGGGCCTGTACAACACCCACGACCCGCGCGCCGTCCGCGCCGCCCACGACGAGCTCACCAAGCTCGCCGAGCAGGGCACGGTCCGCCCCCTGGTGAGCGCCCGGGTGCCGCTGGCCGGCGCGGCCGAGGCCGTCCAGCGGGTCGCCGACGGGCTGAGCACCGGCCGGATCGCCGTCCTGGGCGAGTGACCACCGCCCGCGCGGCCGGGAATCCGGCTGCGCGGGCACCACGGCCTCTGCCAGGCTGCCGGGATGACATCCTTTTCCGCCGCTCGCGACGCACTGGAGGGTTTGGCCCTCGGGGACGGATTCGGGGAGCGCTGGTTCCCGCTGTTCCGCTCGCCGAAGGACGCGTTCGAGCAGACCTCGCCGCCCGCACGGGCCTCGCCGACGTGCCCCGGTCCTGGCTGGCCTGCCGCGAACCGCTGCCGGACTGGGTCGCCCGGGCCGAGGCGGAGGCCGCAGCGGAGGCTAGCGGCCCGCGATGACCTCCAGGGCCGGGCGCGGCTCGCGGCCGAGCAGTGCCGCGAGGTCGCCCGGCCCGCCGGGCCCGGCCAGGAAGCCGTGCGCGATCGCCGAGTAGGTGCCCACCACCATCGGCACCTGGAAGTCCAGCGCGTCCGAGGCCGCCACCGCCGTACGGGCCTCGGCGAGCCGGCCCGGACGGTACTCGGCACCGAGCGCCTCGGCCACCTCGGCGCCGCCCAGCGCCCGCTCCCCCACCAGCTCGTACGTCCGGCCGGCGTGCTCGGCGGGTGCCAGGGCGACGGTGGCCGCCACCTCGGCGAGGTCCGCCCGGGCCACCGCCGCCAGCTTCCCGTCGCCGAGCGGCGCGGTGATCACCCCGTCCGGGCCCGGCGCGGCGATCGCGCCCAGGAGTTCGGCGTACAGGCCGTTGCGCAGCACCGTCCAGCGCAGGGTCGCCGATTCGCGCAGCCGCCGCTCGGTCCAGCGGTGGGCGAGGGCGTACGGCAGGTGGTCGCCGTCGCCGGAGAGGCTGGTGTAGACGACGTGCTCGACGCCCGCCTGTTCGGCCGCCCCGATCGCCGCGCCGTGCCGGGCGATCACCACGTCGTCCTCGGCGGCGCCGGCCGAGATCAGCAGCAGGGTCCGGACACCGGCGAAGGCTTCGGCCAGTGTCTGCGGCCGGTCGAAGTCCACCAGCCGGGCGGGTGTGCCGGCGGGCACCTTCTCGGGGGTGCGGGAGCCGGCCGCGACCTCCTCGCGGCCGGCCAGGCGCTCCAGTACGAGCGCACCCAGTCCTCCGTTGACACCGGTGACGAGCAGCATGGGGATTCCTCCGGGGATGATCGGCCGTTGGCGACGTGACCATCCTCGATAGCCTGGGTGTTCGGCGTAAGGAGGCACTTTCATGTCAGCAGGGCACACCGCGGTAACCACTCCCCGACCAGTGGTCTGGTGCGAGGACGGCGTGGACTGCGGGATCCGCGACCTGCTGGACCGCCTGGGCGAGAAGTGGTCGGTCCTCACCGTCGTCGAACTCGCCCAGGGCGTACGGCGGTTCCGCGAGCTGCAGCGTGCGCTGCCGGGGATCTCGCAGCGCATGCTGACCCTCACGGTGCGCCGTCTGGAGCGCGACGGCCTGGTCTCGCGCACCGTCCACCCGACCGTCCCGCCGCAGGTGGAGTACGAGCTGACCCCGCTCGGCCACAGCCTGACCCACCTGGTGCGGGCGATGGCGGACTGGTCCTACGACCACCACGACGCGATCGTCACCTCGCGTCACGCGTGGGACGAGGCCAACCCGGGCTCGGAGATCCGCTAGGAGCCTCAGCCGGTCACTTCGACGGTGACCTCGTAGGTGCGCTGCTCGGGCGGGCACTGGAGGGCCTCGCCGCAGGTGGTGCGGGTGGCGGTGAGCCGGGCGGTGCCGGGGGCGTGGGCGGTGAACGTGGTGGTGACGGTGCCGCAGCCGCCGCCGGGGCGGCAGGAGGGGGACGGGGCGGTGGTCGGGGTGCCGTTCGGTGCGAGGACCTCGGGGGCGGAGCTGGTGACGGCGGACCAGTAGGTGCTGTGCAGGGCGACCGAGACGGTCGAGCCGACGGTGACCTTCAGGGTGGTGTGGTCGGCGTGTTCGTCCACCGTGACCGCCGCCGGGCTCGGGGCGGCCGGGGTGCTCGGCGCGGCCGGGGTGAGGGTGGTGGTCGCCGACGGGCTCGTCCCGGTGGAGGCGCAGCCGGTCAGGGTGAGCAGGGCGGCGGCCAGCGCCAGGACGGCGGATCTTCTCGGGTTCACGGTGGTTCCTTTTGCCGTTGTGCGAGCGGTGCCGGTTGGACGTTCCGGCGCCCGGTTCGGATCCCCCCGATGGGAAAGCGGCACCGGGGCGGGCGCTGGGCCCGCCCCGGTGCCTTCGGCGTGGTGGTCGTCAGGAGATCAAGCGATCAAGTGATCAGAAGATCAAGCGATCAGGAGACGGTCACGTCGTCGTAGTAGGTGTAGGTCGGGTCACCCGCGTAGTTGTCGTCGTGGTTGCTCAGGGTGAGGGTGTAGGAGTGGCCCGGGGTGACGGTCGCCGTCTTGTTGGTCCAGGTGCCGGTGGTGGTGCAGGTCTTGGCGAGGACCGTGGTGGTCGTGCCGGTGGTGTTGTCCTTCAGGGTGGCGGTGGCCCAGTCGTAGGTGACGGTGTCCGGGCAGGTGTTGCTGTACCAGAAGGACACCTTGCTGGAGCCGGTCGGCGCGGTGAAGGTCTGGGCGATCGAGGAGTCGCCGGTCGGGTTGGTGGCGCCGACCATGGCGCCGTAGCTGCCGGTGTGGGCGGCGCCGGTGGTGGCGGCGGTGGAGCCGGCGGCGGTCCAGCCGGTCAGGTTGCCGGTCTCGAAGTCACCGTTGGTGACGGCGTTGCCGCCCCCGCCGGTGGTGGACTCGGTCCAGCTGAAGCTGGTGCTGCCGGCGGCGCCGGTGCCGTCGGTCGCGGTGACCGTGACGCTGGAGGTGCCGGTCGCGCTCGGGGTGCCGGAGATCAGGCCGGTCGAGGAGTTGATCGACAGGCCGGCCGGCAGGCCGGTGGCCGAGTAGGTGAGGGTCTGGCCGGAGGCCGAGTCGGTGGCGGTGATCTGCAGGCTGGCGGCGGTGCCGACGGTGCCGGACTGGTTGCCCGGGTTCGTGACGGTGACCGTGTTGCCGTGGGTCAGGATGGCGTGCGAGATCGCGCAGGAGTTGGTGTCGTTGGACCAGCTGGCCTGCTCGGCGTAGCTGCCGAAGGAGCCGAAGGAGATGTTGGCGGCGCCGCCGGTGCTGCCGGGCCTGATCCAGGCGCACTCGTCGGAGTTCTCCTGGCCGTTGTAGCTGCTGCCGGAGACGTGGTTGGTCCAGCCGCCGGCCGGGTTCTGGTCGGACATCATCTCGTGCCACTCGTGGCCGAGGGTCATCGTCCAACCGTCCAGCGTGCCGGGCGAGTTGACGAAGCCGACGCCGCAGTTGGCGCCCTGGTCGATGTTGTACGGCTGGTTGGAGAACGCAATGTCGCCGTAGGGCGAGCTCGCCGCGCCGCCGGCGAGGGTGGTGTCGCCGTTCCAGTCGTGCCAGGCGCAGTACCCGGTGGTGGGGTTCTGGTAGTCGTCCGGGTTGGTGCCGTGCGGCGACAGGACGATGTAGTACGCGTCCCGGTTGGCGGCGGCGGTGGTGTTGCCGAAGTGGCCGGCGGCCTTGACCGCCTCCTGGGCGAGCTGGTTGCCGGTGGCCTGGCTCGGCGAGGCGGCCGCGTTGTCGTACCAGACGCCGGACAGGACGCCGCCGCTCTGGTACGGGATGAAGTTGGCGTTGGAGGGGCAGCTGACGGCGCCGGTGGCGACGTTGGGGCCGTCGCACCACTGGGTCAGGTCGGCCGACCAGGTCTCGCCGTTGGTGCCGATGCCCTTGAACATCTGCTGGGTGGCGCCGGCCGCACCGGCCGAGTCGCCGGAGAACTTCGCGTTCCCGTTGGCATCGGTGCTCTGGGTGCCCCACTGGTTGCCGTAGAACACCAGGTAGACCTTGGAGTGCCCGCTCTGCACGCCGATGCCGTCGACGCCGCCGCCGTAGGACAGGGTCTGCTGGCCGGTGGCCGCGGCCTGGTTGTGCGCGGCGAGCCACTTCTTGTAGTTCTCGTGCTGGGACTGGCCGGGTACCGCGCCGTGCCGGTAGGGGTGGCCGGTCTGCGGGCTCCAGGGGTTGAACTCGTTGGCGCTGCCGCCCTGCGAGCTGGAGATGTCCTGCGCGGAGGCGGGGCCGGCCGCGCCGGCCAGGCCGGCGGCGGCGAGCGCGAGTGACGCTATGCCGGTGAGCGCCGCGTACTTCGCGCGTCGGATCCTGCGGGAGTGACCCATGGGTGAGGGTGCCCTCTCTTCTGCCGATCGCCCACGGCTTTGGGGGGCCGCGGACGATCCCTTTGTGGGGAAGGGATGACGGCGGATTCCGGCGGGGAGTCGACTCCGGTCGAATTCTTCCGTACACCCGGAAATTGACTGCCCGTCGGCTCTTCGCCGCCTGGGCATGAAGGAAATCAGAGCTGATGAACACTGGTCAACGATGCAGGGTAAGGACTGATTAAGGAGGGCGTCCATGCAGGCAAAGACGCCCCCGGAGGAGTGGAAACAACGCGCGTAGCCATTCACTGAATGCGGCTCGGAATACTGTTCCGCATTCACCGGAGACCCATCCGGCGCATCTTTCCCTGACGGAATTTCATCGGCCGGCCGAACCCCCGGGCAAAGCCGTCCGATCGCTAACGCTCGTAGGACACTTCCGGGAAGCGAAGCGAGGGCCCGTCCAGCAGGTGGTCGTCGTGGCCGCGCAGCCAGCGGTCGAAGAAGGAGGCGACGTACGAGCGGGTGACGAGTTCGGCGCGGCCGGGGCGCACTGAGCCGACGTCGGCGCGCAGCTGGTCCGGGGTGAGCGCGCCCTGCCGGGCGAGTTGGGGCAGCAGGGACTGGCCGTCGGTGTAGGAGCCGTGCCGGGAGCCTTCGAGGGTGACGTCGGCGTGCCAGCCGGTGCTGTGCTGCCAGAGGGCGTCCCAGCCGGGCTGCTGGTGGTAGCTGCCGGAGTCGTCGCTGCGGGTGCCCATCAGCAGGAAGGGACGGTCGAGGCCGTCCTCGGCGAGGCTGGGGAGGTGGACGCCGGTGTGGCCGTCCGGGCCGGGGAAGTGCAGTTGGCCGTCCAGGTTGATCCCGGCTGTGATCCGCGGGTCGTCGTGCATGGTCTGGAGGGCGGTGAAGCCACCCGCCGAGTGGCCGACCATGCCGATCCGCTTCAGGTCGAGCGCCCCGGCCACGCCGGTCGGCAGGCCCGGCCTGGTGCCCAGCCCGGCGAGCTGGTCCAGCACGAAGCGGGTGTCGTCCACCCGGGTGCCGAGGGCCTTGCGCAGCACGGCGCCGATGTCCAGGTCCGGTTGGCCGAGCATGCCGGGGAGGACGGAGGTGGCCAGTTCGCCGTCGGGGAAGGCGACTTCGGAGGCCTCGTAGGTGTGGTCGATGGTGACGACGACGTAGCCGCGCGAGACGAGGTCCTCGACGAGCGCCGTCCCCCAGGTGCGCGGGTCGCCGAGGCCGGGCGAGTACAGCACCACCGGGCGCGGTGCGCCGGGCAGCGCGGGGGCGTCCGCGCGGGCGTGGGTGCGGATGGCCGACCAGTCGGTGCGGCCCGGCGCCGCACCGTAGTTGATCAGCCCGACGCCGGCGGGCCCGCCGAAGTGCTCCCCGGCGGCGGGCGCCATGTACGGGGCGCGGTCGGCGGGCCCGGCCGGGCGGGAGGTCGGGTACCAGAGGCTGACCATCAGCTCGCGCCGGTGCCCGGGCTGCCAAGGGTCCTCCCTCGCGGCGTCGGTCAGGTGCAGCGCGGTGGTCCCGATCGGGTACGGCCCGGTGGGCTCCGGCAGCCACGCCCGCGCCTGCTTCCCGGCGCTCCCGCCCTCCGGCGCCGCGACCGCCCCCGGCGCGCCGACCGCGCCCAGCACCGCCGTCGCCGCCAACAGGACCGCCGCCACGGCCCGTCCCCCACTGCCCATGATGTGTCTCCTCGTTCCGATCGGTCGGACACGCAGGACACTACGGGCGGGGACGGGCCGCGGCCGTCATACCGGGGAGCCAACCGGGCCCTGAGTACCCGGGTATGACACCCCTAAGGGGTGGGTCTAACTCCGGTACTGCTTCAGCTCCCTGCGGGCCAGGGAGCGCTTGTGCACCTCGTCCGGGCCGTCGGCCAGCCGCAGGGTGCGGTTGCCGGCCCAGAGCTGGGCGAGCGGGGTGTCCTGGCTGACGCCGGCGGCGCCGTGGGCCTGGACGGCCTTGTCCAGGATCCACTCGACGGTGATCGGGGTGGCGATCTTGATCGCCTGGATCTCGGTGTGCGCGCCCCGGTTGCCGACGGTGTCCATCAGCCAGGCGGTCTTGAGCACCAGCAGCCGCAACTGCTCGATGCGGACCCGGGATTCGGCGATCCAGTCCTGGACCACGCCCTGCTCGGCGAGCGGCTTGCCGAAGGCGACCCGCTCGCCCGCCCGGCGGCACATCAGTTCCAGTGCCCGCTCGGCGATGCCGATCGCGCGCATGCAGTGGTGGATCCGGCCCGGCCCGAGCCGGGCCTGGGCGATGGCGAAGCCCGTGCCCTCCTCGCCGATCAGGTTGCCGACCGGGACGCGCACGTCCTCGAACAGCACCTCGGCGTGGCCGCCGTGGTCGGCGTCGTCGTAGCCGAAGACGGTCATGCCGCGCTTGACGGTGACGCCGGGGGTGTCGCGCGGGACGAGCACCATGCTCTGCTGGCGGTGCGGTTCGGCGGCGGGATCGGTCTTGCCCATCACGATGAGGATCCGGCACTGCGGGTTCATCGCGCCGGTGATGTACCACTTGCGGCCGTTGATCACGTACTCGTCGCCGTCCCGCTCGATCCGGGTGGCGATGTTGGTGGCGTCCGAGGAGGCCACCTCGGGCTCGGTCATCGCGAAGGCGGAGCGGATCTCGGCGTCCAGCAGCGGCCGCAGCCAGCGCTCGCGCTGCTCGGCGCTGCCGAACTGGGCGAGCAGCTCCATGTTGCCGGTGTCGGGGGCCGCACAGTTGAGCGCGGATGGGGCCAACTGCGGGCTGCGGCCGGTGATCTCGGCGAGCGGGGCGTACTGGAGGTTGGTCAGGCCGGCGCCGTGCTCCCCGGGGATGCTGTGCTTGTCCACAAAGAAGAGGTTCCACAACCCCTGCTTGCGCGCCTCGGCCTGGAGGTCGCCGACGATCGCAGGGACGGCCCACCGCTCGCGGGCCGGGTCGGCGAGCTGTTCGGCGAGGACGGCCTCGGCGGGGTGGACGTGCGCGTCCATGAAGGCGAGCAGCTGCTCGCGGAGTTCGTTCGTCCGGGCGTCGTACGCGAAGTCCATGGTCAGTTCTCCTTGAGGGTGCTCAGGCCGTGCCGGGCGAGGATCGGGGCCATCTCGCCCGCGCGCTCGAAGCCCGCGCCGAGGGTGCGGCCCTGCTGGAAGCGGAAGAAGATGCCCTCGGCGACGGCGGCCAGCTTGAACGAGGCGAAGGCGACGTACCAGTCCAGGTCGGCGGCCTGTCGGCCGGTCAACTCGGCGTAGTACGAGACGAGTTCGTCGGCCTTGGGGAAGCCGGGGGCGGTCATCGCGGAGGGGATGATGCCCCCGCCGACGCCGGCCAGCTCGGTGTACATCACCAGCAGGCCGACGTCGGTGAGCGGGTCGCCCAGGGTGGACATCTCCCAGTCGAGGACAGCAGTGATGGTGTCGTTCCCGTCCACAAGGACGTTGTCCAGCCGGTAGTCCCCGTGCACGAGGGCGGGCGTCGGCGAGGTCGGCAGCCGCTCGGCGAGCGCGGCGTGCAGTCGGTCGAGGTCGGGCAGCTCACGGCTGCGGGAGGCGGCGAGCTGCTTGGACCAGCGGCGCAGCTGGCGTTCGAGGTAGCCCTCGGGGTGCCCGAAGTCGGCGAGGCCGACTGCCGCCGGGTCGATCCGGTGCAGGTCGGCCAGGGTCTCGACCAGCTGCCGTCCGAGCGCGGCGACCCGCTGCTCGCCGAGCGCGGCCAGCGGCGCGGCGTCCCGGTGCGCGGTGCCGGGCACGTACTCCATCAGGTACCAGGGCGCGCCGAGCACGTCCGTGCCCTGGTCGAGCAGCAGGGTGTGCGGCACGGGCACCTCGGTGTCCCGCAGAGCGGTCATGGCGCGGTACTCGCGGCCCATGTCGTGCGCGGTCGCGAGGACGTGCCCGAGCGGCGGGCGGCGCAGCACCCAGCGGGAGGCGCCGTCGGAGAGGACGTACGTCAGGTTGGAGCGGCCGCCCTCGATCAGGTCGGCGCGCAGTGGCCCCTGGACGACCCCGGGGAGTTCGCTGTCCAAGTGGGCGCGCAGCCGCGCCAGGTCCAGCCCGGGCGGGTCGGCAGGGGTGTCGGACATCGGGCGACTCCTCGGTCTCGTGCTGACTAAGCGCTTGCTTAGCATTCAGCCGAGTCACCCCTCCTGTCAATGGAACGACCCCCCGAGCCACACGGCTCGGGGGGTCGTCGGGGGCGCCGCCGGCTACTGCCCTGCGTTCCGCTCCCGCGTCTTGCGCTGCATCTCCTCCAGCCTGGCCAAGGTCTCGGGGTAAATCGGAGCCGTACTCTCTTCGACATCCTGCGGATTCTGCTGTGCTTGCGGGAGGAGTTCGTCGTAGCGGGGGTCCCCCGGCTCGAACTTGTACCACCCGTCGTAGAAGTACCCCTCCGGGGCCTTGCCGCCATATCGCTGCCAGATGGTGACGCCATTGGCGTCGAGCATCGGGTTCCCGGTGACATGGTAGCTCTCAGAATGCTCGCTCAAAATACTCCTCCAGAATCTGCGCCGCCTCGCGGTCGCCGTACGTGAATTTGTCCAGCGTCTTGGCGGTCCAGTGATTGAACGCCTCGGCGAAGTACTCGTGCGACTGGCGGAGGTACGCATCCAAATTTGGATTGCTGCCGATCCGGTCCAGGACCTGCTGTCGCACATGCAGCCACTCCGGCTGTTGGCTCAAATTGCCATAGGCGTCATCGACCGCGTGCCCGAACTCATGGACGGCAACACTACTGGGCGTCTCGGCAGTTGAATTGACCAGGAGTCTACGCTGGCCAGGTACATACATACCAGGTATGTAATCTGCCGGTGAAGTTCCTCCTACTGGGCTGACACCGGCGAGATGGTAGCCGCCCGGAAGCTGCGTGATGGGCCTGGGGCCGATGCTGACCCCGCCGCCCGGCACCTCTTTCAGATGGTCCCAGACCTTGTCGAAGATCTCGTCCGGCACGCGTGCCAGCTCCGTTTTCACCTTCGCGATACTCGGGTGGTCTTCAACATACTCAAGCGGCAACTTTCCGGGCATCGGTAGCTCGACCGGTTTGGCATGCTGCGGGCCACGTGGCGCGTTGCCGCCGGAACGCCCACGTGGTCCCGCCGCACCGCCGACTCCACCGACGACGACGTCGAGGGGCACGACAGGGCCGGTCTTGAACTCGGCGTCGTAGCCTACGGAGAGGCCGGCACCGGTGACCATCCGGCCGGGGAGGGTGTCGGCGGCCTTGGCGACCTTGGCCAGGCCCGCGAGGGCGACGGAGGCGCTCTCGGCGCTCTCGGCGGCGTTGACGACGACGCGGCCGCCGGCGCCGAGGCCGCCGCCGGCAGCGCCCATGATCTCGCCGGTCTTGGCGGAGTCGACGGCCTCAGTGAGGCTGTAGCCGCCGTCGTCGAAGAACTCGACCCGGATCGGCTGGGCGACGGCGAGGTCGACGGTGATGGCCTCGACGGCGCCGAAGGCGGCGCCGACCAGCACGGTGGCGGCGATGGTGGCGATGGCCTCGGAGACGGTGACGCCGACCGTTGCGGCGGTGGCGACGATGCCCGCAGCGGTGGCAGCGGCGATGTCTGCCGAGATGCTGAAGGTGACGAAGGCGAGGGCGGTGCCGACGACCAGGGTGCCGCCGACGATCGCGGCCTCTTCCTCCAGCTTCTTGATCGCCTTGTCGACCTGGTGGGCGAAGTCGCGCAGCGCCTTGGCCAGGCTGCGGCAGGCGTCGGCGGTATCGGGCAGCCAGCCCTTGCCCTTGCCCGCGCTGTCCTTGCCCCCGTAGTACTGGGCCCAGAATGTGCCGAAGGCGTCGATCGCGGGGCCGTGGTTGTTGGCGACGACGGCGGAGGCGGCCTGGTTGGTGGGCGCGGTGACGTCGTCGATGGCGGTGGCCATCGCCTCCCAGGCCTCGGCCACCTTGCGCAGCTTGTCAGGGTCGGCGTCGGGCCACCACATGCCGGTGACCTTCTGGACGGCCTTCGCGACCGTGGACTCACCCATGCGACACCCCCGCCCGTGGTGGGCGGCCGGTCACGGGGTGAGGTCCTTGCGGACGTGGTTGTCGGCGTCGGTGTGGTTGTCGGCGTGGGCGTGCAGCCCCGCGCCGATGCTGGTGAGCCCCTTGACCAGAACGTCGAGCGCAGAAATCACCTTGTCGTGCGGGCCGTTGTAGGCCTGGGCGAACTCACTGCCCTGCTTGTCGCCGCCCCACGGACTGCCGGCCTCGGCGAGGCTCTGCTTGAGCTTGTCGAGGGCTTCCTTGAGAGCCTTGCTCTGGTTCTCGAAGGTCGGCGCGGCGTCCTTCAGGTCCCCGGGCCGGATCTTGAACTCCGGCCCGCCGGCTTTCGCCCCGTCATCCACCATGGATTTCCCCGCTGCTCACTTGACGACACGTCACTGTAATGAAGACGTCGACGAACGACGTGAGAACGGTTCGGTCCGCCGGCGTGACGTCAGTCACGTTCGCGCGATCGTGCACGGTGGAGCTCCTACGTAGCCGAACTCTCCGGCGACGCTTGCGACAGGTCTTGGGGGTACGACGAACGCCGCTCCCAGTCGGCCCGGACGAGGTCGTACTCCACCTCGCCGTGCTCCGATCCCGGGATCGCCTCCGGCCAGTCCCCGACGAAGCTCCGCAGGAACGACAGGCCCGACTTCTCCATCACCCGCCGGGACCGCGTGTTCACCGCCATCGTGTTCGCGGTGACCCGTTCCACCCCGAGATCGGTGAACCCCTTGTCGACCAGCGCCCGCGACCGTTCCAATCAAGTGATCAGGAGTGGGTCTTGGACCCAGGTGTGATCACTGCGGGCATCCCGAACGGTGGTGGATGCCCGACTGGTCGCCCGCGTTCTCGTTGTCCCCGTTCGGCTGCGCGCATCGTGTGCGCGGTCCGTGACGGGGCGGCGGGTCTCCTCACGCCCCCGGATGCCCGATGGGGCCTGGACGGTCCGATGCCCACGACGATCACTCCGGTCGTCGTGGGGCGGTGCCGTCCGTCGCCGGATCGGGTGTCCGAGGGCGCGTCGCCCGATCGCGATGCTCGCTGCATCGTGCCGGGTGGTGGTGCGGGTGGGTGTCGCGAGCGGCTGCTGCCAGTGCTGCGCACCCCATTGGGAGGTGTAGGCGGGGTCCACGGCGACGATGACCATGTCCAGTTCGGCCGCCATGGAAACGAGCCGGGCACGCAGTTTTCCGGTGGGGATGCCGGAGATCAGCTGGCGGAAGCGCTTCTTGCGTCCGTGCTTCTCGCGCGTGGTCTCGGCGGTGAAGTCCAGGTTCTCCAGGCCGATAGCCGTCACGCCGCAGCGCTTGGCCCAGTGCAGCAACCGGGTGATGGCGTGGCGGATCTGCGCGTCGCGGTGGCCGGCGGTGCCGGTCAGGTCGTAGGGGAACCGGCGGGGCGCGCCGACCGGATTGCCGTGCGCATCGAGGTGCCAGGCGGCGAAGTGGTCGGCGTTGGTGTCCACCCCGACGATCCCGGCCGCGCCGGCCGCCTCCAGCGGCATCGTCCGCGCCACGGGCCGGGTCCAGGAGGCGTCCAGGTACCAGCGGCCCCGCTCGACGTCCAGGTGGATGCGGTAGGCCACTGCCCGATTGCCCTCGATCCGGTCGGCCCACTCGGCACCCCGGTGCGGGAAGGACACCGTCGCGGCCAGGACGTACCGGCCGTTGCGAGCGTTCGCCAGGCCCGCGAGCGGGGCGGGCAGCTTGACCGACACCTCGCCCTGCGGGGTGACACGGATCGTCTCGTTCCCGAACCGCTTCCCCGACTCCCCGTCGGCGGACAGGAACCACCGCGCGCTCTCCCAGCGCTTTCTCCAGTCGGCTTCGGTGAAACCGGCGGCGGCCAGGTTGTGCCGGGTGTTCAGCAACTTCCGCCCGCCGCGCACCACATGCCGCCCAACGCGACGACGACTCCACTGTCAGGTCACGTTTCCGCCTGGCCCACGTCTCGCTGCCATGCTCCAGGCCGTCCGCACAGCGCGCCTTCAAGTCCCTCGACGCCAGCGCCCCCAGATGCCCGCCGACCAGCCGCAACACCTCCTCGTCCCCGGGCGTGAGGCCCCTGAGACGGTCCCGGACCGTCACACCAGACGGACCAAGGGAAACGAACGGCACATCGATCCGCCGCAGCTCCCTCCTCGGCCCAGTCACGCTCGTTCACCCCCTCACGGTCAGTGCCATCACCCTCACACACGGCACTGACAACTCGCCCCAGCCACCCGACAAGCCACGATCGAAGAGACACGCATGGACACTCATGTGCACCAAAACGACCTCAATCCGCAGCAGTTCACAACCCCCTGCCCCGGGCCGAGCGGTTCAGCCGGTAGCCGAGCTCGACCTCGAACGGGCTGCGGTCGGCGAGCGGGCGCAGCTCGAACCAGCCCAGGAAGGTGCCGGTGGTCCTCTCCTCGGCGGCCCAGAAACCGCGGGTGCCGAAGCCCGGGTAGTCGAGGAGGAGCCGGGGCAGAGTGCGCGCCTGGATCGCCTCGCGGGTCGTCGGCTTGCCGCCGTTGATGAAGCGCATGACCTCGGGGTCGCTGTCCAGGGCGAACAGGCCGTCGACGTCGGCTGCGGTGTCGGCGAACGGGCGCAGCACGAGCCGCTCGGTTTCCAGGAAGACATGCATGCCGTGATCATCACCAGCCGGTGACCGGGCCCGCCAGCGAATATTGCGAGCCCTATGGGGCTGACGGCCGGCGGGTGACGGAGCGCCAGCCAAACGGTCCTCGCCCGCGCGCCCGCCCAGACCACAACCCCTAGAGTCGGGCCGCAGCGAGGGGGTCGTCCCGGCACGAAAGGCCTCGGAGTGTCGCACCGAATCCCGCGGCGATGGGCCGCGGCACTGCCGGCACTGCTCGTGCTGCTGCTCTGCGCCCTCTCGGGGCAGGCCGTGGCCGCCGACGGCGACCGCGATCAGGTCAGCCCCAGCCCTGCGACGGTCGCCTGCGCCACCGCGACCGACCTGATCAACCAAGGTGACCTCGACCAGGCCAAGGCGATCCTGACCACCCTGCCCCAGCCCGGCGACGACCCCTGCGTAGAGAAGGCCCTGGCGAAACTCGACGTCCAACGCGAGAACGCCGCCATCCTGGTCCTCATGGGACAGGAGCATCTGAGAAGGTCCGAACTGGAAGCGGCCGGAGACAGATTCTTCGCAGCACAGAAGGCCGACCGGTCCAACCCGGATGCCGGGGCGGGACTGGCCCAGGTGACGGACCTGCAGAAGAACCGACTGTCGCACGGGGCCTCCAACTGGCAGTACTTCTACTCCGACTGGGTGAGCCCGATCGGCAGGCTGCTGCTGCCGATGGCTCTCGGCGTGCTCGTATTGGGGGTCCTCAGCAGTCTGGCGTCCCGCTTCCTCGTCCATCCCGCCTCGGACGCCTGGCACCCGGCGCTGCGCCGCAGCCTCATCGGGCTGGGTCTGCTGATGATCGCCGGCACCTCCGCACTCCTGCCGATCAACGCGATGTTCAAACCGTTCACAGCGGGGACACCGATGGCCGAGGCAGGGGGCTGGCTGGTGCTGTTCGTGCTGCTCATCGTCTTCGGGCTCATGGCCGGGGCCGCGCTCCTCCTGGCACGGGAGCACCGCAAGGTCGGACCGCCCGGGCTCAAGCCGCGCTCGGTGCTCCGGGACTGGTGGAAGCTCCTGGCCTCGCTGGCCGTGCTCCCGGCGATCGGCATTCTGCTGTGGCGGACCTGGCTGGACGAGGATCAGCACGGCCAGGTGCTGATGTGTTACACGATCCTGGTGCTGATGGGCGTCCTGATCACCGCGGCCGGCCTGGGACAGAACCTGCGCCTGCTGATCGAGGCGCAGGACCCGGACGGCAAGACCTCCGCAGCGTCGACCGACTACCTGCTCGCACGCATGCTGACGCTCGGTGACGATCAGCCGGAGATGAAGGTGCCGCTGACGCAGACCCCGCTGAGCTCCCTGCAGAGCGTGGATCTCACCGCGCTACCGGCCGGCAGCATCGTCTCCACCATCTTCCGGATCTTCTACACGCTGCGCCCCGACCTCACCTGGCGGGCCCGGGTGACCGAAGTGGACTGCAACCGGGTTTCCATCACCTTGCTCCGCAACGGACGGCACGCCAACAGCGGCGTCTTCAGCCGTCTCGACCTCGGCCTGCCGCCGCTGGACGACAGCGCCTCCGCCAGCGCGGCCAAAACGGCAACGGACCGTGCGCGAGCCCAACTACTGACTGGTGCCGCCGCCTTCATCCTTGTCACCCTCAGCGACGTCCACCACGACTTGCGCAACTACCTTTCCGGAGCCAGGAACTGGAAGGCCGTCACCCTGCAGGTGATCGCCAGCAGCCGCGCACTGATCGACGACGAGAGCCAGGAGCCCGCGCTGCTGGCGAAGGCGGTGAACGAGGATCCGGGGCATCTGACGGCCCGCTTCGACTACCTGTTCGCCGTCTTCCACCGGCAGCCGTCGGAGGTGCGGGACCACATCGCCTTCGCCCGGGCGGTCGAGCACTGCATGATCGGCAACGAGAACACGCAGGTGCTCGCAGCCGCTCCCCAGCTCGACATGCGGGTCCGCTACACCTGCGCGGTCCACTGGCTCATCGGCCATCTCAACAGCGGTCGCACCGACGCGGACGCCCTGAGACACGCGCGAACGAGGGCAGCTGAGGTGGTGCAGCTCTGCAAGAAGTACCCCCGACTCCGTGCGGTCAAGAGGCACCGGCAAGTCTCCTGGTACGCCCGGCAAATGCTCCCGTTCGCCGAGAACCTCCTGCGGGCGACCGACGTCCTGGGGAAGACGTCCACCAGCTCGGGCCACCCGCACGATGCCGCCCAGTACTCGCCACGCCTGTCGCTGAACCATGCCGCCCTGGAGGGCTGCCTGAGCCTGATGACCGGATCCCCCGCCGCCTCCACCGCCGCGCTTCAGGACCTGGTGTTCGCCCTGCCCGACGACAGGGCCCGCGAGCTGGCCCAGGAGAGCCCGCTGCTGCGGCCGCTCCAGACGGACCCCGGCATCCGACGGCTGGTCGGCCTGCCGGGTCGGGGCTTGCTCGACCTGGACGCCTTCGCTGGCCACAGCGACTATCTGCGGAAACACGGACTGGCCGATCCGAAACGACTCCTCCGAGCCACCCGCTCCACGGCCTGGCACGGAATCGCCGCAGTGCACGGCATCGGGCCCGACCGCATCCGCAGGTGGCGGGACATCGCCGAACTCGCCCTGACCCACCCCCTGTTGAATGACCCCGAGATACTCGACCTGCTCGACGCCCGCGACCTGGCCTCCGTAGCGGCCCTCCAACAACGGATCCACCAGGGCCGCCCCGGTCTGATCACCGACCTTAAGCGCGCGGCCGAGGCGGACCGGCGCACCTGGCTCCCCGGCATCTACAATCCGCTCCCGTGGCTGGAGGCCGTCGAGCAGGCAAACCCCTAGCCGAACTCGCCGGCAACGGTCGCGGCGACGAAGGACTTCCACGCGTCGGCCGGGAAGACGAGAGCGGGCCCGTGAGGGTCCTTCGAGTCACGGACAGGAACGACACCGGGGAAGTCGGGAGCCACCTCGACACAGTTGCCACCGTTGCCGCTGTAGCGGCTCTTCACCCACCGAGCGCCGGCCAGGTCAAGTGCGGTCATTGAAGTTCCTTCCGAACAGCGCGGATCACGGCGAGTGAGGCCGCCGTGTCCAGCGACTCCACCCTCAGGTGATCGTAGTCCTCTTCCCAGCCCGTGAGGCTCTCCCGCCCCCGCTCCAGATGGCCTCGCGAGTGGGCTTCCGCGTAGCCCACCACAGACCTGTCCGGGAGCGTCAACAGCACCACCGGCAGGAGAAACGGTCGTTGCTCACCGAGACGGAACGGCGCCACCTGGATGGTGACGTTCGGGCGCTCGGCCAACGCCAGCAGATGATCCAGCTGAGGACCCATGACCCCCGGTCCGCCCACAGTGCGAAGCAGACAGCTCTCGTCGAGTACGGCATGGATGGTGGGCGGCGGATCCTTCTCAAGGAGCTTCTGGCGCCCGGCCAGGAACTCGACTCGCCCATCAGCCTGCTCTTGGGTGATGCTGCCACGACGGACGCTTCCCGCTTCCAAGGCGGCGGCATAGTCCAGGGTCTGCATGAGGCCGGGGATTACCCCCAACTCGAAAGTGCGGAGCTTCCTGCAACGGGCCTCCGCCTCAGTGAACTCGGCAAATCCCTCCAACAGGCTGGCGTTCGAGATCCGACGCCACAGCTCCTTGAAGAGACCACCCGTCTCGAACACCCGGTCGGCCGCCACCGCGAATTTAAGAGTCACAGGCTTCTTAGCCCGTTCGACGTACGAGACCAAGCCGTGGCTGTAGCCCATGCGCCTGCCGAGTTCTGCCTGCGACCAGCGCCGGGAGCGGCGCAACCTGCGAAGTTCATCACCGAAGCGAATCGCCGGAGATGACGACGGATCATCCTCGAAGGGCTCCACGACTCTCCCCTGTCTGTCACTCGGTACGACTGTGAAAGTTGAGGTCTAGAGACAATACCAGTGACTTAATGATCTTTGCTGGTAGGCTGCCTGTCCAGGAGGTGCCTGGATGCCACGCCCTGGGCAGGTCAAGCCGGCGACGGACGAGCGGCTGTCGGACCGGATCGCGATCGGACTGCTGACGCGAACGTTCCCGCCGGAGTTGGTGGACCGGATTGTGGAGGAGTCCGGGAAGTCTGGGCAACGTCAGCGGTTGCTGCCACCCCGGGTGGTCGTCTATTTCGTCCTGGCGATGTGCCTGTTCTCCGGACAGGGCTATGAAGAGGTTGCCCGTCTGCTGACCGAGGGGCTGGCCTGGGCCAGGCGCTGGTCGGGCTCGTGGCAGGTGCCGACCACGGCGGCGATCTCGCGCGCCCGGGTCAAGCTTGGGCCGGAGCCCCTGAAGGCGCTGTTCGCCGAGGTGGCTCGTCCGATGGCGACAGCGTCTACTTCCGGTTCCTGGTATGGAAGTTGGCGTGTCATGGCAATCGACGGAACGACCTTCGACATCCCCGACAGCGAGGAGAATGCCGCCCGGTTCGGCCGTCCGAAGACGCACCGTGGAGAGCGGTCCGCCTTCCCGCAGGTCCGGGTAGTGGCGTTGGCCGAGTGCGGCACGCACGCGATCACCAGTGCGACGCTCGGTCCGTTCACCACTGCCGAACCGGTGCTGGCCCGAGAACTTTTCGGCGCCCTGGGGCAAGGTGACCTCCTCCTGGCCGACCGTGGATTCGCCGGCCTGGATCTGTGGCGGGCGGCATCAGCGGGCGGTGCGGACCTGCTGTGGCGCATCAGGTCCCACTCCGTGCTGCCCATCCGGCAAGAACTCCCCGATGGCTCGTACCTCTCGGACATCGTGGCCGCCCGCGACCACCGCAAACGCACCGACCCCACCGTGGTGCGGGTCATCGAGTACACCCTGGACGACCCCGGCCGCCCAGCCCAGAGCGCCCCCTACCGGCTGATCACCAGCATTCTCGACCACGAGGCCGCCCCCGCAACGGAGTTGGCAGCCCTCTACAACGAGCGATGGGAGATCGAGACCGCCCTCGACGAGCTCAAGACCCACCAGCGCGGCCCTGCCCAGGTCCTGCGCTCACGCTCGCCAGAAGGCGTCGAACAGGAGATCTGGGGCCACCTGCTCGTCCACCATGCCATCCGCTCGCTCATGCACGACAGTGCGGGCCGAGCCGGGATCGATACCGACCGGCTCTCCTTCACCCGCACCCTCCGCCTCGCGCGACGCCAAGTCGCAGCGCAGGCGGCCTTTTCCCCCTGACCGCCTGGCCACGGCCATCACGGCCGGCGTCCGCGAGATAGCCGAACGACTCCTGCCCGTCCGCCGCAGACGCTCCAACCCCCGCGTCGTCAAACGCAAGATGTCCAACTTCGGCGTCAAGCGCAGCGAACACCGGCACTGGCCCCAACCCACCCGCGACCCGGCCGAAGCAGTCACCATCGCGCCCCACTACCGGACCGCCCCAATCAACCCTCCGGGCAAAGTTCCACGAGCCTGGGACTCTTAAGTCACTGGTATTGGGTCTAGAGATCGTAAGCGCCAGAAGGCCACCATGGCTACACCCGGCGAGAAGTCGGACACACTGTGCAACCATGGAGGCAGCCATGCCCCTCATCACCCCAACCCGGACGCTCCAGGTCGTGATGTACCTGGCAAGGACCAACTCCCACTTCCCCGACCGGGAGTTGACCATGTGCGAGGCCTACGCCAACGCCTTCAACTGGGGTATCGACCTGATCGTGATGGACGACGAGGCACCCCGGAGGGCGCCCGAGCACCGGCCCATGCTCCGGGCCGCCCTGCAGCGCCTCCTCGACAAGCAGGCCGGCGCGATCCTCGTGCCGAGCCGGGCCACGATCTCGCCGATCGAGGGCGAGTTCAACGACTTCGCGAAGCAGGTGGAGAAGGCCTCCGGGTTCATCCAGGTGGCGACCCGGCGATGCGCGTGACGGCCGACGACCCCACCCGCCTGGAGATCCGCCTGATCGACTCCAGCAGCCCGCACTTCGTCCTGCTGGAGTGCTGGGCTCTCTGGGACGGCGAACGGCACGAGTTCCTGCGCGTGCCGGGTTCCTCGGACCGGATCAGGCGCTTCTACACCGTTGCGGCCGCGAAGGCCTTCCGCACGTACAACCGGCCGGGCTCCAGGCGCCCTACAACGTAGGGAAGTTGTCCGGAGGTTCACCTTCTCAGCCGCACCGTTCCAGCCTCGACAGGTATCGATCAGAAGTGTTCTGATGATCACGCCGTAAGGATCATTTACTAACAACACCTGATCGAATATCAGAGAAGCGGAGGAACGGTGCGGGCTGCTCGTGGCGCGACCGTCCTGTTGGCCGTGGGGGTCGCCGGGGCCCTCACCCTCACCACGGGATGCTCCGCCCCGAAGGGCAGACCCACCGCCACCGGCACCCCCCCGCCGAGCCCGGCGCCCACCACCCCTACCC
>NZ_JNWQ01000067.1 GCF_000716875.1 Streptomyces novaecaesareae | reverse complement strand
GCAACGGCGTGGTCGAGCAGACCCGCCGGCACGCCGCCGTCGCCGCACTGCTGCGGGTGCCGCACGTCGTGCTGGCCGTCAACAAGATGGACCTGGTCGGCTACGCGGAGCCCGTCTTCGCCGCCATCGCCGAGGAGTTCACCGCGTACGCCGCCTCCCTCGGCGTGGGCGACGTGCTGGCGGTCCCGATCTCCGCCCTGGCCGGGGACAACGTCGTCGAGCCCTCCGCGCACATGGACTGGTACGGCGGCCCGACCCTGCTGGAGCACCTGGAGACGGTGCCGGTCGGCAGCGACCCGAGCGCCGAGCCGGCCCGCTTCCCGGTCCAGTACGTGATCCGCCCGCAGACCGAGGAGCACCCCGACTACCGCGGCTACGCGGGCCAGTTGGCCTCCGGCGTACTGCGCGTCGGAGACCCGGTCACCGTCCTGCCCTCCGGGCTCACCAGCACCGTGGCCGGCATCGACGCGCTCGGCCGGGAGACGGACCTCGCGTGGGCCCCGCAGTCGGTCACCGTCCGGCTCGCCGACGACCTCGACATCTCGCGCGGCGACCTGATCGCCGCAGGGGCGACTCCCGCGCCCACCAAGGACATCGAGGCGACCGTCAGCCACCTCAACGAGCGGCCGCTGCGCGCCGGGGACAAGGTGCTGCTCAAGCACACCACCCGTACGGTGCGCGCGCTGGTCAAGGAGATCTCCTACCGGATCGACATCGACACTCTCGAACAGCGCAGCGGCGCCGAGGGGTTGAACGTCAACGACATCGGCCACGTCCGGCTGCGCACCGCCGAGCCGCTGGCCCTCGACGGCTACTCCGACAACCGCCGCACCGGCTCGTTCCTGCTGGTCGACCCGGCCGACGGCACCACCCTCACCGCCGGCATGGCGGGCGAGGCCTTCGAGACCGTACGCACCAACGACGCACCCGACGCATCCGAAGAGGAGGACTGGGTCTGATGCCCAGCGAGGCGTTCTCGGGCATGGACAAGGAAGGCGGCCGCATCGGCAGCGGCGTCCTCGGCAGCGGCCAGGGCGGGCTCACCCGATGTGCGGGCCGGCAGGGCTGAGAACGCCCTGTCACCGGGCTGTCTTCCCCCACAGCCGCCCGGCTTGCCCCCGGCACACCACTGCCGCGCGCACCATCTTCCGAACCGTCCATCCGAGACCGTTTCCTGACGGTCCGTCCGTGAACAGGACTTCGACCATGGCACCGAACCCGGCCCCCTCGCATACCCGTGTCCGCCCCGACGCCGGCCGGATCAGACGCACCGCCGCGGCCGCCGCCGCCGGCCTGACCGCCGTCGCCCTGCTGTCGGCCTGCGGCTACGGCTCCAAGGCGGACAAGTCCTTGGACACCAAGGGCGACGCCGCGGCCACCGCGGCGGGTTCCGGCGCGAAGCTGTCCGCGGACACCGTGAAGATCGGCTACTTCGCCAACCTCACCCACGGCACGCCGCTGGTCGGCCTCCAGGAGGGCATCTTCCAGAAGGAGTTGGGCGCCACCCAGGTCAAGACCCAGGTCTTCAACGCGGGCCCGGCGGAGATCGAGGCGCTCAACGCCGGCTCGATCGACATCGGCTGGATCGGCCCCTCCCCCGCGATCAACGGCTACACCAAGTCCGAGGGCCAGTCGCTGAAGATCATCGGCGGTTCGGCCTCCGGCGGCGTCAAGCTGGTGGTCAACCCGGACAAGATCTCCTCCCTGGACGACCTCAAGGGCAAGAAGATCGCCACCCCGCAGCTGGGCAACACTCAGGACGTGGCGCTGCTCAACTACCTCGCGGGCAAGGGCTACAAGGTCGACGCGGCCTCCGGCGCGGGCGACGTCTCGGTGGTGCGCACCGACAACAAGGTCACCCCCGACGCCTACAAGTCCGGCTCCGTCGACGGCGCCTGGGTGCCCGAGCCCACCGCCTCCAAGCTGGTCACGCTCGGCGCGAAGGTCCTGCTCAACGAGAAGGACGTCTGGCCGGACAAGAAGTTCGTGATCACCAACATCATCGTCTCGCAGAAGTTCCTCAAGGAGCACGCGGACGTGGTGGAGGCCGTGCTGCGCGGCTCGGCGAAGACCAACGCCTTCATCAAGGCCAACTCCGACAAGGCCAAGGCCGACGCCAACGAGGCGATCAAGAAGGAGGTCGGCAGCGCTCTGGAGCCGGCCGTCCTCGACCCGGCCTGGGCCGACATCGAGTTCCTGGACGACCCGCTGGCGAACACCCTGCAGGCCGAGGCCGACCACGCCGTCACCGCCGGGCTGCTCAAGAAGCCGAACCTGAACGGCATCTACGACCTCACCCCGCTGAACAAGGTCCTCGCCGCCCAGGGCCAGGCCGCCGTGTCGGACGCCGGGCTCGGCGCCAAGTAGCGTCCACAGCAAGGCCGTTCGCCTCCGACCCCGCAGTCCGGCCCCCGACTCCGCGGTCCGGCCCCCGCCCGTCCGGTCGATCCCCGATCGATGCCCACCGGGACGGGCGGGGCCCGGGCCACGGCCCCGGCTCCGCAGCCCCACGCGGCCCACGCAGACCACTCACGCAGGAGGTGCCCGCATGAGCGAGCGCAGCGAGCGAATCATCAAAAGGCGCGCATGGGCGAATGCCCCTGCCGAGCGAAGCGAGGCGGGCGCATGAGCCCGGCACTGACCACCTCGACGGCCGCCCCCGGCGCCGACGCCCCCGGCAGCGCGCCCGCCGTCCGGATCTCGCACGTACACAAGTCCTTCGGCCGCCCCGGCGCACAGACCCACGTCCTGGACGACATCACCCTCGATGTCGCGCCCGGCGAGTTCGTCACCCTGCTCGGCGCCTCGGGCTGCGGCAAGTCCACCCTGCTCAACCTGGTCGCCGGCCTCGACCGGCCCACCGCCGGCAACATCGAGGTCCCCGGCGGCCGCCCCGCGCTGATGTTCCAGGAGCACGCGCTCTTCCCCTGGCTCACCGCCGGCAAGAACATCGAACTCGCCCTCAAGCTGGCCGGCCTGCCCCGCCCGGAGCGCCGCGCCGAAGCCGAGCGGCTGCTCGAACTCGTCCGCCTGGACGGCGCCTACGGCAAGCGGGTGCACGAGCTGTCCGGCGGCATGCGCCAGCGCGTCGCGATGGCCCGGGCGCTCGCCCAGGGCAGCAAGGTCCTGCTGATGGACGAGCCGTTCGCCGCGCTCGACGCCATCACCCGGGACGTGCTGCACGACGAGATCACCCGGATCTGGGCCGAACGGCAGCTGTCCGTCCTCTTCGTCACCCACAACGTGCGCGAGGCCGTACGGCTCGCCCAGCGCGTCGTCCTGCTCTCCTCCCGCCCCGGCCGGGTCGCCCGCGAGTGGCACATCGACCTGCCGCAGCCGCGCCGCATCGAGTCCGCGGGCGTGGCGGACCTGTCCATCGAGATCACCGAAGAACTGCGTGGGGAGATCCGTCGCCATGGCCAGCACTGACACCACCCCCGTCCTCGACAAGACCGCCCCCGGCGCCGCCGCCACGGACACCGCCGGGGTCGGCGCGGGCCTGGACGCACTCGACAGCGTCACCGCGCACCGCGGCTCGCTCGGCGAGGCGCTGCGGAAGAAGGCGCTGCCGCCGCTGATCGGCGTGCTCGTGGTGCTCGCGCTGTGGCAGGGCGCGTACAGCCTGCACCTCACCTCCTCGTACAAGCTGCCCAGCCCCGCGGACGTCTGGCACTCCGCCCAGGACCTCTGGTACCAGGGCACGCTGTTCTCGATCATCTGGACCAGCGTCTGGCGCGGCCTGTCCGGCTTCCTGCTCGCCGTCGTGATCGGCACCCCCATCGGCCTGGTGGTCGCCCGGATCAGGCCGGTGCGCACCGCGATCGGGCCGGTCCTGCAGGGCCTGCAGTCGCTGCCCTCGGTCGCCTGGGTGCCGGCCGCGGTCATCTGGCTCGGCATCAACGACCAGATGATGTACGCGGTGATCCTGCTCGGCGCCGTCCCGTCGATCGCCAACGGCCTGGTGGCCGGCATCGACCAGGTGCCGCCGCTGTTCCTGCGCGCCGGACGCACCATCGGCGCCACCGGCCTGACCGGCGCCCGGCACGTCCTGATCCCGGCCGCCCTGCCCGGCTACCTCGCCGGCCTCAAGCAGGGGTGGGCGTTCTCCTGGCGCTCGCTGATGGCCGCCGAACTCGTCGCCTCCTCCCCCGACCTCGGCCGCGGCCTGGGCCGCTTCCTGGAGGACCAGCGCGAGTTCTCCGACATGTCCGGGGTCCTGCTCGGCATCATCCTGATCCTGTTCGTCGGCATCGCCATCGAGCTGCTGGTGTTCACCCCGGTCGAGCGCCGGGTACTGCGCAACCGCGGCCTGCTGGGCACCGGCAAGTGAGGCACCGCTGATGCCCGCCCTCCTCCTCATCGCCCACGGCAGCCGCGACCCGCGCCACGCCGCGACCGTGGCCGCCCTCGTCGAGGAGGTGCGGGCCCAGCGGCCCGGCACCGAGGTCGCCACCGCCTACCTGGACCACTGCGCACCGCGGATCCCGCAGGTGGCGGAACGGCTGGCCGGCACGGCCGACGCGGTGGCCGTGCCACTGCTGCTCAACCGGGCGTTCCACGCCAAGCACGACATCCCCGCCGCCCTGCGCGCCGCCGGCTCCCGACTGCCGGTGGCGGACGTGCTCGGTCCGTCTCCCCTGCTGCTAGCCGCCCTGGACCGGCGCCTCGCCGAGGCCGGCCTGGACGTCGCCTCCCCCGCCGTCCGTGCCCGTACCGGGGTCGTGCTCGCCGCCGCCGGCTCCTCCGACCCGGCCGCCGACACGGCGACCCACGCGGTGGCCGCCGAGTGGCGCCGCACCCGCGGCTGGGCCGCCGTCGAGGTCGCGTACGCCTCCGCCGCCGGCCCCCGCGTCCCCGACGCCCTCGCCGCCCTGCGCGCCGCCGGCGCCGAGCTCACGGCCGTCGCCCCCTACCTGCTGGCCCCGGGCCTCCTCCCGGACCGCATCGCGGCCGCAGCCGACGGAGCCGACCTCGTGGCCGACGTCCTCGGCCCCGCCCCCGAACTCGCCGCCCTCCTCCTCCAGCGCCACGACGAGGCCCGCCGCACGGTGCAGGCCGTCCCGGCCCTCACGGCCTGAGCCGTCAAGAGGCCTTGCGGTGCTGGTACTCGGCCACCGCAGCCGTGATCACACTGAGCGGCACCGGAGCGCGGGCGGCGCATCCGGCGGGGGGCCGGATGCGCCGCCGTATCGGGAGGCCCGGTCAGATCCGTCGCAGGGTGAAGGTGTCCGTCGGGTGGCCGGAGTTGGCGGCGGCCAGGCCGCCGGAGAGCTGGTAGAGGCTGCCGGCCGGGCCGGCCACGGGGGCGGTGGGGGTGGCGTCGGCGGAGGGGCGGACGGCGGTGAGGCGGGCGGTGCGCCAGTGGTCGTCGGAGCGCAGTTCGACCTCGGCGTCGCGGCCGGAGCCGAAGAAGGCGTTGGTGACGCCCGCGATGGAGCCGTCCGGGCGGCCGAGCAGGCCGTCCAGGTGGAGCAGGGCCTCGCCGCCGCTCACCTCGACGCGCCGCAGGGCGGCCGGGTTCCTCAGCGGGACCTGCCAGAGGGTGCCGTCGTCCCACTTGCCGAGGACCAGCCGGCCCTCCCGGTAGACGATGCCGTTGAGGCCGTACGAGCCGGGGGCGGCGGCGAGGCGCTGGTCGCGCAGCAGGACGGAGGCGGTGCCGTCGGGCGCGACCCGGTAGACGACCGGGGCGAAGGAGTCCGTGACGTACGCGGTGCCGTCGGGGCCGAGCGCGATGTCGTTGGCGAGGTGGTTCCCGCCGTCGGCGGCGACGGCGGCGAGGTCGGTGTAGAAGAGGCGGCGGCCGGTGTCCAGGTCGTAGGCGCCGATCCCGGCGAGCCTGCCCAGGGTGGCCGCGCCGCTGCGCTCGCCGATGCCGTTGTCGAGGTTGGTGACCAGGATGCGGTGGCGGAGCGGGTCGATCCGCAGGCCGGCGATCTCGGTCAGCGTGCCGGGGTCGTCCACCAGAGTGCGGACGCTGCCGTCGGTGCCGACGGCGGAGACGGTGCCGTGCCGCAGCGAGCCGAGCAGGAAGCGGTGGTGGGCGGCGTCCCAGACGCCCGACTCGGGCACCAGGGTGGGTGCGTGGCCGGTGACGACGGCCGGGGCGGGCCGGTCGGCGGCGGCCGCGGCGGGCAGGGTCGCGGCCGTGCCGAGCAGGGCGGTGGCCGCGGCGGCGACCAGGGCGCGGCGGAGAGTACGGTGCTGACGGTTGCTCATCGAGCTCATCGGGCTCATCGGGATTCCCTTGCGCGTGCGGTCCGTTGACGTGATCAAGCCTCGCGCGGCCGGGCGGTCCGCAGCAGTGCGTGGGAATACTGGTAGTTCGACTACCAGGGAGGACGGGGGGAGATGGTCGAGGTGGAGGACGCCCAGGAGCGCCGGACGGCGCTGTCGAGTTTCCTGCGCAGCCGCCGGGCGCGGCTGACGCCACAGGACGTCGGGCTGGCGCCGGGGGTGCGGCGGCGCACGCCGGGGCTGCGGCGGGAGGAGCTGGCGCTGCTGGCCGGCGTGGGGGTGACCTGGTACACGTGGCTGGAGCAGGGGCGGGACATCCACCCGTCCCCGGAGGTGCTGGCGAGCCTGGCGCGGACCCTGCGGCTGGACCGCGCGGAGACGGCGTACCTGTTCCGGCTGGCCGGCAGCCATCCGCTGGACGGCGAGGTGGCCGCGCCGGGGGACGTCCCGGTGCCGCTGCTGCGGCTGATGCACGCGCAGTGGCCGGCGCCGTCGTTCGTGATGGACGCCAACTGGGACATCCGTGCCTGGAATCCGGGCGCGGACGCGCTGTTCGGCCTGACCGGCCGGCCGCCGCAGGAGTGCAACCTGGCGTGGGTGGTGTTCGGCAACCCGGTGCACCGGGCCCGGGTCGAGCACTGGGAGGAGCACGCCCGCCGTTTCCTGGCGCAGTTGCGCTCCGCCTACGCGGAGCGCGGCGGGGAGGCGACGGCGGTCGGGCGCCGGCTGGCCCGGATGATCCGGCAGGTGCGCGGCGAGTACCCGGAGGCGCACCGCTGGCTGGACGAGCACCAGGTGGCCGAGCGTTCGGGTGCCGAGAAGCTGATCCGCCACGAGGTGGTGGGCGTGCTGCGGATCGACCAGCACGTGCTGCTGGCCGACGAGGGGCTGCAGCTGATCGTGATGTCGCCGCGCGACGCGGAGACGGAGGACCGGCTGCGCCGCCTGGCCCCTTCCCCTACCGCTACTGCGGCGGCGGTGGTCTGAGACGGCACGCGCCCCGGGCCCCCTCGCGGTGAGGGGGCCCGGGGCGCGTGCGCAGGAGCGCGGTCGGTCAGTCGAACGAGCGGCGCTGGCGCCCGGTCCCGTAGTTGCCGCCGGTCTTGGAGCCGCTGCCGGGCTTGGCGCGGCCGGAGGAGCGGCCGATGAAGCCGGCCGCCTGCGGGCGCTCGCCCTGGGCGGCGGCGCCCATCCGCTGCTTGGGGCGGGGGCGGCGCGGGTTGCCGTTCATGTCGACGTCGGTGGGCAGCCCGGAGCGCTTGCCGGAGCGGCGGCGCGGGGCACCGGCCTTGGCGCCACCGCGCCCGCCCGACGTCGAATCCGCCGAACCGGTCGTACCGGCCGCCGCGGCCGCCTGGGCCACCGGTACGGCCAGGGTGACCGGGACGCCGCTCGGCGTGCGGGCGCCGGTGATCCGGGCCAGGTCGGCGTCGCCGGGGCGGATCTTGGTGACGGTCGGGCGGATGCCGGCCACCGTCATCAGCCGGTTGACCTCGCGGCGCTGCTCGGGCAGCACGAAGGTGACGACCGTACCGGACTCGCCGGCCCGGGCGGTGCGGCCGCCGCGGTGCAGGTAGTCCTTGTGGTCGACGGGCGGGTCGACGTTGACGACGAGGTCGAGGCCGTCGATGTGGATGCCGCGCGCGGCGACGTTGGTGGCGATCAGCGCGCTGACGTGGCCGTCGCGGAACTGGTCGAGGACCCGGTTGCGCTGCGGCTGGGACTTGCCGCCGTGCAGGGCGGCGGCCTTCACGCCGTTGGCGAGCAGCTGCTTGGCGAGCCGGTCGGCGCCGTGCTTGGTGTGCACGAACATGATCACGCGGCCGTCGCGGGAGGCGATGTGCGCGGCGGCGGAGGCCTTGTCGGCCGGTTCGAGCTGGAGGACGTGGTGGTCCATGGTGGTGACCGCGCCGGCCGAGGGGTCGACCGAGTGGGTCACCGGGTCGTTGAGGAAGCGCTTGACCAGCCGGTCGACGTTGCGGTCCAGGGTGGCGGAGAACAGCATCCGCTGCCCGCCCTCGGCGACCTGCTCCAGCAGCTTGGTGACCTGCGGCAGGAAGCCCATGTCGGCCATCTGGTCGGCCTCGTCCAGGACCGTGATGGCCACGTCGGAGAGGTTGACGTCGCCGCGCCCGATCAGGTCGTCCAGCCGGCCCGGGGTGGCGACCAGGACCTCGGTGCCGCGGCGGACGGCGTTGGCCTGCTTGTTGATCGACATGCCGCCGACGACGGTGGTGATCCGCAGGTTGACGGCGGTCGCGTACGGGGTGAGCGCCTCGGTGACCTGCTGGGCCAGCTCGCGGGTGGGCACCAGGACGAGCGCCAGCGGGTACCGGGCGACGGCGCGCTTCCCGGCGGTACGGGCGAGCAGCGGCAGGCCGAAGGCCAGGGTCTTGCCGGAGCCGGTGCGGCCCCGGCCGAGCACGTCGCGCCCGGCGATCGAGTCGGGCAGCGTGGCGCCCTGGATCGGGAAGGGCTCGGTGACGCCCTGGCGGCCGAGGGCGGAGAGGATCCCCTTGGGGAGCTCCAGCTCGGCGAAGGTGGCCGCCGGGGGCCGCGAGGGGGTGGCCTGGACCACGGTGAACTCGGCGGCCTCGGGCACGGCGGTGCGGGCCTGCTTGGGGGCGCCGGAGCGGCCGCGCGGCTTGCGCGGGGCACCGCCGCCGGCGGCGCGGCGGGTCTGGTCGGTGGTGCGGGGGCCGCGGTCGCGCGGCGTGCGGGCAGGGGTGGTCACGTGATCTCCATGCGTCGGTCGGCAGCCCGCGTCGCGGACTGGTCGGCCGTCGGAGTCGAATGCGCCGCCCCGGCCGTACGGCGGCATGAGCGGGGGCCCGCACCGTGCGGTGCGGGCCCCCGCTTCGCGATTATCGCGAGTCAGCGTGGAGGCTGACGTCAGCCGATGATCTGGATGTTCTCGGCCTGCGGGCCCTTCTGGCCCTGGGTGACGTCGAACTCGACCTTCTGGCCCTCGAACAGCTCACGGAAGCCCTGGGCCTGGATGTTCGAGTAGTGGGCGAAGACGTCGGCGCCGCCGCCATCCTGCTCGATGAAGCCGAAGCCCTTTTCGCTGTTGAACCACTTCACGGTGCCGGTAGCCATAACCGTCTCCTCTAAAACTGGGGCATCAGGGATCCACACCTCGTGAATCCCCAAGTAGCCGCGATCCCCATCCGGAGACTGAAACACCGGACAAAACAAATGCGCCTGTTGGTTGGAACCAGCAGGCGCACATACACGTTCATGGGAACCAAAACTGCAACTGAGTCGACTGTAGCACGCCGACACCCCGGGCGACCGGCGTTTTTAGGCTGAACAGATCACGTTTGGCGCCCCTGGAGAAGGGGCAGGCGGCGTCCCGCCGAAGCGGGACGCCGCCTGCCCTCACGAGCGGTCCGTCAGTGCCGGCCGGCCGGCTCCGGCGCGCCGTGCGTACCCGCCAGCGGGGCCGGGCCGCCGCCGTGGCCGTGGCCGGGGGCGTCGGCGTGGCCGGGCCACCAGGCGCGGTGGCCGAGCAGCGCGGTGAGCGCGGGGGTGAAGAACATCGCCATCACGAAGGCCGCGATGATGATGCCGATGGCGATCGAGAAGCCCATCTCGCTCATCATCGTGTTGCCGGCCAGCAGCATGGTGCCGAAGGTCGCGGCCAGGATGAACCCGGCCGCGGCCACCGTCGGACCGCCGTGGCGGATGGCCTGGCTGGCCGCCTCACGGGGGTCGCGGCCCTCGCGGGCCTCCTCGCGCAGACGGGCGATCATCAGGATGTTGTAGTCGGTGCCGATCGCGACCACGAACAGGTAGATCAGAATCGGCAGCATGAACATCAGACCGGCCTCGCCCTTGATGTTCTGGAACACCAGGGTGGTGGCACCGAGGGTGGCGCCGAAGCCGAGGCCGACCGAGGCCATCAGATACCACGGGGCGACCACGCTGCGGAGCAGCAGACCGAGGATGATCATGATCAGCACGGCGGCGATCGGGAAGACCAGGCTGTAGTCGTGGGCCATCGCCGTGTTGATGTCCTTCAGCACGGAGGTGGTGCCGGAGACGTAGACCTTGGTACCGGCGGGCGCCTGGTTGTGGGCGACGGTGCGGACCTTGCCGATGGTGTCGATGGCCTTGTTGGTGGTCGACTCGTCCTTCAGCACGACCGTGACGTCGACGGTCGAGCCGTCCTTGCTGACGCCGCGCTCCGGGTTCGGCATCGCGGCGCTGGCCACGCCGTCGACCTTGCCGAGGTCGTTCACGTAGCCCTGGAGGGCGGCGAGGTCGATCTTGTTGCCGTTCTCGCTGGTGACGAGGACGTGGGCGGGGTCGGCGGCGCCGGCCGAGTAGGCCTTGATCATCGCATCCTGGACGACCATCGACTCCGCGGTCTTCGGCATGGAACTGCCGGCCATGTCGAAGGTGCCCTTGTAGCCGAGCGCGGCGAGCGCGAGGCCGACCATCACCAGGCCGGAGACCAGGGCGGCGACGGCCGGGCGGCGGCCCACACTGCGGCCGATGGCGGCGAAGCGGGCGTTCGAGGGCTCGCGCTGCCAGGCCTTGGAGGGCCAGAACAGGACCTTCTCGGGGATCAGGCACAGGATCGCGGGCACCAGGGTGACCGAGGCGATCGCGGTGACGGCGACGGCGATGGCCAGCGCCGGGCCGAGCGCCTTGAACATTCCGAGGCTGGACAGGACGAGCACGGCGAAGGCGACCACGACGGCGCCGGCGGCGGAGGTGATGGCCTCGCCGACCCGGCCGACCGCGTTGGCCACGGCCTCCTTGCGGTTCTCCCCGGCCCGCAGCCGCTCGCGGTAGCGGAACATCAGGAACAGGAAGTAGTCGGTGCCGACGCCGAAGAGCACGACGGTGAGGATCTGCGACATCGAGCTGTCGGCCTTGAGGCCGAACCAGTCGCTCGCGAAGCCGATGAGACCAGTGGCGACCATCGAGTAGATGAACACCGAGATGACCGGCAGCAGCGCGACGAGCGGGCTGCGGAAGATGATCCCGAGCGTGAGCAGGATGATCACGACCGTGCCGAGGCCGATCAGCACGCCCGCCATCTTGCTGGAGTCCTTCTGGTCCAGGTTGGTCGCGGCCTCGCCGCCGACCTGGTACTTCAGGTTGGTTCCGGCGGCGAGTTCCTTGCCGTCGTCACGAAGCTTCTTGGCTGCGTCGGTGTACTCGTTCGACTGCCTCTTGGTCTTGTCGATGGCGACCAGCGCCATCGCGTACTTGTGGTCCGCGGAGTACGAGTGCATCTTCTCGGACACCGGGAGGACCTGCTCGACCAGCGGGATGTTCTTGTCGGCCAGGCCCTGGGTGATCTTGTCCATGGCGGCCTGGTCGTTCGCGTCCAGCGCGCCCCCGTCGGTGCGCTCGAAGAGCAGCAGCGCGGACGGCGACTTGTCGGACGGGAAGGCCCTCTGCTGCAGCTGCGCGGCCTGGATGGACTCGTAGTGCTTGGGCAGGAAGTCCGCCTGGTCGGTGCTGGCGGTGAGCGCGGGAGCGGACCCGATGATCGCGACCGCGGCGATCAGCCACGCGCCGATCACCCACCAGGCTCGACGGACGACAAGGTGTCCTAGTCGGTGGAACATGCTCGAATGCCTCCTGGGCATGGTTCACCGCAGCCCTTGGGGGACGGGACGCTGGGCGACGGCAGGACCGGCCGGAGGTGCACGAGGGCACGCCCTTGCCGGTCGGCAGGTAAGTAGGTCTGGGCATCATCCTACGAGTACTTGCTTGCCGCCCGGCAAGGAGCCCCCGTAATCCAACCCCCGTACGAGGCCGCCCCGAACGGCCCCGACCCAGTTTCTCCCGAGCACGAGCCCCTTGACCTCGTGCTCCGGGTGGAGTCATCTCCCCCTCAGGGTGGAGGTGGGTCCCCTACCCCTGAGGAGGAGGTCTCGGGGTCGGGCGGTAGGGAAAACCCCACCCCGCCCCCGAGGCAAGCCCCAGGGGCGGCTCACCCGCCAGCCGGATTACCGGCCGATCCCCCGTTCCCTACCGTCTGTTGCGACGCCGGATCCGCACCCGGCGCGCAGCGGCAGGCGGCACCGGACCACGGCCGCCACCGTTCCCGACCGGCGACGCCCGCCGCCGCTCTCCCAGGGGGGACCACCCGTGAAGCCCGCGAACACCAGACTCGCGAACACCAGACCCGTTCAGACCGGACCGGCGAGTACCGGACCCGTTCAGGCCGGACCCGTAAAGGCCAGGCTCGGCATGGCTGCCGCGATGGGCGCCTGGAGCGCCCGGCACCGGAAGACCGCCGTCTTCGGCTGGCTGCTCTTCGTCGTGCTGGCCACCATGCTCGGCGGCATGCACGGCAGCACCAAGGTGACCGAGGCCGAGTCGATGCCCGGCCAGGTCTCCCGGGCCGCGAAGATCCTCGACGACGCCGGGCTGAAGAGCCCGGCGAGCGAGACCGTCCTGGTGCAGAGCGCCACCCGCAGCGCCGACGACCCCGACTTCCGCGAGGTCGTCGCCCAGGTCGTCTCCGCCGTCGACCGCACCGGCAAGGCCGCCGGGATCCGCTCCCCCTACGACACCAAGGCGGTCTCCGCGGACGGCCACTCCGCGCTCGTCCTGCTGACCCTCAAGGGCGACCAGGACGAGGCGCTCGCCAACGTCGCGTCCGTACTGGACGCGGTGGCCGGCGTGCAGAAGCAGCACCCCGGGCTGACCGTGGTCGAACTCGGCGACGCCAGCTCCGGCAAGTGGATCCAGGACCAGTTCAAGAACGACTTCGCCCGCGCCGAGTGGACGGCCGTGCCGCTCGCCCTCGGCATCCTGCTGATCGCCTTCGGCGCGCTGGTCGCCGCCGTGCTGCCGGTGGTGCTCGCCCTGACCGCCTTCGTCGCGGCCGCCGGCCTGGTCATGCTCGGCAGCGGGCTGCTGCACACCAGCGACGACGCCAGCTCGGTGATGCTGCTGGTCGGCCTCGCCGTCGGCGTCGACTACTGCCTCTTCTACCTGCGCCGCGAGCGCGAGGAGCGCGCCGCCGGGCGCGACGCGCGGACCGCGCTGACGGTGGCCGCCGCCACCAGCGGCCGGGCGGTGCTGGTCTCCGGGGTCACCGTGGTGGTCGCGATGGCCGGCATGTTCCTCACCGGGATCGCCGACTTCCGGGCGATGGCCTTCGCCACCATCCTGGTCGTGATCACCGCCGTGCTCGGCTCGCTCACCGTGCTGCCCGCGCTGCTGTCCATGCTCGGCGACCGGGTCGAGAAGGGGCGGGTGCCCCTCCTCGCCAGGCTGCGCCGCCCGGACGCCGCGCAGACCGGGGGCCGCTTCTGGAACGCGGTGCTGACCCCGGTGCTGCGCCGCCCGCTGGCCGCCACCGTGCTCGCCGGGGCCTTCCTGCTCGCCCTCGCCGCGCCCCTGCTCACCATGCACACCGCCAACCTCACCTTCCAGCAGCAGCTGCCCAGGGGCAACGAGCTGGTCGCCGCCTCGCAGAAGATCGAGGCCGCCTTCCCCGGCAGCCCGGCCCCGGCCACCGTCGTCATCAAGGCCGCCGACATCGGCTCCCCCGCGATGACCGCCGCGATCGCCGACCTCAAGGCGAAGGCCCTGGCCAGCGGCCGGATGCACGGCCCGGTGGAGGTCGCCGTGCACGCCGACAAGAACGTCGCCACCGTGGACATCCCGCTCGACGGCACCGGCAACGACGCCACCAGCAACGCCGCGCTGAAGACCCTGCGCGAGGACCTGGTGCCCGCCACCGTCCTGAAGGTGCCCGGCACCGAGGCCCCGGTCACCGGGCGAACCGCCGGGTCGTACGACTTCAACGCCAGGATGACCGGCTCGATGCCACTGGTCTTCGGCTTCGTGGTCGCCTTCGCCTTCCTGCTGATGCTCACCTCCTTCCGCTCGCTGGCCGTGGCCGGCACCGCCGTGGTGCTCAACCTGCTCTCGGTGGGCGCCGCGTACGGGGTGCTGACGCTGGTCTTCCAGCACGGCGTGGGCGCCTCGCTGCTGGGCACCGCCGGGGTCGGCGCGGTGGAGTCCTGGGTGCCGCTGTTCCTCTTCGTGATCCTCTTCGGGCTCTCGATGGACTACCACGTCTTCGTGGTCTCCCGGATCAAGGAGGGCCACGACCGCGGCCTGCCGACCCGGGCCGCGATCGCCCACGGCATCCGCTCCACGGCCGGGGTGGTCACCAGCGCCGCGGTGATCATGGTGGCGGTGTTCGGGGTCTTCGGCACCCTGTCGATGCAGGCGATGAAGCAGATGGGCGTGGGCCTGGCGGTCGCGGTGCTGATCGACGCGACGGTGATCCGCGCGGTGCTGCTGCCCTCGGTGATGAGCCTGCTCGGCGACCGCAACTGGTACCTGCCGCGCTGGCTGGGCTGGCTGCCGGACCTCTCGCACGGCGAGGCCGTCCCGCCGCTCGGCGCCGCGAGCACCCTGCCGGGGCAGCCCGCCGCCCCCGCTTCCCCGGCTTCCCCGGTGGACGGGGCGCGGCACCGCAGGGTTGAGGTGTGAACCGACACCGGTGACGCGAGCCGGCACCGGTGACGCGAGCCGGCGCGAACCACGCCGGGCCCCGCAGCGCGCGGGGCCCGGCGTCCGTGCGTCATGATGATCACCGTCCGGGATCCCCCGGGTGAACCCCGGCGGAACGGAGCCCCGGCATGATCCCCTTCGACGAGGGCCGCGCCCGGCTGCTGCTCGCCCGCGCCTGCGATTCCGCCGGGCTCCCGGGCCCCGGCGACGCCCCGCTGCTCGCGCTCGGCGAGAACGCCGTCTTCGACCTCGGCGACCCGGCCGTGGTCGCCAAGGTCGGCCGCGGCCCCGAGCTGTACGACCGGGCGCACCGCGAACTGACCGTCGCCCACTGGCTGGCCGGGCAGGGCGTCCCGGTGGTGCGGCCGTACGACGCCGTGGCGCCCGAGCCGCAGTCCGCCGACGGGCACCCCGTCACCTTCTGGCACCGGCTCACGCCCGCCGTCCGCCCGGCCCGCCCGGTCGACCTCGCCCCGCTGCTGCACGCCCTGCACCGGCTGCCGGTGCCGCCCGTCCCGCTCGGCCGGCGCGACCTGCTGGCCCCGGTCGAACGCTGGCTGGCCTCCGCCGAGGGCCACGTCGCCCCCGAGGACGTCGCCTTCCTGCGCCACCGCCGCGCCGCCTTCGAGGCCGCCCTGCCCGACCTCGTCCCCCGGCTGCACCCCGGCGTGATCCACGGCGACGCGCTGCCGCGCAACGTCCACGTCGGCCCGGACGGGCCGGTCCTGCTCGACCTCGAATTCGTCGCCGACGACCTGCGCGAACACGACCTGGTGGTCCTCGCCCTCGCCCACGACCGCTACGGCGTGCCCGCCGAGGAGTACGACGCGTTCACCGCGGCGTACGGCTGGGACGTGCGCGAGTGGCTCGGCTTCACGGTGCTGCGCGGGGCCCGGGAGACCGCCAGCGCCTCCTGGGTCGCGCAGCAGGCGGCGAGCAACCCGGCCGCGCTGGCGGAGTTCCGGCGCCGGGTCGACTCCCTGCGGGACGGGGCCACCGGGGTGCGCTGGTACCCGTTCTGAGGGCGGACGGGCGGGCGGGCCGTACCCCCGGCCGGCGGTCGGGCCGTACCCCGGCGGGCGGTCGGGCCGTACCCCGTCCGGCCGGTGCACGCCAACCCGTGCGGGTGTGAGAAGACTCCTGGAGCTGACCGGTCCGGCGCGCAACCGAGGCACGTACGCTCGGCGTCCTATCGGACAGTCATCCTGACCCGAGGAATCGGCACCGTACCCGTGCCTCAGGAGCCGCCGTCATGCACCGGACCGCCCGCCGCCCCTCCGCCCCGACCCGTCCGTCCCGCTCCCGGCGCCGACTGATAGCGAGCTGCGTCGCCGTGGCAGCCGCCCTGGGACTGGCCGCCTGCGGGACCGCCAGCGGGGCCCTGCAGTCGCCGAGCACCACCGCGCAGCCGCCGGTCGCCGGACAGCCGAACGGGACGGCCCCGACCACCACCGCCCCGACGCCCGGCTCCGACGGTCTGCCCCCGGCCTCCGGCTCGCCCGCCTCCTCCGCACCGGCCGGCTCCTCCGCCCCGACCGCCCCCGCCGTTCCCGCGAAGCCGCGCACGCCCGCGGTCGCGGACCCGTCCTCCCCCAGCGCGCCCGCCACGACCCCGGTCCCGGCCTCCTCCCCCGCGGCGCCGCCCCCGCACACCGGGGCGGGCACGGTGATCGGCTCCACCGCCTCCGGCGGCCGGACCGTCGCGCTCACCTTCGACGACGGCCCCGGCCCCGCGACCGGCCAGATCCTCGACCTGCTCGCCCAGTACCACGCCAAGGCCACCTTCTGCGAGATCGGCCAGAACGCCGCCGCCAACCCGGCCGTGGTCAAGCGCGTCCTGGCCGCCGGACACCGGCTCTGCGACCACAGCGTCCACCACCCCCAGCCGTTCGCGAAGCTCCCGCACGACAAGGCGGTGTACGAGATCACCGCCGCCCGGGACATGATCGTCCAGGCCGGCGGCCCCGGCACCCAGGTCAGCTGGTTCCGGGCTCCCGGCGGCGGCTTCAACGCCGACAACGAGCAGATCACCGCGAGCCTCGGAATGTCCTCGCTCGGCTGGTCCGTCGACCCCCGCGACTGGTCCCGCCCCGGCGTGCCGGCGATCGTCTCCACCGTCCAGAAGCAGCTCAAGCCCGGCGGCGTGATCCTCATGCACGACGGCGGCGGCGACCGCAGCCAGACCGTGGCCGCACTCAAGCAGCTGCTGCCCTGGCTGGTCGCCCAGGGGTACACCTTCGACTTCCCGGCAC
This sequence comes from Streptomyces novaecaesareae, assembly GCF_000716875.1. Taxonomy (GTDB): domain Bacteria; phylum Actinomycetota; class Actinomycetes; order Streptomycetales; family Streptomycetaceae; genus Kitasatospora; species Kitasatospora novaecaesareae. Next base: position 19,314 of record NZ_JNWQ01000067.1, on the reverse strand, counting down.
AGTAGGGCAGTTGGCGGCCGGTCCCGGGACGGCCGGCCGGCCGCCGACTCTAGGGTGGGTGGCGTGACCGACCGCAGACCCACCCCCGCCGAGCTCGTCGCCGCCGTCCCCGGGCTGGCCCCGTACCTGCGGCCCGCCACCCTGCTCCGCCCCTACGCCGCGACGCCCGCCCCGCAGGCGAGTCGGATCGGCGGCCCCGCGCTCTGGCCGGCCGACCAGCCCTGGCCGCACTGCACCGCCGGCCACCCCGAGGAGGAGCACACCGCCGCCGCCGGGACGGCCGTGATCGTGCTCGCGCACCTGCGCGCCGAGGACGCCCCGCACCTGCCCTGGCCGGACGGCGCCGACCGGCTCCAGGTGCTCTGGTGCCCCAACGACCACGACGACATCCAGGGCGAGCGCTACTACTACGGCCCGGCCGTCGAACTGCACTGGCAGCGCGCCGCCGACCTCGCTCCGGCCACACCCCCGCCGCCCCGGCACAGCGACGAGTACTACCTGCCGACGCCCTGCGCGCTCCGCCCCGAGCAGGTCCTCGACCTGCCCGACCGGGACGAGCTTCCAGGCGAACTCCACGCCGCCACCGAGGAGTTCACGACCCGGCAGGGCATCGAGTACGAGCGGGACCACGGCCGCGCCGACGGCTGGAAGCTCGGCGGCTGGCCGTCCTGGCACTCCACCGACCTCATCCCGATCGACTGCGGGTGCGGCGCCCGGATGGTCCACCTGCTCACCGTGGAGAGCGGCGGCGCCCCTGACCTCTCGGTCGGGCGCCACGGCGAACTGCACGTCTTCGTCTGCCCGGCCGACCTCGCCCACCCGGTGGGCCTGGACCTCCAGTAGACCCGCCGGGTCAGGCAGCGCGAGAGTGCTACCGGGCGGGCCAGCGCGGGTCGACCACCGCCTGCGGGTCCTTGTCGCGGCGCAGCCAGGCCTGCAGGCCCTCCGCCCAGTCCCGGTACCAGCCGATCTGGCGCCGGTGCAGCTCGGCCGGCGCCACCGCGCCCACCTCGGCCGGGTAGCGCCCGGCCAGCGCGACGGCGACCCGGACGGCGGCCAGCGCGTCGCTGCCCGCCTCGTGCGCGTCCGTCAGCTCCACCCCGTACACCTCGCAGACCCGCTGCAGCGTGCGCGAGCCCTTGCGGTACTTGTCCACGGCCCGGTCGATCACCAGCGCATCCAGCACCGGCCCGACCGGCCCGCCCAGGCGCTCCGCGAGCGTCGCCAGACCGTACCGGCCCAGCTCGGCGTCGAGCAGCGACAGGTCGAACGGCGCGTTGAACGCCACCACCGGCCGACCGGCGGCTATCCGCCCGCACAGCGCGGCGGCTATCTCCTCCACCGCCTCCTTCGCCGACCGCCCCTTGCCCCGCGCGACCTCGTCCCCGATCCCGTGGATCGCCTCCGCCTCGGCGGGTATCGGCACCCCGGGATCGAGCAGCCAGTGCGCGGCGCCCACCCGGGCGGCCCCGACGGTGTCCACGAGCGCGGCCGTGACGATGCGGTCCACGGCCGGGTCGGTGCCCGTGGTCTCCAGGTCGAAGCCGACCAGTGGCTGCTGCCACCAGCTCATCAGGTGTGTCCTTCCGTCCTGCCTCTCGAAACAGCCCCTATCATCACCCGCCCCACCGACAATCCGGCTCACGGGGTCGGCCGCTCCCCCACCCGCCGGGCCTGGCTGGTCCTCGGACCCGAACGGAGGAGCCACCCATGAGCACCGCCCCGAACCTGCCCGTGCCCCCTCACCGGCCCGACGAGTCCCACCCGCTGCGGACGATCAGAGAGATCCGCGCGTCCCTTCCCCAGGACCAGGCACGGCACTTCGACGCCGAGCTCGCCGACACCGACATCGACGCGCTGCCGGCGATGCTGCACCGCTGGGCGACGCTGGGCACCGACGGCTTCCTCGACTTCCTTCTGTCGACGCCCTTCGAAGGGCTGGAGTTCGGGTCGCGCTCCTACGACGAGGCGGATCCCGAGTGATCTATCTCCTGGACACGAACGTGGTCGCCGAGCTCACCACCCGGCCGAAACCGGCCCCCGCTGTCGTCGAATGGGCCCGGTCCGTCCCGGCGACCGAACACTGCCGCCTGCTCCGGGGTGGTCGCGGGGGTGGGCTCGGGGGCCGGGCGGTACATGTGGACGTCGATCGGGTCCTCGTGGACGACGGTGAAGCCGTGCCGCTCGTACAGCCGCTGGGCGGCGCTGCCCTGCAGGACGACGAGTCGCACCGGCTCCCCGGCGGCGTCGGCCTCGGCGAGGAGCCGGCGCAGCACGGCGGTGCCGAGGCCGCGGCCCTGGAGGTGCGGGGCCAGGTAGAACAGCTCCAGGTGGCGCCCGCCCTGTTCGTCGGGGCGGACGGTGACGGAGCCCGCGAAGGCGCCTTCGACCAGCAGCACGGAGGTCCACCTGGTGGAGAAGGAGTCCCGTACCCGGCGGCGGGAGCGGTCCGGGTCCCAGCGGCCGAGGCGTTCCAGGTCGGCGCGCATCACCTGGTCCTTGAGGTTGGTGATGCGGTCGAGGTCGTGGAACGCGGCGGGTTCCAGGGTCCAGGCGGGGAGGCTGTTCACGGCCCGCAGTCTTGCAGCGCCCGCACCGCCCCGGCCAGCACGTTTCTCAGGATGTGGGCCTCAGGATGTGGGCCTCAGGATGTGGGCCTCAGGCTGCGGGCCTCAGGCTGCGGGCGTCAGGAGACCGGCCGGGAGTCCCCCCAGAGTCCTTCGAACTCCTCGCGGTAGACCTCCAGCAGCCCGGGCTCGGTGCCTCCGGGCTGCTGGCCGGCGCCGCCGCGCAGCACCAGTGCCGGGGATTCCATGCCGCGGGCGCGGCGCAGGTAGGGCTGGATGACGCCGAGGTCGCGGCTCTGCCGGCGGCCGCCGACCTGGCCGGTCGCGCGGGGGCCTTCGACCAGGTAGGCGGTGAAGCGCGGGGTCTCGTCGAAGACCCTGATCTCGAAGCCGCCCTGGTCCCGCAGTCTGGCCCTGACCCGGCGCACGTGCATGATGTTCATCTCGATCGAGCGGGACAACTCGCCTCTTCCGAGGCCGAGTTCGCGTTCGCGGCGGCGAACCGCGCTGCTCGCCGGGTTGAGGAAGAGCAGCCGTACCCGGCACCCCTCGCCGGCGAGGCGCACCAGGCGCTTGCCGGTGTAGTTCTGGCAGAGCATGCCGAGGCCGATGCCGAGCGCGTCCAGGCGTCGGGCGCCGTCCAGCAGGTCCTCCACGGGCAGGTCGCGCTGCAGCCGGACCCGGTCGGCGTGCACCGCGACCACGTCCGCGTACCGGCCGGCCACCAGGGACTCCACCACGTCGGCGGGCACCCCGCCCGCGCCGCCGTCCAGGACGGCCAGCAGCCGGGCCGCGGCCCGTTCGGTCTGGGCGAGCACGGTCTGGGTGAGCACCCGGTTGCGGGAGACCACGTGCCGGGCGACCTCCAGTTCGTCCAGCGCGAGTTCGATCTCGCGCCGGTCGGCCAGGTACGGCTCGAAGCAGGGCCAGTGCTGCACCATCAGTTCGCGCAGCTGGGGCAGGGTGAGGAAGACCAGCGGGTCGTCGTCGGCCGGGTCGAGCAGGTAGCCCTTGCGGCGGCTGACCTCGCGTACGGCCCCGGCCCGGTGGGCCCATTCCTCGCCGGCCGGTCCGGCGGCGGCGGTGACCCAGTCCTCGCCGTGGGCGGGGGCGTAGATGGGGTGCAGCACCTCGTCCACCAGGGAGCGCAGCCGCTGTTCGACCAGGTTGAGCCAGACGTAGGCGCGGCCGGAGAGCCGTACCCGCTGGTAGGACTCCTCCCATTCGCCGGCCGACCAGGCCAGTGCGGGTATCTCCACCGGTCCGCTCTGGGCGGGCACCAGTGTGCGGCCGGTCAGGGTGGGGCGCATGACGACCGTGGGCGCCTCGCTGCGGGCGCCGCCCCGGTCGGGGCCGTCGGGCCCGAAGCCACGGCCGCCAGCGGGGAACACCATGCGCCACCTCATCTGCGGCTGACCCCCGCGGGCGCGGGGACCGTTGACGGGCCGTTGACAAGCACCGGTCGGCCGGGGCGGCCGGACGATCAAGGGTACTGCCCGCCGAGAGCGGCTGCAGCCGGATGGCCGACGGCTCCGGCGCCCCCACCGGGCCGCTCCCGCCCCCACCAGCGGCCCCACTCTTCACAGGAATACCGCTCGGCCACTCGTTCGGACCAACCCGGGCCGGTTCTCCCGGCCCCCGGGGAAGGGCTCGGGGAGTATGCGCTGTGCCGTGCGTCACGGCACGCCGGCACGGAACATGCCCGGCCGACCCGGATCTATTGTCGGACTACACGTCAGTTTCCGTCTGCAGCAAGGAAGTTGAGGAGCCATGCAGGTCTGGCCCGGTACGCCCTACCCGCTCGGCGCCACCTACGACGGGGCCGGCACCAACTTCGCGGTCTTCTCCGAGAGCGCCGACCGCATCGAGCTGTGCCTGATCGACGAGGACGGCTCGGAGACGGCCGTCGAACTGCGCGAGACGGACGCCTTCGTCCGGCACGCCTACCTCCCGGGCATCCAGCCGGGCCAGCGGTACGGCTTCCGCGTGCACGGACCGTACAACCCGGGCCTGGGTCAGCGGCACAACAGCGCCAAGCTGCTCCTGGATCCGTACGCCAAGGCGATGAGCGGGCACATCGACTGGGACGAGTCGGTCTACGGCTACCACTTCGGCGCCCCCGAGCGCCGCAACGACCTCGACTCCGCCCCGCACACCATGCACTCGGTGGTGATCAACCCGTACTTCGACTGGGGCACCGACCGACCGCCGCGCACCGACTACCACCGCACCGTCATCTACGAGGCCCACGTCAAGGGCCTCACCCGGCTGCACCCGGGCATCCCCGAGGAGATCCGCGGAACGTACGCGGGCCTGGCCCACCCGGCGGTGATCGAGCACCTGGCCAAGCTCGGCGTCACCGCGATCGAGCTGATGCCGGTGCACCAGTTCGTCCGCGACCACCGGCTGCGCGACCTCGGCCTGGCCAACTACTGGGGCTACAACACCGTCGGCTTCTTCGCACCGCACTCCTCCTACTCCTCCACCGGCGACCGCGGGCAGCAGGTGCAGGAGTTCAAGTCGATGGTCAAGGCCCTGCACGCGGCCGGCATCGAGGTGATCCTGGACGTCGTCTACAACCACACCGCCGAGGGCAACCACCTCGGCCCGACGCTCTCGCTGCGGGGACTGGACAACGTCTCCTACTACCGCCTCGCCCAGGACCAGCGGTTCTACGAGGACACCACCGGCACCGGCAACAGCCTGCTGATGCGCAGCCCGCACGTGCTCCAGCTGATCATGGACTCACTGCGCTACTGGGTCACCGAGATGCACGTGGACGGCTTCCGCTTCGACCTCGCCGCCACCCTCGCCCGGCAGTTCCACGAGGTGGACCGGCTCTCCTCCTTCTTCGACCTGGTCCAGCAGGACCCGGTGGTCTCCCAGGCCAAGCTCATCGCCGAGCCCTGGGACCTCGGCGAGGGCGGCTACCAGGTCGGCAACTTCCCGCCGCTGTGGACGGAGTGGAACGGCATGTACCGGGACACCGTGCGCGACCTGTGGCGCGGCGAGAACGCCACCCTCGCCGAGTTCGGCTCCCGGCTCACCGGCTCCTCCGACCTCTACCAGGACGACGGCCGCCGCCCGATCGCCTCCATCAACTTCGTCACCTGCCACGACGGCTTCACCCTGCGCGACCTCGTCTCCTACAACGACAAGCACAACCACGCCAACGGCGAGGACAACCGCGACGGCGAGTCCTTCAACCGCTCGTGGAACTGCGGCGTCGAGGGCCCCACCCCCGACCCGGCAGTCGAGGAGCTCAGAGCACGCCAGCAGCGCAACTTCATCGCCACCCTGATGCTCTCCCAGGGCGTGCCGATGCTCTCGCACGGCGACGAACTCGGCCGCACCCAGCGGGGCAACAACAACGCCTACTGCCAGGACAACGAACTCACCTGGGTGCACTGGCCCGAGGGCGACGGGCCGCAGGCGCGGCTGCTGGAGTTCACCCAGGGGATGATCTGGCTGCGCCGCGACCACCCGGTGTTCCGGCGCCGGCGGTTCTTCCACGGACGGCCGGTGTCCGCCTCCGGCGGGTTCGACGACCTCACCGACATCGCCTGGTTCACCCCGACCGGGGAGGAGATGACCAAGCGCAACTGGGGCGCCAGCCACGCCAAGTCGCTGACCGTCTTCCTCAACGGCTACGCCATCTCCGAACCGGACCGGCGCGGCGGGCGGATCGTCGACGACTCCTTCCTGCTGATGTTCAACGCGCACTTCGAGCCGCTGGAGTTCACCGTGCCCGCCGACCACGGGCAGGAGTGGCAGGTCGTGGTGGACACCGCGCGGCCCCGGCTGCCCGCCCCGGGCACGGGGGCACGGGTCAAGGCGGGCGACGCGCTGTGGCTCACCGACCGCTCGCTGATGGTGCTGCAACGGCCGGCGTGACGGTCCTGCAACCGCCGGCGTAGGGACTCACCACGACCGGGATCGACCACCCGTTCGAGTCCGGTCACCCGTTCGGATCAGCAGCGGGTCTTGGCGGCAGGCTCCCCCGGGTACCTATGGAGCTATGACCTCCGCCGCCGAGCCCGCACAGCCCCGCCCGGCCGTCCCCCCTCCCGGCGGCACGCCCACCGCACCGACCGCGAGCTACCGCCTCCAGCTCCAGCCCGGCTTCACCCTCCGCGACGCCACCGCCGCCGTCCCGTACCTGGCCGCCCTCGGCGTCTCCCACCTGCACCTCTCCCCGCTGCTGGAGGCCGTCCCCGGCTCCACCCACGGCTACGACACCGTCGACCACACCCGGATCAGCGAGCAGCTCGGCGGCGAGACGGCGCTGCGGGCCCTCGCGGCCGAAGCACACCGCCACCACCTGCGGCTGATCGCCGACGTGGTGCCCAACCACATGGCCGTGCCCGCCCCCGAGCGGCTCAACCGGCCGCTGTGGCAGGTGCTGCGCGACGGGCCCGACTCCCCGTACGCGCGCTGGTTCGACATCGACTGGAGCGCCCAGCCCGGCCCCGCCGACGCCCCCGACCGCGGCCGGGTGCTGCTGCCGCTGCTCGGCGACCGGCTCGGCGCCGTCCTGGACCAGCTGACCGTGGACGGTGAAGTACTGCGCTACCACCGGCACGAACTGCCGCTGCGCCCCGGCACCGCGGGGCTGCCGCTGCCCGAGCTGCTCGCCCGCCAGTGGTACCGGCTCGCCTGGTGGCGGCTGGCCCGCACCGAACTCAACTACCGGCGCTTCTTCACCGTCAACGAGCTGATCGCGCTGCGGGTCGAGGACCCGGAGGTGTTCGCCGCCACCCACGCCGTACTGCTGCGGCTGCACGCCGACGGCGTCCTGGACGGCTTCCGGATCGACCACCCGGACGGGCTCGCCGACCCCCGCGGCTACCTGCGCCGCCTCGCCGACGCCACCGGCGGCGCCTACACCGTGGTCGAGAAGATCCTCACCGGCGAGGAGCGGCTGCCCGAGGACTGGCCGGTCGCCGGCACCACCGGCTACGACGCGCTGCGCCGCATCGACGGCGTGCTCATCGACCGCGCGGGCGCCGGCCGGCTGGCCGGGGCGTACGAGTCCTTCCTGCACGGCGGCCCGGTCCGGGACCGGTGCGAGGACCCGCACCCGGCGATCGCCGCCGCCCGGCGCGGGCGGGCCGAGATGACCGGACCGGACGGGGAGCTGGCCGCCGAGGTCGAGCGGCTGGTGCGGATCGCGCTGCGGATCGGCGCCGCCGAGCCCGCGCACGCCGACCACGCGCCCGGGCAGCTGCACGCGGCGATCGGGCGGCTACTCACCGGCTATCCGGCCTACCGGCCGTACGCGCGGCCCGGAGAACCCTCGTCGGACGGGCACCTGCGGGCGGCCCTGGACGGCTCCGCCGACCCGACCGACCGCCTGGTGGCCGCGCTGGCGCTCGGCGAGCTCGGGCGCGGGGCGGACCACGACGAGTTCTGCGTGCGCTTCGCCCAGACCGCGGCCGCGGTGGCCGCCAAGGGCGTCGAGGACACCGCCTTCTACCGCTGGAACGCGCTGCCCGGGCTCAACGAGGTCGGCGGCGAGCCCGCCCGGCCGGGGCTGCACCCGGCCGAGTTCCACGCCTGGTGCCGCCGGCAGGAACGCGACTGGCCGCACTCCATGACGGTGCTCTCCACCCACGACACCAAGCGCAGCGCCGACGCCCGCGCCCGGCTCGCCGTCCTCGCCGAACAGCCCGAGGCCTGGGCCGCCGAGGCCGCCGCCTGGTCCACCGCCGCCGGGCCTGCCGCACCCGGGCTCGACCGGGACGCCGACTGGCTGCTCTGGCACACCCTGGTCGCCGCCTGGCCGATCACCCCGGACCGGCTGGTCGCCGCCCTGCTCAAGGCCGTCCGCGAGGCCAAGCTGCACACCTCCTGGACCGCCCCAGCCCCCCGCTACGAGCAGGCCCTGGAGGCCCGGGCCCGCGCCGTCTACGGCAACCCCGGGCTGCTCCCCCGGATCGAGGGCCGGGTGCACGCCCTCGCCCCGTACGCCCGGTCCAACACCCTCGCCGCCGCCCTGCTGCACCTCACCGTGCCGGGCGTGCCGGACCTCTACCAGGGCAGCGAGGAGCCGCTGTACACCCTGGTCGACCCGGACAACCGCGGCACGGTGGACCTCGGCGCGCTCGCGGTACGGCTCACCGACTCGGCCACCGCGCGCCCCGGCGACCTCGCCCGCGAGAAGCTGCACCTGACCGCCACCGCGCTGCACCTGCGCCGCTCCCACCCGCTCGGCCCGTACCGGCCGCTGCCCGCCGTCGACGTCTCCAGCGACCATCTGCTGGCCTTCGCCCGGGGCGACGACGTGGTCACCGCCGTCACCCGGCTGCCGTACGGGCTGGCGCGGGCGGGCGGCTGGCGGAACACCGTGCTGGAGCTGCCGGCGGGCCGCCCGTGGACGGACGAACTGACCCTGCGGAGCTTCCCGGCCGGGTCCGTACCGGTGGCCGAGCTGCTGGCCGGGTACCCGGTGGCGCTGCTGACGAGGAGGGGCTGATGCCGGCCTACGAGGTGTGGGCGCCCAGCGCCGCTTCCCGTGTCTGCGTCGAAGTCGAAGGATCTGAGTACGAGTTGGCGCGCTGCGCCGACCGCGACGGCTGGTGGTCCGGCGAGGCACCGGACGGCGACTACGCCTTCCGGCTCGACGACGGCCCCCCGCTGCCCGACCCGCGCTCGGCGTGGCAGCCGCACGGCCCGGACGGCCCCAGCCGCCGGGTGGACCACGCCGCCTTCCACTGGTCGCACACCGGCTGGCGCGGCCGCGCCCTGCCCGGGGCGGTGCTCTACGAACTGCACATCGGCACCTTCACCACGCGCGGCACCTTCGAGGCGGCCGCCGAACGCCTGGACCACCTGGTCGAGTTGGGCGTCGACTTCGTCGAACTGATGCCGGTCTGCCCGTTCCCCGGCAAGCACGGCTGGGGCTACGACGGGGTCTCGCCCTGGGCCGTCCACGAGCCCTACGGCGGGCCCGAGGGGCTCAAGCGCTTCGTCGACACGGCCCATCACAAGGGCCTCGGGGTGGTGCTGGACGTCGTGCACAACCACCTCGGCCCGTCCGGCAACCACCTTCCCGCGTACGGCCCGTACTTCACCGACCGGCACCACACCCCGTGGGGCTCCGCGGTCAACCTGGACGCACCCGGCTCGGACGAGGTGCGCGCCTACCTGATCGGCAGCGCGCTGGCCTGGCTGCGCGACTACCGGATCGACGGGCTGCGACTGGACGCCGTGCACGCCCTCGCGGACGACCGGGCGGTCCACTTCCTGGAGGAACTCTCCGACGAGGTACGGAAGTTGGCCGTCAGGACGAACCGGCCGCTGTTCCTGGTCGCCGAGTCCGACCTCAACACCCCCCGCACCACCGCCCCCCGCGAGGCCGGCGGCCAGGGCCTCACCGCACAGTGGAGCGACGACTTCCACCACGCCCTGCACTGCGCGCTCGCCGGCGAATCCCAGGGCTACTACGCGGACTTCGCCCGCGAACCGCTCGCCGCCGTCGCCAAGACGCTCACCCGCGGGTACTTCCACGACGGCACCTGGTCGTCCTTCCGCGGCCGCAGCCACGGACGCCCGTTCCCGACCGGCGAAGGCCACCGGCTCCTCGGCTACCTGCAGACCCACGACCAGGTCGGCAACCGGGCGCTCGGCGACCGCATCTCCACCACGCTCCCCGCCGGCCGGCTCGCCTGCGGCGCCGCGCTCGTCCTCACCTCGCCGTTCACCCCGATGCTGTTCATGGGCGAGGAGTGGGGCGCCGCCACCCCCTGGCAGTACTTCACCGACCACACCGACCCGGTCCTCGCCGAGGCCGTCCGCCGCGGCCGACGGCGGGAGTTCGCCGAACACGGCTGGGCCGCCGAGGCCGTCCCCGACCCGCAGGAGCCCGCCACCGTGCTGCGCTCCGTCCTCGACTGGACCGAGCCCCGGCGCTCCCCGCACACCGAACTGCTCGACTGGTACCGGACGTTGATCCGGCTGCGGCGCGACCGGCCGGAACTCGCCGACCCGGACCTCGGTGCGGTGCGGACGGTGCACGACGAGGCGGCGGGCTGGCTGGTGGTGCACCGCGGGCCGTACCGGGTCGCGGTCAACCTCGGGCCCGGAGAGGCCGCGCTGCCGCTGGGGGCCGCCGGGCGGGAGGTGGTCGCGGCCTTCGGGCCGGCGGTGGTGGACGGCGAGGCGGTGCGGGTGGGGGCGGATGCGGTGGCGGTGGTCGCGGTGTAGCTCGGGCGGCTCGGGCGGCTCGGGCGGCTCACCAGAGGAAGGTGGCGATCCGCTCCCGCAGCGCGGGCGCGTCCAGCCCGTACGCGGCCAGGTGCTCCGGGATCGAGCCGTAGTGCCGGTGCTCCTCGCGCGGCACGCCCAGGCCCAGCACCCGGTGCGGGCGGTCGCTCAGCGCCGCGTGCGCCTCGTTCGCCGAGGTGCCCGCCAGGTACGGCTCGACCAGCACCACGTCCGCCCGGTCGCCGGCCGCCGCGCGCAGCCCGGCGGCGTCGAAGGGCCGCACCGTCGCCGCGTACAGCACGGTGACGTCCAGGCCCTCGGTGGCCGCGAGCACCGCGTCCAGCATCGGCCCGACGGCCAGGACCACGCCGCGCGAGCCCGTGCGGACCGTGGTGAAGCGGCCCGGCTCGACGGCCACGGCGGCCTCGTTCTGGTGCGCCGAGAGCCGGACGTACACGTTGCGGTCGCCGTCCGCATAGGCGTGGCGCAGCAGTTGCTCGGCCTCGTCCGGGTGGCCGGGGACGTGGACGGTCCAGTCCGGCAGGGTGTCCAGCAGCGCGACGTCGCCCGGGGACATGTGGGTGCGGCCGCCGGCCGGCCAGTCGTACGAGCCGGCCGCGCTGACCAGGACGGCGCCGACGCCCTGGTGGACCAGGTCCAACTTGACCTGCTCGAAGGGCCGTTCGATCAGGAAGCTGGCGAAGGTGTGGGCGATCGGGCGCATCCCGCTGAGCGCCAGGCCGCCGGCCGCGCCGATCAGCAGCTGTTCGCGGATGCCGACGTTGACCACCCGGTCGGGATGGCGCTCCTGGGCCGGGGTGAAGGCGGCTGCGGTGATGTCGGCGAGCACCACGGCCAGGCGGGGGTCCTCGTCCAGCAGGCGGGTGGTGACGTCGACGAAGCGGTCGCGCATGGTGTCCATCGGTGGGGTTCCTCTCGGGGCTTTCAGGCCTTGCGGGGCTTGCGGGGCTCTCAGGGCTTTCGGGTCGGCGTGCTCGTCCGGGTGCGCCGGGGCGGCTGGGCGCTCAGTGGTTCTCCTTGGGCTCCACCCGGGCGACCACCACGTGCGGGCGGCCCGGGTGCTCGGCGGTGAAGGCGCGGTGCAGCGCCTCGTGGTCGCGGCCGTCGACCGTCGCGGTCGACCAGCCCTCGGCCTCGAACCTGGCCGCGATCCCGCCCTGCCAGCCGTGTGTGGCCGAGGAGTTGTCGATCACCACCACGTGCAGCCGGTCCAGCCCGTACGCCCCGGCGAAGGCCACCGCCTCGGCGTTGGAGCCCTCGTCGAACTCGGCGTCGCCGACCAGCACCCACACCGCCGGGTCGGTCAGGCCCTGCGCCCGCAGGCCGAGCGCCGTGCCGACGGCCAGCGGCAGGCCGTGCCCGAGCGAGCCGGAGGCGATCTCCACGCCCGGGATCAGCAGGCGGTCCGGGTGGTGGCCGAGCGGCGAGTCGTAGCCGCCGAAGCTCGGCAGCACCTCGGGGTCGATGAAACCCTTCGCCGCGAGCACCGCGTAGTAGGCCATCGGACCGTGGCCCTTGGAGAGCAGGAAGCGGTCCCGGTCCTGGGCCTCGGCGTCGGCCGGGGTGACCCGCAGCACCCGGTCGTACAGCACCCAGAGGGCGTCCAGGGTGGAGGTGGCGGCGGGGCCGTGCTTCTCGTCGCCGGTCATCAGGCCCATCAGGGCCGGCAGGTCCTCGAAGCGGCTCTCGGTAGGGGTTTCGGCGCTCGCGTTCGTCGTCATGACCACGATGGTGCAACTTAAAGCCAGCTTGAGGTCAAGCGGTTACAGTGGGTTCCCATGACCGCCCATCCCGACGGCCGCCGCACCTCCGGCCCGCACCACGCCGACCTGCTCACCATCGGCCAACTCGCCGACCGCAGCGGCCTCGCCGCGTCCGCCCTGCGCTACTACGAGAGCCTCGGCCTGATCCACGCCACCCGCACCTCCGGCGGCCAACGCCGCTACACCCGCGGCACGCTGCGCCGGATCGCCTTCATCCGCGCCGCCCAGCGGGTCGGACTCTCCCTCGACGAGGCCCGGGTCGCCCTCGACCGCCTCCCCGAGCGCCCCGCCCCCAGCGGCACCGAGTGGGACCGGGTCGCCGAATCCTGGCAGAGCCGGATCGACGAGCAGATCGCCGAGCTCGAACTGCTGAAGCGCAAGCTGTCCGGCTGCATCGGCTGCGGCTGCCTCTCGCTGTCCCGCTGCGCCCTCTACAACGCCGGCGACCGCGCCGCAGAGGCCGGCCCCGGCGCCCGCTACCTGCTCACCCGCGACCCGGCGACCGGTCCGGAGCCGGTCTCCACGACCGCCGACGCCTGCGGCAGCCGCCTCGACGGACGGTGAAAACCCTTTGCCGACACGCTCTTCGCCGCCTACCGTGCGCCCATGCTGCCTGTGGTGGAGACGGACGAGCAGTGGGACGCGGTCGTCCCCGACGAGTCGGTGATGCGCCCCGGCGCCGAGGCACTCTGCGCCCGGCTCGGCGTCGGCGGCCTGCCCCTGGAACGCTTCGCGGAGGGCTCCGTCCCGGTCTGACCTCGTCGCCGTCGGCCTCTTCACCACCCGCGGCGACCGGCAGCTGCTCGGCCGGCTTCTGGCCGCGTACGGCCGCCCCTTCGACCCCCGCCTGCTGATGGCGTACACGCTGCTGCACGTGTACAGCAATCTGCCGTGGTACCTACGGGAGTTGAAGCCGGCGGCCCGGACGCTGGAGGCCCTCGCCGAGGAGTGGTTCGGGGCGGATTAGGGCCTGGGGTCCGTCCGCAGCAGGCTGTACACGACGTTGTCGCGCCACTCGCCGTCCCGGAAGACGGCGCCGCGTCGCACGCCCTCGCGGAGGAAGCCGACCTTCTCCAGGGCGCGCTGCTCGGCGCGGTTGGTGACCTCGGTGTCCGCCTCCAGCCGCATCGCCGTCGTGTGCGCGAACAGGTAGGCCACCAGCAGGCGTTGGGCCTCGGTGCCGATGCCGCGGCCGCACAGCTCCATGCGGAGCTGGATGCCGATGTTCCAGTACCACGCGTTGGGCCCGGCGTTCACCCGACGCCAGCTGACGAAGCCCGCGAACTCCCCCTCGGCCCGGACCGCCAGCGCCGACTGCTCCTCGGAGAGCAGGCCGTTCTCGGCCCAGATACGGCGGAACCTGCCGGGGTTGCGCCAGCCGAACCACTGGAACGGGCCCAGCTGTTCGGGGCCGGCGACCAGCGCGTCCAACTGCGGGAGGTCGGTCTCGGTGATCGGGCTGAGGGCGATCGGTTCATCGGTCACACCAACCCCAACGACCGCTCCCTGCACGCCGGTTCCTGCTCGCTGGTTCCTGCTCGCTGGTTCCTCAGACCGATGAGCGGGCGATCCGGAAGCCCACGTCGTCGATCCGCAGCGTCGGATGGCTGCGGCGGCGGACGGAGGCGCGGCAGCTCCAGTGCTCGTCGAACCAGCCGCCGCCGCGCAGGACGCGATAACTCCCGTACACCTCCGCGTCGTAGACGTCCCAGCACCACTCCCACACGTTGCCGAGGAGGTCGTGAAGGCCATAGGCGTTCGGCCGCAGTTCGCCCACCGGGTGCGGACGTTCGCCCGAGTTGCCGCGGTGCCAGGCGATCTCGTCCAGCGGGCCGTAGCGCGGGCCGTCCGTACCGGCGCGGCAGGCGTGCTCCCACTCGGCCTCGGTGGGCAGCCGGTAGCCGTCGGCGGTTGAGTCCCAAGCGATGTCTTCACCGTCCACCCCGTACGCGGGTGTGCGGCCTTCCCGCCGGGAGAGCTCGTTGCAGAAGCGGACGGCGTCGTGCCAGGAGACGCTGTGCGCCGGGCGGCGGTCGCCGGTCGCGCCCTCGTACTGCTCACGGGTGACCGGACAGGCCGACAGCTCGAACGATGCGACATCCACCGCCCAACTGCGCTGCGTGCGGCGGTCGGAGAGCGTGACGCGGCCTGCCGGAACGGTGATCATCCAGCGATCCTACGGCCGACCGCCGCGCAGCAGGTCGACCGCGCCGCGCTCGGCCAGCTCCTCCGCGTGCGCGGGCAGCGGGGTGCCCGCGCGCAGGTGGCGCCGGACGACGGCGAGCGGGAGGCCGACCACGGCGAGGTTGACCCGGTCGAGGTCCAGCGGTGTCGAGGTGCCGAGCCGCGCGGCGAGCCCGGCCAGCGCCTCCCGCACCTGCTCTGCGGCCTGCCGTTCGCGCTGCTGCTGCTCCGGCGGCCACTCGGCCCGGCCGAAGGCCTCCGCACCGTGCAGCAGGACGACGGCCAGGTCGCGGTGGGCCCGGCTCCAGGCGACGACCTGCCGGGCCGCCGCCCCGGCGGCCCGGTGCGGTTCGGCGTGCTCCGCGAAGACCGGCAGGTAGGTGGCGTGGAAGTCGCCCAGCGTCCGCAGCCACAACTCGGCCAGCAGAGCTGCGCGTTGGGGGAACCGGTGGTAGACGGAACCGTTCGGCGCACCGCTCTCGCGGGCCACGGCGGACATCGTGACGGCGGCCGGTCCACCGGCGACGGCGAGGCGGACGGCGGCGTCGAGGAGGGTGACTTCGTCATGGCGGGGTGGTCTGGGCATGCAGTGGAGAGTACTCTCCACATCAATTGGAGAGAGTCATCCAAAACCAGGGGGAGGCCACGGCATGGCCGTGCTCAACATCCACGAACGCAGCATCCCGGCACCGGCGGAGGCCGTCGGCGCGCTCATCGACGGCCTGGCCGGCGCAGACGACCGGCTCTGGCCCGCGCCCGACTGGCCCCGGATGCGCTTCGACGGCCCGCTCGCGGCCGGCGCCTCCGGCGGGCACGGGCCGGTCCGCTACCAGGTCGTCAACTACCTGCCGGGCCGGTGGGTGCGGTTCCGGTTCAGCGCGCCGCGCGGGTTCGACGGGTTCCACGAGTTCACCGTCGAGCCCGCGGACGGCGGTTCACTGCTGCGCCACACCATCGCCATGCGGCTGCACGGCCCGGCACGGCTCACCTGGCCCCTCGCCTTCCGCCGACTGCACGACGCCCTGCTCGAAGAAGCCCTCGACCGGGCCGTACGGGCGTGCGGGGGCGCGGTCGCCATCCCCGCCCGGCGAAGCCCCTACGTCCGTCTCCTGCGCCGGCTGGTCCACCGCTGACCGGAAGTTGCCGGAGAGCCGACATGAAGGTGCCTGGAGGGGGCGGAGATTGTCCGCGGGAACAGTAGGAACAGTGGGACCAGGGAGCGCCGTCCAGGAGGCCGGCACGCGCCCGGAGGATCCCTTCGAGCAGTGGCGGGAGGCGATCAGGCGGACGCGGGAATGCGAGGCGACCAGCCCCCACGCCGACGACTTCTCGGCGGAGTTGCGGCGTTCGGAGCTGGGGCCGGTGACCTTGCTGGGGACCTCGTTCCCGTCGGTCCGGTGCCGGCGGACCGAACGCATGGCGCGGCAGTCCGGCGCGCAGCTCTACCACGTCACGCTGCTGACGTCCGGCATGCAGGCGCTAAGCCGCGGCGCCGACCAGAGGGAGACGTTCGGACCGGGGGACCTGTCGTTCATCGACAGCGCGCATCCGTACGACGCGCGCCTCTTCGGCGCCCCCGACGCAGGCGGACCGGGCGCCCGGGTCGAAGGCGTGGGCATCGACCTGCCCGCAGAGCTCCTGCCCCTGCCCGCGCACCAGTTGCGCGACCTGCTCGGCCGCAGGCTCAGCGGACGGACCGGCACCGGCGCGCTCCTCGCGGAGTTCCTCGTCAGCCTGGACCGGCGAGCCGCCGACCTGCAGCCGGCCGAGGCCTCCCGCCTCGGAGCGGTCCTGGTCGACCTGGTGGCCGCCTGGCTCGCCCGGGAACTCGACGCCGGGTCCGCGCCGACGCGGGACGTCCGGCAGCGGACCATGGTCGAGGACGTACGGGCGTTCATCCGGCACAACCTGCACGACCCCGACCTGACCCCGTCCGCGGTGGCCGCCGCCCACCACATCTCCGTCAGCTACCTGCACCGCCTGTTCACCCAGCAGTCGCAGGGCGAGACCGTCGCCGCCTGGATCCGCGGCCAACGGCTGCGCAAGGCCCACCGCGACCTGGCCGACCCCGTGCTGCACACCGTGCCGATCCACGCCATCGCGGCCCACTGCGGGATCCCACGCGCCTCCGACTTCGGCCGCGCCTTCCGAGCCGCGTACGGCCTGACCCCTCGCGAACACCGGCACCGGGCCCTGCACGAGCGCGCGGAGGAGTAGCGGAGTGGAGGGAGTGGAGGAGTCGACGCAGAGCGGCGAGCTGTCGACGCAGCGCCGATCCCCCCGTCGAACTCCCGACCTACGGTGAGTACCGCACGGAGGGCACCCCGGCGAGGGAGCCGGGGAACGCCTTCCGGGCCGCACGTCGGCGATGGCTTCGAGCGCCCGGAGAGGGGGACCGTGATCGGCCGCTCGGCCCCGGCTGGCGACACCGGTTGGTCCTGAGAGCAGTACGGGCGTCCGCCCCACCGTGACGCCGCCGTCAGGACCCGAGAAGCACAGCAGCGAAGTACCCGCGGCCTCCAGCGCATCACCGCCACGGTCGCCCGCGAAGTACCGCGGCCTCCCGGCGAATTGCCACCGCTGGCCCCGCGAAGCGCGCCCCGCAACGCGCCCCGCCGCCTGCGGGCGCGCGGCCCCGACGCGGATCGACCCTCTTCATCCGCGTGGCCGCCACGTCCATCCACTCGCTCCGATTCGGAGGAAACCCATCCATGTCCCGTACGTCCCGACTCGCCATACGCTCCGTGGCCGTGCTCGCCGCCCTCGGCATCGGCGCCACCGGACTCGGCGCGGCGAGCGCCGCCCAGGCCGCCACCCCAGGGTTCGCACTCACGACGACGTCGGCCACGACGACGACCCCGACGTCGGGCCACAGCACCCCCTTCACCCCGAGCGTCGCGAACCCGACCACCGCGACCGCCGAGGAGCTCGCGGCGGCGGCCGCGAAGGGCAAGAACGGTGCCCAACCCCAGGCGCAGGCACGGGAGTTCGCCGCGGCATCCGCAACCGGCGGCAGGATCAGCCGCAACGACATCCTCGCGCGCGCCCACTCCTGGGTGAACGAGCACGTCCCGTACAGCCAGTACGACTACTGGTCCGACGCCAACGGCACGTACCGCCAGGACTGCTCCGGATTCGTCTCGATGGCCTGGCACCTTGCGTCCTCCGGCCCGAGCTACGGCGAGACCACCGAGACACTTCCCAACTTCGCCACCAAGCTCGGCAGTTACGACGACCTGAAGCCCGGCGACATGCTCGACAACATCACCAGCCATGTCGTGCTGTTCGTCAGCTGGACCGACAGCAGCCACACGGTGGCCAACATCATGGAGGAAGCACACAAGGGCACCACCGCCCGCAACTCCACGTACACCCGCAGCTCCCTCAGCGACGGCGGCTACCGGGCGTACCGCTACGTGCTGGGCTCGAACCGGTTCGGTGCGCCCAACGACGTTCCGCTGATGGGCCATTGGAACGCCGGATCCTTCGACACCGTCGGCATCTACCGGCCCACCACCGCCGAGTTCGCCCTCAGCACCGACAACAGCACCGTCTGGGTCAACACCAGGTTCGGCAACCCCGGCGACATCCCCCTCGTCGGCGACTGGGACGGCCGCGGCTACACCACCATCGGCGTCTACCGCCCCAGCGACACCACCTTCTACCTCAGCAACGACAACGCCACCGTCACATACGCCATCAGGATGGGCAACCCCGGCGACATCCCCATCGTCGGCAACTGGAGCGGCACCGGCAAGACCACCATCGGCGTCTACCGCCCCACCGACACCACCTTCTACCTCAGCAACACCAACACCGCAGCCAACGTCGACCACACCATCAAGTTCGGCAACCCCGGCGACATCCCCATCAAGGGCGACTGGCGACACCCCCCTCACCGGCAACTGGGGCTGACCACAGCCCGACCCGATCCGAGGCGCGTGACCGGCCGGCCCGAACACGCGCCTCGGCTCCGCCTGCCCACCGACCACCATGACGGACCGACGACCATGACCGAAGGATTCACGATGAGCCCCGCCCCTCGGACCACCCGCGCCAGGACCGGCGCCGCCCTCGGCGCGCTCTGCCTGTCCATCGCGGCGACCGCCCTCACCGCCGGACCGGCGCACGCCGCCTCGATCGCCACCTGGGACAAGGTGGCCCAGTGCGAGAGCGGCGGCGACTGGAGCATCAACACCGGAAACGGCTTCTACGGCGGCCTGCAGTTCACGCTGAGCACCTGGAAGGCCTACGGCGGCACGCAGTACCAGCCGTTCCCGCACCAGGCGACCAAAGAGCAGCAGATCCTGATAGGCGAGAAGGTGCTCGCCGGCCAGGGCCAGCGCGCCTGGCCGGTCTGCGGCCCCCGGGCCGGCCTCGGCTCCGACCACACCGTCCCCTACCGCCCGACCACCGGTGTCGGGGTGTACCGGCCGGGTGACCAGACCTTCTACGAGGCCAACAGCTCCGGTGGAGTGCTGGGCTCGAACCGGTTCGGTGCGCCCAACGACGTTCCGCTGATGGGCCATTGGAACGCCGGATCCTTCGACACCGTCGGCATCTACCGGCCCACC
>NZ_JNWQ01000066.1 GCF_000716875.1 Streptomyces novaecaesareae | reverse complement strand
AGACGGCATACGAGATTTCTGCCTGTCTCGTGGGCTCGGAGATGTGTATAAGAGACAGGTTGGGAGGTCATCGGGGCTCCGTTTCGCAGGCGGCCGGCGATCGGGGCCGGCACGGGAATCTCCTGCCATGGGGTTCCATTTCTCCCCCGGTGCCCCGTTCGCCGCAACAGCAGGTGCCGTGGGTGTCGCCGAGCGTGCCCGCCGGGCGTCGGCCACCCTGGAACCCGAGCGGGCCGCAGCCCGGCCGGACCGGACACCCGGTCGGGCCGGACACCCGGTCGGGCCGGACACCCGGTCGGGCCGGACATGCGGCAGGGCCGGACATGCGGCAAGGCCGCAGCCCCGGCCGGGCCGAAGCGGCCCGGGGAACGTTCCGCCGAGCGTGTCCGCCGGAGCCCCGGTGGCGTCCCATCGAACGACCAGGAGGCGGCATGCAGCAGCCCACGACCCGCGCCGCGGGCCCGCCCGGTGCTGTCCGGGGCTGGCTGGACGCGCTCGCCGTCGTGCTGGCCGGGCTGGTCGCGATGGCGGCGGTGGCCGCGCTCGGCCTCTGGCTGGCCGGCGCGGACGCCCTACCGGACGGCGGCTTCCCCGCCGTCCTGGCCGCGACGCTCGCGCTCGCCGTCGGCGGGGCCGTCCGACTCGACGGCGGTGCGGGCGGCTTCGCCGCGCTGGACGCCGGGATCAGCGCGATGCCGCTGTCCGTCTCCGTGGCCGGCGCGGTCGCGATGGCCGAGGTGTTCCTTCGTCAGCTGCGCTTCCGCGCGGTGGCCGGCAGTGGTGAACTGCTCGGCCGGATCGCCCGGACGGCCGTGGTCTGGCTGCTCGCCCTCGTCCTGCTGACGGTCGTCGCCCGGCACAGTTTCGTCGTCCCACTGGGCGGCGACCTCGTGCAGTCGCTGGGCGGCGCACTCGGGCTCACCCCGGAGGTCGGCTTCCACGCGGACATCCCGAGCACGGTCGGCATCGGCTTCGCCTGGCTCCTGCTGGTGCTCGCGGGCGGCTTCGCGGTGTCCCGGCGCGCGCCGCTGCCGCGCGCCCTGGTGCGCTACCAACTCGCCGTCCGCCCGGCCGCGTTCGCGCTCTGGATGGTGCTGCTCGGGTACCTGGTGATCGGCGCGGTGGCGGGGGTGCTGACCGCGATCGTGCACGGCAACGCCCGGCAGACCCTGGCCGTCGTGCTGCTCGCGCTGCCCGACCTGGTCTGGCTGGCCTTCGGCGTCGGGCTCGGCGCCGAGTGGCACGGCCGGCTGGTCGGCGGCCTCGGCCTGCCCGTCCCCAAACCGCTCGCCGAGGCGCTGCGCGCACCGGACGGGCAGCAGGCGACGATCGACCTCGGCACCCTGGCCGAACACGACGCGCGCAGCTGGTGGCTGCTGCCGCTGGCCGCCGTGCTGCTGCTCGCGGCGGCCTTCCTCGCGGCGCGCCGCTCGCCCCGCACCGTCCGGCTCTGGCAGCACGCCGTGCGGTTCGCGCTCGCCACCGCCGTCACCGTGCTGCTGGTGGGCCTGTGGACCCGGACGGACGCCGACTACGGGCTCTCCGTGCTCGGCGTCGGCCTGGGCCGGGGCGGCCTCGGCGACCTGCTCGGTGCCGTCCTCGGCGGCTCCAACCCGCTGGCGGGCCTGGGCAGCGGCAGCCTCACCCTGCGCCCGTCGCTGTGGACGGCCGTCCCGCTCGCGGCGGGCTGGGGGCTGCTCACCGGTGCGCTCGGCGCGCTGCTCGCGACCCGGGTCCAGCACCGGGGAGAGGTCACCGGAGAGGTCACCGAGGAGGACCCTCGGCGGAGGTGAGCGGCCCGGGCGTCGCCCTCCTCGACGAATGTGATGGTCCGTCAGAAAGCCTCCGTCAGAAGGATCACCGCCGCCGGGACGGCCTGGCCGAGGGCGCCGCGCCACAGCTTGGGCTCCGAGACGAAGAGGGTGGTCCCGCCCGCGACCATGAACGCGGCGATGTAGAGGATCACCGGCCGGCCCGAGCTGCTGTTCCCGGTGTGCAGCAGGACGAGGCCCGCGACCAGGCCGAGGGCCAGGAACAGGTTGTAGAAGCCCACGTTGAAGCGCCACAGCCGGACCTCCGGGGCGTCCGCCGTGTTGCCGGTGAGCAGGTAGCGCACCCGGGGGTGTCCGTAGAGGAAGCTCTCCAACGGCCACACCACGAGGTGGATCGCGGCAGCGATCATGGCGAAGACCTGGCTCACGGCGTCCATGTCGGGCGGCTCCCTGCTGAGCGGCTCCCGTCTGGGGCGACGGGTGCGGACGGTGCGAACGGTGTGGAGGGGGCGAACGGGGCGGGTGACCAGGACGGCGGGTGGACGACCGGTGCGGCCCAGGCCGGCGGTTCCGGCACCGCCAGGGGGCCGCCCGGGGAGACCACCGGGACGACCTGGGTGGGCGGCCCCTCCCCGCTCCACCGTCCCTCGGCCCGGGCGTCCTCGGCGGCGGTCGCGGCGCGCAGCTCGGCGACGAACTGCAGGCAGCTCGCGTACCGCTCGTCGGGTGTCTTGGCGAGGGCCCGGGCGACCACCGCGCCCACGGCGTCCGGCAGGTCGGGCCGGTGCTCGCGCAGTGCGGGCGGCGGGTCGTTGAGGTGGGCCCAGAGCAGCGCGAGGTCGCTCTCCCGCTGGAACGGCGGGGTGCCGGCGAGCATCTCGAAGACCACGCAGCCGAGGCTGTACTGGTCGCAGCGCCCGTCCAGGGGCTTGCCGGAGATCTGCTCGGGCGCCGCGTAGTCGAGTGTCCCGACGATCTGGCCGACGCTGGTCAGCCCGCTGAGCGAGAGGGACTTCTTGGTCAGCCCGAAGTCCGCCAGGTACAGGTGCTCGGGGTGCTCGCTGTCCGTCCCGGCGGCGACCAGCACGTTGCCCGGTTTGACGTCCCGGTGGACCAGGTCGTGATCGTGCGCGGCGTCCAGCGCGGAGGCGATCTGCAGGGCCAGCCGGGTGGCCCGCGCGGCGGGCAGCGGGCCGCCGCGGTTGAGCAGGGCGCGCAGGTCGCCACCCTCGACGTAGCGCATGGCGATGAACAGGATGCCCTCGTGCTCGCCCGCCTCGAACACCGGGATGATGTGCGGGTGGTCGATGGCGGCGGCGGCCTCGGACTCGTGCATGAAGCGCTGCCGGAACACCTCGTTGCGGGCCAGTTCGGGGGCCAGCAGCTTGACGGCGACGGTCCGGCCGAGCCGCAGGTCCTTGGCCCGGTAGACCACGGCCATCCCGCCGCGCCCGATCTCGCTCTCCAGCCGGTATCCCGCGACCTTCCGCCCGACCAGGCCGGCGGGCAGGCTGGGCGCGGACGGCCGCTCGGCGGAGGTCACGGGTCGCTCGTCCGGGTGGGGGCGTACGGGTTGTGCGCCGGAGCCGGACCCGGACCAGGACCCGGAGCTGCTGCCGGTGTCGGCGAGGCGCCGGGCGCCGGAGTCGGTGCGGGCGCGGGGGTCCGGGCCGGCCGCGGCGCGGCGGACGGCGGCGGCCGGTCGGTGGCCGCGTACGTCTGGAGCTGGAGCCCGTCGCAGTAGCACCAGCGGTCGTGCACCGGGTCGAAGGCCCAGAGCTCCTCGCCGTCGACCACCAGGCCGATCCGCAGGCCGCGCGAGCGCTCCCGGAAGGTCTCCAGGTCGAGCGTGCCCGCCGCGAGGTCCTCCAGCAGGGTGCGGTAGCGGGCGAGCGCGCTCTCGGCCTCGGCGAGCGCCGGCCGCGGGTCCGCGGTCCGGGCGGGCGGGCCCCCGGCCGCGGGCGGCGGCTGCGGGAGGGCGACCAGCAGACGGCCGTCCACCCAGGTGGTCCAGCCGTTGGAGCACAGCACCTGGGCCCAGTCGCCCTGGCGGCCGAGCAGTTGCAGCGGGAGCAGCGCGTCCAGCCGGGCGGAGGGGCGTGCCGGGTCCGGGGCCGCCCAGGAGGCCATCCCGCCCGGCGGGGCGACGTGGGTGGGGCGCAACGCGAACTCGTCCATGGGCGGCTACATTTCCTCCGCCGCGCGACCCCCGCCGCGCGCGGCACGACTCGCACCACAGGTCGTCTCCCACTCTACCGGCGGCGGCCCGGGCCGACCCGGCGTCGCCGACCGAGCGCGATCGGTGGGCGGCCAGGGCGTGCGGGGCGGCATGGGCTACTTGCGCATGATCGAGGGCTCGTGCCGCCGCAGCAGCGCCAGGACCAGCATCCCGTACGCGGCCGACAGCAGCGGCAGCATGACCATGCAGAGCTCCCAGCCGGACCGCTCGTGCCGGAACATCGGGTCCGCGGTGATGTCGTTCGGGAAGAGCGTGTGCAGCTGCACCGTACGGGCCATCGCCGACATGCCCCAGCGGGACGGGATCAGCCAGGCGAACTGCTCCAGTCCGGGAACGCCGTGGAGTTTGAGCATCAGGCCGCTGAAGACGATCTGCACGACGGAGAGGAGCACCAGCAGCGGCATGGTGGCCTCCTCCTTGTCCACGAGCGCGGAGACCACCAGGCCGAGCATCATCGCCGAGAACGCGAGCAGGGCGACGGCGATGATCAGTTCGGGCAGTTGGGGCATCACGACGCCGGTCGGCACCGCCGCGGAGAGGTCCACCCCGGCCAGGCCGACCACGGTGAGCACCGTGGCCTGACTCACCGTGACGATGCCGAGGACCATCACCTTCGAGACCAGGTAGGCCGATCTGGACAGCCCGACCACGCGCTCCCGCTGGTAGATCGCGCGCTCCTTGACCAGCTCGCGCACCGAGTTGGCGGCGCCCGTCAGCAGCCCGCCGATGCAGAGGGTGAGCAGGCAGTTGACGGCGTTGACCGGGGTGAGGCGGGAGCCGGCCATCACCCGGCACATCAGGCCGATGACGAACGGCAGCACCACCATGATGGTGAGGAACAGCCGGTCGGCGGCCAGCACCGAGGCGTACCGGCGCACCAGGGTGCCCAGCTGGGCGAACCAGCCCTGCGGCTTCTCCCGTCCGATCGACGGTGCCCGGCCCGGTGCGCGCTGCGGCGCCTGCACGGGGACGGGCGCCGGTGGCATCGGCACCGAGGCCACGGCCTCGGCCGTCACGTACCGCCGGTACTGCGGCGAGGCGCGGAAGCGGCTCTGCCAGGCGGCGTGATCCTCGTTCTCGAAGGCCTCGAAGGCCTCCGGCCACTCCTGGTAGCCGAAGTAGTCGAGCGCCTCGCCGGGCGGCCCGTAGTATGCCGTCCGCCCGCCCGGGGCCAGCACCAGCAGCCGGTCGCAGACGTTCAGGCTCAGCACGCTGTGCGTCACCACGACCACCGTGCGGCCGTCGTCGGCCAGTCCGCGCAGCATGTGCATCACCGAACGCTCCATGCCCGGGTCCAGGCCGGAGGTCGGTTCGTCGAGGAAGAGCAGGGACGGCTTGGTGAGCAGCTCCAGGGCGACGCTGACCCGCTTGCGCTGGCCGCCGGAGAGGCTGGCGATCACCTGGTCGGCCCGGGCGTCCAGGCCCAGCTCGTGGATCACCTCGCGGACCCTGGCCTCCCGCTCCTGCGGGTCGGTGTCGCCGGGGAAGCGCAGCTCGGCGGCGTAGGACAGGGCACGGCGGACGGTGAGCTGGGTGTGCAGGATGTCGTCCTGCGGCACCAGGCCGATCCGGCGGCGCAGTTCGGCGTAGTCGCGGTAGAGGTCGCGCCCGTCGTACAGCACCGTGCCCTCGTCGGCGGGGCGCAGCCCGGTGAGCGCGTTGAGCAGGGTGGACTTGCCCGCGCCGCTCGGGCCGGCCACCGCGAGCAGCGCCTTCTCGGCGAGCGGGAAGCCGACGTCGTCCAGCAGCACCCGGTGGTCGGGGCCGACCCGGACCACCAGGTGCTGGACGTCCAGGGAGATCTCGCCGGTGTCGGTGTACTCGACCAGGTGGCCGTCGGAGAGGCAGAGCGCGGAGTGCCCGATGCCGACGATGTCGGCCGGGCCGACCGGGGCCCGCCGGACCGGGCGGCCGTTGAGGTAGGTGCCGTTGTGGCTGTCCAGGTCGACGATCTCGTGGCTGCCGTCGGGCAGTTCGCGCAGTTCGGCGTGGTGCCGGGAGACCACCAGATCGTCCAGGACCAGGTCGTTGTCGCGCGAGCGGCCGATCCGGACGGTGTGGCCGGGCAGTTGGAGGACGGCGCTGGGGCTGCGGAACGTGCCGGAGCTCTGCGGGGCGACCAGGGACGGGCGCTCCTGCGGGGCGGCGGCGGGCACGCCGGCGAAGGCCGCGGAGGGGCCGTCGGCCGGGTCGCCGAAGCGCAGCCGGGTGCCGGGGCCGACGTCCTCGCGGCTGACCCGGTGGCCCTGGTCGTAGGTGCCGTTGGTGCTGCCGACGTCCTCCAGCAGCCAGTGGCCTTCGGTGGCGCGCAGGACCGCGTGGTGCCAGGAGACCCGGGGGTCGTCCAGCACGATCTCGCTGGTCGGGTCGCGGCCGAGGTGGTAGGCCCGGGCCGGGTCGATCAGCTGCGAGTCGGTGTCGGTGACCAGGACGAGGGGTGGCGCGGGGGGTGCGCCGGGGCGCTGTCCCATGCTGCGCATTCTATCGTCGGCGGGCGCGAAGGGCCTTTCCGGAACGTGTGATTGGACTGGACCACTGCCCTGGGGTGGCACTATCGTTCGGCGTGCCCGCGCGTCGGACCCCGCCGCGCGCGCAGCGGAGCGTCACGGGGCGTGGCGGTTCGTCTCCGTGCGTGGCCGTGCGTGTGTCGTCGAGTGCTTCTGTCATCGAGTGCTTCGGACCGGAACCCATGAGCATCTGGCCCCAGTTGCACCGCTACCGGACGGCGGCCGACGAACCGCCCATGTCGTCGGCCGTCCTGCCCAAGGTGCTCTGAGGCGGTCCGGGCGATCGGTGGCTCTCCCCGGTTCCGGCCAGCTCCGGCTAGCTCGCCGAGGAATCCGGGAAGGACCGCTCGATCGCGGTCCAGAGCCGGGAGCGGGCCTGCAGCGAGGTGCGCACGGTCTCGGCGCAGGAGTCCCACTTGTCCTGGTCGTCGCCGCACAGGTCGATCAGCATCTGCATCGCCATCGGCGTGTGCTGCTCGCCGTCGACCTCGATGTGCCGGGCCAGGTAGTCCTTGAAGACGGTGAGCACGCCGTCCGGGTCGTCGATCGCGATCACCTGGGCGAACATCTCCGGGATCAGGTCCTCGCGGCCGAAGGCGAAGGCGGCCGCCCGGCAGTGCACCGGGGCGTTCTCCATGATGGACCAGGTGGTGCCGGTGAAGTCGACGGCGGCCTGCGGGACTTCAGCCGTCTTGAGGGCGTCCGGCACGGCGGTGCCGGCGCCCAGCAGGCCCAGGAACTCCTCCACCGGGCGGGGGTTCGCGCCGGCCTGGCGCATGCCCTCCAGGTACAGCTCGAAGTGGCTGGTGTAGCCCTCACCCAGCTCGTCGCTCTCCTCGACCAGCACGATCTCGTTGATCAGCCGGCGGCTCGCGGTCGGGCCGTTCGGCACCCACGGGACGTCGACGCAGGTCAGGTCGCGCTGCAGGCTCTTCAGCAGCGACATGAAGTCCCAGACGGCGAAGACGTGGCTGTTCAGGAAGGTGCGGACGCGCTCGATGCTGTCGAGCGCGCCGTACACGGAATGGCCGACGACCTCGCGGCGCAGCGGGTCGATGACCCGCTGGAGGCTGGTCAGTCCGGGGTGGGAGCGGTCCCAGTGGTAGCGGTTGGCGGACATACGGACTCCTTGTCACTCAGTGGCGCGTCGCTCAGTTGGTGCTTCGGTCGGTGGCGCTGCATTCGGTGGTGCTTCGTTCAGTGGTGCTTCATGACGCCGTACAGCGCGTGCCGCAGTTGTTCGCGGCCCGGCTGGACGGCCCGGTCGAGGGCCGGGGCGAAGGGCAGGACGGCGCCGTCGGGGCGGGTGATCCGGCGGGGCGGGGCGATCAGGCGCAGCTCCTCGGCGGCGGTGGCCAGCACCTCCGCGCCGAAGCCGCAGCTGCGGTTGGAGTCGTCGAACACGACGAGTCGGCCGGTGCGTTCCAGCGAGGCGGCGAGCGCGGCCCGGTCCAGGGGGTACAGCGTGCGCGGGTCGAGCACCTCGACGGAGACGTCCGCGGCGACCTCCTCCGCCACCGCGAGTGCGTCGTGCACCAGGTGGCCGACCGCGACGACGGTGACGTCGGTGCCCGGGCGGTGGATCCGGGCCCGGCCGAGCGGGACGGGCGCGAGGTCCCAGGTGACGGTCTCGCGCACCGGCAGGGCGGCGGCGGGCGCGAACACCACGACGGGGTCCGGATCCCGGATCGCCGAGCGCAGCAGCCCGTAGGCGTCCGTCGGGGTGGCGGGCACCACGGTCTTGATGCCGGCGTGCGCGAACAGGCTGTACGGGTGGTCGGAGTGCTGCCCCGCCCAGCCGTCCCGGGAGCCCGACCCAGGCACCAGGCAGGTCAGCGGCACGGCCGCCTGGCCACCGGTCATCAGCGAGAACTTGTGGGCCTGGTTGACGAGTTGCTCGAAGACCAGGAACAGCAGCGAGGGGATCTGGAACTCCAGCACGGGCCGCCGGCCGGCGAGCGCCGCACCGACCGCCATCGCGGTGAAGGCCTGTTCGGACAGCGGTGTGTCGACGATCCGCCCCGGGCCGAAGCGGTCCAGCAGGCCGAGCGTGGGCCCGGCCAGGCCGACGCCGATGTCCTCGCCGAAGACGCAGACCGCCGGATCGGCAGCGAGTTCGTCGGCCAGTGCCCGGTTGAGCGCCTTGGTGTAGGAGAGCCTGGTCACGGTGTCACTCCCGGCCGGGGGCGCAGCCCGTCGGCGTACAGGTGGTCCAACGCGCCCGCCGGGTCCGGGTGTTCGGAGGCGAGCGCGAACTCCTCGGCGGCGGCGAGCTGTTCGGCGACCGAGCGGTCCAGCCCGGCGGCCGTGGCGGGGTCGAGCAGGGCGGCGGCCCGGGGGAGCGGGTCGCGGTCGCGCCAGGCCTCGACCTCCGCGGGGGTGCGGTAGCGCAGTTTCATCCGGCGCTCCATGGTGTGGTGGCCCTCGTAGCGGTAGGTGCGGCACTCCAGGAAGCCGGGGCCGTCGCCGTCGCGGGCCCGCCGGACGGCGCGCAGGGCGGCGGCTCGGACGGCCTCGGTGTCCATGCCGTCCACCTCCTCGACGGGGATGCCGAAGGCGGCCGCCCGCCCGGTGGCGCTGCCCGCGACGGCGGTGGCGGCGGGCAGGGTGGTGGCGTAGCCGTTGTTCTCGCAGACGAACAGCACCGGAAGGCGCCACATCGCGGCGAGGTTGAGCGACTCCAGCAGGACGCCCTGGTTGAGCGCGCCGTCGCCGAAGAAAGCCACCGCGACCGGGAGGTGTCCGTGCGACCCCCGGTCGTCCTGCGCCAGTTGCGCCTGTTGCGCCTGTTGCGCCTGTTGCGCCAGTTGGGCCTGCTGGGCCAGTCGGGCCTGCTGCGCCGCCCAGGCGGCGCCGACCGCGATCGGGGCGCCCGCGCCGACGATGCCGTTGGCGCCGAGGATGCCCAGCGAGAGGTCGGCGGCGTGCATGGACCCGCCCCGGCCGGCGTTCAACCCGTCGACCCGGCCGAGGAGTTCGGCGAGCATCCGGTGCGGCGCGGCACCCCGGGCAAGCACGTGGCCGTGCCCGCGGTGGGTGCTGGTGAGCCGGTCGGCCGGGCCCAGGGCCGAGCAGACGCCGACCGCGACGGCCTCCTGCCCGATGTACGGGTGGATGCCGCCGGGGATCGCGCCGGACTTCACCAGGCCCAGCGCCAGCTCCTCGAAGCCGCGGATCAGCCGCAGCATCCGGTAGCGCTCGGCGGGGGTGCCGAGCGGGGCAGGGGTGCCCGGAGCAGCGGGAGAACCCGGTGCGGTCGACGGTTCCCGGGGAGCCGTCACGGCCGTTACAGCTGTCACGGCCGTCACGGCCGTCCCCGCCAGATCGCCGGGCAGAAGTCCGGGTCGGCGTAGTCCGGCCGTCCGTCGGCGGTGCGGCGCACCAGCACGTCGTGGTTGTACACCACCGGGCTGCCGTCGCCCCGGTCGTGCCGGCGGTACTCGTTGGCGCCGTCCTGCAGGTGCAGCGAGACGGCCCGGCGCGGGTAGGGGGCCAGGTTGGGGCCGCTGCCGTGGTAGGTGCGGCAGTGGTGGAAGGACACGTGGCCGCGCGGGATCAGCATCGGGACCTTGTGCACCTGCTGCCCGTTGTGGGCCGCGTTGGCGGCCAGGATGCCGTCCAGCTCGGAGCGGTCGCGGTCGGCGAAGTGCCGGGTGGAGTCCTCGCCGGAGGGCAGCTCCTGCCAGCGGTGGCTGCCGTCGACCATGGTGATGGTGCCGTTCTCCTCGCGGCAGTCGTGGAACGGGACGAAGGCGGTGAGCATCTCGGGCGAGGTGCAGGTCTGCCAGTAGTGCTTGTCGAAGTGCCACGGCACCTGGTTGCTGGGCTCGCCGGGGACCGGCGGCTTGTAGATCAGGGTGGCTTGGAAGACCCGGATCTCCGCCGTCCCGGCGAGCAGCGCGGCCACCGCGCCGAGCAGCGGCTTGCGCAGGATCGCGCCGATCGCGTCGCTCTCGTAGTGGACGTAGTCGTTGTGCCGCTGGACGGGCCCGTCCGAGGGCTGCCAGGAGGCCAACCTGGGCGGCCGGACGGGCAGTTCGCGGTCGCGGTGGCCCGCGTAGTACAGCTCGGTGGCGGCCTGGAGGGCGTCCAGTTCCTCGTCGCCGAACAGCCGGCGGGACAGGTACCAGCCGTGCTCGCGGTAGTGGGCCACCTCCTCGGCGGTGGGGAGCAGGGCGCGTTCGGCCTCGGTGAGCCGGAACTCGGTGGTCGCGGTCATCGTGTGGGCCTCCTTTGGGGGTGCGGGGTGGTCAGACGGAGGCGGCGGAGCTGTGCCGCCTGATGGCCTCGTACAGGGCCTTGATGTTCGCGGTGCCGAAGGTACCGGCGCCCTGACGCTCGATCAGTTCCAGGAAATAGGTGCGCCGGGGGTGTGTCGAGCGGGCGAAGATCTGGAACAGCTGGCCGCCGTGGTCCTGGTCGACCAGGACGTGCAGGTCGCGCAGGGTCTCCACCGGGATGGCCGTCTCGCCGAAACGCTCGGCCAGGACGTCGAAGTAGGCGCCCGGGGTGGTGAGGAACTCCACGCCGCGGGCCCGGACGGTCCGGACGGCGGTGGTGATGTCACGGGTGCTGAAGGCGAGGTGCTGCACGCCGGCGCCGCCGTGGGCGGAGAGGAAGTCGTCGATCTGGCCGGGGCGGCGGCCGGTGTCGGGCTCGATCAGGGTGAAGGTGACCGCGCCGGAGGGGCTCTGTACGACCTTGGAGTCCATGGCCTGCTCGCCGACCTCGATGTACTCCTCGAAGATCGTGTGGAAACCCAGCGCGGCCTCGCAGAACCGGACGGTTTCGGCGAGCCGGCCGGCCGGGAGGCAGATCGCGACGTGGTCGAGGGCGTCCAGCAGGCGGGGCTCCGGGGCGGGGTCGGCGGTGCGCAGCGGGACGAAGCGCAGCGCGGTGTCGCCGAAGCCGGCGACCAGGGCGCCGGCCCGGTCCAGCACCCGGGCGCCGTGCCGCTCGGCCCGTTCCAGCGCGGCCTGCGGGTCGGTGCAGCCGAGCGCGAGCACGGCGACGCCGTCCCCGTGGCGGGCGACGAACCCGGCCACCGGGTGCTCGGGGGCGGCGGCTGACGTCAGGTGCAGCCGGATCGTGCCCTGGCGCAGCTCGATGATGCGGGTGCCGCCCGGGCCGATCGCCGGGGCGTCGGCGGTGAAGCCGTAATCGGCGCAGAGTTCGGTCGCGGTCTTGTCCGCGTCCGCGCAATGGAACTCGACGTGGGTGATGGTCTGGATGGACAACGGGATCTCCCCCCGGAGGGATGGCAGGTCGGGCTGTTGGCGGTCGGGCTACGCGCGGTCGGGCTACCGCGCGGTCCGGGTGGAGGCCGGGCCGAGGATGAGGCTGAGGTTGTGGCCGCCGAAGGCGAAGGCGTTGCTCAGCGCGGCGCGCACCGGGGCGGTCCGGGCGGCGCCCCGGACGTGGTCCAGGTCGCAGGCCGGGTCGGGATCGGTCAGGTTGAGCGTGGGCGGCAGCGTCCCCCTCGCCACCGCCAGGGCGGTCACCGCCGCCTCCAACGCACCTGCGGCGCCGAGGAGATGGCCGGTGGCGCCCTTGGTCGAGCTGACCGCGGGCGGCTGTTCGCCGAAGACGGCGCGCAGCGCCGCGGTCTCGGCCGCGTCACCGAGCCTGGTGCCGGTGCCGTGGGCGTTCACGTAGTCGATGTCGCCCGGGGCCAGGCCCGCGTTGGCGAGTGCGGCGCGCATCGCGTCGGCGGCGCCGGTGCCGTCGGGGCGGGGCATGGTCGGGTGGTGGGCGTCGGTGGACGCGCCCCAGCCGAGGACGTCCGCGTAGCCGGCCGCGCCGCGGGCGTCGGCGTGCTCGGCGCGCTCCAGGATCAGGACGGCGCTGCCCTCGCCCAGCACGAAGCCGTTGCGGCGGGTGTCGAAGGGCCGGCCGGCCTGCCCGGGGTCGTCCCAACCCTGGGCCAGGGCCCGGGCGTTGGTGAAGGCGGCGGCGATGGTCGGGTGCAGCGAGGACTCGGTGCCGCCGCACACCACCACGTCCGCGTCGCCGGCCCGGATCAGCCGTAGCCCCTCGGCGATCGCCTGGGCGCCGGCCGCGCAGGCCGTCACCACGGCGGAGCTGTAGCCCCGGATGCCGTGCTTGATGGCGACCCGGGCGGCGGCCATGTTGGAGAGCATGCCCGGCAGCAGGTACGGGCTGACGCCAGGGCGGCCGCGCTCCAGCCGGCGGTGCGACTGCTGCTCGAAGGTCTCCAGCCCGCCGCCGCCCGTCGCCAGCACCACGGCGGTGCGGTGCGGGTCGGCGTCCCGGCCGACCACCAGGCCGGCGTCGGCGAGCGCGTCGTCGGCGGCGGCCAGGCCGAGCAGCACGAAGCGGTCCACG
Organism: Streptomyces novaecaesareae; assembly: GCF_000716875.1. Taxonomy (GTDB): domain Bacteria; phylum Actinomycetota; class Actinomycetes; order Streptomycetales; family Streptomycetaceae; genus Kitasatospora; species Kitasatospora novaecaesareae. The sequence goes on along the minus strand of NZ_JNWQ01000066.1, from coordinate 22,659 downwards.
CAGCGGGCCTCGGTGGGCGGCAGCACCTCCCGGCCGTCCACGGCGGGCGCGATCCCGGCGGCGGGCAGCCAGCCGTGCGCGGCGTGCCCCTCGGGCACGGCCCGGACGCCGGACCGGCCGGCGGTCAGCGCCTCGAACACCTCGGCGGGCTTGCGGCCGAGCGGGGAGACCAGGCCGATTCCGGTGACGACGGCGCCGGTGCGAGCCGCGCCCCTCCCGACGGTCCGTTCGCTCACGCGTCCACCGCCGCGAGGTGGCGCTCGCGCAGCAGGACCTTGCGGACCTTGCCGGTCGGGCCGAGCGGGATGTCGTCCGGGGAGACCGCCAGTACCCGGCGCACCGTCGCGGCGGCGGCTTCGTCCAGGGCCGCGACGACGGCCTCGGTGCGGTCCGTGGCCTGGTCGGCGCCCTCGGCGAGGAGCAGCAGCACGTCGGTGACGACGCGCGCGCCGTCCCGGACGGCCACCACCGTGCAGTCCAGCACGTCCGGGCAGGCGGCCAGTACCCGCTCCTCCGACATCGCGGTGAACAGCCGCTTGCCGTCGTCGAGTTCGACGGAGTCCACGGCGCGGTCGACGTGGTAGTAGTAGCCCTCCTCGTCCCGGTACATCAGGTCCCCGGTGAGGAAGCGGCCGCGGATCCGGGTACGGAAGGTGGTGGCCGAGTCGTTCCAGTAGCCGAGGGCCAAGGTCGGGGAGGCGGTGGCGAGTTCGCCGACCTCGCCGGGGCCGAGCGGTTCGCCGTCCGGGCCGACCACCTCGCAGTCGACGAAGGCGTGCGGGCGCCCGACGCAGCGGCCGTAGCGTTCGGTGCCGGGCCCGTGGGTGATGAAGAAGTGGGAGTGGCCCATCTCGGTGGAGCCGAGGCCGTCCACGAACTGGGAGCCGGGCACGCGGGAGCGGCCCGTGCGGGTGACGGTCTCCCGGCTGCCGGTGGCGATCAGCCGGCGGATGTGCACCTCGTGGGCGCAGTCGCCGGTGTTCCACCAGAGGGCGACGGAGGTCAGGTCCCGGGCGGCGAGGTCGTGGCGGGCGAGGTCGGCCCAGGTGGCGGCGAAGCCGATCACCCCGGTGGGCCGCCACTGCTCGATCGCCGCGAGCGCGCCGTCGCCGGACTGCCCTGACAGGAGGGCAAGTTGGGTGTGCGAGCTGAGTGCGAGGTTGAGCGCGATCACCGTCGCGGCGTGCGGCGCGGGCAGGGCGCTGAGCATCCGGTCCTGGCCCTGCGGGCGGGGCAGCCGCAACCGGTGGCGGATCGCCGCGTACAGGCTGGCGTGCGAGTGGACGACGGCCTTGGGCATCCCGGTGGTGCCGGAGGAGTGGGTGATCGCGACCGGGTCGCCGGACCAGTGCCGGTACGGCGCCGGTGCGGCGTCCGGGTCGCCCGCGCCGAGCGTGGCGATCTCGGGCAGCAGCGGCGCGCCCGGGTCGTGGCCGGCCAGCGCGGTCAGGTGGGCCGGGTCGGCGAGGACACCGGCCGCGCCGAGCCGGGCGGTGTAGCGGGCGGCGCGCTCACCGTCCAGGTTGGGGTTGAGCAGCGCGGGGACGGCGCCGAGCCGGGCCAGCGCGAGGAAGGCGAGGACGTGGTCGGCGGCGTCGCTCGCGTAGACCACGACCGGGTCGCGCCGGGTGATGCCGAGCGCGTGCAGGGCGGCGGCGCGGGCCCGTACGGCGCGGTCGAGCTCGCGCAGCGTGAACGGCTGCCAGGCGGGGTGGTCGTCCACCGGGGTGTCGAAGGTGAGCAGCGGCTCGTCGACGTCCAGGCCGAGCGCGATCCGGGCGGTCAGGACGTTGCCGGCGCCGACGTCGGGGTCGTCCGCGAGCAGGGTGCGGAGACTGCGGATGGTCACGGGGGTGGATCCCTCCCTCGGGGCCGGTGGACGGCCCGGGCGGCTGATCAGGTGGCGGGGTCGGTCGGCCGCGCGGGCGGCGGGCGGCGGGCGGCGCGGCGGTAAGCAGGCGCCGGGTGGCGGGCGGCGGGTGGCGCGGCGGTGTCGGGCGGGCGGCGGTTGGTCTGCCGGGTGCGGCTGCGTCAGGCGCCGGGCCTCGGTGGTGGATACGGCCGGGGGTGATCGGCGGGTTCAGGGCTGGTTCAGGTCGGCTGCTTTCAGGTCGGCGGGTTCAGGTCGGCTGCTTTCAGGCCGGCGGTTCAGGTCGGCCGGTTCAGGTCGGCGGGGCCGAGAGCAGGACGGCGGCGGCCCGGTCCCCGTCCGGCGTCTGCTCGACGGCCACGACGAGGACCCGGTCGGCGTCCCCGTCGGCGAGCAGCAGCGCGGCGAGCTCGTACGCTTCCGCCGGTACGCGGCCGGGTTCGGCCTCCGCCGGGCAGATCGCCACGACCGGGCCGGTCAGGCCCCAGCGTGCCGAGATGTGCCCGAGGACGGCGTTGGGGTTGGACTGGAAGAACAGCAGCGGGCCCGTCCGGCGTCCGGGTTCGGTGCTCTGCTCGATCGCCCGCGCGGTGTCGAGGTCGCCGCTCGCGCTGGCCAGCAGCAGGGCGGTCCGTCCGGGGGCGGGCGGCTCGCCGTGGACGGCGCGCAGACAGCGCTCGGCGGTGTCGGCGACCAGCGGGTTGAAGCCGGAGGCGGCGAAGCCGGGCAGCGGTGGCGGCGGCCCGTCCAGGCCGGGCGCGGGGCGGCGGGCCTCGGCGAGGACGCGCAGGCCGTGGGGGTCGTCGGCAGGAGTGGTCATCGTGGTGGTGGGTGTCATCCGGGGGCCAGCAGCAGGGCGGTGTTGGCGCCGCCGAAGGCTGAGTTGAGGCTGAGGGCGTAGCGGGGGCGGGCGGCACGCGGGCCGTCCAGGACGAGGTCCAGGTCGACGTCCGGGTCCGGGCCGAGCCACCCGGCGTTGACCGGGAGCAGGCCGGTCCCCAACGCGCCGATGGTGACGGCGAGTTCGAGCAGGGCGGAGGCCTCCAGGGCGTGGCCGTGCACCGACTTGCTGGAGCTGACCGGCAGTTCGCCGGTGTGCCGGCCGAACACCCGCCGCAGGGCGCGGGCCTCGGCCAGGTCGGCCAGGGTGGAGCCGGTGCCGTTGGCGTTGACGTAGCCGACCTCGGCCGGGTCGACGCCGGCGCGGCCGAGCGCGGCCTCGATCGCCCGGGCCGCCCCGGTGCCGTCCGGTTCCGGGCGGCAGACGTGGTGGGCGTCCCCGGCGCGGCCCCAGCCGGCCAGCCGGGCGAGCACCGGCGCGGCGCGCCGCTCGGCGGCCGGGGCGGCCTCGACCAGGACGGCGGCGGCCGCGTCGCCGAGCAGGGTGCCGGTGCGGCCGGCGCTGAACGGGCGCAGCTCGCCGTCGCGGGCCAGCGCGCGCCCGGCGTCGAAGACGGCGAACACGCCCGGTCCGACCAGGTGGACGGCCGCGACCAAGGCCCGTTCGTGCCGTCCGGCGGCGACCAGGGCGGCGGCGTCGGCGACGGCGGTCGAGGCGGCCACGCAGGCGCCGGTGTACACCCGGGTGACCCCCGGGGCTCCCCAGCCCGCACGGACCCCGGCCGCGACCGCGTCGGCGGTGGCGCGGGTGTGCTCATCACTGTGCAGTGCGAGCAGGACGGGCAGCGTGGCGCCCTCGGCGGCGGTCAGGCCGGCCTGCCGGCAGGCCTGGTCGATCGCGTCCAGCGCCGCCTCGGCCGACCGGACTGCCCGGGCCGAAGCAGTGCCGTCCGGTGGCGTCGGGCCATCCGGTGGCGCGCTGCCGACCGGAGCCAGGGCGGCGACCGGGGCCAGGGTGCCGCCCGGAGCGGCGGTGGCGGGCAGCAGTGCGGCCCGGGTGGTGCGGCGGGCGCCCACGTCGAAGCGGGTGACCGGGCCGAACGCGGCCTTGCCATGCGTGGTGGCCTCGGTCAGCGCGGCGAGCCCGTACCCGGCGGCGCTGAGCACGCCGACCCCGGTGACGACCGGGCGGACCACTCCGGCGGGTGGCAGCGGTCGGGTCCGGCCGGGCGGCCCTGAGCCCGTGGCGAGGCCGTTCACGGCCGTACGCCCGCGCGCTCGGCCAGGACGGCCGCCCGCAGCAGCTCGGTCGCGTCGTCGACCGTCCGCACCGCGCCGAAGCGCTCGTCGTCCAGGTCCACCCGCAGTCCGTACCGCTGCTCGAACTCGGCGACGAGCCAGGTGAGTTCGAGTGATCCGAGCTCCTCGGGAACGGTGTCGGCGGCGCGCTGCCCGAACGCCGCCAGCATCGTCAGGACCTCGGCCCGGTCCGGCAGGGCCTCGGCGTGCTCGGTGCCGGTCATGCGGCGCTGCCGGTGGAGGCGGCGGCGAGGGCGTCGATCCGTCGGGCGACGTCCGCGGTGAACTCGTCCAGCGTCATCAGCGCGGTGGTCTCCATCTCGTCCAGGTCGAACTTGATCCCGAACTCGTCCTCGACCTGCACCGAGAGGTCGGCCAGCGCGAGCGATTCGAGGTCCAGCCCGGCCGGGCCGAGGTCGGTGTCCCCGGTGACCTCGGAGACGTCGTACTGCATCTCGGTGAGGGCGGCGAGGACGAACGCGCGGATGCGGTCCTGCATGGTGGTGGCTCCTTGTCGGGTTCCGGAACGTGGGTGCGTGGGCGCGTGGCTGCCCGCGGTCGGTGCGCGGTCAGTGCGCGGTGGCCGCGGGGGCCGCGGCGGTGTCGCGCAGGGCGGCCGGGTCGCGCAGCAGCTTGCCGGTGGCGGTGCGGGGGAGTCGGGGGAGGAGGGCGAGCCGGCGCGGCCGCTTGTAGGCGGCGAGGCGGCGGGCCAGCCCGTCCTGGACGAGGGCGAGGTCGGCGTCGGGTTCGGTGGCCAGGTAGGCCTCGATCGCGCCGCCGTCGAAGACGACCACGGCCTCGCGGACCTCGGGCAGTGCGGCCAGGGTCTGCTCGACCTCGGTGAGGTCGACCTTCAGGCCGCCGATCGAGACCTGGGAGTCCAGTCGGCCGAGCACGGTGACCAGGCTGGCGGTTCCGTCCAGCTCGGCCGCGTCGCGGGTGTGCAGCCAGCCGTCCGACCAGCGGGTCGGGTCGTCCAGGCCGGGGTACGGTGAGGAGTCCGCGCCGAGCTGCAACTCGCCCTTCACCAGGCGCAGTCGCATCCCGTGGACGGCGCGTTTGGCCGGGTGGAGGGTGCCGTCGAGGTCGGTGGCGATGACCCCGGTCTCGGTCATGCCGTACATGGTTCCGAGCGGGACGCCGTAGCGCTCGGTGAACAGCGCGGGCAGGCCCGGGCGGACCAGTTCGCCCGCGACGATCATCCGTCGCAGCCGGGGCAGCGCCGGGGGAGCGACCGCCCCCGCCAACAGCTCGGCGTGGAAGGGCACTCCGATGACCGTGGTCGGCCGGTCGGAGTCGGCGACGGCGGCGAGGATGCCTGCCGCCGTCATCCGCTCCGGCACGGTGAGCGCGGCGCGGGCGTACAGGCTGTTGAGCAGCCCGCCGACCAGGCCGAGCACGTGCACCACCGAGGACAGCAGGATTACCCGTTCGCCCTCGCCCGGGAACTCCACCAGCCTTCGGTAGCAGTCGAGTTCACGCAGCAGGTCGGCGGCGGTACGGGCGATGACCTTGGCCGGGCCGGTGGATCCGGAGCTGAGCTGGATCAGGGCGTGCCCGGTGCGGGCCGGGTGTCCGTCCGGCAGCGGGAGGGCCGCCGGTTCCACCTCGGAGAAGCCGCGCAGTGCCGCCGCGGGCCGATCGGCGGAGCCTATCAGCACCTGCGGGGCCAGCCGCGCCACCGCCGCGTCGATCTCGTGGTCGGTCAACCGGTGGTCGAGCAGGGCGACTTGGGCGCCGAGCCGCCAGCATGCCAGCAGTACCGCGACGAACGCCACCGAGGGCGGCAGCCGCAGCGCCGCCGTGCCGCCGGGGCCGAGCCCGGCCGCAGTCAGCCGTACGGACTGCTCCTCGACCAGGGCGCGCAGGGCCGCCCGGTCGAGCGGCGTGCCGAGGTGCAGGCACTCCTCGCCGCCGGGGCCGGCCAGCAGCAGCCGGTCGACCCAGTCGTGCGGGGCGTCGGAGTGCGGCGGTGCGGAAAGCGGAAGTGAAGAGAGGGAAAAGCCGGTCAACGCGGCTCCACACAAGTCAGGGGATTTGTCATGAACGCAGTTCACAACCAATACGGTCAATTCCGTTGCCAGACCATGGCACAGACGTTTGGTCAAATCAAGGTCTATACCAATGTGGTCGTTGCTCCTACGCTGCCGAACCGGGACTGGCCCGCGCGTGGCCGTCCGGGAACGAGGAATGCCCGTGGGAGCACTCACGCTGACCGGGATCGAGCGCGCGGCGCGCGAACAACTTGCCCCGGAAATATGGGATTTCATCGAAGGCGGCAGCGGCACGGAACGCACCCTGGCCGCGAACCGGGAGATGTTCGGGCGCTATGCGCTGCGCCCGCGCACCCTGGTCGACGTCTCCGCCTGCGACCCGGCGCTGACCCTGCTCGGCGCACCGCTCGGCCTCCCGCTCGGCATCGCCCCGATGGCCTACCACCGACTGGTCGACCCGGAGGGCGAGACCGCCACCGCACGCGCCGCCGGCCGGGCCGGGGCGCTGCTGGTCGCCGGGATGTTCGCCAGCCGCACCCTGGAGGAGATCGCCGAGGCCGCCACCGGCCCGCTCTGGCTCCAGCTGTACTGGCTGCGCGAACGGGCCGCCCTCGCCGCCCTGGTGGAGCGGGCCGAGGCGGCCGGCTTCCGGGCGCTGGTGCTGACCGTCGACGCCCCCAGGATCGGCCGCCGCCTGCGCGACCTGCGCAACGGCTTCGCCATCCCGCCCGCCGTCCGCGCGGTCAACCTGGACCCGGCCCTGATGTCGGCCAGCCACCGCGCCGCGGGCGGCAGTTCGGGCATCGCCGAGCACGCCCGCGAGCAGTTCGACCCCACCCTGAGCTGGGCCGACCTCGGCTGGCTGCGCGAACGCACCCGGCTGCCGCTGGTCCTCAAGGGCATCCTGACCGCCGAGGACGCCCGGCTGGCCGTCGAACACGGCGCCGACGCCGTCCTGGTCTCCAACCACGGCGGGCGACAACTGGACGGCGCGATACCGGCGTTGGCCGCACTGCCCGAAGTGGTCCAGGCCGTGCCCGCCGAGCTGCCGGTGCTGCTCGACGGCGGCGTGCGCACCGGCGCGGACATCGCCGTCGCCCTCGCCCTCGGCGCCCGCGCCGTCCTGGTCGGCCGCCCCGCGTTCTGGGGCCTCGCCACCGGCGGGGAGGCCGGCGTGCACCGGGTGCTCGACCTGCTGCGCGAGGAACTGGAGCACACCATGGCCCTGTTGGGCCGTCCCCGGCTCGCCGACCTGGACCGGACGGCCCTCGCCCCCTGGCCCCGCCCGGCCGGCTGAACCGCACGGGCCCCGGACCACGTTCTCCGAGAAAGAGACCCGACAATGACCGAACCGACCGAACCGACCGAGCAGACAGAGCAGACCGATCGGACCGATCGGACCGATCGGACCGATCGGACCGGACGGGCCCAACAGGCCCAACAGGCCCAAGAGACCGGCAGATTCCCCGGCTGGGACTGGGACGACCCGGACGGCCTGGCGGCCCGCCTGGCCGACTTCAGCGCGCAGGTCGCCACCTGCGACAAGCTCGAAGCGCACCCCGGCGGGCTGCCGCACGACCACGCGGACTTCCGCGAACTCGGCCTCACCGGCATCGAGTTCGCCGCCTTCCGGACCGCCCACCCGGAAGGCCTCGGCACCGACCTGACCGCCCTGCGCGGCCCCGGCACGGCCACCGAGCCCGGCACCCTCTACCGGGTCGACGGCGAGCGCTGGTTCACCCAGCTGGACATCGCCGAGCCGCTGCCCTTCGCCGACGCCAGCGTCGACTGGGTGTACGCCGAGCACCTGATCGAGCACGTCACCATGCCCGTGGCGATCGGCTGGCTGCGCGAGGCCCGCCGGGTGCTGCGCCCCGGCGGCGTGCTGCGCCTGACCACCCCCGACCTTGCCCGCTACCTGGTCGGCTACGCCACCGGCGACGGCTTCCTCGGCAAGCACCGCCGCCGCCTGAGCACCCTCGGCTTCGGCCCGCCGATGCCCGCCCGCCCGGCCTTCCTGGTCAACCAGATCTTCCGGCACTACGGCCACCAGTGGATCTACGACCTGGACGAACTCCGGCACGTCCTGACCCGGGCCGGCTTCACGCCCGAGCAGATCCGCCACTGCTCCTACCGCCAGGGCACCCGTTCGGACGTCGCCGACCTGGACACGGCGTTCCGCACCGACGAGACCATCTACGTCGAGGCCGACCGCGGGCCGACCGCCGACCACTGACCGTTGACCGCTGACCGAGGCCCGACCGCCGACCCAGCCGTACGAGAACGGGACCACCCATGCCCCTGCACCCCCAGGCCGAGGGCCTGCGCGCCCGGCGCGCGAGCAGCGGCGCACCGCCGCTCTACACCCTCACCCTGGCCGAGGCTCGCGCCGCCGACCTCGCCGACATCCGCGCCGCGGCCGGCACCCCCGAGCCGGTCGCCGCCGTCGAGGAGCACCGCTTTCCCGGCCCCGGCGCCGACCTCACCCTGCGGCTCTACCGCCCCGAGCCGCCCAGCCCCGAACTGCCCAGCCCCGAACTGCCCGGACGCAAGCCGCCCGGCCGTCAACTGCCCGCCCTGCTCTACCTCTTCGGCGGCGGCTGGACCCTCGGCTCACCCGACACCAGCGACGCGATCTGCCGCCGCCTCACCAACGCCGTCGGCTGCGTCACCGCCTCCGTCGGCTACCGGCTCGCCCCCGAACACCCCTTCCCCGCCGCCCTGCAGGACTGCCGCGCCGCCCTCCTCCACCTGGTGGAACGGGCCGGCGAGTTCGGTATTGACCCCGACCGCCTCGCGGTCGGCGGCGACAGCGCCGGCGGCAACCTCAGCGCCGCCCTGACCCTGCTGCTGCGCGCCGAGGGCGGCCCGGCCCTGCGCCACCAGCTGTTGGTCTACCCCAACACCGACCAGGCCGCCGACACCCCGTCGCTGCGCGAACACGACGACCCGCTGCTCTTCAACCGCCGCTCGGTGGCCTGGTACCGGGGCCACTACCTGGCCGACCAGGCCGACGCCGCCAGCCCGTACGCCTCCCCGCTGCGCGCCGCCACCCTGGCCGGCCTGCCGCCCGCGACCGTCCTCACCGCCGAGTACGACCCGCTGCGGGACGAGGGCGAGCAGTACGCCGAGGCGCTGCGCGCGGCCGGGGTCCCGGTGGAGCTGCGCCGCTACCCGGGCATGCCGCACGGGTTCTTCGCCGTGACCGGCACCCTCGACGCCGCCGCCGACGCCCAGGCGTACGCCGCCGGGCGGCTGCGGGAGGCCCTGGGGGATGCCCAGGGGGAGGCCCTGCGGTGAACCTCCGCCTGGCGGACCTGCACGCCTCCCTCGCCGATCCGCTGCTGGACGCGATGACCTTCCTCAACGAGGTCACCACCCGCTACCCGCAGGCCGTCTCCTTCGCTCCCGGCCGCCCCTACGAGGGCTTCTTCGAGCCCGAGGACGTCCCCCGCTACCTGGACGCCTACCTCGCCCACCTGGCCGAGCGCGGCCTCGACCGGGACGCCGTGCGCACCGCACTGTTCCAGTACGGCCCCACCAAGGGCATCATCGCCGACCTGGTCGCCCGCACCCTCGCCAGCGACGAGGGCCTGACCGTCGCCCCCGAGTCCCTGGTGCTCACCGTCGGCGCCCAGGAGGGCATGCTGCTCGTGCTGCGCGCGCTCTGCGCGGGCCCGGACGACGTGCTGCTGGTGAGCGCGCCCTGCTACGTCGGCGTCACCGGCGCCGCCCGGCTGCTGGACCTGACCACCCGGCCGGTCCCCGAGGGCCCCGACGGCGGGCCCGATCCGGAGGCCGTCCAGGCCGCGGCCCGGGCCGTGCGGGCCGAGGGGCGCCGCCCGCGCGCCCTCTACGTCGTCCCGGACTTCGCCAACCCGTCCGGCACCAGCATGCCGATCGCCGCCCGCACCCGGCTGCTGGACGTGGCCGCCGAGGAGGGCGTCCTGGTCGTCGAGGACAACCCGTACGGCTTCTTCGCCCGCACCCCCGGTCCGCGGCCCACCCTCAAGGCGCTGGACCGCCGCCGCCAGGTCGTCCACCTGGGCTCCTTCGCCAAGACCTGCTTCCCCGGCGCCCGGCTCGGCTACGCCGTCGCCGACCAGGAGGTGACCGGCCCCGGCGGGCGGCGCAGCCTGCTCGCGGACGAGCTGGCCAAGCTGAAGAGCATGACGACGGTCAACACCCCCGCGCTCAGCCAGGCCGTCATCGGCGGCATGCTGCTGACGCACGACTGCCGGCTGCGCGCCGCCAACTCCCGTGCCACGGCCCACTACGCGGCCGGCATGGACACCCTGCTGCGGGAGCTGGACCGGCACTTCCCGGCCTCCGAGCGGCGCCGGCTGGGCGTCTCCTGGAACCGCCCCGACGGCGGCTTCTTCGCCGTACTGACGGTGCCCTTCGCCGCCGACGACGCGGCGATGGAGCGCTGCGCCCGCGAGTACGGGGTGCTGTGGACGCCGATGGCGCCGTTCTACCCGGCGGGCGGCGGGGAACACCGGCTGCGGCTCTCCATCAGCGCGCTGACGCACACTCAGATCATCGACGGGATAGCGAAGTTGGCGGCTTTCATCACATCCTGAACGCGTGAGGACGCCGACGGGGCCCGGCTCGCACGTCGAGCCGGGCCCCACCGGCGTCCCCGCGTTCCGGTGTCGTTCAGCGCACCCGGGTGGAGAACAGCCGGGCCGACCAGTACACCGCCAGGGCGGTCATCACCACGACCACCAGCAGCCCCTGCCAGACCGCACTGTCCCCGGCGTGCCCGGAGAACAGGGCGCGCATGCCCTCCACCGCCCAGTAGAAGGGGTTCCAGCGGGCGAGCTGCTGCAGCCAGTCCGGCGCCAGGGTGAGCGGCAGCAGCACCCCGGACAGCAGTGCGATCGGCTGCGCGATGGTGTTCACCACGGGCGCCATCGCCGCGTCGGTCGGCACCATCAGCGCGATGCCGTAGGAGATCGCCGAGGTCATCAGCGCCAGCAGCCCGAGCAGCAGGTAGGCGAGCAGCAGGTTGAGCGGGCTCACCCGGAGCCCGAACGGCAGCGCGATCAGCGTGATCAGGACGGCCTGCACCAGCAGCGCCACCATCTCCCGCAGCGCCCGGCCGAGCAGCAGTGCCAGCCGGCTCACCGGCGTCACCCGGGAGCGCTCGATGATCCCGGCCTTGAGCTCGCCCAGCAGGCTGAAGCCGGTGAACAGCCCGCCGAAGATGCACAGCACCGCCAACAGGCCCGGCACGTACACCTGGTAGGCGTCGGCGTAGCTGCTCGCGCCGTCCGGGGCGAGCACCTTCTTCAGCAGCGGGGCGAACAGCAGGAGGTAGAACACGGGCTGGATGATGCCGACGGCGATCCAGACCGGGGTGCGGATCATGAGCAGCAGCTGGCGTTGGAAGACCAGCCAGGTGTCGCGGGCGAGCTTCACGGTCCCCCCAGGGGTGGTGCCGGTCCTCGCGGCGGGGCCGCGGGGTGCGGACGGGTCAGGACTGCCGCAGCGAGCGGCCGGTGCGGGCCAGGAACACGTCGTCCAGGCTGGGCCGTTGGAGCTGTACGGTGCCGGGCGTCAGACCGGAGGCGTCCAGGGCGCGCAGCAGCTGGGGGATGGCCGCGGCACCGTCGTCCAGGTACAGCCGCAGTCCCCCGTCCCCGTCGGGCTCCAGTCGGTGCAGGTACGGCTGCGGGCGCAGCACCCGGGCCGCTCGTTCGGCGGCGCCCTCGCCGGCGTCCAGGCCGACCAGGACGACGTCGCCGGAGATCTCGCGCTTGAGGGCCTCGGGCGTGCCCTCGGCGACGACTCGGCCGTGGTCGACGATGGCGACCCGGTCGCAGAGCGCGTCGGCCTCGTCGAGGTAGTGGGTGGTGACGACGACGGTCATGCCCTCGGTGCGCAGCCGGCGGACCTCCGCCCAGACGTGCGCCCGGCTGGCCGGGTCCAGCCCGACCGTCGGCTCGTCCAGGAACAGCACCCGGGGCTGGTGGATCACCCCGAGCGCGATGTCCACCCGGCGGCGCTGGCCGCCGGAGTAGGTGACGCACGGCCGGTCGCCGAACTCGCCCAGCTCGAAGGCCTTGAGCGCGTCCTCGGCGGCCCGGACGGCCCGGGGTTTGCCGGCGCCGTACATCCGGGCCTGGAGCACCAGTTCCTCGCGGGCGCTGACGTTGTCGGTGGTGCCGCCGCCCTGGGCGACGTAGCCGATCCGGCGGCGGACTCCGGCCGGGTCGGTGAACAGGTCGGCCCCGGCGATGCGGGCCCGTCCGCCGTCCGGGCGGATCAGGGTGGCCAGCATGCGCAGAGTGGTGGTCTTCCCGGCGCCGTTGGGGCCGAGGAAGCCGTAGATCTCGCCGGCGGCGACCGACAGGTCGATGCCGCGCACGGCGTCGACGGTCGGGTCCTCGCCGCTGCGGCGGGTGGTCTTCTTGCGGTAGGACTTGCGCAGTCCCGTGGTCTCGATCAACCGGAACTCCCGTACGGGGATGGGCTGCCACGGCACCCGGGAAGGCGGTGCTCGGCACCTGCGGAGGGCGGGTGCTGCTGCGACACCCTAGGGTGAACCCCGACCCGGAAACAATGGCCTAGACCAATGGACGTGCGATCTCCCCCTCTGCTAAGGGGAATCCCCTCTGCCAAGGGGAATCCGAGGACGCCGGCTCAGGCCAGCGCCTCCAGCCGCTCCGCCGCGGCCGCCGCACCGCCACCGGCCAGCAGCTCCCTGCCGACCTGAACCGCCGTGTCCCGGTAGCCCGTTGTCTCCAGTACGGCCCGCAGCGCCTGCGCCAGCCGCTCCGGCGTCACGCGGGCGAACGGCACCCGCAGCCCGGCCCCGACCGCCGCCACCTGGGCCGCGACGAACGGCTGGTCGTGCCGGATCGGCGCGGCGACCAGCGGCAGGCCGTGCGCCAGAGCCTCGCCCACGGTGTTCATCCCGCCGTGGCACAGCACCGCGTCCAACGCGCCGCGCGCCATCAGCTCCAGCACCGGCGCCCGGTCCACTGCGACCGCGTGCGGCGGGAGTTCGGGCAGCAGCCCGCCCGGCGCCGCGAACACCGGTTGCACCTCCTCGCCGCACAGCTCCAGGGCCCGGACGGCCCGCGCGAGGAAGTCCGCGCCCAACTCGCCCGCCAGCGTGCCCATCGTGACCAGCACCCGCCGCCGGCCCGGTAGCAGCCGCCCCCACGGGAAGTGCGGATCGTGCGGCCGCGCCGCGATCACCGGCCCGACCGCCGCGAGGTGCGCCGGCGGCCAGGCGGAGCCGGTCAGCGGGACGTAGCCGGTCAGCCGGGTGGAACCGGTCGGCAGGGCTGAGCCGGTCAGCGCCGGGCCGGTGGTCGCCAGCACCAGGGCGGGGGAGAAGCGCGGGTCGACGTACTCCTCCTCGGGCAGCCGGGCGCGCTCCCACAGCCCGCGCAGCAGCCCGGTCATCCACGCCTCGACCTGCGGCAACGCCCGGTAGGGCCGGCCCAGCTCCATCGCGCCGGGCGCGAAGCTCGCCCACGGCAGCCCGTGCCGGTGCGCGACCAGCGCGCCCGCCGGGGTGTGCTGGTCGACCAGCAGCACGTCCGGCCGGTACTCCCGCACGGCCGCGTCCAGCGGCTTTGCGGTGAACCGCGCGTACGGGACGATGAAGCCCTCCCAGAGCGAGCGCAGGGCGGCCAGCCCGTGCCCGCCCTGAGCGCGAAAGGCCCGGGTGCCGGTGCCGAGCACCTGCGCTCCGGGGCCGAGCAGCGGCCGCAGCACCGACTCCGTACCGGTCCAGGCGACCTCGTGGCCGCGCGCGGTCAGTTCGGCGGCGATGCCCGCGGCCGGGTTGACGTGTCCGGCCAACGGGGGCATCACCAGCAGGAACCTGGTCATCGGGCACCCTCCTCGGGGAGCAGTCGCTGCAGGTCGGCGACGGTCAACGCCTCCAACGCGGCGAGGTCGAGACCGGCGCGCAGCCCGGCCAGGTCCGCCGCGGGACCGAAGCGTTCGCGCAGGAGCTCGGCCAGCGTGGCGAGTTCGGCCTCGTCCAGCAGCAGATCGCCGTCCAGCCGGGCCCCCGGCGTGACACGGCGCGCCCAGCCGGGCGGCGCACCGGCCGCCTCGACCACGAGCGCGACCAGCTCGGGATCCAACGGCGGCGCGGAGGCCGGAGGTTCAGGATTCGACATGAGAGATCTCCCACCTGCTCGACGGCACGGGGCGAACGCGACCGAACCGGAGCGGAGTTGACGGATGCCGGGGGTGCGGCCGCGGCGGCGGAGGCCCCGGGGCCTGTCCTCGGGCCCGAGATCACTTGTGCGACCCGGCGGGCGTCGGAATACTAGCCCGGGTGACCGCACTGGAGGCAGTGGCCGTCCACCTCCCCCCACACGCCGTTCCCATCGAGGCGGTGGGCGAGCTCATCGGCCTGACCCCACGTCAACTCCGTCTCTTCCGCCGCTTCCACGGCCTGGACCAGCTGCGCCTGGACCCTGCCGGGACGCTGCCCGACCTGCTCGACGCCGCCCTGGACAACCTGTCGGAGCTGCGCGGACGCGAACGCGACATCCGCTTCGTGATCCACGCCCGCAGCATGCCGGTGGCGGTGCCGCACCCGCTCAACCCGCTGCACGAACTGCTCGCCGCGCGCGGCCTCGGCCACGCCGGCGCCTTCACGGTGACCCACCACGCCTGCGCGGTGGGCCTGCTGGCGATCGACCTGGCGGGCCGGCTGCTCGCGGCCGACCCCGACCCGGCGGCGCTCGCGCTGGTCCTGGCCGGGGAGAAGACCTTCACCAAGGACGCCCAGGTGGTGCCCGAGACCGGCATCTTCGCCGAGGGCGCGGCCGCCTGCCTGGTCAGCGCCGCGGGTGAGCGCCATCGGGTGCTCTCCTACGAGGTGCGCCAGCGCCCGGAGTTCGACGGCCGACTGGCCGAGGACCCGGACCTGCTCGCCCGCTACCAGCGCGAGTACCCGAACGTGATGGTCGAGGCGATCGAGGCCGCCCTGGACCGGGCCGGTCTGGACCTGTCCGACCTGGCCGCGATCCTCCCGCACAACGTCAACCAGGCCTCCTGGCGGATGATCGCGCGCCGCATCGGCTACCCGGTCGAGAAAGTCGTGCTGGACAACGTGCGGTCGGTCGGGCACAGTTTCGCTGCAGACAGCCTCATCAATCTTCACACCGCCACCACGCGGGGGCTGCTCCGCCGCGGCGACCACTACCTGATCGCCGCCGCCGGCGTCGGCGCCACCTTCTCCGCCATGGCCATGCAGTACTGACGCCCGGTCAGCCGCCGGGGATCGTCGGCCAATCCTCAGAGCCCTCAGGGCGCACTTCCCACGTACGACGGGACGGGACACCCATGTCAGAACCCGCGGTCCAGACCACCGACCCCGAGCTGCGCGCACGCATCCTGCACGGCATCGGCGAGCTCCTGCCGCGCGTGCTCAAGCGCGAACTGCCGGAGATCCCGGAGAACGCCTGCCTCTTCGACGACCTCGGCCTCACCTCCGCCGGCACCATCGAGCTCATCCTGGAGCTGGAGGAATCCCTGGACATCCAGGTGGATGTCGAGCAGATCACCGAGGACGACCTGCGATCGGTCACCAAGCTCGCCGACTACGTCGCCGGGCACGTCATACCCGAGGACTGACCGGGTGGCCCCCGGCCCCTCCGGCCTGCGGATCACCCGGGCCCTCGCCCGCCGCTTCGACGGCCGCTCGGAGACCTCGCTCGACCCGGACCTGCGGGTGTTCGTCTCGGACCTCGTCCGCCCGTACGGCCTGGCGCTGCGCGAGGACCTGCTGAGCGAGGGCGTCGGCCACTCCTACGAGGAGCTGGCCGCCGGGCTGCTGCGCGACGTACTCGCCGAGGACGAGCCGGTGGACCTGCTGATCCTCGCCTTCGACACCCCGGACGTCCGGCCCGGCGCGCCGTCCTCGCTCGCGCTCAGCCGGTCCGTCCCCGGAAACCCGCTCGCCTTCGCGATCTGCGACCAGGGCACCGCCGCGGCCTTCACCGCCCTGTGCCTGGCCGCCGCGCACCACCGCACCGGTGGCTGTCGCCGCGCCGTGGTGGTGCTCGCCGAACAGACCGCGCTGCACTACGAACCGGCCGCGCCGGTGCCGCTGCCCGAGGGGCACGCGGCGGTGGTGCTGGTCTGCGAGGAGGCTCCGGGGGCGGGCCTGGCCGTCCGGCAGGTCACGGGCGCCGCGGCGCCGGCAGAGGCCGTACGGGCCGAGGTCGAGCAGCGGCGGCCCGAGGCGGCGATCCTGCTCGACGGCTTCGACCGTTTCGAGGGCCTCGGCGGCCTCGACGACCCCGGCGAACTCGGCGGCCTCGGCGACGGGTTCGGCGCTGATGACCCACCCGTCCAGCCGTTCACCGGCCTGTGGGCGCGGCTGGCCGAACACCTGCCGCGGTGGCGCGAGGAGAAGCGGCCCGCCCTGCTCGTCGGCTACGACCGGCGGCTCGGGGTGCTCAGCACACTGGACCTGCCATGACCGAGCTCGGCCTCTGGCTCATCGACACCGACCAACCCGACGGCGTGGCCGACGAGTTGTGGCAGCTGCTCGACGCGGCCGAACGCGCCCGGGCTGCCAACGCGGACCCTGAGCTGCGCCGCCGCTTCACCGTCGCGCGCGGCGCCGTCCGGCAGTTGGTCGGCGCGCGGCTCGGCGTGCACCCGGCCGAGGTGGTCTGGCGGCGCGGGCCCAACGGCAAACCCGAGGTCGACGGCGCCGCCGGCCTGAGGGTCAGCTGGTCGGCCTCGGGTCGACTGGCGGTGCTGGCCCTGGCCGAGGGGCGGGCGGTCGGCGTCGATGTGGAGCGGATCCACGAGGCCCGGACGGCCGAGCGGATGGCCGCTCGCTGGTTCCCCTTCGAGGAGGCCCGCTCCGTCGCGGAGCCTGCCGAGCCGGCGGAGCGGGCGGCCCGCTTCACCGCGCTGTGGTGTCGGCGCGAGGCCTTCGTGAAGGCCTACGGCGGGCGGCTGGCACAGTCCTTCGGCGTGTCCGTGGCGGGCCCGTCCCCGGTGCTGGTGGCCGACCCCGGTCGGCTCGGCGAGGGGCCGGCCCGGCTCTGTGACGTCCCCGTGCCCGGCCCGTTCCGGGCTGCCGTCGCCGCCCTCGGCGAATCGCCGATACATGTCAACTTACATGCATGGAAAGTAAATTGACGTTCCATCGGAACGTGTGAGCTTTGGTCTGGACCAGCTTGCCGCGCCGCTGGTAGCGTCCCGATCACACCCCCGCTGAGCCCTTCCCGGCGAGCCGAAAGGCGCGTACGACGTGACTCCGCACGACCTGATTTCGCCCGAGGCGGCTCCGCACGCGGAGGCCCGGAACGAGGAGCCCCAGCCCGAGGCGGCTCCGCACGCCCAGCGCCCGCACGCCGAGCCCCCGCCCGCCCGGCGGGTCACCGTCCGGTTCGCCGCCGCGAGCAGCGGCGTCGGCCCGCTCACCCGCGGCCAGGACAACATGCTCCGCTGCATCCGGGGCGAGGCCCCCGAGCAGATCAACAGGGAGGCCTCCTGGCCGGTCCCGGCCGGCACCTCGGTCCCGGCCGGCCTGGCCGCGCTGCGGCTGCTGGTCGAGCGGCACGAGTCGCTGCGCACCTCCTTTCCCGCCGGCCCCGGCCCGGACGGCTTCCCGGACCGCCAGGTGGTGCACGCGGACGGCCGGTTCACGGTGGCGGTGGTCGAGGCCGGAGAGCTCGACGATCGCGAAGTCGACGCACTGGCCGCAGAGTTGGGTCGCATCGACGTCGCCGTGCCGGTGGATCCGGCGGCGCCCCCACGGGTCCGGTTCACCATCGTCGCCCGGGGCGAGCGGCTCCTGCGGCTGGTCGCCGTGGTCTGCCACGCGGGCGCCGACGGCGCGGCCACCGCCGTGCTGATCCAGGAGTGGCACGCCCTCGCCGCCGGGCGGGAACTGCCGCCGGTCACCGCGCCGACCCCGTTGCGGATCGCCGCCGCGGAGCAGAGCGCGCAGGGCCGGCGCAAGTCGGCCGCGGCCCTGCGGCACTGGGCGAAGGTCCTCGGCGCCGGCCCGCAGACCGTCTTCGCCGACACCCGGATCACCGGCCCGGCGCGCGACCACGCGGCGCTGCTGGTGCGTTCGCGCGGGGCGGCCGACCACCTCGCCGCCGTCTGCCGCCGCACCGGCGCCGGCCCGTCCGTCGTCCTGCTCGCCGCCTTCGCCGCGCTGGTCGCCCACCGGGCCGGCCGCGGCGAGCTGGTGATCTCGGCGCTCTCCGCCAACCGCCAGCGCGCCGTCCTGACCGACCACGTCGGCACCCTGGCGCAGGACGCGCTGATCCTGCTCGACACCGGAACGGCCGATCTCGACCAGCTGATCGGCCGTGCCAAGTCCGCCTCGCTGAGCGCCTATTGGCACAGCGTCCTGGACGCCGGGGAGGTCTGGCAGCTGATCGAGGACGTCGCCCACCGGCGGGGCACCCGCTTCGCCCGGCAGGTGGTCGTCAACGACCTGAGCCTGACCATCCCGGCCGCCGTCGCCGACGCCCAGCCGCCCCCGGCCGCCGACCCGGAGCTGACCCCGCTGCCCGCGCCGCCGCTGGCGGTCCGGCTGATGTTCACCGTCCTGCGGATCACCGGCAGCCTGGACTTCGTCCTGATCGCCTGCCCCCAGGTGCTCGACCCCGAGGAGACCGATGGCTTCGCCCGGACCCTGCTGGCGCTCCTCGCGGCGGCCGCCGAAGGGCCGGTGCCGCTCGGCGGCCTGTCCGCCGTGCTCGGCCCGGCGGAAGGCGGCCGCGAGGGCGGGTGCGAGGGCGGGCGCGAGGGTGAGTGGCGGCTGGTCGACGGTTCCTGGGTCGACCTGGCGGCCGTTCGCGAGCTCCTGGACAGCACGCTCGGGCCGCACCGACTGTCGCTGGTCGACGGGAGCCTGGTGGCCGACCTCACCACCGAAGACCCCGGGTTCGACCCCGCAGCCGCCCACCGCGCCGTCGTCGCCGCCCTCCCCGGCCGGGACACCGCGATGGCGCCGCACCGGTACGTCGTCCGACAGGTGACCCCGGACGGCGTACGGACGGTGGCCGGGAGCGGACGCGACCCGGAGATCGTCGCCCGGCTGTCCGCGCTCACCTGAACGAATGACCGCGGAGGGCTGCCGCCGCCTCACCCCAACGGGTCGGCTCCGCCCGCCCCCGACGGGTCCTCCTCGGCGGCGAGCCCCCACGCGAGGTCCCACGAGCACGCGGAGGTCGCCCCCGAGGTGAGCCCCCACGGGCTCGGGACCTCCTCCACCTCGTCGTCGCCCTGCACCGGCAGCCGGTCGATCACCGCGACCAGCGCGGGCGGCAGCTGCGGGGCCAGCCCCCGGTGCACCCGGGAGAGGATGTCGCGCCGCACGTCCTCCGGCAGCAGCGGCCGGCTCATCCGCAACGGCCGTGGCCCAGGCGGGCGTTCGGCCGAGGCGAGCTGGTCCGACCAGGCCCGCCAGTAGTCGGCGTCGTCGGTCTCGCCGAGCATCAGGTGGTGCAGGTGCAGGCAGTACGCGGCCGTTCCGCTGCCCGAGCCGGCCGCGAACCGCCACCAGAACTCGGCGCCCTCCTCCTTGCCGGTGGCGTACAGCAGCGCGCCGAACACCTCCGCCCCCTCCGGCTGGATCCGGCGCGCGTTCACCAGCAGGTCGAGCCCCTGGGAGGCGTCCGGCGCGCCCAGCACCAGGGCGACGACCAGGCCGAGTTCGAAGGCGGCCTGCTCGTGCTCCGAGGACAGGTGGGTGGGCGCGGCCGTCAGCCGGGCCTGTCGCACCGCCGCGATCCGCTCGGCGTTGGCCCGTTCGGGGCGGGGCACGTGGACCACCGCACCGCCCCCGTCGGTCGTACGAGCCGGGCCCGGCGCTTCGGCCGTCGGGCCGTCCGTCACAGTTCGCCTCCGCGGTCCGGGAGTTCGCCGACCCCGAGCCGGCGGGCCAGCCGCTCGCGGGCGTGCCGGAGGTTGGAGTGCACCGTGGCCACCGGCCGTCCCAGGTACGCCGCGATCACCTTGACGTGCAGGCCCAGCAGGTACCGCAGGATCACCACATCCCGCTGCCGGTCCGGCAGTTCGAGGATCGCGGCGTACAACCGGACCTCGTCCGCCTCACTGTGCAGCAGCCCGTTCGCCACCTGCTTGAACGCGCCGATCACCGCCGCGAACGTGACGGCCTCCACCTCCACCGGCTCCTCGGCGGCGACCCAGTCCGCCACGTGCCGGTTGGCCAGCCGCCAGGCGTAGGCGGCCGGTTCCTCGAACCGCCGCACCTGCGACCAGCAATGGGCCAGGTCCGCCTTGACCGCCTCGACCACCAGGACGGCGTCGGCCTGGTTGCCTATCCTGGTCAACGCGAGGGCGTGCCACGCCGGTTCATGCGTCTCGCAGAACGCGGCGTAGGTGAGGTCCAGGCGGAGCCCGAGGTCTGCTCCGACGGCCCGCTCGGGCCCGGCCCCGCCGGCGTACTCCACCGCCGTCCCGCCCCGGTACCCGCGCGCGGTGGCACCCCTGTCGATGGTCATCGAGCCTGCTTTCCGTGGCTGCCGGCCGCTCACCGGGCCACCCGAGGGTCGGGCTGTCCCTGCCCATCCTCATTCCATCAGGCCTGTCACTCCAGGCTGCACAGCGAATACAGACTGTCATCTCGTGGGATCTGGCGACTGTTTGAAGCGACCATTTGAATCGATCAGGCCACGATTGGCCCCCACGAACCCTGGGCAGCAACCGTGGGCAGCAGCCGACCGGTTGCGAGCGGCCTGCCGAGGGGAAGACACCATGGGCCTCTACGACGGGGTGGACCTGCGGCTGAACGTGCCGCACTCGGCCCGGATGTACGACTACTACCTCGGCGGCTTCACCAACTTCGCCGCCGACCGCGAAGCCGCCGGGCACGCCCTCGCCGTCGCGCCCTGGCTGCGCGCCGCCGCCCGCGTCAACCGCTCCTTCATGCACCGCTCCACCCGCGTCCTCGCCGAGGCGGGCTTCGACCAGTTCCTCGACATCGGCACCGGCATCCCCACCTCGCCCAACCTCCACGAGATCGCCCAGAGCATCCGGCCGCACGCCCGCGTCGTCTACGCCGACAACGACCCGATCGTGCTCTCGCACGCCCAGGCCCTGCTCACCGGCACCCCCGAGGGCCGCACCGCCTACGTCGAGGCCGACGTCACCGACCCCGCGAGCGTGCTCGACGCCCCGGGGACGCGCGACACCGTCGACCTGAGCCGCCCCGTCGCGCTCTCGCTCAACGCGCTGCTCCACTTCGTCCCCGACGCCCACGGCGCCTACGAGCTCGTCGCGCACCTCAAGTCCGTCCTCGCCCCGGGCAGCGCGCTGGTGATGAGCCACGTCACCCCCGACTTCGCACCCGATGACATCGCCGGCCTGGTCCGCATCTACGAGTCCGCCGGCACCGCCGCCCAGGCCCGCACCCTGCCCGAGTTCACCCGCTTCTTCGACGGCTGGACGCTCCTCGCCCCCGGCGTCGTCCCCACCCCGCGGTGGCGCCCCCCGGCGGACGAGCCCCCCGTCGAGGCCGCGGAGGCCTCGGCGTACGCGGCGGTGGCCGTCAAGCCGTGACAGGCGGTACGCCGACCGGGTTCGTCCGCGACGGCCGTCCCCATCGCTGACGAACCATCGGCGCCCGCACCGCGTCCTGTGATCGAGAAGGCGGCTCGCGCCGCGACGTTCGATCAGAGGGGCACCATGTACTCGCAGCCTTCGGAATCCCGCCATAGCCGCCGCGCCGTCCTCGGCCTCGGGCTCGGAGCAGCCGTCGCCGTCACAGCCGCGACCGGCACCCCGGCCCGGGCGGCGACGGGCACGCCCGCAGGCCCCGACCTCCACCGGCGCCTCGCCGACCTCGAACAGCAACACTCCGCCCGCCTCGGCGTCTTCGCCCGGAACCTGACCACCGACCGGACCATCCGGTACCGCGCCGGCGAGCTGTTCCCGATCTGCTCGGTCTTCAAGACCGTCGCCGTCGCCGCCGTCCTGCGCGACCTCGACCACGACGGCGAGTACCTCGCCCGGCGGATTCGGTACACCCAGGCCGACATCGACCGGGCCGGCGGCGCACCGGTCACCGGCAAGCCCGAGAACCTCGCCGGCGGCATGACCGTCGCCGAACTCTGCGCGGCCGCCATCGACCACAGCGACAACACCGCCGCCAACCTCCTGCTCCGCGACCTCGGCGGGCCGACCGCCGTCACCCGCTTCTGCCGCTCGATCGGCGACCGCGTCACCCGCCTGGACCGCTGGGAGCCCGAACTCAACTCGGCCGAACCGGACCGCACCACCGACACCACCAGCCCGCGCGCCATCGCCCGCACGTACGGCCGCCTCGCCCTCGGCCACGCCCTCCCGCCCGCCAAGCGCGAACGGCTCACCGCCTGGATGCGGGGCAACACCACCAGCACCCACCGCTTCCGCGAGGGCCTCCCGCAGGACTGGGCCCTCGCCGACAAGACCGGCACCGGCGAGTACGGCACCACCAACGACGTCGGCATCGCCTGGACCCCGACCGGCGCCCCCGTCCTCCTCGCCGTCCTCACCACCAAGCCCGCCGACCCCGCCGCCCCCAAGGACGAACCCCTCGTCGCCAGGACCGCCGCCCTCCTCGCCCCCGCCCTGCTCCTGTCTCTTATACACATCTCCGAGCCCACGAGACAGGCAGAAATCTCGTATGCCGTC
>NZ_JNWQ01000065.1 GCF_000716875.1 Streptomyces novaecaesareae | reverse complement strand
GCTCGTCGGCAGCGTCAGATGTGTATAAGAGACAGCCCCTCGCGCACACCGCTGCCCCGGCCGACCCCCGCCCGGCCCGCCGCGCACGGCCGGGTCGGGATCGTCCTGGTCTCGCACAGCCAGGAACTGGCCACCGCCGTACGCTCCCTGGCGCTCGCATTGACCGGATCCGACTCCCCCTCCCCGGTCGCCGCGACCGGCGGGGACCCGTCGGACGGGCCCGGCATCAGCGCCGTGCTGGTGGCCGCCGCGACCCGCCGGGTGGACGAGGGCCACGGCGTGGTGGTGCTGGCCGACCTCGGCGGCGCCGTCACCACCGTCCGCGCCCTGCTGTCCGACGCCGACGAGCACGGCCTGCCGTTCCCGGTCCGGTTCGCCAACGCCCCCTTCGTCGAGGGCGCGGTGGCGGCCGCCGCCACCGCGACGGCGGGCGGCGACCTGGCGGCGGTGCTGGACGCGGCGGAGGAGGCCTACCGGCAGCACAAGGGCTGACGGAGGCCGGAGGCGTTCCGGTCAGGAGCGGGGCCGGTCAGGGGTGCTCCTTGCCCTCCCAGGTGAAGACGGCCGGGCCCTCGCACTCCATCGCGTGCCGCAGCCGCTCGTGCTCGGTCTCGATCATCGGCGGCAGCTCGTCCAGCGCGAACCAGCCGACCTCCAGCGACTCGTCGTCGTTCACCCGCGCCTCGCCACCGACCGCGCGGCAGCGGAAGGTCAGCACCAGGTACTGCGTCACATCGCCGTTCGGGTAGGTCACCTGCGGCGAGACGGTCACCGAGGCGAGCAGCTCGGGCACGACCACCACGCCGGTCTCCTCCAGGCATTCGCGCACCACGCCGTCGGCGGGCTGCTCACCGGGGTCGAGGATGCCGCCGACCGGCGCCCACCGGCCGTCGTCGACCCGACGGGCGAGCAGCACCCGGTCGTGGTCGTCCAGCACGACGGCGACGACGGCGCTCAACCAGAGCGGACGGTTGCCCACGAGGGAGCGGAGTTCGGCGAGGAAGGGGGGAATGGCCATGCCGCGCAGCCTAGCCGGGTGCCTCCGGGCCGGTCCGGAAGCGCAGGATCCGGAACTCGCGGCCGTGCCGCCCGGTCCGGGTCTGCCGTTCGAGCACCGGGCCGCCGGTGGTGCAGCGCAGCAGGACGGCGATCAGCAGTGCCAGCGGCAGCGCGACGATCGCGGCCAGGGCGGCGACGGAGAGGTCGCCACCGCGTTTCATGAGGCGGACACGGCGATATCCGGTCTACGGCCCATCGCTCCCCCTCCACGGCGCTTGGAGCCGGAAGAACGCATTCACGGTAGAGGCGCGATGAAGCCGCCGCCCCGGAATGGCGAAAGAAGGGCGCTCAAGATTGTCCGACAGGCCGATATTCGGTCGGTCTGACCAATTTCGCTCGATCTGCCGTTTCGAAATGCCGAACGCGATCGACATAAGGTTGCCACTCGCCGCCCGGGGCATCCGGTACGCCCGATGCGCACGATGCGCCAGAGGTCTTCGGGGCGTCTGCGCCCCTCCGGCTCTCCGACGGCCCGCTCCCCGCTAGAGCGCGGCGCGGCGCCGATCGCGGAAGCGGCCGAAGGCGATCCGGCCGAGCAGCAGGACGCCCGCCGCCAGGCAGCCGGCCACCGCCATCGCCCAGGCCGGACCGTCACTGTCAGGGACGATCACGGCGACGACGATGCCCGCAGCCAGGCAGGCCAGGCCCACCGCGGCGAGCGGGAGCTGGTGGGTTACCAAGGCTCCGCCACTGCACGCGCGAGCCATCCGGGAGGCCCCGTGCAAGTGGAAGGGGTCACGGTCCGCATCTGCCATGAGCCCAAGGTACCCCGGGCCGACGCGGGAGGCAGCCCGCAGGGAGTGAGGATTCGGCCACCCTGTGCAATCGGCTGATCGGGGCCGGTCAAGGGTCACTCGAAGACCCCCGGATGCGCATTCCGGCTCCACAATCAGTCCACGAAAAATCCTCGTCCCCCCGGTACAACCATCGCCGTGGTGCAACGGTCTCAATGGCATTGAGTGATCCAGGAGCCGTTCGAGGGACGGGTGTGAATCCCCCACCGAGAACAGGAAAATCCAGGGACGGAGCCGCCGCTCCCTGGAGTCGGAGGCCGGGCTCCGTCCTCCGGCGGTACCGCCACGCCGCTCGGCGAACGAGGGGGAACCGTGCCGCAGTCCCAGTCCGCACCATCGATCTCCACCGCCCGCGCCAGGCCCGTACCCGGCGTGCGCGCCTTGCCGCCGCCCGCCGGGTACGCGGCGTACCGGCATGACGGGAGCCGGTACGACGCAAGTCGACACGACACGAGCCGACACGACACGAGCCGGTACGGCGGGGGCCGTCACCGCCCGTCCGGCGAGGCGGAACAGCAGGACGCTCGGGGCGAATGGCTGCGGTTCGCCCCCGTCCAGCCGCTGTTCCGGGCCCGGGCCGCCCAGCGCCTCGCCGTGCTCGCCTACCACGGGGTGACCGACCACCGGTCGTTCGGCGCCCAGCTCGACCGGCTCCAGCGACTGGCCACCCCGGTCTCGCTCGGCGCCGTCCTCCAGGCCGTGACCGAGCAGCGGCCGCTGCCGCCCCGGAGCGTCCTGGTCACCTTCGACGACGCCGACCGGAGCGTCCTCACCCACGCCCTGCCCGCCCTCGACGCCCGTGGCATTCCGGCCACCGCCTTCGTCATCTCGGAGCTCATCGGCACCGAACGGCCGTTCTGGTGGCACGAGGCCGATTTCCTCGCCCGGCACGGGGGCCGGGCCCGCTCGCTCGACTGCGGACACCCGTCCCAGCTGCTCCGCCGGCTCAAGGCGATGCCCGACCCGGACCGCCGACGCAGCCTGCACGAACTGCGGGTCAGCGCCGACCGCAGGCCGCCCCGCCAGGAGCAGCTCACCCCCGCCGACCTCCTCTCCCTGCGGGACGGAGGCGTCGCCATCGGCAACCACACCCAGGGGCACCCGTGCCTCGGGCGCTGCGACGACGACACCGTCCGCACCGAGATCACCGGCGCTCACGAGGCCCTCACCCGCTGGCTGGGCGAACCCCCGATCGCCTTCGCCTACCCGGACGGCGGCCACGACGCCCGCGCTGAAACCGTCCTGCAGGAACTCGGCTACCGACTCGGCTTCCTCTCCGACCACCGCCTCGGCCCCCGCCTCCCCTGCCACCCCCTCCAGATCAGCCGCCTCCAGGTCGACTCCACGACCACCACCCGCCGCTTCGACACCATCCTCTCCGGCCTCGAACCCGCCTACCGCCGCTGGCGCCGCCAAGCCGTCGCCTGACCCGCACGCGCGGGAAGTCGGCCCGCCCGACTTCCCGCGCGTGCCCCGTGGACACTCGCCCTGCCTCTCCGGCACGAGATCGGCAACGAACAACGACCCCGAAAGCCGATTCCGCCCGAACCCCTTTGAGCACAGGAAGTCGGCTCGACCGACTTCCCGTGCGGAAACCCTCCAACCGCCCAACCCGCCGACACCGCCTCGCCCCGGAGGTGGGGCGCCCGGCGGCAGCAGCACGAGAAGTCGACCTGGCCGACTTCTTACGCCGCAACAGCGGGCACCCCAGGGGGTCTACGCGAGTAGACAGCGCACGGAAAGTCGGCCCGGCCGACTTCTCGTACAGCCCGCTCCTCGCTTCCAACGGCGGGGCAGGCGGCAGGCTCGGCGCACCGACTTCTGCGCGAGAAGTCGATCCGGCCGACTTTCCAAGCGCCGGTCCGGAATGAGCCTCGGGCTCCCCGCACGGCACGGGTCAACGCGGGAAGTCGAGGAGGCCGACTTTCCATGAAGAGTCAGTGGCGGGCCTGCCCCGGAAATCAGGGGTGGCCGGAATTCCGGATGATGATGTCCGGATTCAATGCGGCGGGGCCCGCCGGGGCGTCGGGGATCAGCCGATGAGGGTGGCCAGGGCGTTGCCCTGCGGGTAGAGGGCGGCGGCCAGGGGGAGTTCGGCGGGGGCGCCGGCGTGGAGGACGGTGAGCGTGCCCGTCCCGGTGCGGCTGGGGTCGGCGACGCGGCGCAGGGCCTGGGCGGCGACGGCGTCGGCGGAGCCGTGCAGGGTGAGCGCCGGGGAGGCGGTCGGGGCGACGGCGGCGCGGATGCGGTCGGCGACGAGCTCGTAGTGGGTGCAGCCGAGCACGATGACGTCGGTACCGGCGGGCGTACGGGCCGCGGCATCGGCGATCGTGGCCGTGATGGCGTCGTCGTCGCCGTGCTCGATGGCGTCCGCGAGGCCCGGGCAGGCGACCTCGGTGACGTCCGCCGTCCCGCCGAAGTCGCGGATCAGCCCGCGCTGGTAGGCGCTTCCGGTGGTGGCCGGGGTCGCCCAGATGGCGACCCGGCCGCCCTGTGCGGCGGCGGGCTTGATGGCCGGGACGGTGCCGATGACCGGCAGCCCGGGCTCCAGCTCGCTGCGGAGGGCGGCGAGCGCGTGGACGGAGGCCGTGTTGCAGGCGACCACCAGCACGTCGGGTTCGAGCGCGGCGGCGGCCCGGCAGCAGCCGAGGGCCAGCTCGGTGACCTCTTCGGGGGTACGCGGCCCCCACGGCATGGAGGCCGGGTCGGAGGAGAGCACCAGGTCGGCGTCCGGGCGCAGCTTCCGAAGGGCGGCGGCGGCGGCCAGCAGGCCGATTCCGGAGTCCATCAGTGCGATCTTCACGGCTCAAGACTTTAGTCGATCCGCCCGTCCGGCCCGGTTCTGCGGCAGACTGCCGGGGTGACCGTCCTGCTGTGGATCGCCGCGTTCTCCCTGCTGGTGTGGCTCTGGCTGGCGTGCTGCCACGGCTTGTTCTGGCGCACCGACGTCCGGCTGCCGCCGCGTCGCCCGCCGGTCCGCTGGCCGCAGGCCGCGATCGTGGTGCCGGCCCGGGACGAGGCGGCGGTGCTGCCGGTGAGCCTGCCGACGCTGCTGGGGCAGAAGTACCCGGGCCGGGCGCGGGTGATCCTGGTGGACGACCACAGCTCGGACGGCACCGGTGCGCTGGCGGCGGAGCTGCGGGCGATGGACGGGCTGGAGCTGACCGTGACCAGTCCTCCCCCGCTGCCGCCCGGCTGGACGGGCAAGCTGTGGGCGCTGCGGCACGGGGTGGAGCTGGCCGGTCCGGACGTGGAGTACCTGCTGCTGACGGACGCGGACATCGCGCACGGCCCGGACTCGCTCGCCGAGCTGGTGGCCGCGGCCGAGGCCAACGGCCTGGACCTGGTGTCGCAGATGGCCCGGCTGCGGGTGGCCACCGGCTGGGAGCGGCTGATCGTGCCGGCTTTCGTGTACTTCTTCGCCCAGCTGTACCCGTTCCGCTGGAGCAACCGCCCTGGTGCCCGGACGGCGGCCGCGGCGGGCGGCTGCTCGCTGGTGCGGCGCGAGGCACTGGAGCGGGCGGGCGGGGTGGCGGCGATCCGGGGCGCGGTGATCGACGACGTGTCGCTGGCCCGGGCGGTGAAGTCCATCGGCGGGCGGACCTGGCTGGGCCTGGCCGACGACGTGGACAGCGTCCGCCCGTACGCGCGGCTGGACCAGTTGTGGCGGATGGTGTCGCGCAGCGCGTACGCCCAGCTCAGGCACTCGCCGCTGCTGCTGCTCGGGACGGTGCTGGGGCTGGCGCTGGTGTACCTGGTGCCGCCGGTGGCGACGGTCGCCGGGCTGGTGGCAGGGGCGCCCGCGGTGGCGGCGGCGGGCGCGGCGGCGTGGGCGCTGATGGCGGGCACGTACCTGCCGATGGTCCGGTACTACGGGCAGCCGGCTCCGGCTGTGCTGCTGCTGCCGTTCACGGCGGGGATGTACCTGCTGATGACGGTCGACTCGGCGGTGCAGCACTGGCATGGCCGGGGCGCGGCGTGGAAGGGCCGGACCTACTCGCGGGCGTGACGCCGGCAAGCCGCCCGGCGCCCCGCGAACCCGGGAATTCCCCGGCGCGGCGGGCCGGTCCGATCCATACTGCTCGGATGGACCGTCAGCAGATCTCCCGCCTCGCCCATGCCCACCACCCGGTCGCGGCCCCGCTGGCGGACGACTCGGTGGCCCGCCTGCTGGGCCGCGCGACGGCCCGGGCGGAGGAGGGCCGGGCGGAGGAGGGCCGGGCGCTGGACCTCGGCTGCGGCGAGGGCGCCTGGCTGCTCCGGGTGCTGGCCGCGCAGCCGCGCTGGCAGGCGGTCGGAGTGGATCTGGACGCCGCGGCGCTGACCCGGGCCCGGGAGACCGCGACGGCGCTCGGGGTAGAGCGCCGGATCGGCCTGCACCACCTGGACGCACGGGAGTTCACCGCGAAGGAGCCGTTCGGCCTGGTGCTGTGCGTCGGTTCCACCCACGCCTTCGGCGGGCTGGTGCCGACGCTCGCCGCGGCCCGCGAACTCCTCGCCCCGGGCGGCCGGTTGCTGGTCGGCGAGGGCTTCTGGCAGCGCGAGCCCTCCCGGGCGGCGCTGGACGGGCTGGGCGCCACCCGGGACGAGCTGGCGGATCTGGCGGAGACCACCGACCGGGTCGTCGCGGACGGCTGGACACCGGTCCTCGGGCACGTCAGCACGGAACAGGAGTGGGACGACTACGAGTTCTCCTGGACGGGCTCGCTGGCCGAGTGGGCGCTGGACCACCCGGGCCACCCGGACGCGGCGGCCGCCCGGGAGGCCGCGGACCGGCACCGCACGGAGTGGCTGCACGGCTACCGGGGGACGCTCGGCTTCGTCACGTACCTGCTGCGCCGCGACTGAACGCCGCTGAATTCCGCTGGGGCGGAAGGTCGTTGAACTCTGACACCCTCGAACGCCGTTGGAGAGCCGACTACTTCTGCGTACGTGCGAGGAAGTCGTCGATCAGCGGCGCGATTTCGGGGAGCTTCTCCTCCAGCGCGAAGTGCCCGGTGTCGAACACGTGCAGCTCGGCCTCGGGCAGGTCGCGCAGGTAGGCGCGGGCGCCGGCCTCGGTGAAGAACGGGTCGTTCCGTCCCCAGAGGACCAGCGTGGGCGGCTGGTCGGCGCGCAGCCAGGCCTGCCAGGCGGGGTAGAGCTCGACGTTGGAGAAGTAGTCGAGGGCGAGTTCGACCTGGATGTCCTTGCGGCCGGGCAGGTCGAGGAAGTGCTGGTCGAGCGTCCAGCCGTCGGGGGCGACCAGGCTCGGGTCGCCGGTGCCGCCCTCGTACTGGCTGCGGGTGACGTCCAGGGTGAGGATTGAGCGGGCGGCCTCCTCCGCGCCCGGGACACCGCGCCGGTTGGCGATGAACTCCCTTGCCTGGTCGGAGAGTCCCTCCTCGTAGGCGTTGCCGTTCTGGACCACCAGGCCGGTGATCCACTCCGGGTGGCGGGTGGCCAGTCGCAGGCCGACGGGGGCGCCGAAGTCGAAGACGTAGAGCGCGAAGCGGTCGAGGCCGAGGGTGAGGCAGAAGCCCTCGATCACGTCGGCGAGGGTGTCGAAGCGGTACGTGAAGCCGTCGGGTGCGGGGCTGTCGCTGCGGCCGAAGCCCGGGTAGTCGGGGGCTATCAGGCGGTAGCGGGTGCCGAGCGCGTCGAGCAACCGGGCGTACTGGTGCGAGGCGGAGGGGAAGCCGTGCAGCAGCAGGAGGACGGGGGCGTCGGCCGGGCCGGTCTCGCGGTAGAAGATGCGCAGACCGTTGACGTCGGCGTAGCGGTGGTGGACGTGTGGGATCGTCAGCTCGCTCATGCTAACCATTAAACAGCATTGAACTGGTTAGGCAAGGCCGGGTGGAGCATGCCCGTGAGTGAGCTGACCCATCGTCATCGTGGCGGTGTGGTTCAGTCCTTCTTCAGCTGCTCCTGCTGCACCAGGTAGTCGAGCACCTCCGGCATCGCCTCGACACCGCCCGCCTTGGTCGGCGAAGTCCGGTACTCGCCCTGGACGATGACCGTCGGCAGCTCGTTGATGCCGTAGCGGACGAACGCGGCGGCGGCGTCGTCGACGGACTGACGCACCTCGGCGGAACGGTAGGCCCGGCCGAAGAGCTGGGCGTCGACGCCGTGGCGGGCGGCCCAATCGGTGGCGGCGGCCTCGGTGGTGAGGTCGAGCTTGTCGGTGTGGACGGCACGGAAGACGCTGGTCTGCAGGCGGTCGAACAGGCCGAGGCGCTCCAGCGTGTAGTACATCCGCGCGTGGCCGCGCTGCGCGGTCGCGTCCGGGCTGCCCGGCCAGATCGCCGGGACGCGGCGCAGCACCACGTCGGCGCGGTGCTTCTCGGCCCAGCCCTGCAAAGGCTGTTCGAGCGCCTGGGAGTGGCTGCAGTCGTACCAGAAGAACTCGATCGCCTCGGTCCGGGTGCTCTCGCGCACCGGTTGCGGATGATCGAGCTTGACGAACTTGGCGCCCTCGAACGGAGGTTGGTGGCTGGTCAGCGCGCCGGCCTGGACGGGGGACGCGGCGATCCCGACGGCGACGGCGAGCAGGACGGTGGACCGCAGCAGCGACTTCGAGTTCACACCGGGAAGTGTGCTGGCGGCGGTTCGTTACCGGCGAGTCGGTGGGCGGCGGCGGGCCCGGATTCGCCCGAACGGCGCAGCAGGGCCTCCGCGGTTGACGCCCGCCGTCAGCCGGTCGACCCGTCGGCCGGCCAGCCCGTCGGCGATGGACCTGCCGGACCTGCCGGACCTGCCGTCCACACCTGGGCCACCAGGCTCTGCCAGGCGTCCACCACCGCGCCCAGTTCGAAGTGCTCCAGCGCATGCGCCCGGGCCGCGGCGCCGAGGCCGGCACGGTTGACCCCCAGCACCTTGCCCAGGGCCTCGGCGAGGGCCAGCGGGTCCCCCGGGGCGACGAGCGCGCCGGTGGCGCCGTCCCGGACCACCTCACGCACCCAGCCGACGTCGGTGGCGACGGCCGGCACCCCGGCCAGGGCCGCCTCGATCAGTGCACCGGGCACACCCTCGCTGTCGCTGGTGAGCAGCAGCGCGTCGGCGGCGCGGTAGAGCGGGGCCGGGTCCGGCAGGGGGCCGAGGAAGTGGGCGCGGGCGGCCGCCGGGTGGCGGGCCAGCGTCTCGCGCAGCGGGCCGTCCCCGGCGACGGCGAGCCGGACGTCAGGTAGGCGGTCGAGTACGTCCAGGGCGAGGTCGAGCCGCTTCTCGGGCGCTATCGCACCGATCCAGGCGACCAGCAGGACGTCCGCCGGCAGGCCCAGCTCGTGCCGGGCGGCGCGCCGGTCGTCCCGGCCGTCGGCGGGCGGATAGCTCTCCGCGGCACGGGAGTTGGGGATCACGTGCACCTTGCCGTCGGGCAGCCCGAACTGCTCCTGGAGGACGGCCCGCGCCTCCTCGGTGAGCGTGGTGACGGCGGCGGCGCGGTGCATCAGCGCACCACCGCGCACCCGTCGCACCCGGCTGGCGGTCCAGTAGCGGGGGTGGCCGACGGAGACGTAGACGAAGGGGGTGCGGGTACCGGCCAGGGCGAGGGCGCAGGCGGCCAGGGTGTCGGAGCCGTGGGCGAGCACCACGTCGGCGGCGCGCGCGGCGGAGCGCAGTGACCGCAGGGTGCTCGGGCGCAGGCGGCCGGGGCCGAGGACGGCGGCGGTGCGCAGCAGAGCGGGGGCATCGGAACAGTCGCCCGGCTCGGCCACCGCGGTACCGGCGTGGACGGCCGGGTGCGGGGCGAGCGCGCACAGCGCGGAGGACTGGCCCCGGCGGCCCAGTTCCCGGTGGAGGTCACGGGCGAAGTTCTGGGCGCCACCACGGCGTGAATCACTGATCAGGTGCAGGACTCGCGGACGGGTTCCGGCCGGATCGGCCGACATATGGTCGGACATGGACCGACCTTGGCACAGCGCTCCGCCCGGTACAGCCCCTTCGCGCAACCTGGTGGTGGCCCGTCCGCCCGCGCCCGTACATCCGATGTGCGCCAGAGACCCGCCGTCGTGCGCCGGCTGCGACCGCCGTGCGCCCCGTCTCACCCCCCCGTCGCGCCGCACCACCTCCGCTACGCCTCCGCATCGGCCCTCACGGCGGCCTCGCGGCGGCCCTGTTCCAGCCGGCGTCGGCCGGGTCAAGTCCGATAACGCCTGGGCGAGTTGCGCGGAGCCGTGGCCGCCGATAGGCCGGTACGCGGAGCGCCCGCGCACCGCCCGGCCCGGCACCGGGAGGCCCCGAGGCGGTTACGCGGTTCGGGTGAACGCGGTTGGACCTCGGCCCGGACTGCTCGGCAGGATGTCCGGCCGGGGCGCCGCAGGGCTGCCTCATCTCCCCCTTCCCCGTACGGATTTGGAGTCGCCCGGTGTTCAAGGGATTCCGCAGCTTCCTGCTGCGCGGCAACGTGGTGGACCTCGCGGTCGGCATCGTGATCGGCGCGGCCTTCACCGCCGTCGTCACCGGGTTCGTCAGCGCCTTCCTCACCCCGCTGGTCGGGGTCGCATCCGGCGCCGTCGGCGACTTCACCCAGAAGACCTTCGAGGTGGCCGGCACCCGGTTCCCGTACGGGCTCTTCGTCAACGCGGTGATCGGCTTCGTCCTGACCGCCGCGGTGATCTACTTCGCCGTCGTGCTGCCGGTCGGCAAGCTGCAGTCGCGCTTCGAATCGGCCAAGCCCGCGCCGGTCGCGAAGGTGGACTGCCCGGAGTGCCTGAGCTCGATCCCGGCCGCCGCGACCCGCTGCTCCTTCTGCACCTCGGAGGTCGTCAAGCCGGGCCTGCCCGCCCAGGCCCAGGCGTTGCAGTCGCACTGAGCACTGAGCCCTGAGCACTGGAGCACTGGAGCACTGGAGCACTGACGACGAGCTGATCACGCGCTGACGGGACTTTTATTCCCGAAACATTCACGAGCCCTCGCCGCACCCTCGGCGGGGGCTCGAATGCGCCGGCGCACGCCCTGTCCGCAAAAGTTTCTCCACCAGGCCCGCAACCATCCACCGGCTGGTCACCGCAAGGCCTTCCGGCCGCGCCGTCCGGCCGCTGTTCGATCACCGACGGGGCGCCAAGGTTGTCCGGAACAGGACGTTGATATGTCCGTTCTTCCTACTTTCGAAACCTTTGTGCGAGCGAAGACTGTGTAAACACTCGAACTGCTCCCCCTCCCGCTCTCCTCAGCAGGCGCATTGTGGGCTTACCGTATGCCCCATGACCTCGCCCCGCTCCTACGACGGAGTCGGCTACCCCTCTCCGTCCTTCTCCTCCGGCACGCCGATTTACGACAGCCTCGTGGCTGAGCGCGGTGTCCCCCAGATCGCGCCGATCAACGTGCCGGCCGCCCTGCCGCCGGCACTGTCGTCCGGCTACGGATCAAATCTCGCCCCCTCCTACGAGAACCGGTACGGCAACGGGTACGAGAGCGCCGGCAGCAACCTCCCCGCGCTGCCGCCCGCCCGCCTCGCCCTGGGCCCCGGCCCGAGCAGCGGCCCCTCCGCCGGCCCCGCCACGGCGTACATCCCGGCGCAGCCCGCCCCGGCGTACGCCGCCCCCCAGCCGACGGTCCCCGGCTACGGCGCCCCCCAGCCGTACCAGCGACCGCAGCCCGGCGCCCCGACCTTCACCCAGACCGCCAGCGGCGGCTACCAGCCGAGCGGCGGCCAGAGCTTCGGCGGCCAGAACACCTTCATCGGCGGCCAGGCCGGCCAGCAGAACTTCGGCGCGCAGCCGGCCGGCGGCCCGGCCGGATTCGGCCAGGGCCAGCCCGGCGGACCGCAGGGCTTCGGCGCCCCGCAGTCCTTCGGCGGTCCGAACGCGGGCGGCCCCGGCTTCCAGGGCCAGGGCGGCGACCAGTCCTTCGGCGGCGCCCAGCTGCGCCCGGCCATGGCGCCGGTCGCACCGGTCCGCCCGATGCAGCCGCAGCGCCCGGGCCCGTACGGCGAGCCCGGACAGTTCCAGAACGGCGGCTACCAGCCCCAGGGCCAGGGCTACTGAACCACCGGCTCCCCGAGGCCGTCCCCCACCCGGCCCACACCCGCACCACCTGAGCACCACCCGGCGCCCCCTGAACGCCGGGCGAACGGAGAAACGGGTCATCCACGGACCGCCCGGAACGCCCCCCACGGCGTCCCGGGCGGTCCGTGCGCGTACGGGGGCAGTGCGGGGGCGGTGCGAGCCCCCGGAACCCGGCTGGCAGGATGGGGGAATGCAGCTCACCGGACTCCACGTCTACCCCGTCAAGTCCATGTACCGCCTGAGCCCGGACACCGCCGAGGTCCAACCCTGGGGCCTGGCCGGAGACCGCCGCTGGATGCTCGCCGACCCGACCGGACGCTTCGTCAGCCAGCGCGAGAACACCGCCCTCGGACAGATCCGGCCCGAGCTCCTGCCCGACGGATCGCTCGCACTGACCGCCCCCGACGGATCCCGGATCGAGATCCCCGCCCCCGCCGTCGCGGCGGGCGCCCCACTCGTCGAGGTCGAGGTCTGGGGCGACCACTTCCACGCCGCCGAAGCCGCCAAGGACGCGCACGAGTGGATCACCGAACACCTCGGCGACTACCGCCTGGTGCACCTGGACGACCCGCGCGCCCGGCCCGTCGAGCCCGGCTACGGCAAGCCCGGCGACACCGTCTCGATGGCCGACGGCTTCCCGCTGCTGCTCACCACCACCGCCTCGCTCGACCGGCTCAACGAGCTGATCGCCGCCGAGCACCCGGAGGATCACGAGACCCTGCCCATGGAGCGCTTCCGCCCCAACGTGGTGGTCGCCGGCGCCGCACCCTGGGCCGAGGACGGCTGGCGCCGGATCCGGATCGGCGGGCTGACCTTCAAGGTGGTCAAGCCCTGCGGCCGCTGCGTCATCACCACCACCGACCAGGAGACCGGAGAGCGGCGCGGCAAGGAGCCGCTGCGCACCCTGGCCCGGCACCACCGGCTGCTGCGCAAGGCCGCGTTCGGGCAGAACCTGATCCCCGAGCGGCCGGCCGGCGTCGAGGGCGAGGTGCTCGGCACGCTGCACCTGGGCGACGAGGTCGAGGTGCTGGAGGACGGGGCGCACTGGCCGGCCGACGGGCGCTGAGCGCGTGCTGTGCGCCGAAGGGCGCTGGGCGCGTGCCGGATGCCGAAGGGCGCACGCCGCGAGCCGGGTGCAACACGGCAGGGTCCGGCGTGCGTCCTCGGCTCCCGCCCGAAGGCCGGTCCCGAGCCCGCCGTCCCCGGACGGAACCACCGCTGTGCGTGCTCGTTGAAACAAGTGGTCGGAACGTGTGGCCGCGGTGAGCGCTACCGGTGTCCGCGCGACGGAGGGCGGCCGGACCACCCACGTGGGCGCGCTACGGTGGGCGGACGGCCCGCGCACCCCCGCGCATTCGGCCCGTTGATCGCCGGCTCGACGAAGGTGGGGACGACAGACCGTCATGGCTGAGCACAGGGTCCGGGTCACCCAGGACAGCGCATCCCGCTGGCGTCGCCGCGCAGGCGACTACGACACGCTCGCCGAGGCCCTGGCGGCCGCCGAACCGGGCGACACCGTGACCGTCCGGCCCGGCACCTTCCGGGAGAACCTGCTGCTGGACAAGCCGGTGACGATCGTCGCGGCCCACGGCCCGGGCACCGTACGAATCGAGCCACCGTCCGGGGTGGCGATCACCGTCACCGCCGCCGCGACCGTCCGCGACCTGGTCGTGGAGGGCGGCGACACCTCCTCCCCGGCCGTCCTGGTCACCGGCGCACAGGCCACGCCGGCGCTCAGCGGCTGCCGGATCGAGACCCACTCGGCCACCGGGATCGAGGTCACCGCCGGCGCCCGACCGACCCTGCGCGGCTGCGTGGTCGCCAACCCGGGCGGGCTCGGGCTGCGGCTGCGCGGCGAGGGCACCGCCGCCGCCTTCGAGGACTGCGAGGTCGCCGCCGCCGGACAGGCCGGGCTCGCCGTCCTCGGCGGCGCCACCGCCGCACTGGACCGCTGCCGCATCCACCACGCCTCCGGCGCCGGCGTGCTGCTCTCCGACCCCGGCAGCGCGGCCGAGTTGACCGACTGCGAGATCTACGAGATCCGCGGCAGCGGCGTGCAGGCCGAGTCACAGGCGGGCGGGCGGCTGGTCGACTGCGAGATCCACCGGGTCACCGGCAACGGCCTGACCCTGGACGGCGCGGCCGAACTGGTACTCACCGGCTGCCGGGTGCACGACCTGCCGGAGAACGGCGCCGACCTGCGCGGGCGCGCCCGGCTCAGCCTCGCGCACACCACCGTCCGGGACTTCGGGCGCGGGGCCCTGTCGGTCTGGGACCAGGGCACCGAGGCCGTCGCGGAGGCCTGCCAGATCCACGGCTCCACCGGCGAGTACCCGGCGCTGTGGGTCAGCGACGGCGCCCGGCTCACCCTCACCGACTGCTCGCTGCACGACCTGCCGGACGCCCTGTTCGTCCTCGACCGGGACTCCGCCGCCACCGCCGAAGGCTGCTCGTTCAGCCGGATCCGCAGCTCGGCGGTCTCGGTCAGCGGCGGGGCCACCGTCTCGCTGGCCTCCTGCCGGGTGCAGGAGGCCGGGACGGGACTCTGGTTCCGCGACCACGGCAGCGGCGGGCAGCTCACCGACTGCGAGATCTCCGACGTCGCGACCGGGGTGATCGTCACCAAGGGCGCCGATCCGGTGCTGCGCGACTGCACCGTCCGGGCC
Organism: Streptomyces novaecaesareae; assembly: GCF_000716875.1. Classification (GTDB taxonomy): domain Bacteria; phylum Actinomycetota; class Actinomycetes; order Streptomycetales; family Streptomycetaceae; genus Kitasatospora; species Kitasatospora novaecaesareae. Next base: position 24,687 of record NZ_JNWQ01000065.1, on the reverse strand, counting down.
AGTACGGACGCCGGGGTGTACGTCTCGGCGCAGGGGCGGGGCACCTTCGAGGACTGCCGGGTCTCGCACGGCAAAGGCTTCGGCTTCCACATCATCGACGGCTGCCGGACGCAGCTCACCCGGTGCCGGGCGGAGCAGAACGAACGGGCCGGGTTCGAGTTCTCCGAGCCGGGGCCGATCGCGGAGGGGTGCACCTCGGACGACGTGGGGGCGCCGCCGCTGTCGGCCGTTCCGGGCGGCGGGGCGGGGCCGGGCGGTGGGGCGGGGCGCGGGTCCGGGCTGGGCCCGGGGCTTGGTTCTGGACTTGGTTCGGGGCTGGGTTCGGGGCCGGGGACTTCGTACGGCGCTGCGGACCTTCCGGCACCCCGGGCCTCCCAACTGACCGCCGCGGCAAAGGCGTTGACACCCTCCGCGGTAGCCTCGGCGGCGATCGCGCCGATCCCGGACTGCCGGCCCGCCGATGAGGCGCTCGCCGAGCTGGACTCGCTGGTCGGGCTGGCCACGGTGAAGCAGGAGGTGCGCACCCTGATCGACCTGATCTCGGTCGGCCGGCGCCGCCGCCAGGCCGGGCTCAAGGCACCCTCGCTGCGCCGCCACCTGGTCTTCACCGGCGCCCCCGGTACCGGCAAGACCACCGTCGCCCGGCTCTACGGCGAGATCCTCGCCTCGCTCGGGGTGCTCCAGCGCGGCCACCTGGTCGAGGTGGCCCGGGTCGACCTGGTCGGCGAGCACATCGGCTCGACCGCGATCCGCACCGCGGCCGCCTTCGACCGGGCCCGCGGCGGGGTGCTCTTCATCGACGAGGCGTACGCGCTCGCCCCGGAGGACGGCGCTCGGGACTTCGGACGCGAGGCGATCGACACCCTGGTCAAGCTGATGGAGGACCACCGGGACGAAGTGGTCGTCATCGTGGCCGGCTACACCGCCGAGATGGAGCGCTTCCTCTCCGCCAACCCCGGTGTCTCCTCCCGTTTCTCACGCACCATCAGCTTCCCCGACTACACGGCGGACGAGCTGCTGGAGATCGCCCGGGCCCAGTGCGCGGAGCACGAGTACGCGCTCTCGGAGGAAGCCGAGCGGGCGCTGCTCGAACACTTCGGAGGCCTGGAGCGCGGCCCCAACTTCGGCAACGGGCGCACCGCCCGACAGGTCTTCGAGAGCATGGTCGAGCGGCACGCCGTACGGGTCGCCCACCTCGCCGACCCGTCCACCGAGGAACTCCAGCTGCTCGTCCCGACCGACCTGCCGACGGTGCCGCTGCCGTAGCACCCTTGTGGGGGGCGGTTGCCGTAGGGCGGTTTCCGGGGAACTCGGCGGTCGCGCCCGGCCGTTGAGGCGGGCGTGAGCGTACTTCTGACGGCTGACGGCTGACGGCGAACAGATAACAGCTGACAGATTTCAGAGTCTGTCACGTGTCAGCTGTTATCTGCTACCTGTCGGGTCAGCCCGTCCAGGGGCCGCCGGCGAGGAAGGACTCCAGCGCGACCCGGTAGGGCGCGATGTCGATCCGCTCGCCGGCCAGCCAGTCGTCCGAGTAGTACTTGTCCAGGTAGCGGTCACCCGGGTCGCAGATGAGCCCGACCACGCTGCCCGTCCGCCCGGCCGCCCGCATCTCGGCGACGATCCGCAGCGCGCTCCAGAGGCCGGTGCCGGTGGAGGCGCCGGCCTTCTTGCCGAGCACCTGCTCCAGCACCCGGACGGCGGCGATCGAGGCGGCGTCCGGCACCTTCATCATCCGGTCGATCGCGCCGGGGACGAAGCTCGGCTCCATCCGGGGCCGTCCGATGCCCTCGATCCGCGAGCCGCTCTCGCAGACTGCGTCCGGGTCGTGGCGCACCCAGCCGTCGAAGAAGCAGGAGTTCTCCGGGTCCGCGACACAGATCCGGGTGTCGAACTGCATGTAGTGCACGAAGCGGGCGATGGTCGCCGAGGTGCCGCCGGTCCCGGCGGTGGCGACGATCCAGGCCGGCTCGGGGTGCGGCTCCAGGCGCAGCTGGGCGAAGACCGACTCGGCGATGTTGTTGTTGCCGCGCCAGTCGGTGGCCCGCTCGGCGTAGGTGAACTGGTCCATGTAGTGCCCGCCGGTCTCCTCGGCGAGCCGGGCGGAGGCCTCGTACACCTCGTCCGAGCGCTCGACCAGGTGGCACTCGCCGCCGTGGAACTCGATCAGGTCGATCTTGGCCTGGCTGGTGCTCTTGGCCATGACGGCGATGAAGGGCACGCCGATGAGCTGGGCGAAGTAGGCCTCCGAGACGGCGGTGGAGCCGCTGGAGGCCTCGATCACCGGCTTGCCGGGGCGGATCCAGCCGTTGCAGAGCCCGTAGAGGAAGAGCGAGCGGGCCAGCCGGTGCTTGAGCGAGCCGGTCGGGTGGGTGGACTCGTCCTTGAGGTACAGGTCGATCCCCCACTCGGTCGGCAGCGGGAAGCGCAGCAGGTGGGTGTCGGCGGAGCGGTTGGCGTCGGCCTGGACCTTGCGCACCGCCTCCTTGAGCCAAGCGCGGTACTCCGCATCGGAGCGGTCGACGTCGACGGTCGGCTCGATGCCGGACCGGGGGCCGCGCTCGATGCCGGGCTGGGTGCTCATGGTCGCTGTCTCCCTCGTGGTGGCCCCCCATTGCTCACTACGAGTGTATGACGATCACGATAAGTGACATTTTTCGAAGACCCAGGTTCCGCTTATCGGCGCCGTATTGGCGCCTGGCTATCGGCGCCTGACTGACTCCTGATCGGCGCCTTGCTGACGCCTTGTCGGCTCGTCGGCGCCTTGTCGGCGCCTTGTCGGCGCCCGGCCAGCCACAGGGAGCAAGTTTTGCCCGAAGGGGCGTTCCTAGACCGGCACCGACTGCGGATCCGCCAGGTACGGCCCCCAACCCAGTTCGGCCGCACCGGCGAGCGCGCCGTGCGCCAGCTCCGCGCCGACGATCGGCACCCGGCCGCTGCGTCCCCACAGGCTGCGCTCGGCGACCACCGTGCGCAGCCGCTCGGGCGCGGCCTCCAGCAGGTCGAGGTGCAGCCCGCTGAGGACCACCCGGTCGGGGTTGAGGATGTTGGCCACGCCGGCCAGCCCGAGCCCTAGCCGGTCGATGACGTGTTCCACCGCCGCCCGCGCCCGGTCGTCCGTGGCGGCTGCCCGGCAGAGCTCGCGGGCCTGGTCGAGCAGCGGACGCCCCGGCTCCGGGGTGAGCCCTGCGGCGGCGAACAGCGCGTCGGGGTCGGTCTCGGAGTTGAGGCAGCCTCGGTTGCCGCACATGCAGGGGCGGCCCTGCGGGTCGACGGCGAGGTGGCCGACCTCCAGCGCGAGGCCCGCGCTGCCGGTGTGCAGGTGGCCGTCGATGACCAGCGCGCCACCGACGCCGCGGTGGCCGGAGGTGACGAAGAGCAGGTGGCGGGCGCCGCGCCCGGCGCCATGCCGGTACTCGGCGAGCGCGGCGAGGTTGGCGTCGTTGGCGATCGCGGTGGGCAGCGGGCGCAGCGCCTTCGGGCCGTGGTCGGCGCGGCCGACCTCGACGTCGTACAGGTCGGCGACCGGGGTGCCGCTGGGCCAGGCGAAGTGCAGCGCGGCGAGCGCGGCGCCGTCCGGTTCGGTGACCGGGTTGGGCAACGCGAGCGCGGCGCCCAGGCAGCGGCGGTCGGTCTCGCGGGCGAGCGCGGCGCCCGCCTCGGCGACGGCGCGCAGCATCCGGACCGGATCGGTGGCGGCGGGCAGCGGCAGGTGGACGGGCGGGTCGAGCAGCCCGCCGAGGCAGGCCAGGGTGACGCTCAGCCCGTCGGCGTGGATCTGCCCGGCGACCACGACCGGGCCCTGCGGGTCGATCGCCAGCCGGTGCGAGGGGCGGCCGCGGCCGCCGCCGGCCGGGCGCGAGTCGACGGTGATCAGGCCGAGCGCCTCCAGCTCGGCGGTGACCGCACCGGCGGTGGCCCTGGTCACGTCCAGCGCGCGGGTGAGTGCCGAACGGGTCGGCGCCTGGCCGGTGTGGATCAGCGAGAGCGCGGGGCCGAGCAGCGTCCGACCGCGGTCGGGGGCCGCGCGACGGTGGCCGTCGCGCGGCGCGTCGGGTTCGTTCCCGGTGCCGGGTCGCGGGCTTGATGGTGAGAGCTGCACGCACCTATTGTGACTTTGTGTCGCTTCGAAACAAAATCCGTTCCCAGCCCAGACCGGACCACTCCTCCCCCCAGTCTCGCAGCACACCCCCGGTGACCGACAGCCCCTGGGGTCCCGCACGTCTCGCGCTCACCGCGTTCTTCGCCGTCGACGGCTTCCTCTTCGCGGCCTGGGTCGTCCGCATCCCGGACGTCCGCAGCCAGGTCAGCGCCTCGCACAGCGCGCTCGGACTCGCCCTGCTCTGCCTGTCGATCGGCGCCGTCATCACCATGCCCATGGTCGGACGGCTCTGCCTGCGTTACGGCTCGCGGCCGGTGACCGTCGGCTCACTCGCCCTGCTCAGCCTCGCCGTCCTGCTGCCCGCACACGCCCACTCGGTCGCCGCGCTCGGCGGTGTGCTGCTGCTCTTCGGCGCCGGGTACGGCGGGGCCAACGTCGCGATGAACAGCGCCGCCGTCGACCTCGTGGCGCAGCTGCGACGGCCCGTCATGCCCAGCTTCCACGCCGGGTACAGCTTCGGCGGCCTGCTCGGCACGGGCGTCAGCGGCCTGCTCGCCGGGCCGTTGAGCACCGCGTGGGCACTCGCGCTCAGCGGACTGCTGGGCATGGCCGTCACCGTCGGCGCGGGCGTCGTGCTGCTCCGCAGTCCGGCGGCACCGCTGGTCGCGCCCGACCGGACGCCGGGTACGGCGGACGGCAGCGCGGAGGACGGTGCGGCGGGGGCGGCGGGTGCGGCGGGTGCGGGCCGACCGCACACCCGGTTCCTGGTGCTGCTGCTCGGCGTCACCGCGCTGTGCACCGCATACGGCGAGGGCGCGATCGCCGACTGGACCACCCTCCACCTCACCGACGACGTCCACGCGAGCGCCGCGGTGGCCGCCACCGGCTACGGCGCGTACGCCTTCGCGATGGCCGCCGGGCGGGTCGGCGGCACCTGGCTGTCCATCAGGCTCGGCCAGAACCGGCTCATGCTGCTCGGCGGGCTGACGGCCGCGGCGGGCATGCTGGTCGCCGCGCTCGCGCCGGTGGTGCCGCTGGCGATCTGCGGGTTCGTCCTGGTCGGCCTCGGGTTGGCCAACCTCTTCCCGCTCGCCATCGCCCAGGCCGGTGCGGCCGGCGGCCCACAGGGAGTGGCGCTCGCCTCGTCGCTCGGGTACGGCGGGATGCTGATCGGCCCGGTGGTGATCGGCTTCCTCGCCGACGCGGCCGGACTGCCGATCGCGCTGACCACGGTCGCGGTCGCCGCCACTGCGGCGGCGCTCCTGCCGTTGACGGTCGGGCGGCGTCCGGGGAACAGGTGAATGGCGACTGGCGACTGGCGACGGATTACAGATGACAGATGACAGATTTCAGCATCTGTTATCTGTCATCCGTCATCTGTTCGCCGTCATCTGTACGCTGCCACCCGTTCTCCCCGCCCCTCCCGCTGACGGGACGCACCAGCAGTGGCAGGATGCGGGGCCATGACGACCAGCGAACCCTTCCAGGTACTGCGGGCGAGCGAGCGCCCTGCGACGGCGTGGCTCAACGGGGGCGGGGTGACCCGGGAGATCGCCGGGTTCCCGGCCGGAGCCGGGCTGGAGAAGTTCGACTGGCGGGTCAGCCTGGCCGACGTGGCCTCGGCCGGGCCGTTCTCCCCGTTCCCCGGCATCGACCGGGTGATCACCCTGGTCGAGGGCACCGGCATGGCGCTCACCGTCGACGGCGTCGAGCAGCTGGTCGACGCTCCGTACCGCCCGTTCGCGTTCTCCGGCGACGCCACGACGGACTGCCGGCTGCTGGGCGGCCCGGTAGTGGACTTCAACGTGATGACACGTCGCGGGCGGGTCGAAGCCACCGTGGACCTGCTCTCCGCACCCGCCGACATCGGGGTCCCGGCCGGGGGTACCGCCCTCCTCGTCTGCCTCGCCGGCTCGGCACTCATCAGCGGCAGCGGCGGCAGCAGCGCCGACGTCGTCGGCGTCGGCGACGTCGAACTCGCCCGCTACGACGCCGCCCTGCTCGCCGCACCGGGCACGCACCGGCTGCGCCCGGACGGCGTCACCGCCGCCATCACGTTCCGCCCGACCCGTTGAGGCGGGGCCCACCGGACGCCCGACCCACCTGCGCACCCCGACGAACGACGGCGCTCCCGCCCCCGACCCAGGGGCGGGAGCGCCGTCGCCGCCTCAGCCGCAGAGCACCGGTGTGGCGTGCGCCGGGTCCAGGGCGTTGGTCACCAGGTGCAGCGCCGTCGGCGAGAACGCGATCGCCACGTGCTCGACGAGCGAGACCGGGCAGTGGTCCTGCAGCACCACGTTGTCGACGCCCGGGCCGTTCAGGAACTGGGTCCGCCAGGGGGTGACGACCTCGTCGTACACCGTCGAGATCACCGTGTAGCTCACCCCCGGCACGGTGTCCGGCCGGGAGGCCATCGTCCTGTTGAAGTCCGAGCCCACCGCCTGGTCCCGGCAGGCCTGGCAGACGGTGTAGATCAGGTCGGCGACGCCCGGGAAGTACGGTGCGAGGTTGACGATCCCGTCGAGCGTCGTGCCGTGGTTGGACGGTGCCAGCCCGACCAGCTTGCCGACCTTGGAGGCGCCACCGAGGAACTTCAGGTAGTAGTTCGGCAGCATGCCGCCCTGGGAGTGCCCGACGATGTCGACCTTGGCCGCGCCGGTCGCGTTGCGCACCAGGTCGACGAAGCGGGCGAGTTGGGCCGCCGAGTCCGACACCGGGCCGAGGCCGCCGATCGGGAGCAGCAGGCCGCTGCCCGTGGAGGTGATGCCGGGGATGGTCCCGTAGTCGAGCGCGAAGACGCAGTACCCGAGGCTCTTCAGCAGCGGGGACAGCGCCAGCCAGTTCTCGTAGCGGTTGGCGAAGGTGCCGTGCACCAGGACGACCGGGTCGGGGTGCGCGGCGGTCGGCCGGCAGTTCCAGTCGTTGGCGCCGGGCGGCGAGGCCACCGTGTCACCGTCGGGCGGCAGTTCGGCCGCGGAGACGGCAGCGGAGACGGAGGCGCCACCGGCCGGGACAGCGGCGACCGCCGGGGCCGCGTACGCGGGCGCCGCCGCCGCACCGGCCAGCAGCGAACCCGCGAGCACGGCCGCGCCGAGGGCGCTGCCGAGCCCACGGCGCAAGGATCTTGCGGAGAAGCGGAGAAGTGGGGTTCTCAACTGTTGCCTCCACAGTGGAAGTTTGTTACCAACAGGTAACCCGAGTGGCTCCATCATGCGGTCGCCCCTCCGGCCCGGCCCTTGGGCGTTCCCCCAGACCTGGACGGTGTTCTCTGTGACCGGTCACAACGCACCCCACTGCCCGCCCCCGAACGCCGCCGCCCAGGCGCCGGGTTGGCGCATCCCGGTGATCGGCGGACTGCCGGCCGACCAGCGCCTGCTCTGCGGCGTCCGCGAGTTGGCCGAAGCCGTGGTCACCGCCCTGCTGGACCGCGTGCCGGTCTACCGCCGCCTGCCCCGCGAGCAACTCACCGGCGAGCTCACCCGGGACACCGAGCGCCGGATCCGCGCCCTCGCCCACACCGTCCGCACCGGACTCCCCGCCCCCGCCGAGGAGTTCACGGCCGTCCGGGAGGCCGCCACCCGCCGCGCCGAGGAGGGCCTGCCGCTGGACGCCGTCCTGCTCGCCCACCACCTCGGGCTGGAGGTCTGCTGGGAGTTCGTCACCCGGCACGCCCAGGACGGCGACGCCGCCGACCTGCTGGTGCTCAACCGGCTGCTGCTCGACCAGCTCCGGCAGGCCACCACCACCGCCGGCGCGGGCTACCTGGACGGGCGCCGCCCGGCCGCCGACCGCCGCAACGCGGCCCGGCAGTCCCTGCTCACCGCACTGCTCGCAGGCACCCCCGCCGACGAGGCCGCCGCCCGGGCCGGGCTCCGACTGCCCGCCGGCTACGCCGTGCTCTGCCTGTCCGTCGCCGACCACCCCGACGAACACTCCCCCGACGTCGACCCGGCCGTCGCCGCCCGCCGCAAGCTCCGCCGGCTCGGCGCCGAACTCGACCACCGCACCCGGCAGTCGGCGCTCACCGCACTGACATCCTCGGGCGGACTGGTGCTCGTCCCGTTCGGGCCGTCCCCGAGCTCATCCGACGACGCCACCAGCGCGACCACCTGGCCGCAGCTCGCCGCCACCCTCGCCGCGGCAGCCCGAGCCGCCGGTGCGCCCGTACTCGCCGGAGCCGCCGAGGCCGCACCAGCCGACGTGCCCGACGCGGCCGCCCTCGCCTACGAAGTCCTGGACGTCGCCCGGGCGTTCGGCCGCCCGCCCGGGCTGCACCGGCTGGACGACGTCCTGCTGGAGTACCAGCTCACCCGCCCCAGCCGGGCCCGCGCCAGACTCGCTGCCCTGCTCGAACCCCTGGCCGACACCGGGGAGTTGCTCACCACCCTGCGCACCCACCTGGCGGGCGGCCTCAACCGCCGGCACACCGCGAGCGCCCTGCACCTGCACCCGAACACCGTCGACTACCGGCTGCGCCGCATCGCCGTCCTGACCGGTCTGGACCCGACGCACCCCGCCGACGTCCTGCGGATCACCGCCGCCCTCGCGGCACGGACGGCCGAACACGACTCGCCCGTACGGTAGTTGAGCTCAGGAGTAGGCCCCAGACCGACAGAACGATCGTCAGCCCTGCTCCCCCGGCAGCCGCAGGTCCCACCCGACCAGGGCGCGCAGCTGCTCCGCCGTCACGCCGTCCGGCACCGGCTGGGGCGCGTCGTGGCGCAGCGGCGGCTGCCAGCCGTCCTCCTCGGTCCAGCGGCGGACCACCTTGGCCGGTGCCCCGGCGACCACGCTGTGGTCGGGCACCTCGCCGCGCACCACCGCACCCGCCGCGACCACCACGTTGCGGCCGATCCGCGCCCCCGGCAGGATGACCGCTCCGGTGCCGATCCAGCTGCCCGCACCGATCTCCACCGGCTCGTTGCGCGGCCACTGCTTGCCGATCGGCAGGTCAGTGGCCCGGTACTCGTGCGCCTGGTCGGAGATGTAGACGCCGGGCCCGGTCCACACGTCGTCGCCGAGCACGATCGACTGGTGGCCGACGATGTGGCTGTCCCGGCCGATCACGCAGCCGCCGCCGATCCGCACGATCGGCTCCGGCCCGAGGTCCAGACCGGGAAGGAAGCCGGCGCTGATGGTGACCCGCTCGCCGATGATCGAGAACGGCCCGATGGTGATCCACTGCTCGTTGAACACCGCCCCGAGCGGGAAGGCGAGGGTCGTGCCGTCCCCCAGCTCGCCGAACCGGTACGGGCCCGGGCTCTGGTTGGTGACCGCGCCGGTCCGCTGCACCCAGCGCCAACCCCGGTGGACGAGGCGTCCGGCGGCGCGGCGACCACCGGCCCGAACAGCGGAGACGAGGGAGCGGGTTATCGGCATGCGCTCACGTTACCGGCCCGTAGCAGCCGCCCGACCGCCGGGCGGCCAACATCACACCGGGCCCGTCCGCCCCGTCCGTCCCGTCCGTCCCGGCCGTGACAACGTCCAATCGTGACAAGGTCAGCCGGGGCAACGTCCAGAGGTGGCAACGTCCGACCCATCGCCCACGACGGGACCCAGCGGCGGCCTCAGCGGCGGCCGAGCGGAGGCCGGCCGAAGGAATGTCCGAAATCCGCGACCGGTGTCGGTCGGCGGTGGAAGACTCCGCCCCATGGAGATCACCGAGCACATCGAGGCGCTGCGGCACGAGGGCACCCGGCTGGCCCGGGCCGCCGCCCGTACCGAGCTGTCCGCACCCGTCCCCACCTGCCCGGAGTGGCAGCTGGCGGACCTGCTGCGGCACGTCGGCTACGTCCACCGGTGGGCCGACGCCATCGTCTCCCGGCGCCTGCAGGCGCCGTTGGACGACGCGGGCGCGGCCGCCGCCGTCGGGCCGATGCCCTCGGACGCCGGGCTGCTCGACTGGTTCCGCGAGGGCCACGCCGCCCTGGTGGACACGCTCACCGGGGCCCCGGCCGACCTCGAATGCTGGAGCTTCCTGCCCTCCCCCAGCCCACTGGCGTTCTGGGCCCGGCGCCAGGCCCACGAGACCGCCATCCACCGCCACGACGCCGACGCGGCCGCCGGAGCGCCCGGACCGGCCGTTGACCCAGCGCTCGCCCTGGACGGCATCGACGAACTGGTGCGCGGCTTCATGACCCGCAGCCGGGCCACGCTGCGCAGCGACCGGCCGCGCACCCTCCAGGTGCGGACCACCGACAGCGCCGACGGTGCCGACGGCGCCGGATCCTGGCGCCTGACGATCACCCAGGAGCCGCCGACCGTCACCACCGACGAGCGCCCCGAGCCCGCCGACCTGACCCTCACCGGCCCCGCCCACGAGCTCTACCTGCTGCTCTGGAACAGGCTGCCCGCCGAGCAGGCCCGGGAGGTCGAGGCGACCGGCGACCGGGACCTGCTCGCCCTCTGGAACGACGCGGCCACGATCCGCTGATCGCGACGGCCTGGGTGTCGCGGGCGCCCGCGACACCCAGGCCGTCAACGCACTCACGCTGTCAGCGCACCCAAGCCGTCAACGCACCCAAGCCGTCAACGCACCCAGCGCGCGGACCGCTTCTCCAGGAACGCCCGCATCCCCTCCTGCGCCTCCGCCGAGCCGAACAGCCGCGCCGACAGCTCCACCAGCTCGTCCGCATCACGCTCGAAGGAACGCACCACGTCCGCGTTGGCCAGCCGCTTCGACTCCGCCAGCCCCTGCGGGGAGCCCTGGCGCAGCGCGTCCAGCAGGCCCTTCAGCACGACGCCGGTGTCCTCGGCGGACTCGGTGGCGCTGGTGATCAGGCCGATCCGGGCGGCCTCGGCGGCGTCGAAGACCTCGCCGGTGAGGTAGTAGCGGGAGGCCGCACGCGGCTCCAGCTTGGGGCGCAGCGGCAGCGAGATCACGGCGGGCGCGAGGCCGAGCCGGACCTCGGTGAAGGCGAAGGTCGAGGCCGGTCCGGCGATGGCGAGGTCCGCCGCGCCGACCAGGCCGAGGCCGCCCGCCCGTACGTGCCCGTCGATGACGGCGATCACCGGCTTGGCGCAGTCCACGATCGCCCGCTGCAGCTCGACCAGGCCGCGCGGACCGACCGTCGGGTCCGCGCCGGTCGCCTCCGAGAGGTCCGCGCCCGCGCAGAACACCTTGCCGGTGTGGCCGAGCACCACGGCGCGGACCTCCGGGTCGGCCGCGGCCACCGCCAGCCCGGCGTGCAGCTCTGCCATCAGGCGGGTGGAGAGCGCGTTGCGGTTGTGCGGCGAGTCGAGGGTGAGCGTGGTGACGGCGTCGGCGGTGCTGACGCGGACGAAGGGCTCTGCGCTGGTCATCGGCGGGTCTGCCTTCCGGCTGAGGGTGGGTCGGACTGCGGGCGCGGTCCGGGGTGCCCGGACCGCGCCCGGACGACTCTGGCACGCCCACCCGCCCCTCGGCCAGAGCCAACCCGCCCCGCGGGCCGAACCGGCCCGCCTGCACGGCGCATCCCGGACGGCCGAAGCCGGACACTCCCGGCGACCGGGTCGAAATCCGGTGGTCACGGCCATCGCGCCCACGGCACCATCGTCGCCATGACCAGCGACACCGCCCGTACGACCGACGGCACCGACAGCACCGACAGCACCGGAGTCACCGGCGACGCCGACAGCGTTCCCACCGCCGTCCTGCTCATCGCGCCGCGCATCAACGAGACGGGTCTCCAGCTGCGCACCGCCGCCGGACGCCGCGGCCTGCGGGCGTACACCGCGACGTCCTGGCAGGCCCCGCGCGAGCTGCTCGGCTCGACGGTGCACGTGTACGGCGGGCCGCTGTTCGGCGACGCCGTCGGGCGGGAGCTCGGCCTCGGCCTGCTGGAGCCCGCCGCCGACTGGCTGACCAGGCTGCCGCTCCCCCTGACCGGACGGCGGGTCACCTGCACCGCGCTGGCCGAGGCGCGGCGGCTGCGGCGCCCGGCCTTCGTCAAGCCGCCGGCGGACAAGCTGTTCGCCGCCCGCGTGTACCCCGACGGCAGCGCGCTGCCGGGGCCCGAGGTGCTCGACGGTGACACGCCGGTGCTGGTGAGCGAGGTGGTGCGGTTCGACGTGGAGTACCGGCTGTTCGTACTGGACGGCGCGGTGCGGACCGGCTCGCGCTACGCGGTGGACGGCGAGCTGTCCGTCGCACCGCTGGGCGGGACGGCCGGGAAGGTACCCGCCGGAGCGGCCGGAGAGGCCGGACCCGTCGGAGCGGCCGGACCTGCTGGAGAGGCCGGACCCGTCGGAGAGGCCGCCGAGGTGCTCGCGTTCACCCGCGACGTCCTGGCCGCCTCGGCGGCGGGCGCGCCGCTGCCGAGCGCAGCCGTGGTGGACGTCGGGCGTACGGAGAACGGCCGTTGGGCCGTGGTGGAGGCCAACGCCGCCTGGGCCAGCGGAGGTTACGCCGCCGCCCCGGACGCCGTGCTCGACGTGGTGCTGCGCTCGGCCGGCCCGGCCGACCAACTCCCCACCACCGACCGGCCGTTCCTGCGCGACCTGCCCGAGGTGGTGCGCTGAGTCCACTCGACCCCGGACCGCCGGGGCTTGCGGTTCCGATGGATCATGGCGCAGGATCCGCGCCATGACCACCTCTCACCTCACCCACATCACCGAGCCGCCCGGGGTGGCCCCCGGCACCGGCTACACCCAGGTCGTCACCGGCACCGGCCGGCTGGTCCAGGTCTCCGGCCAGGTCGCCTTCGACGAGCAGCGGAACCTGGTCGGCGTGGGCGACCCGAAGGCCCAGGCGCGACAGGTCTTCGAGAACCTGCGCCGTTGCCTGGCCGCCGCCGGGGCCGGGTTCGAGCACGTCGTGAAGTTCACCTTCTTCATGACCGACATCGCCTACCTCCAGGCCATCCGCGAGGCCCGCGACGAGCACCTGGGCGCCCTGCCTCTGCCGGCCGCCTCCGCGATGCAGGTGGTGGCCCTGTTCAAGCCCGAGGTGCTGATCGAGATCGAGGCGCAGGCGATCGTCCCGGAGTGACGTCAGACCGCCCCGAGGCGCCCGTCCCGCCGTCCGGCCCACCGCACGACGGGACGCATCGCCAGGCCGGCCGCCGCGAGCACCGCGCCCAGGACGACCCAGCCGACCGCGCCGTACCCGATCACCAGCGTGCTGACCAGCGCCGGACCGGCCATCAGCGCCGCCGCCGTCCCCGCGTTGAACACGCCCTGGTAGGCGCCGTGGTCGCGCTCCCCCGCGAGGTCGTAGCTGAGCGCCCAGCCGCCCGCCTGCCCGACGACCTCACCGAGGGACTGCAGCGCGACCCCGCCGAGCACCACCACGGCCGCGGCGAGCCCGGGCAGGCCGTGCGCCAGCGAGACGACCAGGCAGGAGGCCGCGAGCACCATCCCTGCGCGCCCACAGGCCCGGGCGGCGGCCGTCCGTTCCTCGGTGCCTCGCGTGGCCCGCATCTGCAGGGTGATCACCAGCAGGGTGTTGACGATGAGGGTGCCGGCCACGGTGATCCGCGGCGCCTCGGTCTCCTGGACGATCCAGAGCGGCACCCCGACCTCCAGGACGGCGAACTGCAGGCAGAGCACCGCGTTCAGTACCGTCACGGCCACGAACGGCCCGTCCCGCAGCGCCGGATTGCGCCGCCGGCCCTGCTTGGCGCCCTTGCCCGAGGGGTCCGACGGCTTCGGGACGCCGGTCTTCGCCGCCTGGTCGGCCCCCGACCGGCCGACCACCGCTGAACGCCGCAGGTCGGCGAGGCGGTGGAACAGTACGGCGGCGACGACGAAGGAGGCGGCGTCGGCCAGGATCGCCGCCAGGTAGACCGGCCGGGTGTCCGCCTGGAGCGCGACCGCGCCCAGGGCGGTGCCCAGGCAGATGCCCACGTTGGTCACCACCCGCAGGTAGGCCCGGCCCGCCACCCGGCGGTCGGCGGGCAGCACCTCCGCGTAGAGCGCGTTCCTCACGGCGGCGGACCCTCGGTCGACGGCGGAGACCAGGCAGGCCAGCGCGACGAACGCCGGGTAGCTGTGCACCAGCGCGTACCCGGCCGTGCCGACCGCCTGCACCGAGACCAGCACCACCAGCACCCGCCGTGCGCCCCAACGGTCGGCGGCCCGGCCGGCGGGCACGCTGGCGACCACCCCGCACAGGCCGGCGGCCGTCATCCCGAGCCCCAGTTGGGCGGCGCTCAGGCCGAGCACCCGGGTGAAGAACAGCACCGCGACCGAGAGGGAGAGGCCGTTGCCGACCGTGTTGACCAGGGTGATCCCGGCCAGCCGACGGACCGTCGGGTCGGGGTGCAGGCGCCGTCGGACGGTGCCGACGATTCCGGTGTCACCGGGGCTTTCGGGCATGGCGGGGGAAGGTACGGAGGACTCCGTCGTCGTGGTGGTCATACGAAGATCCCACCGCTCATCGGGGCGACCCAGGTACTCCTTTAGGCTCAGGCTAAATCCGAAGCCGGACCTCCCGACCTCCCGACTCCCCGACTCCCCGACCTCCCGCCCGGATCCCAGTAGAAGGACGCCCCGTGCACCGGTTCACGCTCCGCCTGGCCGACCTCGCCACCACGTGGTTCGCCGCCTCCCCGATCCACGAGGCCGTCCTCAGCCTGCGGATGTGGACCCACCCCGGCGTGTACCACTTCCAGGCCCAGGCCTTCGAACAGCTGAGGCCCGCCTTCGAGCGGCTGGACTCCCGCCTGCTGCTCTCGCTCGTCGCCGAGAACCGCTGGGTACCGGACTTCCTGACCCCCCGCCCGTCCTCCCCCTCCCCCGAGTTCCGCTCCGAGCTGGCCACCGTCCGCGCGCTGCCGCCGGAGCGGCTGCGCGCCGAACTGGAGCAGACCTTCCTCCCGAACGGTCAACCGCTGCCCGCCCCGCTCGCCGCCGGACTCGCCGACCCGGAACGGCTGTTGGAGCGGATCGCCGATGCGCTGGAGGAGTACTGGGAGACCTGCCTCGCGCCCACCTGGTGGCCGCAGGCCCGCGCAGTCCTGGAGGCCGACCTGGTCTACCGCGCCCGACTGCTCGCCCAGCACGGTGCAACGGCCCTCTTCGCCGACCTGGACCACCGACTCCGGTGGGAGGACGGCGTGCTGTCGATCGACCGGCACTGGACGGACGGGGACGTGGAGACCCCCGTGGACGGACGCGGCCTCGTGCTCTGCCCGACCTTCTTCGTCCGCGGCGCGATCACGATGATCAGCAAGGACCGTGCACCGCAGATCAGTTACCCGGCGCGCGGGCAGGCAGGGATGACCGGGCGGGCCGCGCCGGTGCCGCGGCAGGCCATGGAGGCGCTGGTCGGTGCACCGAAGGCCCGGCTGCTGGCACTGCTCGCCGAACCCGCCTCCACGACCGACCTCGCCTACCGCCTCGGCGTCACTCCGGGCGCGGTCAGCCAGCACCTGTCCGTTCTCGCCGCCACCGGTCTGGTCACCCGAGCCCGCCACGGCCGCTCGGTGTTGTACCGGCGTAGCCCACTCGGCGACGAGCTGACGGGGGCGAACAGATGACAGGCAACCGACGACAGACGACAGACGACAGACGACAGACGACAGACGACAGATTTCAACATCTGTCATCTGTCGCCCACCGCCCCCACCCCCATCCCACCCCCACTCAGTGGTACAGACCTGTTGAAGCAGCGCGCTCGTCACGGCCGTCACCTTCGCCCCGTCCACCGACACCGCCCCACCCACCGCCCCGCACAACACCGAACGGCCCAGTGCCGACCGCCCCTATCGCGACGCCATCGCCGTCAGCCTCCGCGCCGCCCGGTACTGCCGCAGCACCTGGGAGAACGTGGTGTGCCCCTGGGTGGTCCGGGCGAAGGCCCGCCACGCCGCCGGCACCAGGCAGACCGCCGCGTGGAACAGGTACGGCCGCCGCTCGAAGGCACCCAGCAGCTGCTTGCCCGCACGCATCTCCACGCCCAGCCCGGCCTTGACCGCGAACGCGTAGTTCAGCGCCTCGCGCCGCACCGCCGCCGCGTTGCCGGCCTCGGCGACCTTGACCGCCCACTCGCCGGCCAGCCGGCCCGAGCGCAGCGCGTACGAGATGCCCTCGCGGGTCCACGGCTCCAGCAGCCCGGCCGCGTCCCCGGCGACCAGCACCCGGCCGCGGGAGAGCGGCGAGTCCTCGGCCCGGCAGCGGGTCAGGTGCCCGGACTCGACCCTGGGGGTGAACCCGGACAGGCCCAACCGCCGGATGTAGTCGGCGAGGTACTGCTTGGTCCGCTCCCCGTCCCCGCGCGCCGAGATGACACCGACGGTGAGGCTGCTGGTCTCGGTCTTCGGGAACACCCAGCCGTAACTGCCGGACAGCGGGCCCCAGTCGAGGTGGATCCGGCCCGCCCAGTCGGCCGCGACCTGCGGCGGCACCGGGATCTCCGCCTCCAGGCCGAGGTCGATCTGGTCGAAGGTGACGCCGACGTGCCGGGCGATCCGGCTCGCGCTGCCGTCCGCGCCGACCACCGCGCGGGCCTCGAAGGTGCGCCCGTCGGCCGCCGTCACCAGCGCCGTCCGGTGCTCGCCGCCGCGCTGCTCGACCCCGGTGACGGTCACGCCGGTGACCAGCACCGCCCCGGCCGCCTTGGCCGCCTGCACCAGGCGCAGGTCGAACTCGTCCCGGTTGACCAGGCCGAACAGCATCCGCTGGGAACGCCGCGTCCGGGTGTACCGCCCGTTGTACGCGAAGGTGACGGCGTGCACCCGGTCCTGCAGCGGCAGCCGGAAGTCCGGCGGCAGGCTGTCCCGGGAGGGGCCGATGATGCCGCCGCCGCAGGTCTTGTAGCGGGGGTGCTCGGCCTTGTCGAGGAGCAGCACCCGGCGGCCCTGGGCAGCGGCGGCGTGCGCGGCCGAGGAGCCCGCCGGTCCGGCGCCGACCACCACGACGTCCCAGACGCCGTCGAGCGGCGAGGCCGAGTCGTCGAGCGGGCTGTCGAGCGGGCTACGGGAATCGGAGCTTCCGGAGTCAGTCACGTCGAGCAATCCTATGCGTCCGCCCGCCCCACCGGGCGCCGCACCACTCGGCACACCCCGAACGCCCCCACGCCCGGCCCCGAACCGCCCCGCCCCCTCCGGCGCCCCCGGCCCCGGACCACCCGATACCGCTCCGCCTATGATCGGCAGTACCCCAACCGAACCCTCCGCCCGCATCACCCCACGGGCGGCCCCATCCCTTCGGAGCCCCGATGTCACAGCCCCTGGCCGACGCCGTCCGGTCCCTGATGGACCGTGCCCGCACCGACCTCGCCGAGCTGGTCGCGTTCCCGTCGGTCGCCGACCCGCGCCAGTTCCCGGTCGAGGAGTGCGAGAAGGCCGCGCGCTGGGTCGCCGACGCGTTCGCCGCCGAGGGCCTGACCAACGTGCAGTTGCTCGACACCCCGGACGGCACCCAGTCCGTCTACGCCGAGCTGCCCGGCCCCGCGGGTGCGCCGACCGTCCTGCTCTACTCGCACTACGACGTCCAGCCCCCGCTCGACGAGGACGCCTGGATCAGCCCGGCCTTCGAGCTGACCGAGCGTGACGGCCGCTGGTACGGGCGCGGCGCCGCCGACTGCAAGGGCAACATCCTGATGCACCTGACCGCCCTGCGGGCGCTGCGCCAGGTGTACGGGGACGCCTACCCGGTCAGCCTGAAGATCATCGTCGAGGGCTCGGAGGAGCAGGGCACCGGCGGCCTGGAGCGCTACGCCGAGGCGCACCCCGAGCTGCTCACCGCCGACGCCATCATCATCGGCGACACCGGCAACTTCGCCGCCGGCCTGCCCACGGTGACCGCCTCGCTGCGCGGCATGACGGTGGTCGAGGCCTCGGTCACCACCCTGGCCGGCAACCTCCACTCCGGGGCGTTCGGCGGCGCCGCCCCCGACGCGCTGCAGTCCCTGGTCCGGATCCTCGCCTCGCTGCACGACCGGAACGGCGACGTCGCGGTCGCCGGGCTGGCCGCCGACCAGACCTGGGACGGCGTGCAGTACCCGGAGGAGCAGTTCCGCGCCGACGCCAAGGTGCTCGACGGCGTCGCCCTGACTGGCACCGGCACCATCGCCGACCGCCTCTGGGCCCGCCCGTCCGTCACCGTCCTCGGCATCGACGCGCCGCCGGTGATCGGCGCGACGTCCTCCGTCCAGGCCGCCGCCAAGGCCCTGATCAGCCTGCGCGTCCCGCCGGGCACGGACGCCTCCGCCGCCCAGGACGCGCTGGTCGCGCACCTGGAGGCGCAGGTCCCGCTCGGTGCCCGGCTCACCGTCGAGCGCCGGGGCAGCGGCTCCCCGTTCCGCGCCGACACCACCGGCCCGGCCTACGAGGCGATGGGTGAGGCGATGGCCGAGGCCTTCGGCACCGGGATGGTCGCCTCCGGCGAGGGCGGCTCGATCCCGCTCTGCAACACCCTGCGCACGCTCTACCCGCAGGCCGAGATCGTGCTGATCGGCGTCGAGGAGCCGACCACCCAGATCCACGCGGTCAACGAGAGCGTGGATCCGCAGGAGCTGGAGCGGATGGCCCTCGCCGAGGCCCTGTTCCTCCGTCGCTACGCCGAACTGCGCTCCGTCTGACGGACGTTCGAGGCCTGACGGACGTTCGGGGCCTGACGGACGTTCGGGGCCTGACTGACGTTCGGGCCCTGGTCCCGGCCGGCCCCCGGCCGCCCGCCGCGCAACCGGCGGGCGGCCGCCACCACCGCCGCGTACCCGACGGCACCCACCGCGAGCCCGGCCCCGGCGCCGAAGCAGACCTCCGGCACCAGGTTCCGCTTCAACGGGCTGAGCCGGTGCAGCACCCCGGCCGCCGTCGCCGCGCCCAGCACCGCGACGGCGGCCCGCCGCGTCCGGGGCGCGAGCCGGACGGCCGGCCGCACCGGCTCGACGGCCCGCACCGCACGCGCCGCCCAGCCACCCATCGCCGCCAGCGCGAGCGCCGAACTGCCGTACTGCAGCGACTCGTACAGCGGCACCCCGGCCACCTCCCGGTCCAGTACGGGCAGCAGCCGCACGCCCAGCCGGCCGCCGTGCGTGAACGCGTCCCACCCGACGTGGGTGGCCGCGCCGATCGCCGCCGACGCCGCGAACCACGCCACGCCCGCACCCGTGACGCCCGGACCGCCCCCGCTCCCGGCCCGCCGCACCGTCAGCGCCTCGGCGCCGCCCGACCACCGCTCGGGCAGCAGCGCCACCAGCGGCGCCCGCAGCAGGCCGTGCCAACCGGCCACCAGTGCACCGGCGATCACCACGTCCAGCGTCGGCACAGCCCACCAGCGGTGCGTCAACCCGCCGTGGCCGTAGACCCCGGACAGCAGTGACTCGGCGAAGAACGGCACGTCGGGCGCCATCGACCCGGCGACCAGCGCCGACGCGACCAGCGGGCCGCGCTCCCCGGCACGGCGCAGCAGGGGCAGGACGGCGGCGGGATGGCTCAGCGTGAACGGCATGCCCCCATCCTCCCGCCCGCACCGGCAGCCCGGCGAACCCGGTGGACCCCGACCACCCCGGCACCACGGCCGGACCTCACCGAAACCGAAACCGAACCCGAACCCGAGGCCGGCCGAGCTGGGCCAGCCCGGGCCACGGCCCAACCACGCCAGGGCTCACGCCAACGCCACGGCCGGGCCGCACCGACGAGGCGCCCGCAGGCATGCCCGCCGACGCCCGGCGGGAATCCTCGGCCCCCGCCCTACGCCGCGTCCGCCGTGCTCGCCAGTCCGACCGCCACCCGGCAGCCCGCCTCCAGGTACCGCAGCTCGCCACTGCGCCGGGCCTCCAGCGCCGCCGCGAGGCGCCGGTACCGGCTCGGCGGCAGCAGTTCGGCGGCCTCGTCGAGTGTGACGAAGCGCCAGCTGCGCAGTTCTTCCGGCTGCAGCAGCAGGTTCTGCCGGCCTGTGGCGTCCAGCAGGCCGCCGTCGTACATCAGCCGCAGGCCGCCGCGGCGCGGGCCGGTGCGCGGCTCCCAGTCGACGGCGAGCAGGCGCAGCCCGGTGGGGTCGAGGCGCAGGCCCAGTTCCTCGGCGGTCTCGCGCAGGGCGGCGTCGGTGGGAGCCTCGCCGCGCTCGACGACGCCGCCCGGGAAGTCCCAGTCGGGCTTGTAGACCGGGTCGACGAGGAGGACCCGGTCCTGTTCGTCGAAGAACAGGACGCCGGAGGCGACGGTGTCCCCGGTCGGGTCCGGGGTCTGGACGATCGGGCAGCGCGCTGCGCCGACCCGGACGAGTTCGGCGATCCGGAGGGCGGTCTCCCGGGGGGTGAGCTCGCTGGTGTCGACCATCCTGGCGTCCCCGACCAGCCAGCGGCGGGCGGCGCGGTAGCGGGGCAGGTGTTCGAGGCACCAGGTGCGGACCCGTTCGCTGGCCTCCGGGTCGCCCGGGCACTCGTCGCGATGGGCGATGCGGTCTCGCAGGATCGTTTCTTCTGGGTCCAGCACGACGTGGTGCACCGTGATCCCGTGGGAGGCGAGGTCGCCGAAGATCTCGTCCCGGTAGTCCTCTCTGAGCAGGGTCATCGGGACCACCAGCGGTCCCCCGACCTCGGTGAGCAGCGCGGCCGCCGTCTCGGGGACGAGGCGGCGCCAGGCCGCCAGGTCCTGGAAGTCCGACACCGTCGCCAGCCGGTCGGCCGGGAGCATCCGACGCAGGCCGAAGCCCACCAGCTCGGGATCGAAGAGCACGCTCCCGGGCAGCAGTTCCACCAGCTCGCGGCAGGCACTGGTCTTGCCCGCCCCGAATGTGCCATTGACCCAGACGATCACAACGTCCCCTGCCCCTAGACTTCCCCCGATGCCGTTCGCACCGGGCAGCGCCCCCGTCGGCCGAACCAGCGCCACCCGTGGTGGTACCCGCCCCACGCCGCTCCCCATGCCTGCCCGTCGGCGCCGGTCCGCGCGCCCCGTCCTGCCCCGTGACAGCGGCATGTGCCCAGGCCAGGAACTCGCGCCCGAAAATATGCAGACCGGTCTACATCCCGCCCTCCCCGCCGCAGGCCCCTCCGGCGCCACCCGCTGGCTGCACAACACCGCCCCGGCCGGCGCACTGCCGGAGCCCGGCCCGACCGGGCGCCGCCCGCTGGTCGTCGCCAACGCCGTCGAGGCCCGCCAGCTCACCGGCGCCACGGACGTCGCCGAGGCCGCCCGGGCCCTCGCCGCCCGCGCCGAGGGCGCCGTGATCACCCTCGGCGGCGACGGCGCCCTGGTCGCCGCCGACGGACGGCTGATCCGGCTGCCCGCCCCCGCGGTCCGGGTGGTCGACACCACCGGAGCCGGCGACGTGTTCTGCGGCGCCCTCGCCGCCGAACTCGCCCGCGGCGCCGGGCTCACCGATGCCGCCGCCGGGGCCTTCGCCGTCACCGCCCTCGGCGCCCGCGCCGCCCTCCCCCGCCCGGCCGACCTCTGACCGCGCAACCGGCCTCTCACCGCGCTCCGACCGCGACAACCGCCCGCGCCGAGCGACTGCGACACGCGTCGGGGGCACCCGCCGGAACGGACGCCCCCGACCCGCGAACCGGCGGCAGCGCTACGGCCGCCCCATGTACGCCGGGTAGTAGCCGCTGCTGATCCCCGAGATCCGGATGTTGGTCCCCGGCCGTGCGGCCTCCACGTACTGGTTGTTGCCCAGGTAGATCGCTACGTGCTGGATGCCCCGTTCGGTCCCGTCCGGCGACCAGAACAGCAGGTCGCCGCGGCGCAGCTGACTCGCCGTGATCGGCGTGGTCGCCGCGTACTGGTCGTTGGCGACCCGCGGCAGGTCGATGCCGCCGCGTCTGAACGCCTGCTGGACCAGGCCGGAGCAGTCGTACCCGTCCGGCCCGTTGCCCGCCGTCCGGAACGGCTTGCCCAGTTGGGCGAGCGCGTACTGCACGGAGGTCTCGACGTCGCGGTCCTCGGCGACCGAGTCATGGGACGAGCCCGAGGAGCCCGAGGAGCCCGAGGAGGAGCCGCCCCCGGTCCGCGCCAGGTAGATCTCGTAGTGCGAGGTCCAGCGCCACTCGCCCTTGCTGTTGCGGAACCAGTAGCGCGACCCGTCCCACCCCTGCTTGATGCCCCCGCTCGACTTCGCGCCGCTCGACGGCTTGGTCCCGCTTCCGGTCCGCGCCACGTAGACGCTGTAGTGCGAGGTCCAGCGCCACTGCCCCTGGCTGTTCTTGAACCAGTACCGCGAGCCGTCCCACCCGGCGTGCGCCGGCGCGGACTCGGCGGCCGCGGGGCTCACGCCCGTGCCGAGGCCGAACACACCCGCTCCGGTCGCGATCACGGCCACCATGCCTATCCCCCGGCGGAGCCGCGCGGCCCGGGACGGACGGGAGGAACGGGCGGTGGCAGCGTCCTGCTGCCCGGTCGGTTCGTCGGCGGCATCCGGCGCGCCGGTATTGACGGTGGTCATCCTGCTGACTTCCTTCACTGCTGCGAATCGCATGCGGACGGCCGCCGGACCGGCGGCTGCGGACCTGCTTCGAACTCGCCGTACGCCCGGCACCACCGGTTCGTACGGCTCGGCAGACCCTGCCCGACGCGCCGCGGCCTCCGGCCCTGCGACCGGAAGCCGCGGCGTCTCGCCCAGGGATTCAGTTCTGCCTGCGTGTCACGTTAGGCACGCGTCCGCACACGGCGCGCAGTGGAGTGCGCCAAATGGAAGGGGCACGGGCGGCGAGCACCGACGCCGCATCAGGGTGAGAGCCCGTCACCGGGGAGCGGTCCGACGCCCCCTCATCACCGGCCGCCGGCCTCCGCGAGCAGCTGCTTCTTCAGCACCTTTCCCAGGGCGTTCCTGGGCAGTTCGGGTACCAGGACGACTCGGCGCGGCCGCTTGTGCACCGAGAGCCGCTCCGCCACAAAGGCCGTCAGCTGGTCCCCCGTCACGGCGCCGTCCGGGATGACGTAGGCGACGATCGCCTGGCCGAGGTCCTCGTCCGGCACGCCGACCACCGCCGCGTCGGCGACCGACGGGTGGTCCCGCAGCGCGGCCTCCACCTCGCCCGCGCCGATCCGGTAGCCGCCGCTCTTGATCAGGTCCACCGAGGCGCGGCCGACGATCCGGTGGAAGCCGTCCGCCCCGATCACCGCGACGTCACCGGTGCGGAACCAGCCGTCCGCCGTCCACGCCTCGGCGTCCGCGTCCGGTCGGTTGAGGTACCCGCTGAACAGCGTCGGTCCGCAAACCTGCAGCTCACCGACGGTCTCCCCGTCGTACGGCACCGGCTCGCCGTCCTCGCCGACCAGCCGGGTGCGCACCCCGTCCACGGGCAGCCCGACACTTCCGGGGCGCCGCTCGCCGTCCGCCCGGGTGCTGACGGTGATCAGCGATTCGGTCATCCCGTACCGCTCGATCGGGGCGTGCCCGGTGAGCGCCGCCAGCTTCTCGAACACCGGCACGGGCAGGGGTGCACTCCCGGAGACCAGCAGCCGGGCCGAGGCCAGCCGGGCGGCCGCCTCCGGGTCCGCCGCCAGCCGGGACCAGACGGTGGGCACCCCGAAGTAGAGGCTGCCGCCGGCCGCCGCGTACGCCTCCGGGGTGGGCCGTCCGGTGTGCACCAGCCGGCTCCCGGTGCGCAGGGCGCCGAGCACGCCGAGCAGCAGTCCGTGCACGTGGAACAGCGGCAGGCCGTGGACGAGGGTGTCCTCGGCGGTCCACCGCCACGCCGCGGCCAGGGCCTCCAGGTCGGCGGCGATCGCCTCGCGCCGGATCACCGCCCCCTTGGGCGCGCCGGTGGTGCCCGAGGTGTAGAGCACGAAGCCGGTCGACTCCGCGGCCGGTTCGGCGTACGTGGCGGCGGAGCGCTGGCCTGGATCGACCGGCAGCCCCTCCACCGGGGTGCCCTCCGGCAGCGTTTCCCCGACGGCGTGCGCGAGCAGGGCCGCGCCCGAGTCACCCAGGATGTGCTCGCGTTCCTTGGGCCCCGAGTCGGGCGGCAGCGGCACCACCGGAACGCCCGCCAGCAGGCCGCCCACCACGGCGGTCACCGTCTCGACGGTGGGCCGGGCGAGCACCGCCAGCGCGGGGGCACCGGCCACCCGGTCGGCGACGGCGGTCGCCGCGCCCAGCAGGTCCTCCCGGGAGAGCGTCCGGCCGTCGATCCGCAGCGCGTCCGCCGCGTCGCCGAAACCGCCCTGAAGTGCCGTCAGCAGTGCCATGCCACCGTCCTCGCCCTCGTCCCACGCCATTGCGTCACGCCCTGCACGCCCTGAACGTCACACCGTGCGGGTCACACGTTCAGGTCATGCGGTCAACTCATGCCCCGCACGCCACACGCCCGGGTCATGCGGTCAACTCATGCCCCGCACATCACGCGTCCAGGTCATGAGCCCAGCTCATGACCGCAGCATGAGCCCGGCTCATGCCCGAACGTCACGCGCCCGCGCCGACTCTACGGGGCGCCACCGGTCCGTCCGCGCTCCGCAGGGAACGACGGAGGCACCTGGAAGAGGTCGCCGACCACGCCGTAGTCGACCAGCTCGAAGATCGGGGCCTCGGGGTCCTTGTTGACGGCCACGATGGTCTTCGAGGTCTGCATGCCGGCCCGGTGCTGGATGGCACCGGAAATGCCCGCCGCGATGTAGAGCTGCGGGGAGACCTGCTTGCCGGTCTGGCCGACCTGGCTGCTGTGCGGGTACCAGCCCGCGTCGACGGCGGCACGCGAGGCGCCGACGGCCGCGCCC
>NZ_JNWQ01000064.1 GCF_000716875.1 Streptomyces novaecaesareae | reverse complement strand
GGGGGCGCTGCGCGCTGTGCGGGGCGCGGGGTGGGGAGGAGGGGAGGAGGGGCGCGGGGGCGGTGGGGTCGGGAGTACCTGCGGGAGTGGGCCATCGGGGGCCGCCGCGCGGGGCGCGGGGAGGGGCGGCGGGTCGGCTGTTGACGGAGGCGGACAGCGGGAGCGCTGGGGCGCGGGCCACGCCCTAGGCTTTGCAGTACCGAAAGCACTCGCATGCCCATAGACCGGGAGGACCCCCGTGCGGTACCACAACTCGATCATCGACCTGGTCGGCAACACGCCGCTGGTCAAGCTGAACAAGGTCACCGAGGGCATCAGCGCGACAGTGCTGGCGAAGGTCGAGTACTTCAACCCCGGCGGCTCGGTGAAGGACCGCATCGCGATGCGCATGATCGAGGCCGCGGAGGCCTCGGGCGCCCTCAAGCCGGGCGGCACCATCGTCGAGCCGACCTCTGGGAACACCGGTGTCGGCCTGGCGATCGTGGCCCAGCAGAAGGGCTACAAGTGCATCTTCGTCTGTCCGGACAAGGTCTCGACCGACAAGATCAACACCCTGCGCGCGTACGGCGCCGAGGTGGTCGTCTGCCCGACCGCCGTCGCCCCGGAGCACCCGGACTCGTACTACAACGTCTCCGACCGCCTCGTCCGGGAGACCCCGAACGCCTGGAAGCCGGACCAGTACTCCAACCCGGACAACCCGGCCTCGCACTACCACTCCACCGGCCCGGAGCTGTGGGAGCAGACCGACGGGAAGATCACCCACTTCGTGGCGGGCGTCGGCACCGGCGGCACCATCTCCGGCACCGGCAACTACCTGAAGGAGGTCTCCGGCGGCAAGGTCAAGGTGATCGGCGCCGACCCGGAGGGCTCGGTCTACTCGGGCGGCACCGGCCGGCCGTACCTGGTCGAGGGCGTCGGTGAGGACTTCTGGCCGACCGCCTACGACCGTGGCGTCGCGGACGGGATCGTCGCCGTCTCCGACAAGGACTCGTTCCAGATGACCCGCCGCCTGGCCAAGGAGGAGGGCCTGCTGGTCGGCGGCTCCTGCGGCATGGCCGTGGTGGCCGCGCTGGAGGTCGCCAAGGACCTCGGGCCGGACGACGTCGTGGTGGTGCTGCTGCCGGACGGCGGCCGCGGCTACCTGTCGAAGATCTTCAACGACGACTGGATGGCCGACTACGGCTTCCTGCCCTCGGCCACCGACGAGGCGCACATCGGCGAGGTGCTGGCCCGCAAGGAGTCCATCGAGCAGGGCGGCGTCCCGCAGTTCGTCCACATGCACCCGAACGAGACGGTCGCCGAGGCGGTCCGGGTGCTGCGCGAGTACGGCGTCTCCCAGATGCCGGTGGTCTCCCCCGGGGCCGGGCACCCGGACATCATGGCCGGCGAGGTGATCGGCTCGGTGGTGGAGAAGCTGCTGCTGGAGGGCATCTTCGCCAAGGAGATCGAGCTGACCGACACGCTGGACAAGGTGATGTCCAAGCCGCTGCCGGTGGTCGGCTCGGGCGAGACCGTCACCAACCTGATGACCGTGCTGGAGAAGGCCGACGCGGCCGTCGTGCTGGTCGAGGGCAAGCCGCAGGGCATCGTCACCCGCCAGGACCTGCTGGGCTTCCTGACCGGTCGCGCCGCGCACTGACGCGAAGTCACCGCCCCGCGCCCGTGGACGGATCCGGAGGATTCGTCCACGGGCGAAGTGGTACACCGGCGTCACCTCCCCGCAGCACGCGGTTAACACGGGTCCGTCATGGTTGTGGTCAACGGCAGGACGCCGAACGAGGCGACGGCAACCGTCCGGGAGCGGCTCCCCGGACGATCGCGGTCGGCTCCGGACACATCGGGTGGCCCTGACCCGGCCGCTGTGTCCTCCCTCCGCGGGAGGCGCCGTCGTCCCGCCCCTGCCCGGCTCCGGCCGGTCCACAGGGTGCGGCGGCTCCCGCGGCCGCACTGCGCCGTAGGGCGCGTCCTCGCGGCTCCCGGGTGGGGGAGCCCAAGCGGGGAATGGTGGGGCCGGTCCTTCTCCGAGGGGCCGGCCCCACCGGTGCGTCCGCCCGCGGCTCCCGCGCTTCCCGTACGCTCGCACGTATGACCAGCATTGAAACGACCGACCAGGACGCCCCGCGCTACGTCCGGGTCAAGATCGAGCTCATCGCGGAGATCACCGACGAGGGCGCGCTCAAGGCGGCGGCGCTGCAGGCGGTGTCCGACGACGAGTACCTCGACGACGAGGAGCGGGCCCAGTCCGTCGAGGCCATCGAGGTGGACCCGTCGGGTTCGCTCGCGCACTTCATCGACCCCGTCGCGCTGCTCGGCGAGGTCCCCGGTGTGGAGCTCGCCTCGGCGACCTGGGAGTCGGCGCAGACCGAGTTCGACCCCGAGAGCGAGGAGTGGGACGAGTACGCGCTGGAGGAGTCCGCCGAGTGACGGCGGTTCGCCGTCACGGCTCGTGAACGCCCGGTCTGCCAACGGCAGGCCGGGCGTTTTGTCCATGTTCGGCGGGAAGTTGGGCCATCTCATACGATCGCTTACCCTTCGGGATGGAACCGTGAACGGGCGGAATGCGTTTCTGTATCCGTAAATGCCCGGGATGATCAGCAGGGAGACGCGACGTGACGGCACGGGACGGTCAGGGGCGGGCGGCCCGGGGAAGCTGGAGCCGACGCGGTGTCCTCGCAGGACTGATCGGGGCACCCGTCCTGCTGCTGGCGGCCTGCAACGACAACAGCGACAGCGGCAGCGGGAACGGCGGCGGAACCGGCGGCAGCGCGAGCGGCGCCCCGGGCTCCGGCGGCAGCAGCGCCCCCAGGACCTCGGCCGCCGTCATCACCGTCACCCCCGCGGACGGGGCCGCCGCCGCCAGCTTCAGCGACCCGGTCAAGGTCGCCGTCAGCAACGGCACCCTGAGCAGCGTCAGGGTCGTCGACTCCACCGGCAAGGAACTGGCCGGCCAGCTCTCCGCCGACAACACCGGCTGGACCTCGGCCGCCGCGCCCGCCAGCGGTACCAAGTACACCGTCACCGCCGTCGCCCTCGACAAGGACAAGCTGGAGGCGGACTCCAACGCCGTCTTCACCACGGCGACCCCGGCCAACACCTTCGTCGGCTACTTCACCCCCGAGGACGGCTCGACGGTCGGCGTCGGCATGCCCGTCTCGATCAACTTCAGCAAGCCGATCACCGACAAGAAGGCCGTCCAGCAGGCGATCACCGTGATAGCCGAGCCGGGCGTCGAGATCGTCGGGCACTGGTTCTCCAGCACCCGCCTCGACTTCCGGCCGCAGGAGTACTGGGCCAAGGGCACCGCCGTCACCCTCAAGCTGCGGCTCAAGGACGTCGAGGGCGCCAAGGGCGTGTACGGCACCCAGTCCAAGGACGTCCGGTTCACCATCGGCCGGGCCCAGACCAGCGTCGCCGACCTCGGCACCAAGAAGCTCACCGTCACCACCGACGGCCAGGTCAGCGCGGTCTACAAGATCTCCGGCGGCGCGCCCGAACACACCACCTGGGGCGGCAAGATGGTCATCTCCGAGCAGTACACGCAGACCCGGATGAACTCGCAGACCGTCAACCTCGGCAGCGAGTACGACATCGCCGACGTGCCGCACGCCCAGCGCCTCACCACCTCGGGCACCTTCATCCACGGCAACTACTGGTCCTCGGCGTCGATCTTCGGCGGCCAGAACACCAGCCACGGCTGCGTCGGCCTGCAGGACGCCAAGGGCGCGCAGGACAGCGGCACGGACGGCTACACGTTCTACAAGTCCTCGATGGTCGGCGACGTGGTCGAGGTCGTGAACTCCGGTGACAAGACGGTCGCCCCGGACAACGGCCTGAACGGCTGGAACCTGGGCTGGGCCGACTGGAAGGCCGGCAGCGCCGTCTGACACCCCGCCGGGCCGGGCACGGTGCCGAGCGGCGACACCGCGCGCCTCAGCGCTTCGCGTAATCCGCGAAGCCCTGCCAGTCGATGACGACGCAGCGCTCGTCGCCGAGGATCCAGGCGTCGTGCCCGGGCGGGCAGACCATGTAGTCGCCGGGGCCGAACTCGGCCTCCTGGCCGTCGTCCATGACGATCTTCATCCGGCCGGAGACCACGTACCCGCGGTGGGCGGCCTGGCAGCTGTCGGTCTTGGCGATCGGCTTCACGTGCTTGGACCACTGCCAGCCCGGCTCGAACACCGCCCGGCCGACCGGGCCGGAGTCCAGGTCGACGAGGCGCAGCTCCCCCTTGCCCTCCTCGAACGGGCGGACTTCCTCGGGATCGTCGAAGCTCTTGCGGACCAGACCGGACATGACGCGTTCCTCTCCCCGGAGGGAGGGCGGCCCGGCCACCAGTAGGTGGCCGGGCCGCCCTTGCTGGCCCTTCCAGTCTGCGCCCGGACCAGGGAGCGGTCACCTCGGGTCGTCGGCGGCCGGTCAGCCCTGGGTGCGGGCGACGCCGATCGGGCACGAGGCGCCGGTACCGCCGAGACCGCAGTAGCCGTTGGGGTTCTTGGCCTCCGACAGGTACTGCTGGTGGTACGGCTCGGCCGGGAAGAACGGGCCGGCCGGGGCGATCTCGGTGGTGATCGGGCCGTAGCCGAGCGCGGTCAGGGCCGGCTGGAAGGCGTCCCGGGAGGCCGCCGCGGCCTCCGCCTGGGCGGGGGAGTGGGTGTAGACGGCGGAGCGGTACTGGGTGCCCACGTCGTTGCCCTGGCGGTTGCCCTGCGTCGGGTCGTGCGCCTCCCAGAAGGTCTTCAGCAGGCGCTCGTAGGAGACCACCGCCGGGTCGTACACCACGCGGACCGCCTCGGTGTGCCCGGTCAGCCCGCTGCACACCTCCTCGTACGTCGGGTTGGGGGTGTAGCCGCCCTGGTAGCCGACCAGCGTCGTCCAGACGCCGGGCAGGCGCCAGAACGTCCGCTCGGCGCCCCAGAAGCAGCCCAGGCCGAAGTCGGCCACCTCCAGGCCCTCCGGGTAGGGGCCGGGCAGCGGGTGCCCGAGGACGGTGTGCGGCTCACGCAGGTCGAAGCCGGGGGCCGCCCGGCCGGGCAGCGCCTGGTCGGCGGGGACGAGCGAGGTCTTGTGGCGGTTGAACAGCACGGCCTGCTCCAGCTGGTCGGGAAACGTGGCGCAGTGTGCAACGCGAACGGCCGCCCGCGGATTCCGGGAGCGGCCGTCCGCCTCGACCGGGGACCGGCGCAGCAGGATCCGCGCGCGCCGCACCACCGCTCCCACCTGCGGGTCCGTGCCGGTTTCCGGTTCGTAAGGGCGTGATGGCGTTCGGCCATTAGGCTCGGACCCATGACCGAGCACCAGCTTCCCCAGGGCTTCGAGACCCTCGCCATCCACGCGGGTCAGGAAGCAGACCCCCAGACCGGGGCCGTCGTCACGCCGATCTACCAGGTGTCCACCTACAAGCAGGACGGGGTGGGCGGCCTGCGGGGCGGCTACGAGTACAGCCGCAGCGCCAACCCGACCCGCACCGCGCTGGAGGAGTGCCTCGCCGCGCTCGAAGGCGGCGCCCGCGGTCTCGCCTTCGCCTCCGGCCTGGCGGCCGAGGACACCCTGCTGCGGACCATCCTCAAGCCGGGCGACCACATCGTGATCCCCAACGACGCCTACGGCGGCACCTTCCGGCTCTTCGCCAAGGTGCTGACCCGCTGGGGCGTCGAGTTCTCCGTGGCCAACACCCAGGACCTGGCCACCGTCCGCGAGGCGCTGCGCCCCAACACCCGCGCGGTGTGGGTGGAGACGCCCTCCAACCCGCTGCTGGGCATCACCGACCTGGCCGCGCTCGCCGAGATCGCGCACGGCGTCGGCGCGCTGCTGGTGGTCGACAACACCTTCGCCAGCCCGTACCTGCAGCAGCCGATCGCGCTCGGCGCGGACGCGGTCGTGCACTCCACCACCAAGTACATGGGCGGCCACTCGGACGTGGTCGGCGGTGCGCTGGTGCTGGCCGACGCGGCCCTCGGCGAGGAGGTCGCGTACCACCAGAACGCGATGGGCGCCGTCTCCGGCCCGTTCGACGCGTGGCTGGTGCTGCGCGGCATCAAGACGCTGGGCGTCCGGATGGACCGCCACAGCGCCAACGCGGAGAAGGTCGCCGAGCTGCTGGCGGGCCACCCCAAGGTCAGCCAGGTGCTCTACCCGGGCCTGCCCGAGCACCCCGGCCACGACATCGCCGCCAAGCAGATGAAGGCCTTCGGCGGCATGGTCTCCTTCCGGGTCGCGGGCGGCGAGGAGGCGGCCGTCGAGGTCTGCAACCGCGCGCAGCTGTTCACCCTCGGCGAGTCGCTCGGCGGCGTCGAGTCGCTGATCGAGCACCCGGGCCGGATGACCCACGCCTCGGCGGCGGGCTCCCCGCTGGAGGTGCCGGCCGACCTGGTGCGCGTCTCGGTCGGCATCGAGTCGATCGACGACCTGCTGGCCGACCTCACGCAGGCGCTGGGCTGAGGCCCGTCAGGGCCTGAAGCCGTTCACTGCCCCTGCTGGTCCGCCGTGTACGACTCCATCGCGTGGTTGAAGCGGGCCAGCAGGGCGCAGAACGCGCGCTGTTCCTCCGGCGGCCAGTCGGCCACCAGACGGCGGGTCAACTCGGCCCGCCCGTAGCGGACTTCGTCGAGCCGGCCGACGCCGTGCGCGGTGAGCGCGAGCCGTACGGCACGGCGGTCGGCCGGGTCCTGCACCCGGCCGACCAGCCCGGCCGCGACCAGCGGGGCGACCTGGCGGGTGACGGTGGAGGAGTCCACGCCCAGGGATTCGGCCAGCGCCTTGACGTTGGCGGGCCCGTGCCGCTCCAGCCGGTCGAGCAGCAGGTAGGCGGCCCGGTCCAGCGCTCCGACCCCGCCGCCGGAGGTCCGGACCTGTTCCATGCGGCGGGCGAACACCGCGAGCTGGTACTGGAGTTGGGTGTGCACGGGGTCGGTGCGGTCGGTGGCCTGGGGCGAGGTCGTCGTCATCGCGGCTCACGATCGTCGTGCGGTGAGGGAGGCTCAGAAGCAGCAGCGTACGCGGGCACGGCGGGCCCGGGAACAGGCCCGGCGCCCCGGATTGCCGGTCTGCGGCCCGGGGGCGGGCGCTCTACCCTTGGCGGCATGCACAACTGGCCGATCACCCTCGACGACGTCCGCGGCGCCCAGAAGATGCTCGCCGGGATCGCCCGGGTGACCCCGATGGAGAGCAGCCGGTACCTTTCCGGGCTGATCGGCGCGCCGGTGCACCTGAAGTGCGAGAACCTGCAGCGCACCGGCTCCTTCAAGCTGCGCGGGGCGTACGTGCGGATCGCGGGACTCTCACCGGTGCAGCGGGCCGGCGGGGTGGTGGCGGCGAGTGCCGGGAACCACGCCCAGGGGGTGGCGCTGGCGGCCGCGCTGCTGGGGGTGCACTCGACGGTGTTCATGCCGGTCGCGGCGCCGCTGCCGAAGGTCGCGGCCACCCGCGAGTACGGCGCCGACGTGCGGCTGCACGGCGCCACCGTGGACGAGGCGCTGCAGGCCGCGCAGCGCTACTCGGAGGCGACCGGCGCGGTGTTCATCCACCCCTTCGACCACTGGGACGTCGTCACCGGGCAGGCGACCGTCGGGCTGGAGATCCTGGAGCAGTGCCCCGAGGTGCGGACCATCCTGGTCGGGGTGGGCGGCGGCGGGCTGCTGGCCGGGATCGCGGCGGCGGTGAAGCCGCTGCGGCCGGACGTGCGGGTGATCGGAGTGCAGGCGGCCTCGGCCGCCGCGTACCCGCCCTCGCTGGCGGCCGGGCGGCCGGTGTCGCTGGAGCACTTCGCGACCATGGCCGACGGGATCATGGTCGGACGCCCGGGGGACATCCCCTTCGAGGTGATCAACACGCTGGCGGACGGCATCCGTACGGTCTCCGAGGACGCGCTCTCGCGGGCGCTGCTGCTCGGCCTGGAGCGGCTGAAGCTGGTGGTCGAGCCGGCCGGGGCGGCCCCGATCGCGGCGCTGCTGGAGCAGCCGGACTCCTTCGAGGGCCCGGTGGTGGCGGTGCTGTCCGGCGGGAACATCGACCCGCAGCTGATGCAGCGGGTGCTGCGGCACGGGCTGGCGGCGGCCGGGCGCTACCTGTCGCTGCGGGTGCGGCTGGCGGACAAGCCGGGCTCGCTGGCGGACCTGCTGGGCGTGCTGACCAGGCTGGACGCCAACGTGCTGGACGTGGCGCACGTGCGGATCGATCCGCGGCTGGGGCTGGCCGAGGTCGAGGTGGACCTGCACCTGGAGACCAAGGGGCCGGAGCACTGTGCGGCGGTGGTCGGGGAGCTGCGGGACTCGGGGTACGTCGTCTCCGAGTAGGCGTCGGGCGGCGGGGCCGGACCCCTCGACTCGCTCGGCATCCCGGGACGGCCCTCAGCATCCCGCGCATCCCGGGACGGCCCCCGATATCCCTTGACGCGATATATCGCGTACTGGGAGACTCGCGATACATCGCGTTCGAGTCCCGCGGGTCGAGAATCGAGTCGCCCGCGTGCCTGAAACCGGGGCAGAGTGGGACAGATCGCTCCATACGTCCGAGGAGATGAGGCAGGCCATGGCGCCAGCCATCCAAGCCGAGAACCTGGTGAAGACCTTCGGCGACGTACGAGCCCTGGACGGCGTCAGCCTCGACGTCCCCGAGGGCACGGTGCTCGGGCTGCTCGGCCCGAACGGCGCCGGGAAGACCACCACCGTGCGGGTCCTCACCACCCTGCTCCGACCCGACTCCGGCCGTGCGGTGGTCGCCGGGGTCGACGTGCTCAAGCACCCCAACCGGGTCCGCAGCCTGATCGGCCTGTCCGGCCAGTACGCGGCGGTCGACGAGTACCTGACCGGCTTCGAGAACCTCACGATGGTCGGCGAGCTCTACCAGATGAGCGGCCGCGACGCGAAGGCGCGCGCGCTGGAACTGCTGGAGTGGTTCAACCTCACCGAGGCCAAGGACCGCACCGCCAAGACCTACTCCGGCGGCATGCGCCGCCGCCTGGACCTCGCCGCCGCCCTGGTCGTCCGGCCGCCGGTGATGTTCCTCGACGAGCCGACCACCGGCCTCGACCCGCGCAACCGGCTCGCGCTCTGGGAGGTCATCGAGACCCTCGTCGAGCAGGGCACCACCCTGCTGCTCACCACCCAGTACCTGGAGGAGGCCGACCGGCTCGCCCACGACATCGCGGTGGTCGACCACGGCCGGGTCATCGCGCGCGGCACCGCCGACCAGCTCAAGGCGCAGATCGGCGGCGAGCGGATCGAGGTCGTCGTGCACGAGCCCGGCCTGGTCGCCGACGCCGTCGCAGCGCTGTCCGGCTACGCGCTGAGCGAGCCCGCGGTGGAGAAGAACACCCGCCGGATCACCCTGCCGATCAGCGGCGGCGCCCGGGTGCTCGCCGACGCCATCCGCGAACTGGACGCCCGCGGGATCGAGATCGACGACATCGGGCTGCGCCGACCGACCCTGGACGACGTCTTCCTCACCCTCACCGGCCACGTCGCCGAACAGCAGGACGAGGAGGGCGGCGCCGCCGCCAAGCGGCGCGGCCGGGGCGGCCGGGACAAGGACAAGTCCGGCGGCACGGACGGCACCGACAGCATCGACGGTACCGACGGCATCGACGGTCAGGGACCGGACAAGCAGGCCGTCGCGGCCGGAGAGGAGCGCTGAGATGAGCACCACCAGCACCTCCGGCAGCTCCGGCAGCTCCACCGCGCACGCCATCGGCGCGGCGGTGCCCGCACAGCGCCGGGGCCTGGCCGCCACCCTGCACGACTCCTGGGTGGTCGCCAAGCGCAACCTGCGCCGGATGACCCGCATCCCGGAGATCGTCGTCTTCGGCCTGATGCAGCCGGTCATGTTCGTGCTGCTGTTCTCGTACGTCATGGGCGGGGCGATCCGGATCCCCGGGGCGGACTCCAGCTCCCACACGTACATCCAGTTCCTGATGGCCGGCATCTTCGCCCAGACCGTCACCTTCGCCGTCGCCGGCGCCTCGGCCGGCATCGCGGAGGACATGACCAAGGGCCTGGTGGACCGCTTCCGCTCGCTGCCGATGGCCCGCTCGGCGGTGCTCGTCGGCCGCACCCTGGCGGACCTCGTGCAGACCGCGTTCACCCTGGTCGTGCTCGGCCTGGTCGCCCTGCTGGTCGGCTGGCGGATCCACGACGGGGTGCTCAACGCGCTCGGCGCCTTCGCCCTGCTGCTCCTGGTCGGCTACGCCTTCTCCTGGATCGGCGCGCTGATCGGCCTGTCGGTGCGCAGCCCCGAGGCGGCCACCTCGGCCGGGCTGATCTGGCTCTTCCCGCTGACCTTCGTCTCCAACGCCTTCGTGCCGGTCACCTCGATGCCGGGCTGGCTGCAGGGAGTCGCGTACTGGAACCCGTTCAGTGCCACCGTGCAGGCCTGCCGGGTGCTGTTCGGCAACCAGGTCGGGCCGGTGGACCCGGCCTGGCCGATGCAGCACGCGGCGCTGGTGTCGGTGCTCTGGTCGGTGGTCATCACGGCGGTGTTCTCGTGGCTGGCGGTGCGCAAGTACCGCTCGTCCACGGCCTGACGCGGCAGCGCCGTTGACGCCGTCGACGCGGGAGGGCGGCCGCGGAGTCCCTGACTCCGCGACCGCCCTCCGCCGTGTGCGGCCGGATCAGCCGGCGTGCGGCACGACCTTGACGATCTTCACCATGGCCGGCTTGCCGTTCGGCAGGTCGTAGGTCGCCTCGTCGCCGATCTGCTTGCCGTCGATCGCGCGGCCCAGCGGCGACTGCGGCGAGTAGACGTCCAGGTCGTCGGCGCCCGCGACCTCACGGGAGGCGAGCAGGAACTCCATCAGGTCGTCCTCGTCGCCGTCGAAGGCGACCGTGACGACCATGCCCGGGGCCACCACGCCCGAGTCGGCCGGGGCCTCGCCGACCTTGGCGCGCTCCAGCAGCTGGGTCAGCTGGCGGATGCGCAGCTCGTACTTGCCCTGCTCCTCCTTCGCCGCGTGGTAGCCGGCGTTCTCCTTGAGGTCGCCCTCCTCGCGCGCCGCCTCGATCTTCTGGGCGATCTCGATGCGCCAGGGCCCGGTCAGGTGATCCAGCTCGGCCTTGAGCTGGTCGTAGCCGGCCTGAGTGAGCCAGGTCACGTTCTCACTGGTCTGGGTCACGGGTGCTCCTCGTAGGTGCTGGGACTGTGCTGAGGGTGTGAGTCGTCAGCAGGGCTGGATGGTGGTGATATCGGTCTCAACTACAAAGCAACGCCCGCTCCCGTACCATCCGGTGCGGAAGGGGCGAAACCACGAGACTAACAAGTCCTGCCGACAAGCGGGAGGGCCGTTGGCGCGCCATTGACGGCGGCGTTACGCCTCGGTGTACAGGACGGTGCGCGGGAGGGGCTGCGGGCCGGGGCTGCGGGGCGGGGATCGGGGGCCGGGGCGGTGCGCGGGACGGTGTGCGGGACCTCCTACGGATGCCCGCTCCCCGGAGCGAATATGCGCCCTACTTGGCGGGCGTGCAGCCCAGCAGCTCGGCGGTGGTGCCGCGGGACGTGGTGCGCAGGGTGACCACGGCGTCGTAGCTGTCGCCCGCCGCCGGGACCGGGAAGTCGGCCACCCCGACCACCGCGTGGTCGTCGCCCTGCGAACGGACCGTACAGGTGCCGGCCTGCCCGTCGCCCTTGCGCACGGTGAGGTGCAGCTGGACCTCGGAGTCGGAGAGCACCTGGAAGGTCGGCACCGAGCCGTTGATCTTCGTCTCGCGCAGCAGGTACGAACCGCCCAGCCAGGCGATCAGGCCCAGGCCCAGCACGCCGCAGACCGCGCCGACGACCTTCAGACGGCGGTCCGAGTCGCGGTCGCCGCCCCGGCCGTAGCGCCCCTCGGGCAGCGAGGCGGCGGTGGTCTGTGCAGTCATCGGACTCTGTCCTCTCCTGGGGGAGGGGCCGCGCGGAGCGGAGCGGGGGAATGCGACGGACCTCCAGTCCGTCACTATAGGAGGGGCACGCCCGCGGCCGGTCCGGCGGGGGCAGGGCTCGGTCTGGTCGGCGACTTGCGCAGGCCGGCCCCGCGGCGACGCGGTCCCGAAGTGAGCGGTTCGTACGGTGGGCAGACCCGGACTCCGCGGAACGCCCGAGGATGTGGAAGGAACGCAAGGCGTTGACTGAGCAGTTGCGACTGATGGCGGTGCACGCCCACCCGGACGACGAGTCCAGCAAGGGCGCGGCCACCATGGCCATGTACGTCGAACAGGGTGTGGACGTGCTGGTGGCCACCTGCACGGGGGGCGAGCGCGGGTCGGTCCTCAACCCCAAGCTCCAGGGGGACCCGTACATCGAGGAGAACATCCACGAGGTCCGGCGCAAGGAGATGGACGAGGCGCGGGCGATCCTCGGCATCAAGCAGGCCTGGCTGGGCTTCGTGGACTCCGGCCTGCCCGAGGGCGACCCGCTGCCCCCGCTGCCAGAGGGCTGCTTCGCCCTCCAGGACGTGAAGGAGGCCGCCGAGCCGCTGGTCCGGCTGATCCGCGAGTTCAAGCCGCAGGTCATCACGACCTACGACGAGAACGGCGGGTACCCGCACCCGGACCACATCATGACCCACAAGATCACCATGCTGGCCTTCGACGCCGCGGGCGACCCGGACGCCTACCCCGAGGCCGGAGAGCCCTGGCAGCCGCTCAAGCTGTACTACAACCACGGCTTCCCGATGGGCCGCATCCGGGCCCTGCACCAGTACCTCACCGAGCACGGCCACGAGTCGCCGTACGGCGAGTGGATCGAGGGCTGGGAGAAGAGCGGCCGCAAGGAGCGCGAGATCACCACCCGGGTCCGCTGCGACGACTGGTTCGAGACCCGCGACCGTGTGCTGATCGCCCACGCCACCCAGATCGACCCGGACGGCCCGTGGTTCCGCGTCCCGCTGGAGGTCCAGCGCGAGGTGTGGCCCACCGAGGACTACGAGCTCGCCCGTACCCTGGTCGACGTGGACCTGCCGGAGGACGACCTGTTCGCCGGCCTGCGCACCCCCACCGTGGCGGCCGAGGCCGCCGACACGCGCGACTGAACCACCCCCCGATGGCCCGGCTCCCCGTGAGCCGGGCCACCATAGAGATATGAGCGCCCCCGTGAACCTCATCAGCCTCGCCGCCGACCTCGCCGTCGACGACGCCAAGGTCACCCCCGGTCTCCTCGGCTTCGTCGTCTTCGCCGCCCTCGGCGTGGCGACGTGGTTCCTGGCCAAGTCGATGAACCGGCAGTTCAAGAAGGTCGACTTCGCGGAGGAGCCGGAGGCCCCGAAGGAGTAAGACTGCCGTCCCGTCCC
This sequence comes from Streptomyces novaecaesareae, assembly GCF_000716875.1. Lineage (GTDB taxonomy): Bacteria > Actinomycetota > Actinomycetes > Streptomycetales > Streptomycetaceae > Kitasatospora > Kitasatospora novaecaesareae. The sequence continues at coordinate 57,773 of NZ_JNWQ01000064.1, read as the reverse complement.
GCGCCGATGCGCGAGGATGGGGGCATGCCGAACCGTCTCGCGGACGCGACCTCGCCGTACCTGCTGCAGCACGCCGACAACCCGGTCGACTGGTGGGAGTGGGGGGTGGAGGCGTTCGAGGAGGCGCGGCGGCGCAATGTGCCCGTTCTGCTGTCCGTCGGGTACGCGGCCTGCCACTGGTGCCACGTGATGGCCCACGAGAGCTTCGAGGACGCCGGGCTCGCCGGGTACCTCAACGAGCGGTTCGTCGCGGTCAAGGTCGACCGGGAGGAACGGCCGGACGTCGACGCCGTCTACATGGAGGCCGTGCAGGCCGCCACCGGGCAGGGCGGGTGGCCGATGACGGTCTTCCTCACGCCCGACAAGGAGCCGTTCTACTTCGGCACCTACTTCCCGCCGGCGCCCCGGCACGGCATGCCGTCCTTCCGCCAGGTGCTGGAGGGCGTGGACGCGGCCTGGCGGGACCGGCGACAGGAGGTCGCGGAGGTCGCCGGGCGGATCCGCGCCGACCTCGCCGAACGGGCCGCGGTCTACTCCGCCGGCGCCCACAACCCGCCCGGCGAGGCCGACCTGCACCAGGCGCTGGTGACGCTCAGCCGGGAGTTCGACCAGGCCCGCGGTGGCTTCGGCGGCGCGCCCAAGTTCCCGCCGGCCATGGTGATCGAGTTCCTGCTGCGCCACCACGCGCGCACCGGCTCCCAGGCGGCGCTGGAGATGGCCGTCCGCACCGGCGACGCGATGGCCCGCGGCGGCATCCACGACCAGCTCGGCGGCGGCTTCGCCCGGTACTCGGTGGACGCCGGCTGGGTCGTGCCGCACTTCGAGAAGATGCTCTACGACAACGCCCTGCTGCTGCGCGCCTACCTGCACCTGTGGCGGACCACCGGGTCCGCGCTCGCACGGCGGGTCGCGCTGTCGACGGCGGACTTCCTGCTGCGCGAACTCCGCACCCCCGAAGGCGCGTTCGCCTCCGCGCTGGACGCCGACAGCCTGGACGAGGAGACCGGGCAGTCCACCGAGGGCGCGTATTACGTGTGGGAGCCCGGCCAGTTGGTCGACCTGCTCGGCCCCGCCGACGCGGCCACCGCCGCCCGGCTGTTCTCGGTCACGGCGGACGGGACGTTCGAGCACGGCACCTCCGTCCTCCAACTCCTCGCCGAGCCCGGTGAGTCCGCCGGGGCCGGCGCCGAGGCCTTCGCGGAGTACGAGGCGATCCGGGCCCGGATGCTCGACGCCCGCGCGGCGCGGCCCGCACCCGCCCGCGACGACAAGGTCGTCGCCGCCTGGAACGGCCTCGCCATCGCCGCGCTCGCCGAGACCGGCGCACTCCTGGAGCGCCCCGACCTGGTCGAAGCCGCCGAACGCGCCGCCGACCTGCTGCTCGCCGTCCACCTCACCCCCGACGGCCGGCTGCTGCGCACCTCCCGGGACGGCCGGGCCGGCGCCAACACGGGCGTCCTGGAGGACTACGCCGACACCGCCGAGGGCTTCCTCGCGCTGTACGCCGTCACCGGCGCCGCGGAGTGGCTGCAACTGGCCGGCGGCCTGCTCGACACCGTCCTCAAGCACTTCACCGACGAGGCCTCCGGCGCACTCTACGACACCGCCGACGACGCCGAGGAGCTGATCCGCCGCCCGCAGGACCCGACCGACAACGCCACCCCGTCCGGCTGGACGGCCGCCGCCGGCGCGCTGCTCACCTACGCCGCGTACACCGGCTCCGACCGGCACCGGACGGCCGCCGAACGGGCCCTCGGCGTGGTCGGCGCGCTCGCCGGGCGGGCGCCGCGGTTCATCGGCTGGGGCCTCGCCGTCGCCGAGGCGCTGCTCGACGGGCCGCGCGAAGTCGCCGTGGTCGGCCCGGCCGGCGACCCGGCCACGGCGGCGCTGCGGCGGGCCGCGCTGCTCGGGACGGCGCCCGGGGCGGTGGTCGCGGTGGGCGAGCCGGGGGACACCGAGGTCCCCCTGCTGGCGGACCGGCCGCTGGTCGGCGGGGCGCCCGCCGCGTACGTCTGCCGGCACTTCGCCTGCGACGCGCCGACCACCGACGCGGCGGCGCTGGCCCAGCGGCTGGGCGCGGCGGTCGAGTAGCCGGGCGCGGCGGTCGAACAGCCCGGCGTCGACGGTCGAGTAGCCCGGAGCCAGCAGGAGCGCGGGGCCGGCAGGAGCCCGAATAATCGTTGGCGGGAGTGGGCAGGTCGGGGCGAACATGGGCCATGACCTGGACTTTCAGTACCTCCCTCGACGATTTCCGGGCCCAGGCGGGCGCCTTCCTCGCCGCCCGCCCCGCCGAGAACACCGTCCTGCTCACCATCGTGCACCGGCTGGCCGAGGCCGGGCTGGACGTGTTCGGCGAGCCACCGGTCTTCGGCTGGTGGCGGGCCGAGGAGGGCGGCCCGGTCGGCGGCGCCTTCCTGCAGACGCCCCCGTTCGACCCCCGGCTCTCCTGCATGCCGGAGGCCGCGGCCGCCGAGCTGGCGCTCGGACTGGCGGCCGCCGGGCCCGGGTTCACCACCGTGACCGGGGTCGGCGGGGCGGCGGACACGGTCCGCGCCTTCGCCGCGGCCTGGACGGCCGCCACCGGCACCGAGCAGTCCGTGCGCGTCGAGGAACGGCTCTACCGGCTCGGCGAGTTGACCGACCCGCCGCGGCCGCCCGCAGGCCGGCACCGGTTGGCCGCACCGGCCGACCGCGAGCTGGCGATCCGCTGGTACGAGGAGTTCGGGGCCGAGGCCAAGGTCGAACTGCCCAACGTGCCAAGGACGGTGGACGAGCGGATCGCGGCCGGCAGCCTCCACCTGTGGGAGGACGAGGGCGGCCCGGTCGCCCTGGCCGCCAGCAGCCCGGTGCTCGTCGGAATGTCCCGCATCGGCCCGGTCTACACCCCCACCGACCACCGCGGCCGCGGCTACGGCAGCGCCGTCACGGCCGCCGCCTCCGCGTACGTCCTCACCCTGGGAGCAGAGGAGGTTCTGCTCTACACCGACCTGGCCAACCCGACCAGCAACTCGATCTACCAGCAGATCGGGTACCTGCCGGTGGAGGACTGCCTGATCACGGACTTCCGGGCACAGTAAGGGAGTTACGCGTCCTTGGTCGGATGGACGCCGACCACCTTCGTCCGGAACGGGTCGTCGGCGCCCGCCGCGGTGGGCGCCGGCAGGTGGTCGGCGTTCACGTAGGTCTGCGCGCAGGCGATCAGGTTGCCCCCGGCCGTCTTCATGTCGCCGGCAAGACCGTCCAGCAGCGACTTCCAGGCCGTGCTGCACCCCTGCAGCGCCGCCCCGCTCTGCCAGCCCGCCAGGCCCCCGGCCGCCTTGTCGCTGGGCTCCGCCAATTTCGCCGTCTCGTCGGGGACCTTCCCGGCCACCGCCAGCGCGTTGTTCCCGGCGGCGGTCAACTCGCCCGGTTTGACGGTGAATCCTGGATCGCTGGGCATCGCCCCTCCTGACACTGTGTCGGCTGGCGGGGTTATCGTAGCCACGAGTGCCACGGGGGACACTCACAGGTGACGGGGGAACGTCATGGACCTCGTAAGTCTGAGGAACGCGAAACCGGCGGACCTCTATGCGGCGGCCGACGCCTACGACGCGTTGTGCAAGGCCTATGCCCAGCACGCCGCCGACTGGAAGAGCGGTACCACCGACCGGGTCCACGGATCCGGCTGGAGCGGTCCGGCGTCCGCCGCGGCGATCCCCGTCCTGGACGGCATCACCACCAAGCTGAACGCCGCGATGACCGAGCTCAGCTGCATCGGCAAGGAGTTGCGGGACTACACCGACTCCTTCACGCTCGCCCAGGGCAAGCTCAAGCAGGCGCTCGCCGATGCCCAGGCCAAGGGCTTCACGGTCGGCGACGACGGCACCGTGAGCTGGCCCCCGTCGACCAATCCGTACCAGGCCACCGACTGGCAGGCCAAGCAGAAGGCAGCCGCCGAGGAGATCGGCAAGCGGATCGGCACGGCGCTGTCCGAGGCCACCCGCGCCGACGAGGGCCTGGCCTCCGAGCTGAAGCGGTTCGCGGGCCACGCCACGGACAAGTCCGGCCTGGACGAGAAGACGGCGAGTGCCGACGCGTACCTGGAGACCTGGGCCGAGGGAGCCAATCCCCTCTGGCAGCGGAACATACCGGACAAGGACGCCTCCCCCACCGAGGTCAACTCCTGGTGGAAGGGCCTCGGGCCGGAGGGGCAGCAGTGGTTCCTCAGCCACCACCCGGAGGTGCTCGGCAACCTCGACGGCGTTCCGGCGGACGTGCGGGACAAGGTGAACCGTGACCGCTTGGAAGCCCTGATGCACTCCATCAGAGACAAGAAGCCGGGCGAGCTGAACGCCGGAGAGAAGGACCTGCTCGCCCTCTACGGGCCCATCGACGCGCGCCTGCGGCAGCACGAGGGAGAACAACCACCGATCTACCTGCTCGGACTCGGCGGCGAGGGTCAGGGCCGGGCCGTCCTCTCCTACGGGAACCCGGACACCGCCACCGACATCTCCGCCTACGTGCCGGGGATCACCACCACCATGGACAGCCTCGGCCCGGGGGAGAACGACGGGACCAACGAGGCGGAGAACGCGTTGAACCTCTACCGCGCGGCGAGCCGCAAGGCCCCGGCCGGCCACTCCGTCGCCTCGATCGTCTGGCTCGGGTACGACTCGCCGGGGATGGACTTCGGGGCGGCATCGACGAAGGCGGGCAAGGACGGCGCCCCGGCGTACGCGAAGTTCCTCGGCGGAGTGCGGGCCAGTCACGAAGGCACCCAGCCTGCGCACATCACCGCGGTCGGGCACAGCTACGGTTCGTACCTGGTCGGGCAGGCCACCAAGCTCGCCACCCAACCGGGCTCGCACTACGCGCCGCCGGACGACGTGGTCTTCATCGGCAGCCCGGGCGTCGGAGCGGACAAGGCCTCCGACCTCAAGATGCCCTCCGGCCACGTCTGGGTCGGTGCCGCCGCCAACGACATCGTGACGCACGCCCCGTCGAAGTTCAGCATCGACCCGGACGAACGCTGGTACGGGCGGGATCCGTCCAGCAAGCACTTCGGCGCGAACCGCTTCACCGTCGACGACTGGAGCCGCGGCAACCCCATCGACGCGCACACCAAGTACCTGAACGGACGTGGCGGGCCCTCGCTGGACAACATCGCGGCGATCGTCAGCGGCAGCGGGGGCGTCAAGCTGACGGGCCAACGCGGGTGAAGCGGCCGCGACGCGCGCTGGGCTGTTCCGTGGCGACGGTGCTCGTCCTGGCCACCGGCGTGGGGCTGTTCTACAACGGCTACGGTCCGATGGCCCTGAAGGACCGGGAGAACGCCCGGAGCCCGCGCGAGACCAAGGCGCAGCTCGACGACACCCTTCAGGCGGCCATGGGAGCGATCGCTCCACCGGTGAGCTACTTCGGCGGTTTCTACGCCGTGGACCGCAGGCCGGAGCACGCTGACGGTGAGCCGAGCCTGCTGTCCGGCGTCAGGGAAGTCGTCTCCGTCCGGACGAAGGTGGCCCCGGCGAAGACCGAGGTGCTGCTGGAACGGATGAAGCAGCTCTGGGGCGATTGCCGGAGATCCGACGTCACGGTGGAGCACCTGGCGCGGCACTACACCGAACTGCACTGCTCCGGACGCGGTGACGTCCTGTTCACGCTCTCGGTGACCAGCTCCACGGCTGACTCCTACGTCGCGGTGAGCCTGAGCGCGGAGCTCTTCCTGGTGCGCTATCAGCCCGAGAAGGACTACGGCGCCCCTCCGATCGGCGAGCGGCCGAGCCCTGAGCCCGCGCCCGACCTCGACGACCCGTACTGGTCGCACTGACCGCCGTCACTCCCAGTCCCACCGGATCCCCAGGATGCACGGCCGCAGCGCCGTCGCGACGAGGTGGACGCAGTGGTGGCCGTCCAGGGTCAACTCCTCGGACTCGTACGGGGCTTCGCCCGGGGAGTGGAGGGCGAAGCGGTGGCAGCGGACGGGGAGGGCGGCGGGGTGGAAGGTGACCTGGAGGACGTACTGGCCGGCCCCGGAGTTGAAGCCGCGGACGTATTCGCAGCTGGGGTCGGGGGAGGGGGCATCGTCGAAGCCGTAGCCGAGCAGGTGGGTGTCGCCGGCGCGGAGGCGGCGGTCGAGGAGGAGTTCGGCGGCGAGCAGGTGGTGGGCCTGGTCGCGGCGGACGCGGCCGGGGCGGCAGTTCTCCTCGGCGCGGACGCCGACGAGGGTGATGTCGCTGCCGGGGTCGCCCTGGTAGAGGGCGAGGTAGCGGTCGATGCCGTCGCGGTGGGCGCGTAGGGCATGTTGGGAGTCGCGGCGGGTGAGTCGGCGGTCGGGGCCGATCCGGATGCGTTCGATGTGGGTGATGGTGTGCAGGCCGGTGTCGCGCGGGCCGGCGATGGTGGCGAGCAGGTCGTCGACGGCGGTGGCGGGGGTGATGAGGTCGCGGTAGGGGCGTACGGGCGGGCCGGCCGGGGTGGTGTCGGCGGCGCGGCGGGGGCCGAGCAGTCGGGTGAGGGAGTGCTCGGGCAGGTCGAGGACGTCTTCGAGGGCGGCGACGGCGCGCAGGGATTCGGGGCGTTCGGGGCGGCGGCGGCCCTGTTGCCAGTAGCTGAGGCTGGTGAGGCCGACGTTCACGCCGCGTAGTGCGAGGTGGCGGCGGATCCGGTGCAGGGCGAGGCCGCGGACGGTGATGGCGGTGCGCAGGGCGAGGTGGAACGGGCCGGTGCGCAGGGCGGCGGCGAGGTCGGCGTGGTCGCTGCGGTGGATGGCGGCCTCCTCGGAGGGGGGAAGCGGGCTGACCGTGTTTTGACCGTGAATATTCACATCGGGGCGGCGGTTTGTCACCGGTCCGGGCGTGTTACGCGGGGGTTCGCGGGGCGGGGTTCACATCGGCGTCCGCCCGTTCACACCTGAACCAGGCCTTCCGCCAAGCCCGTTGACCCGTCTCCGGGCGGGGCGCGATGCTCGGGGCGCGATCCGGACCGCGCCCCCACACAGCACTCGCACCACTCGTGCAAGGAGGCATTTCCCCCATGCCAGTTCCACGGATACGGCTGCGCCGTACGGTCTCGGTGCTCGCCCTCGGCGTGCTGGGCCCGGTGCTCACCGCCGCAGTGGCGGCGCCCGCGATCGCCGCCCCCACAGCCGCCCCCACTCAGGACCGGGCCCCACACCAGGTCCGCCAGGCCGCCGCGCCCGGCAGCACGGCCGATCCGGCCGGCACGTTCAAGAAGCTCAACATCACCATGCAGCAGCAACAGCAGACCAACTGGTGCTGGGCGGCGAGCGGGAACACCATCGCGACCTGGTTCGGCTACAGCTACAGCCAGAACCAGTTCTGCAACGCGGCGTTCGGCCGCTCGATCAACTCCAGCTGCCCCAACAGCCAGGCCACGCTGGCCGATGTGCAGAACGGGCTGAACTGGGTCGGCATCAACCCGGGCTCCTACGTCACCGGCTACCTGCGCTACACCACCGTGCAGGCCGAGGTGGACGCCGACCGGCCGGTCGAGACCCGCATCCAGTGGAGTTCCGGCGGCGGGCACATGCACGTCCTGTACGGCTACGACACCGGGAACAACTGGGTCTACTGGGGTGACCCGTGGCCGTCCAACTACCGCTACAACTGGGCGGACTACTGGTACTACGTGAACAACGACACGTTCTCGTGGACCCACTCCCTGTACCGGATCGGCGCGTGAGGGGCGACCATGACCGAGCTCAGTAGTCTCCGTCGGGCCGCCGCCGGCGCCCTGCTCACCGCCGGCCTCGCGCTGGCACTCGCCCCGGCCGCGCACGCCGACGCCCCGGCCCCGGCGGCCGACGCCCCGGCGGCCGCCCCGGCCCCGCTGCCCGCCGCCGAGCTGGCCCGGGCCCGCAGCGCGGTCCAGGATCCGGCCGTCCTCGACAAGGTCGGCCACTTCTTCGCCCGCAAGGGCGTCCCGCCGACCCAGCAGCTGACCATCGGCGCCGCCGAGGAAGCGCGGGCGGCGAGCGCGTCGGCGCCGCAGCCGGCCGGTGACACGGTGGCGGTGTACGTCCTGGACGCGGGCTTCGTGGCCGGCACCCCGGGCGCGCCGGTGGCGAAGGCGGAGTTCACCGCCAGCAAGGTGGTCGCGGCGGACGGGCAGACCGCCTCGGTCTGGACGGTCCGGCAGGGCGACGCCTGGCGGGTGGTCAACATCGCCTCGGGCGGCGACGAGAGCGACTACGCGGCGAAGGCGGCGGGCAGCGGCGGCGGCACCGCCTTCCGCGAGCCGCAGGTCAACGCCTGGTACGTGCTGCGCGACGGCCGGGTGCTGCCGCTGGACGACGAGGCCCGCCGCTCGGTGGGCGCGGGCGGGGTGTCGCTGGCCGCGTACCAGCAGCTGGTGCACCAGCGGTACGGGGACAAGCTGCCCGGCTCGGCGTACGACCGGGCGGGCAAGGGCGGCGGCTACCAGGTGGACGCCGGCTCGCAGCCGGTGGCCGCCGCGCAGCCGGTGGCCGCGTCGGAGCCGGCGGCGGGCGGCGGTTCGGTGCTGCCGGCCGTGACGGCGGCCGCGGCCCTGGGCGCCACCGCACTGGCGGGCGCGGGCGCCGGCCTGCGGCGGAGGGCGGGCATCCGCCGCGGGTGAGGGGGGAGCGGGGCCCGGCCGACAGGGCCGGGCCCCGCTGCCTGTCGTCGGGCCCGGTTGTGGACCCTGGGTTCAGACCCCGGCGAAGCCGCTCTCCAGCAGCGCGAAGGTGTGGTCGATCAGGTCCGCGATGGACTCCCGGCCCCCGCCGGCGGCCCACTGCAGGAGGGCTTCGGCGGTGGCCGCGGCGATGGCGGCGGAGGTGACCCGCATGTCGTACGTGGGCTCCTCGACGCCGGCCCGCCGAGTGAGCACGGTGAGGAACAGGGCCTGCGGGTTGTTGCCGCTGCGGTGGATCCCGGCGCGCAGCGCTGGGACCTCGGTGACCAGCCGCATCCGGGTGAACAGCTCCTCGCGTTCGTGCTGGAGCAGTTCGCGGATCAGGCTGGTCATGGCCTCCCGGCAGGAGGTCAGGAAGGGTTCGTCGGTGGGCCGCTCCAGCAGGGCGGCGATCACCGCCGGGTCGTACTCGTCGGAGAGGACCAGGTCCTCCTTGGTCGCGAAGTAGCGGAAGAAGGTGGACGGCGAGACCTCGGCGGCGGCGGCGATCTGCTCCACGGTGGTGTTCTCGTAGCTCTGTTCGGAGAACAGCCGGTACGCCTCGCGGCGGATGGTCTGGCGGGTCTTCAGCTTCTTGCGTTCGCGCAGCGACAGCGGCGCCTCCAGTTTCGCCTGGACCGGGTTGGTCGAGGCGTCCGGGAGGGCCGCGGTCGGCTGCTGGGGAGTCATGCGTCCGATTATCCGCGATCCCCGGTGGCGGCCGGGGTGTCGCCCGGCATCCGTGCCGCGACCAGCACCGCCGAGAGCACCGCGACCAGGCCGGCGACCAGCAGGACCACCCCCATCCCGTGCGTGTACGCGGCGTGCGCGGAGGCGCTGAGGGCGGGCCCGCCCCCGGCCCGGGCGACGGCGTCGGCGGCGACCACCGACTCCCCGGCCCGGTGCGCGGCCCCGGCCGGGAGTCCGCCGGTGTCCAGCGCGCCGCGGTACGCGCCGGACAGCAGGCTGCCGAAGGCGGCGATGCCCAGCGCGCCGCCGACCTGCCGCAGTGTCTGCAGCAGCCCGGAGCCGACCCCGGCCCGGGCCGGCGGCAGGGTGGCCAGTGCGGAGGCCTGCGCGGTGATCAGCGACAGGCCCATGCCGACGCCGAGCACGGCGAGCCAGACCGCGGCCCGCCCGTAGCCGTCTCCGGCGCCGGTACGGCTGCCGAACAGCAGGGCGGCGGCGAGCAGGGCGAGGCCGAGGGCGATCACCGTACGGGCGCCGAGCCGGCCGACCAGCGGGTCGGTGAGCCTGGCGGCGAGGATCAGCCCGAGCATCATCGGCATCAGCCGCAGCCCGCTGCCGAGCGCGTCGGTGCCGAGCACGCTCTGGAAGTAGGGCGGCAGGACGAAGAAGGCGCCGAACAGGACGAAGGAGATCAGCGTCGCCGCGGCGGAGGACCAGCGGAAGGTCGGGTCGGCGAGCAGCGCGAGGTCGAGCATCGGATCGCGCTGCCGCCGGCTGCGCAGCACCAGGACGGTGAGGGCGAGCAGCGAGCCGGCGAGGGTGGCGAGCACCAGCGGGTCGGTCCAGCCGCGTTCGGAGCCCTCGATGATGCCGTAGGTGAGTGCGCTCAGTCCGGTGGCGGCGAGTGCGGTGGCGAGCAGGTCGATCCGGGGCGCGGCGGGGTTGCGGCTCTCCGGCAGCAGCAGGACGCAGGCGACGATGCCGATCGCGGTCAGCGGGATGTTGATCGCGAAGATCGAACCCCACCAGAAGTGCTGGAGCAGGAAGCCGCCGATCAGTGGCCCGAGCGGGGCGCCGGCGGAGAGGGCGGCGGCCAGGATGGCGGTGGCCCGGCGCTGTTCGGCGGGCGGGAAGAGGCCGGGGATCACCGCGAGGGACATCGGCATCACCAGCGCGCCGGCCAGGCCCATTCCGGCGCGGGCGGCGATCAGGGTGGTGGGGGAGCCGGTGAGCATGCCGACGGCGGAGGCGAGGCCGAACAGCGCGAGGCCGACGGTGAGCGTGCGGCGGCGGCCGAACCGGTCGCCCAGCAGTCCGGCGGGGAGCATCGCGGCGGCGAAGACGACGGTGTAGGCGTCGACGATCCACTGCTGCTGGCCGGTGCCGGCCTGTAACTGTGCGGCCAGTGTGGGCAGGGCGACGTTGAGGATCGTCATGTCGAAGCTGATCACCAGCACGCTCAGGGCGACGGCGACCAGGGCGAGCCAGCGGCGCCGGTCGGCGGCCGTGGCGGCTGTGGCGGCCTCGGCGGCGGTGCCGGCGGGAGTGGGCGAAGCGGTGGGCACGGTGACCTCCAGGGGATCTTCTGAGAAAGTCTCTCTCAAATGACAGTAACTCTCAAAAGATGGAAGCCGTCAACATGATGGGCCGGTCCCCGGTCGGTCACGCTCCGTGATGTGTCCTGGAAGTGCTGTTTCCGCACGAGGAATTGACGCAACGTTGATCTGTCGTTCGCCGCCCGGGGGCAGTGGGGAGTGACTGTCGGTAGATACCATGTGGCAATCGGTCAGTGCTGGCCGACGTGTGCCGAGAGCGGAGAAGGGGTGGGGCGGCAGGAGCCGACCACGAGCCCGGCACCGGGAAAGGGGAGCCGAAGTGGCCGACACGGACGACAGGCAGGCGAGTGCCCAGGTGTGGGGCGCGGCGGCGGTGGTGGCCTCCGCGCTGGCCGTGGTCGCGGCCTATCTGATCAACGGAGCCCCGCTGGTCCTGGCGGTCGCCGGGGTCGAGACCGTGCTGCTGATGGTCTACGTCGGCCGCCGCTGGCGCGCGCTGCACGGCCGCCCGCCGCGGGCCCGGCACCGTCCGCGCCGCGGCATCCCGGACGCCGCGCACTGCGAGCGCTGCCGCCGGGCCCGCGAGGCGCTGGACGCTCGGCAGGCGCGCGGCGCCTTCGCCGGTGCGGTGCGGCCGGAGGCGTCGGCGGCCTCCCCGGGGCACCGGGAGCACGATGCGTACGACGCGTACGACGAGCATGACGAGCATGACGAGTACGACGAGTACGACGAGCACCCGGGCTGCCGGGAGCACCCCGACTCCGCCCCGCAGTCGGAGCCCGGCGCGGCGGACCACTCGCCGTACGCGTGCCACCCGCAGGTCCGGGCGCCGTACGAGCGGCCCTGGACGGCGGAACGGGCGGCCGCCCGGTCCGTGGACCGTTCGACCGCCCGTCGTGGTGCGCCGGGTTCAGCCGGCCGTGCTGTACGCCACCAGTGAGACGCCGACGTACTGCACGATGAACGCCCCGAGGGTGAAGGCGTGGAACACCTCGTGGAACCCGAACCAGCGCGGTGAGGGATCGGGCCGCTTGAGCCCGTACACCACGCCGCCGACGCTGTAGAGCACCCCGCCGACGATCATCAGCACCAGGACGGCGACGCCGCCGGTGTGCAGGAAGTCCGGCAGGAAGAACGCGGCGGCCCAGCCCAGCGCTATGTACACCGGTGTGTACAGCCAGCGCGGCGCGCCGACCCAGAACACCCGGAACGCCACTCCGGCGAGCGCGCCGCCCCACACCGCCCAGAGCAGCAGCTGCTGGTCCGCGCCCTTGAGCAGCAGCATGGTGAACGGCGTGTAGGTGCCCGCGATGATCAGGAAGATGTTCGCGTGGTCCAGCCGGCGCAGGACGGCGTCGCCGCGCGGGCCCCAGGTGAAGCGGTGGTACACCGCGCTGACTCCGAACAGCAGCCAGGCGCTGACCGAGTAGATCGCGCAGGCGATCTTGGCGGGCGTGGAGTCGGCCAGGCAGATCAGCACGATCCCGGCGGCCACGGTGGCGGGGAACATCCCGGCGTGCAGCCAGCCGCGCCACTTCGGCTTGCTCTCCCTGGTGCGGGCAGGGTCCTCCGCGAGGCTCTCGGCGAGCGCAGCAGCAGTCATGCGCAGCATGCTACCGGGCTACCTACGGATCCGTAGGTTACTGGCGCGTAAGGAAGTGGCGCTCGTCACTCTTGGACGTTTTGGAGCATTTGAAGTGTGGCGCCGCGCACTCCGGCCGGGATGTCGGCGGCCTGTTACCTGCAAGTAATCATACTTACTGTCGTAAAAGATGCGTCAATTTCGACGCTGTGCAGCGTTCCGGGCTTGAGCCCGGAGCTACGCTGCAAGCACCCTCAGACCCCCGCAACGCCATCTCCTCGCCGAGATGGCGTGAAACGGAGCGATCGTGTCGTACGAGATCTCTGCTCTCAGCGCATCCGCGCCCACCCGCCACAAGCAGCTGCTCGCTTGGGTGAGCGAGATCGCTGAGCTCACCCAGCCGGACCGCATCGAGTGGTGCGACGGTTCCGACGAGGAGTACCAGCGCCTCGCGGACCTGCTGGTGGATCAGGGCACCTTCAAGAAACTCGACGAGGAGAAGCGCCCCAACTCCTACTACGCCGCCTCGGACCCGACGGACGTGGCGCGCGTGGAGGACCGCACCTACATCTGCTCCGAGCAGGAGAAGGACGCCGGCCCGACCAACAACTGGAAGGCCCCCGCCGAGATGCGGGAGGTCTTCCAGGGCGAACAGGGCCTGTTCCGCGGCGCGATGAAGGGCCGCACGATGTACGTCGTGCCCTTCTCGATGGGCCCGGTCGGGTCCCCGCTGGCCGCGTACGGCGTCGAGATCACCGACTCCGCCTACGTCGCGGTGTCGATGCGCGTGATGACCCGCATGGGCCGGGCCGTGCTCGACCAGCTCGGCGAGGACGGCGACTTCGTCAAGGCCGTCCACACCGTCGGTGCCCCGCTCGCCGAGGGCGAGGCGGACGTGCCGTGGCCCTGCAACAGCACCAAGTACATCTCGCACTTCCCGGAGACCAAGGAGATCTGGTCCTTCGGCTCGGGCTACGGCGGCAACGCCCTGCTCGGCAAGAAGTGCTACGCGCTGCGCATCGCCTCGACCATGGCCCGCGACGAGGGCTGGCTGGCCGAGCACATGCTCATCCTGAAGCTCACCCCGCCGTCCGGCGAGGCCAAGTACGTCGCGGCCGCCTTCCCGTCGGCCTGCGGCAAGACCAACCTGGCCATGCTCCAGCCGACCGTCCCGGGCTGGAAGGTCGAGACGATCGGCGACGACATCGCCTGGATGCGCTTCGGCGCCGACGGCCGCCTGTACGCCATCAACCCCGAGGCCGGCTTCTTCGGCGTCGCGCCCGGCACCGGCGTGGACACCAACGCCAACGCCATCGACACCCTCTGGGGCAACACCGTCTTCACCAACGTCGCCCTCACCGACGACGGCGACGTGTGGTGGGAGGGCCTCACCGAGGAGCCCCCGGCGCACCTGACCGACTGGCGCGGCAACGACTGGACCCCCGAGTCCGGCACCCCGGCCGCCCACCCGAACGCCCGCTTCGCCGTCCCGGCCGCGCAGTGCCCGACCATCGCCCCCGAGTGGGAGGACCCGGCGGGCGTGCCGATCTCGGCGATCCTGTTCGGCGGCCGCCGCGCCACCGCCGTCCCGCTGGTGACCGAGTCCTTCGACTGGCAGCACGGCGTCTTCCTCGGCGCCAACATCGCCTCCGAGAAGACCGCCGCCGCCGAGGGAACCGTGGGCGAGCTGCGCCGCGACCCGTTCGCGATGCTGCCGTTCTGCGGCTACAACATGGGCGACTACTTCGCCCACTGGCTGAAGGTCGGCGCCCAGGCGGACGCCGCCAAGCTGCCGAAGATCTACTACGTCAACTGGTTCCGCAAGAACGCCGAGGGCAAGTTCGTCTGGCCCGGCTACGGCGAGAACAGCCGCGTGCTCAAGTGGATCGTCGAGCGCCTGGAGGGCACCGGCGAGGGCGTCGAGACCCCGATCGGCGTGCTGCCGACCGTCGAGGGCTTCGACCTCGGCGACCTGAAGCTGTCCCAGGAGGACCTCGACCTGCTCTTCACCGTGGACGCCGACATCTGGCGCCAGGAGGCCGCCCTCGTGCCGGCCCACCTGGAGACCTTCGGCGACCACACCCCGAAGGAGCTGTGGGACGAGTACCGGAGCCTGGTCGCGCGCCTCGGCTGAGCCTGAGCCTCAACCGAGCGAGAGGCGGTCGCGCGGCACGAACCGAGCGCCCCGCCGAGCGACAGGACGGCCGGAGTTCCGCCGGACGATCTTTCCCCGACCAAGGAGATCGTCCGGGCCGGGACTCCGGCCGTAATGCCTTTCCCCGCGCCTTTCCCCGTGCCCTTCCCCTCCGGTGGAGGAGCCGGGGGTCACCGGGGGTTCACGGCTGGGTGTAGCCGTCGAGGAACTCGCCGATGCGGGTCACGGCGTCGGTGACCTCCTCGGCGCGCGGCAGGGTGACCAGGCGGAAGTGGTCCGGCTCGGGCCAGTTGAAGCCGGTGCCCTGGACCAGCAGGATGCGCTGGGAGCGCAGCAGGTCGAGGACCATCTGCGCGTCGTCCTTGATCTTGTAGACCTTCGGGTCCAGCCGCGGGAACGCGTACAGCGCGCCCTTGGGCTTGACGCAGCTGACCCCGGGGATCTCGTTGAGCAGTCGGTACGCGGCGTCGCGGGAGGCGAGCAGCCGCCCGCCGGGGAGCACCAGGTCGCGGATCGACTGCCGGCCGCCGAGCGCGGCGGCCACCGCGTGCTGGGCGGGCATGTTGGCGCACAGGCGCATCGAGGCGAGCACGGTGAGGCCCTCGATGTAGCTGTGGGCCCGCTGCCGGTCGCCGGACAGCACCATCCAGCCGGAGCGGAAGCCCGCGACGCGGTACGCCTTGGACAGCCCGTTGAAGGTGACGCAGAAGAGGTCCGGGGCCAGGGTGGCCAGCGGGACGTGCTCGGCGTCGTCGTAGAGGATCTTGTCGTAGATCTCGTCGGCGTAGACCACCAGCTTGTGCCGGCGGGCGATCTCGACGATGCCCTCCAGCACCGGGCGCGGGTAGACCGCGCCGGTCGGGTTGTTCGGGTTGATCACCACGATGGCCCTGGTCCGGTCGGTGACCTTGGCTTCGATGTCGGCGAGGTCCGGGTACCACTCGGACTGCTCGTCGCAGCGGTAGTGCACCGCGGTGCCGCCGGCCAGCGAGACCGAGGCGGTCCACAGCGGGTAGTCCGGGGCCGGGACGAGCACCTCGTCGCCGTCGTCCAGCAGCGCGGTCATCGCCAGTTGGATCAGCTCGGAGACGCCGTTGCCGAGGAAGACGTCGTCGACGGAGAGGCCGTGCAGCCCGCGGTCCTCGTAGTGCATGACCACCGCGCGGCGGGCGGAGAGCAGGCCCTTGGAGTCGCCGTAGCCGTGCGCGTTCGCGAGGTTGCGCAGGATGTCCTGGAGGATCTCCGGGGGCGCCTCGAAGCCGAAGGTGGCCGGGTTGCCGGTGTTGAGCTTGAGGATGCGGTGGCCCTGTTCCTCCAGCCGCATCGCCTCGTCGAGTACCGGGCCGCGGATGTCGTAGCAGACATTGGCGAGCTTGCTGGACTGGATGACCTGCATGCCTGCCTACTTTAGGGGTACGACGGGGCCCCGCGTCGGGTGTCCTGGGGCGCGGGTGAAAGCGCCCGCAGCGACCCCCTTGGATCGGCAGGCGGGGGCGTTCGGCCGCCTTTCAAACCGGCGGCCGGATGTCCCGGAATGCTCCCGTACACGAGGAATGCGGGCTCGATCGTGTTCGGAACGAGACGGAGGGCACACCGCCGGGCGGGCCGGGCACGGGAGGATGTGGCCGGTGCGTCGGATCGAGGAGGGGGTGCGCCGGTGGTACCGGTCGTGGCCGCGGCGGTGCTGGTCGGTCTCCTGGTGGCTCCGCCGTTGCGCGGGCTGATCGCCTACTTCGCCGTGCCCGAGGGTGAACCCTGGTGCGGGGCCTGCCCGTTGTGCGGGCGCGCGGTGCGGTTGCTGGCGCCGACGGGGCGCTGCCCGGGCTGCCGGGGGCGCCTCGGCGCCGGCGCCGGGACGGTGGAGGCGGTCGCGGCGGCGGTCGCCCTCGCGGTGGCGTACGCGGCGGACGGGCCGCAGGTCATGGCCCTGGCCTGGGCGGGCCTGCTCGGCGTGGTGCTCGGCTTCGTGGACGGGCGGGTGCGCCGCCTGCCGCACCTGCTGAACCTGGCGCTGCTCGCCGGAGTGGCCGTACTACTGGGGGTGGCGGCCCTGGCCGACGGACGCCCCGGGGTGCTGCTGCGCTGCCTGCTGGTGGCGCTCGCGGTCGGGGCGCTGCTCGAACTGGCCGTCTGGGCGCGCGCGTTGGGCCCCGGGGACTCTCCGCTCGGGTTCGCGCTGGGCGGACTGCTCGGCTGGTACGGCTGGTCGGTGGCGCTCGGCGGGCTGTTCGCCGCCTGCCTGTCTCGTGGGCTCGGAGATGTGTATAAGAGACAGGTACCGGAGCGGTGCGACGGGCCCCGCCGTCGGCGCGCGGGCCCCACCCTCAAGGAGCGGCGCGCCGGAGGGGGTTGAGGCCTCAGGGCATCGTGTGGACGAACGGGCCGACCGCGCCCGAGAACGCGTTGCCGTTGTTGGCGTCCCAGTTGGTGGACCAGGTCATCGCGCCGCGGATGGTGGGCCACTTGGCCGGCGGGACGAAGCTGCCGCAGTTGTTGCCGGTGGCGAGGCAGTCCAGCGCGTTGTTCACCACGGTCGGCGAGACGTAGCCGCCGCCCGCCGCCTTGGCCGAGGCCGGCACGCCGATGCCGACCTGGTCGGGCCGCAGGCCGCCCTGGATGTGGGTGCAGACCTGCGAGGTGATGAAGTCGATGGTGCCCTGGTTGTAGACCTTGCCGTCGCAGCCGTTCATACCGCCCGAGTTGTAGAACTGGGTGTTGACGACGGTCAGGATGTCCTTGGTCCTCAGCGCCAGTTGGAAGTAGGCGCCGGCGGTGCTGTACATCCCGATGGTCTCGGGCGCCATGGTCAGGACGAAGCCGGAGCCGACCTTGGCCTGCAGGGTGTGCAGGGCGTCGCCGAGCGGGCCGGCCTGGACGCCGTTCTCCAGGTCGACGTCGATGCCGTCGAAGCCGTAGTCCTTGATGATCGCGTAGGCGCTGTTGGCGAAGTTGGCGCCGGCCGTGGCGTCCCCGACGGTGATCGCGCCGTTCTGGCCGCCGATGGAGAGGACGACCTTCTTGCCTGCCGCCTGCTTGGCCTTGATGTCGGCGCGGAACTGGGCGTCGGTGTAGCCGCCGAGCGCCTTGGACAGGCCCGGGTCCAGGGTGAAGCCGATCGCGCCGGTCTGGGTCGGCACGGCGTCGGCGAAGGAGACCGCGATGATGTCGTACGCGCTCTGGACGTCGCCGAGGCGCTGCGGGGTCGAGCCGTTGTCGAAGTTCTGCCAGTAACCGGTGACCACGTGCGCGGGCAGGCCGGTGGCCGGCGGGGTGGTGCCGGTCGGGGTGGGGGTCGGCGTCGCGGTCTGGGTGGGCGTCGCGGTCGCCGTGGGGGAGGCGGTGGCCGTCGCGGTCGGCGTGGGGGTGGGGGTCGCGGTGGGCGGCGGGGTGCCCGTGCCGCCGGGGCCGACCAGCGTGACGTCGTCGGCGAGGTAGGCGCTCTGGCCGTACCAGCCGTGCAGGTAGACGGTGACGCTGGTGGCGTTCGCCCCGGTGGTGAAGGTGGTGGACAGCTGGTTCCAGCTGTTCTGGTTCGACCAGGTGGACGGGTCGGTGCCGCCGGTGCCGCGCGCACCGAGGTAGACGTACGGGCCCTGGACCCACGCGCTCAGCGTGTAGCTGGAGTTGGGCAGCACGCTGATGGTCTGGGAGCACTCGGCGGTGTCGCCGGCGCCCGGGGTGGCCTGCAGCGCGCCGGTGCCGGAGTGGACCGGCGAGGAGACGGCGGCCGCGGCGCCGGTACAGCTCCAGCCGCCCAGTCCGCTGTCGAAGCCGCCGTTGGTGAGGAGGTTGCCGACCGCCGCGCCGGCGCCGCCGGCGAAGAGGGCGAGGCCGCCGCCGGCCAGGGCGAGGGCGGTGGCACCGGCCGCGACGGCCGGGAGGGGGCTGCGCCGGCGCTTGTGGGAGGGCTGGTTCAGCGTACGGGCCATGGGGTGACGCTCCTGGGGGAGGAGCGGCCGCCGCGGTGGGGGGCGCGGCGGCCGCGTGTGGGGGAGGGCTCCCGTCGGCTTCGGGTTCAGAGCGACCGGAGGCGAGGAGGGTGTTGCGTCGGTGAAAAGCCGGCGGGGGAGGGCCGGAGGAGGATCGTTCCGTCCCGGATCAAAAGCTGGACTAGACCATTGCTGGCCGTCAAGCATCGGACGGACGGCTTACGGTTCCGTTAAGGATTCGGAGACCGTTCCGTGTCCGCGCCGTCGGCACCCCCGGACGACCGCCGAACCGCCCCCGGGCGGCGCCCCGAGACCCCCGACACGCCCGTCGCGACAGACTTCGTACAGGACCGTGACCAGACCGCTACCTGCGGCTTTACCGTGCGCCTGCGCGCCGGAGTAGGCTGCGCCGGGGCGGTGACGCACCAGCTGAACGAGCACGGAGGGGTCCGGAACATGGGTCTGCGCGATGTCGCCGAACGGACGCCGGGGCTGCGCACCCTGCTGGGCGGGATGTACGGGCTCTACGGCCGCCGGGTCGAGGTCCACCTCGCGCGCACCCCGCACCACATCGGCGTGATCCTGGACGGCAACCGCCGCTGGGCCAAGGCCGCCGGCGGCTCCACCGCGTACGGACACCAGCGCGGCGCCGACAAGATCACCGAGTTCCTCGGCTGGTGCGACGAGACCCACGTCAAGGTCGTCACCCTCTGGATGCTCTCCACCGACAACCTGGACCGCCCGGCCGACGAGCTCGTGCCGCTGCTCGGCATCATCGAGGACGCCGTCACCGGCCTGGCCGCCGCCCGCCGCTGGAAGGTCCACCCCGTCGGCGCGCTGGACCTGCTCCCGCAGCACACCGCCGACGTGCTCAAGCGCGCCGCGGAGGAGACCGCCGACATCGACGGCATCACCGTCAACGTCGCGGTCGGCTACGGCGGTCGGCACGAGATCGCCGACGCCGTCCGCTCCCTGCTCCAGGAGCAGGCCGGGCGCGGCACCTCGATCGAGGAGCTGGCCGAGATCCTCACCGTCGAGCACATCTCCGAGCACCTCTACACCCGCAACCAGCCCGACCCGGACCTGATCATCCGCACCTCGGGCGAGCAGCGGCTGTCCGGCTTCCTGCTCTGGCAGAGCGCGCACAGCGAGTTCTACTTCTGCGAGGCGTACTGGCCGGCCTTCCGCAAGGTCGACTTCCTGCGCGCCCTGCGCGCGTTCGAGCAGCGGAACCGGCGATTGGGCCTGTAGGGCCCCGCCTTCGGACCGGCCGGCCGGTGAAGTGACCGCCGTAGGGCTGGCGTACCCGGAGCGCGCACGAGGCCAAACGTTCACCGGCAATGATCCGTCAGTTCTCCGGGGGCGCGAATGCACCACCCCCCGCCTGGGAATACTCCAGTCAGTCCGGTTCCGAGGCCACCGGGGCAGCGGGGCCGGCTTGCCGCGGATGACGCAGGGTCATCCGCTCTGGAGGCCTAGTGGTCAGTTCCAAGAGCCGCCGGACACCAGACCGGCGCACGTACGTTCTCGACACCAGCGTGCTCCTGGCGGACCCGCTCGCCATGACCCGATTCGAGGAGCACGAGGTCGTCCTCCCGGTGGTGGTCGTCACCGAGCTGGAGGCCAAGCGGCACCACCCGGAGCTGGGCTACTTCGCCCGCCAGGCGCTGCGCCTGCTCGACGACTACCGCATCCGGTACGGCCGGCTCGACGAGCCGATCCCGGTCGGCGAGCTCGGCGGCAGCATCCGGGTCGAGCTCAACCACTCCGACGTGTCGATACTGCCGGTCGGCTACCGGGCCGGCGGTGAGGCGGACACCCGGATCCTGGCGGTCGCCCGCAACCTGCAGGCCGAGGGCTACGACGTCACCGTCGTGTCCAAGGACCTCCCGCTGCGGATCAAGGCCAGCTCGGTGGGCCTGCTCGCCGAGGAGTACCGGGCCGAGCTCGCGATCACCTCCGGGTGGACGGGCATGTCCGAGCTGCACGTCCCCGCCGACCGGGTGGACGCGCTGTTCTCGGCCGGCCACGACGCCGCGGTGGAGGTCGAGGGGGCCGACGAGCTGCCGGTCCACACCGGACTGGTGCTCACCTCGGAGCGCGGCCGGGCGCTCGGCCGGGTCACCGGCGACGGGCGGGTCCGGCTGGTGCGGGGCGAGCGCGAGGCGTTCGGGCTGCGCGGGCGCAGCGCCGAGCAGCGGGTGGCGCTGGACCTGCTGCTCGACCCGGACATCGGCATCGTCTCGATGGGCGGCCGGGCCGGTACGGGAAAGTCGGCGCTGGCGCTGTGCGCGGGTCTGGAAGCGGTGCTGGAGCGGAGGCAGCACCGCAAGGTGATGGTCTTCCGGCCGCTGTACGCGGTCGGCGGCCAGGAGCTCGGCTACCTGCCGGGCTCCGAGGCGGAGAAGATGGGCCCCTGGGCGCAGGCGGTCTTCGACACCCTCTCGGCGGTCACCACGCCGGACGTGATCGAGGAGGTCATCTCCCGGGGGATGCTGGAGGTGCTGCCGCTGACCCACATCCGGGGGCGCTCGCTGCACGACGCCTTCGTGATCGTGGACGAGGCGCAGTCGCTGGAGCGGAACGTCCTGCTGACGGTGCTCTCCAGGATCGGCCAGGGCTCGCGGGTGGTGCTCACCCACGACGTGGCGCAGCGGGACAACCTCCGGGTGGGCCGCTACGACGGTGTGGTGGCGGTGGTGGAGAAGTTGAAGGGGCATCCGCTGTTCGCCCACATCACGCTCACGCGCTCGGAGCGTTCGCCGATCGCGGCGCTGGTCACGGAGATGCTGGAGGACATCCACCCGTGATCCGTCCCTGATCGGGGCATAGTCGGACAATACGGTCAACTCATGACCGGGGGCCCGTTCCTGACGGAGCGGGCCCCATCCGTTTCATCACATCGAGTGCTTTCTGTCCGGGGAACTCCCGTGCGGTGAATGTGACATGCGCCACGCGGATGGGAATTGCGTCGACCGTGCCCGGTGCGGCATGGTGAGGGTTCTGTCAGGCCCCGCGTACGGCGCGGCAGGGCTTCCGGACTCCGGAAGTCAGGCCCGGGAAGGTCCACCAACTCCGGTCGGTGGACGCACAATTGAACACCGATGAGCCGTACGCCGCCCGATTCCAACGCCCGGTCGCCTCACCTCGGCCGGACGTCGGGCCAGCACCTCCCGTGACCAGAGCACCGTGCGGAGGTCCGTGCCAAGGGGCATGTTGCGCCCGCACGGTCACGCGTGGGCGATGCTGGAAGGAATCCATGTGACTCGGATCTCGGTCCGGGGAGTCGCTGTGGCCTCCGCCACCGCCGTCACCGCTGTCGGTGCCGTCGTGGGCATGGCCTCGGGCAGCGAGGGCAAGACGACGCAGACGGTCGACGTCGCCGGCGCGACCCTGCTTGCCGAAGTCCCCTCTGGCGCCCAGGCGCAGACCATCAGTGACAACATCGGCCAGCAGGCGACCGCGCAGCAGGCTTCCGCCGACGCCGCCGCCAAGGCCGCCGCGGAGCAGAAGGCCGCCGAGGAGGCCGCGCGCCAGAAGGCCGCCGCGGACGCCCAGGCGAAGGCCGACGCCCAGGCCAAGGCCGACGCCGACGCCAAGGCCGCCGATGACGCGCGCAAGGCCACCGAGGCCGCCAACCGGTCCAAGGCCCGGTCGGCGATGACCGCGGTCGACAGCAGCACGCCGCCCGTCTCGGTCAGCCCCGGCTCCGTCCAGGACATCGCCCGGCAGATCGTCGGCAACGACGCGCAGTTCCAGTGCTTCAGCCAGATCGTGAAGCGCGAGAGCGGCTGGGACTACACGGCGACCAACAAGAGCTCCGGCGCGTACGGCCTGGTCCAGGCCCTGCCGGGCTCCAAGATGGCCTCCGCGGGCGCCGACTGGCGCACCAACCCCTCCACCCAGATCAAGTGGGGCCTCGACTACATGAACAGCCGCTACGGCAGCCCCTGTGGCGCGTGGTCGTTCTGGCAGGCCCACAACTGGTACTAGGAGCGGGTGCCGCTCCGCGGCGCACTCCGCGTACGGCCCCCGGCCGCTCGCCCCTCTCGGGGCGGGTGACCGGGGGCCTTCGCGCTTCCCGGGCTGCCGGACTCCCGGGCCTTCTGGTCGGGCCTTCTGCTCGGGGTGCCGCTCGGCGAGGGTGGGCCCGCGCCGCCCGGGCTGCGCTGACCAGTGCGCTCTCGGGCGGTGCGGTCCCGGTTGCGGACGCGGGGCGCAGGAAGGGGTCCTGGTGGCTTCCCGCACCGGCCGGTCCGCCGGCGGATGGCTCTGAGGATGGCTCGTCGGGATGTCGGGCCCTGGGGCCGACGGTGCCGTCCCCGGGGTCTCGTCCCGAGTCCTCCCCAGCGAGGTACATCCGAAACCATCGGGATCATTGCTATTTGTCCGAATTACTGGGGTGGGTTGTTCGAGTCGAACCCACCGGCGGCCGGACTCGCCGCGTCGACGCCGGGTAGCGTCATCCCTGACGGCCGCGGCAGGAGCCCGCGGCGTACCGCCGGGCACGGCGGGTCGGGCCGGGGAGCGGTGGTAGCGAGGATGGCGCGGGGCGGAAAGGCCTTCAAGGCCGTGGCCAAGGGCATGGCCGTGGTGGCGAGCGCGGCCGCCGTGATCGAACGGCGCCGGCGCGCCGCGATGGCGGCCGACCCGCACGAACTCGCCGTCCCCCTGCACGCCGACGGGCACGTGCCGGCACTGGCGGAGGCACCCGGCTCGGTCCCGGTCCCGGTCCCGCGGACCGATCCGGCTCCGGCGCAGGTGGTGCCGACCGGCTCCGCGGTCGCCGCGGTCGCCGAGACCCCCGCGTCTGCCGCGCACACCCCGGCCGCACCCGCCGCGCACGCCGGGCTCGGACGGGACTACCACCCCGGTCGGCCCGCCACCCCCGCCGAGGCGGTGCCGTGGGGGCTGCGGGTGGCCGCCGAGTCGACCTGGCGGCTGCTGCTGCTCGGCGCCGCGCTCTACGTCCTCTTCTACGTGGTCGACATGCTGCGGCTGGTCGCCTTCTCGGTGCTGGCCTCGCTGCTGATCACCGCGCTGCTGGAGCCCTCGGTGTCCTGGCTGCGCCGGCACCGGGCGCCGCGCTCGCTGGCGGCGGGCGGGGTGTTCCTGAGCGGCCTGGCCGGGATCGGGCTGGTCGGCTGGTTCGTGGTCTGGCAGGTGACCACCAACCTGACCGACGTCACCAACCAGGTCAAGACCGGTGTGAACCAGCTGAAGGACTGGCTGGTCACCGGGCCGCTGCACCTGACCCAGCAGCAGATCACCGACTTCGCCAACCAGATCACCAAGGCGATCACCACCAACACCGACCAGCTCACCTCGGCCTCGATCACCGGCGCGCAGATCGCCGTCGAGATCCTGACCGCGGTGCTGATGACCTTCTTCACCACCTTCTTCTTCCTCTACGACGGCGAGCGGATCTGGAACTGGGCGCTGCGCGGGCTGCCCCGGCACTCCCGCTTCGCGATGGCCGGCGCCGGCCCGAAGGCCTGGGCCACGCTCACCGCCTACGTGCGCGGCACCGTCTGCGTGGCCTTCATCGACGCGGTCTGCATCGGGATCGGCATCGACCTGCTCGGCGTGCCGCTGGCGATGCCGCTGGCCGTGATCATCTTCCTGGGCGCCTTCGTCCCGCTGGTCGGCGCGCTGGTCACCGGGACCGTCGCGGTGCTGATCGCGCTGGTCACCCAGGGGCCGTGGACGGCGCTGATGGTGCTGGTGGTGCTGGTCGCGGTGATGCAGGTCGAGAGCCACATCCTGCAGCCGCTGATCCTCGGCCGGGCCGTCCGGGTGCACCCGCTGGGCGTGGTCCTCGGCGTCGCGGCCGGCGGCATCATCGGCGGCATCGGCGGCGCGGTCGTCGCCGTCCCGCTGATCGCCGTCACCAACACCGTGATCACCCACCTGCGCCGCCGCAACGAGGCGGGCCAGGCCGTCTTCACCGCCCTCGAAGCCGCCCGCGAGGCCGCCGAACGCACCGCGGCCGGCCGACCGGCGGCGGCGCAGCCCGCCTCGGCTACGTCGGCAGCCTCGGCCGCTCCGGCCGCAGACTAGCGAAGGGCGGACACTACGGCGGCAAGGGCCGCCGCGATCGCCAGCCCCACCAGCGCGCCGGTCGCGATCAGGGCCTCCCGTGCCGCCCAGTGCGAAGGCCGCAGCAATGTCCGCCTCAGCACCCCCCGGGTCAGCCGGGCTCCCAGCGCCGGCCCGCCCCAGGGCAGCACCACCACCCACACCAGCGCGTAGAACCCGTTCCGCGGCCGGTCCTCCGTCGCCAGCACCATCCAGACGACCGCCACGAGGCAGATCACCGCCCACCAGACGGTGACGAGCACCATCCACCACCCGCCGCCCTGCGGCTGCCGCCGATCGCTCATCGGGCGGCCCGCGCGAGCAGCTGGCCCGGGGCGCACATCCACCCGGGCGCGAGACGGGCCGGGCGTTGATCGGGACCGGTGTCAGTCACGGCGCCCGGCCGCCTTCGTAATCCGGCTGCCGTGGCCGCTGACGATCCTTCCGATGTTGTCGACCGAGGTGTGGTCGTCGTCGGGCCCGTCGTCCCAGTAGGACGAGTGCGCGGTGCCATTCGCGGACCCGACGTCCACGGCGAAGCGCTGGGCACCGAACTCGGTGCTCGCCGGGTCCCTGGTGTACCAGCCGGCATGGGAGACGTAGTCCCATCCGGCGGCGCCGACGTAGGTGTGGTCGGCACCCACCGAGAACTCCGAGGCGTGGAACGCGTCGGTACCGGGGCTGCCGACCAGGATGATGTCGTCGGCCGCCAGCCCGGTCGGCTTCCTCGCCGCGAGGCCGACCAGAAGCGAACCGAAGCTGTGCCCCTGCGCGGTCACATGGGCCGGCTGCCCCTGGTGCGAGGCGCGCTGACCTTCGAGGAACCTGCGGTAGGCGTCGACCCCGCCCTGGGCGCGGCTGAGGTCGACGGTTCCTGCGGCGGAGAGCGGCGCGTCGTAGCCCAGCCAGGCGATCGACGCCGTCGACCGCGTCGGGTCGGCGCGTCTGGCCGCGTCGTACACGGCCTTCGCCCGGGTGCCGTCGCCGCCGCCGATGCGCTGCAGTTCCGTCCCGAGGCCGCCGACCAGCGAGGTGACGTCGTCCGCGGTGTCGGGATTGCCGAAGGAGATGATGCCGCGGCCCTGCCCTTCACCCCCGACGCCGAGCAGGAGGACGGGGGGCTCCTTCCCCGCCGAGTCGCGCAGCCGCTGGGCGATGCTCCGGAACCCGTTCAGCTTGAGCGCTTCGTTCGGGTCGGACGCGTGGCCGCCCTTCTCGTACTCGGCGATGAGCCTGGGCAGGATGATCCGATTGGCCTGGTCCCGGGCGACCGCGGGGATGCCGTCGCGGTTGCCGACCAGATCCGGGTGCTCCTTGATCAGCCACTGCTGCTTGTCGGCGGGGAGTCCGTTCCACCAGGCGTTGACCTCGGTCGGCGACGCGTCCTGCTTCGGGACGGAGCCGAGCAGCAGGTTGTCCGGGATGAGGCTCGTGTCGAGCTGGTCGCCGACGGCAGCGGTCGGGTCGAGGCCACTGCCGTCCTGGGCACGTCCGGTGTAGTGCTGGAGCCGGGCCGCGAGGGCCTGGTCGACGGTGTCGGCCTCGGCGAGCGCCGTCGCGATGCGGCCGGCCAGCTGCCTGGCGGTCCGTTCACAGCCCTTCTCGTACTCCGGATCGTGCTGGTCGGCGTAGCTCCCCGGGGGCCAGGAGACGGCGCCACGGTCGTCGACGGACATCCCGGCGGTCTGCACGTCGGCCAGCGCCTTGCGCAGCGTGGACTGGGCGATGGCCAGCGCGTCCGCTCCGGTTCGGATGGATCTGCCCATCTGGCCGACTTCGCTCTGGGCGGCCTTCAGTTCGCCCGTGGTGCGGTGCAGGGCCGGGCGGGCCGCGTCAGCGGTGGACCCGGACCAGCCGGAGGCGGCGATCCGGCCGTCGACACCGGTGCTCCACTTCTCCGCGTGCTGCCCGAAGGAACCGTGAAGCCTGTCGTAGGCGTCGGCCGCGGCGTACAGGTGGGTGAGGTCGGTGTCGCGCAGGGTGGCGAGGTCCACGCGGCTCTCCCTAACCGAAGTGCAGCACGAAGTTCTGCTGCTGTGCCGCGGTGGGTCCGGTGCCGGCCGTGCGGGTGTCCGGGCCGAACGCCGTGCTGATCTGCCGGTCCGTGCTTCCGTAGCCGTTGGCCGCGTCGACGAGGCCCTGGCCCTGACGGCTCATCGTCGTGTGCAGGTCGGTCAACAGGGTGTTCCAGGCGCCGGTGCAGTTGCCGAGGGCGGTGGCGCACCGGAGACCGGGCATCCCGGCCACGGACTGGTGTGAGGCCTCGACCAGGGCCTTGAGTTCGCCGGGAATCCCGGATGCCGTCTCGGCGGCTGCGCCGCCGGTTTGCCGGAGTTCGTCGGGGCTCGCTCGGAAGCCGGATGACGGTTGGTCGGACATCGCGGTTCCCCCCTCGGGCCGAATGTCGTGCACGGATCGCCTCGCAGAGTAGCGAAGTCGGGCGCGCCGGGGGCGGGAAAACGCAGGGGGGCGGGAAAAACGCCGGGGTGGTGCCGGGTGCGTCAGACGGTGACGGCGGCCAGGGCGGCCTCGGAGTCGAGGACGCCGGCCACGGCCTGCAGGACGGCGGCGATCTTCATCGAGGCCTGGATGACCTCGCGCTCGACGCCGGCCTTGCGCAGGACGCCCTCGTGCGAGTCGAGGCACTGGCCGCAGCCGTTGATGGCCGAGACCGCGAAGCACCAGAGCTCGAAGTCGACCTTCTCGACGCCCGGGGTGCCGATGATGTTCATCCGCAGACCGGCCCGCATCGTGCTGTACTCCTTGTCGGAGAGCAGGTGCAGCGTCCGGTAGTAGACGTTGTTCATCCCCATGATCGCGGCCGCGCCCTTGGCGGCGGTGTACGCCTCGGGGGAGAGGTTGGCCTTGGCCTCGGGCTCCAGCTCACGCAGCAGACCGGGGCTGCGGGTGGCCATCGCGCAGGACAGCACGGTGCCCCAGAGCTGCTGGGCGGGGAGGTCGGAGTTGCCGATGACCGAGCCCAGGTTGAGCTTGAGGTCCTTGGCGTAGTCCGGGAGGGCGGCCTTCAGGTCGTCGAGGGCCATGGGTCAGCCCGCCAGCAGGGCCTGGGCGTCGAGGGTGTCCTCGCCCTTGGTCCAGTTGCACGGGCACAGCTCGTCGGTCTGCAGGGCGTCCAGCACCCGCAGGACCTCCTTGGGGTTACGGCCGACGGAGCCGGCGGTGACCATGACGAACTGGATCTCGTTGTTCGGGTCGACGATGAAGACGGCGCGCTGGGCGGTGCCGTCCTCGCCCTCGACGCCGCAGGCGCGCATCAGGTCGTGCTTGACGTCGGCCAGCATCGGGAAGGGCAGGTCGCGCAGGTCCTTGTGGTCCTTGCGCCAGGCGTGGTGCACGAACTCGGAGTCGCCGGAGACGCCGAGGATCTGGGCGTCGCGGTCGGCGAACTCGTCGTTCAGCTTGCCGAATGCGGCGATCTCGGTCGGGCAGACGAAGGTGAAGTCCATCGGCCAGAAGAAGACGATCTTCCACTTGCCCTCGTAGGACTTGTGGTTGATGTCAGCGAAGGCGCTCGCGGCGTCCAGGTCGACACAGGCCTTGAGGTCGAACTCGGGGAACTTGTCACCGATCGTGAGCACGTTCGCTTCTCCTGAAGTGAGATGAGGGGAGCTTTGTCCGGATTCCGGACACGCATCACAATTCCACATCGTGGACTGATCGGGGAAATAGCTAGACTGGATGTATCTGATCGGAGATTGCTATCAGTAATGAATCCCCCACGTCGCGGCCGGGCTCCCGCAGGGGCGCCGCCGCCAGGAACGACCCGACTGTGGCGAGTGCCACACGCAGTCCGCGCACCCCGACGGTCGCCCAGCTGCGCGCCTTCGTCGCGGTGGCCGAGCACCGGCACTTCCGGGAGGCCGCCGCCGCCACCGGGACCAGCCAGCCGGCGCTCTCCGGGGCCGTCGCGGCGCTGGAGGAGTCGCTGGGTGCGCAGCTGGTCGAGCGTACGACGCGCAAGGTGATTGTCACCCCTCTGGGGGAGCGCGTGCACCAGCACGCCCGCCGGGTGCTCGCCTCCCTGCAGGCCCTGACCGAGGAGGTCGAGGCCGCCCGCCGCCCGTTCACCGGGCCGCTGCACCTCGGCGTCATCCCGACCGTCGCGCCCTACCTGCTGCCCACCGTGCTGCGGCTGGTCCGCGACCGCTTCCCCGAGCTGGAGCTGCACGTCCACGAGGAACGCACCCCCTCGCTGCTGGAGGGCCTGGCCGCCGGACGCCTGGACGTCCTGCTGCTGGCGCTCCCGGCCGGCGGGTCCTCGCCGACCCTGGACATCCCGCTGTTCGACGAGGACTTCGTCCTGGTCACGCCGCCCGGCCACCCGCTCGCCGGGCGGATCGACGTCCCGCGCGACGTGCTGCTCGACCTGGACGTGCTGCTGCTGGAGGAGGGCCACTGCCTGCGCGACCAGGCGCTGGACATCTGCCGCGAGGTCGGCGCCGACCCGGCGGGCTCGACCACCCGCGCGGCCGGCCTGTCCACCCTGGTCCAGCTGGTCGCCGGCGGGCTGGGAGTCACCCTGCTGCCCGCCACCGCGCTGGACGTCGAGGCCGGGCGCACCGACCGGCTGGCCGCCGTCCGCTTCGCCGATCCGGCGCCCGGCCGGCGGATCGGACTGGCCGTCCGCCCCGGCTCGGCCCGCGGCGCCGAGTACGAGCGCTTCGCGGCCGCGCTGCGCGAGGTGCTGGTGGAGCTGCCGGTCCGGATCGCGGGGGCCTGACCTCGGTCCCGGCTCGGGCCTGCCGCGGCCCCGGTTGGGGCCCGGTTGGGGCCTGCTTCGGCCCCGGTTCGGTCTTGCCGCGGCCCCGGCTCAGGCCGGGCCCGGCTCCCCGTGCCAGCCGGCCCCGGGGCGGGCGGCCGGGGCGCCCAGGCAGAGCCCGACCGTCGTCGCGACCAGCAGGTCCAGCGCCCGCAGGGTGTCCGCCTCGGGCCGGTCGCCGGCGCCGCGCAGGGCGAGCTGGCGGGCCGTCAGGCCGTCGAAGCCGCTGAGGAAGTGGACGGCGATCTCGCGGGCGGGCATGGCCAGGGCCAGCCCGTGGGCGGCCGCGAGGGCGGTGAGCATCTCGGCGGCGGTGCCCTCGATCTCGCGCTGGAGCCCGAGCATGATCTCCTGCACGTCCGGGTCGCGCATCGCCAGCACCCCGAACTCGCTGAGCAGCACGCAGCGCCCCTCCTCGCCGGTGGTGGCGTCCCAGAGCGCGTGCACCAGGGTGCGGACCTGCTCGCCGAAGGGGCCGTCGCCGGGGGAGGCGGCGCGCACCTGGCCGATGGCCTCGGCGGTCAGCTGCTCCACCACGGCCCGGTAGAGGTCCTTCTTGGTGCCGAAGGTGTAGTGCACCGTCGCCTGGGCCACGCCCAGCTCGGCCGCGATCGCGCGGGTGCTGCCGGCCGCGACTCCCTCTCTGGTCATCAGGTCGAGTGCGGCCTGGACCAGTTGCGGGCGGCGTTCGGAGGCGGGGACATGAGCCATTCAGCCAGGGTATCGCCACGGTCGGGGAACTGTGTCGAGCGATCTGGTCGGTCGATTTGGTTGGTCGATTCGGTCGGCCAACTTTGTCACCCGACAAACTTGAGCGTACGGTGGATCGAGACCTGCCCCTGACCGACCCCGAGGGACCGCCCATGGCCACGTACCTGTACCGACTGGGCCGCTTCTGCTTCCGGCGACGCCGCGCCGTGCTGGCCGTCTGGATCGCCGTGCTGATCGCGATCGGCGGGGCCGCGGGCGCCTTCGCCGGCAAGACCAGCGACGAGTTCAAGGTGCCCGGCACCGAGGCGCAGGCGACCCTGGACCGGATCAAGGACACCTTCCCGGCCCAGGGCCACGGCTCCGCCCAGGTCGTCTTCGCCGCCGGGGGCCCCGGCGGCATCGCCTCACCCGAGGCGGCCAAGGCGGTCGGCGAGTCCGTCGGCCGGATCGCCCACGTCCCCGGCGTGGCCGCGGTCCCCGACCCGTACGCCACCGGCGCGGTCTCGCCGGACCATCGGATCGCGATCGCCCTGGTCTCCTTCGACCACAAGCTCGCCGACATCACCGACCAGCAGCGCGACGCGGTCAGGGCGGCCGCCGAACCTGCCCGCGCGGCCGGGCTGGACGTGGCCTTCGGCGGCGACGCCTACAACAAGCTCGCCCAGATCGAAGGCGGTTCCGAGTCGATCGGCCTGCTGGTGGCCGGGGTGGTGCTGGTGATCACCCTGGGCACGCTGGTCGCGGCCGGGCTGCCGCTGCTCACCGCGCTGGTCGGCGTCGGGGTGTCGATGGCCGGACTGCTGGCGCTCACCGGCTCCTTCCAGATCATCACCACCGCGCCGGTGCTGGCCCTGATGGTCGGCCTCGCGGTCGGCATCGACTACGCGCTGTTCATCCTGTTCCGCCACCGCCGCCACCTCGACGA
This sequence comes from Streptomyces novaecaesareae, assembly GCF_000716875.1. Classification (GTDB taxonomy): domain Bacteria; phylum Actinomycetota; class Actinomycetes; order Streptomycetales; family Streptomycetaceae; genus Kitasatospora; species Kitasatospora novaecaesareae. Next base: position 26,733 of record NZ_JNWQ01000064.1, on the reverse strand, counting down.
GGGCCTGGAACCGGAGGAGGCCGCCGCCCGTGCCACCGCGACCGCCGGCAGCGCCGTCGTCTTCGCCGGCCTGACCGTGGTCGTCGCGCTCGCCGGGCTCGCCGTCGCGGGCGTCCCGTTCCTCACGGTGATGGGCCTGGCCGCCTCCGGCGCCGTCGTGGTGGCCGTCCTGGTCGCGATCACGCTGCTGCCCGCGGTGCTGGGCTTCGTCGGCCGCGCCATCGACCGGCTGCCGGTCTGGAAGCGGGCGCTGCGCACCAACGGCAGGACCACCATGGGTGAGCGCTGGGCGCGCTTCGTGGTCCGCCGCCCGCTGCCCGTCCTGCTCATCGGCCTGGCCGGGCTGGGCACCCTGGCGGTGCCCGCGGCGAGCCTGGACCTCGGCCTGCCGGGCGGCGGCTCGCAGGCCGTCGGGACGGACGCGCGCAAGGCGTACGACCTGGTCAGCGACGGTTTCGGGCCGGGCTTCAACGCGCCGCTGGTGGTCGTCGTGGACGCCCACGGCGCGCCGCGGCCCGAGCAGGCGGTACAGGCCGTGGCGGGCGAGCTGCAGACCCTGAAGGGCGTCCGGACACTGCTGCCGCCGCAGCTCGACGAGGACGGCCGGACGGCCCTGGTGCCCGTCATCCCGCAGACCGGCCCGGACCACCCGGACACCAGGACGCTGGTCAACGAGATCCGCGACCGGCGCGCCGAGTTGAAGTCGGCCACCGGCGCCGACATCGCCGTCACCGGCACCACGGCCGCCAACATCGACGTCTCCACCAAGCTCGGCCAGGCCCTGCCGCCGTTCGTCGCGGTGATCGTCGGCATCGCGCTGGTGCTGCTCGCGCTGGCCTTCCGCTCGGTGCTGGTGCCGCTCAAGGCGGTGCTGGGCTTCCTGCTCAGCATCGGGGCCTCGCTCGGCGCGGTGGTCGCGGTCTACCAGTGGGGCTGGCTGGACGGCCTGATCGACGTTCCGAAGGTCGGCCCGGTGGTCAGCTTCGTGCCGATCCTGCTGATCGGGGTGCTGTTCGGGCTGGCGATGGACTACGAGCTGTTCCTGGTCTCCGGGATGAAGGAGCAGTACGTCCACGGCAAGGCGCCGCGCGAGGCGGTCGTCGGCGGGGTCAAGGGCGGCGCCCGGGTGGTGACGGCGGCCGCGCTGATCATGGTCTCGGTGTTCGGCGCCTTCGTCTTCGGCCACGACCCGATCGTCCAGCCGATCGGCTTCGCCCTCGCGGTGGGCGTGCTGGTGGACGCCTTCGTGGTGCGGATGGCACTGGTGCCGGCCGCGATGGCGCTGTTCGGCAAGGCGGCCTGGTGGTTCCCGAAGCCGCTGGAGAAGGTCGTGCCCAAGGTGGACATGGAGGGCGAGCAGCTGATCGCGCGGCTGGCGGAGGAGCCCGCGAAGGAGCCGGTCGGGGTCTGACACCCCGTGCGGGCGTCCGGTGGAACCCTTCCGCCGGGCGCCCGCTCAGTTTCGCAGGCACCCGCACAGCTCCAGCAGGAGCCCGTTCAGCTCCCGCCGGCGCCCGCTCAGCTCCCGGCGGGCAGCCGCTGCTCGAACCAGACCACCTTCCCGGTGCCCAGCCGGGTCGCTCCCCAGCGGTCCGCGCACCGGGCCACTATCTGCAGCCCGCGCCCGCGTTCGTCCTCCGGCCCGGTACGGCGCGGGCGCGGCAGCAGCGGGCTGTCGTCGCCGACCTCGCAGCGCAGCCGGGTCGTGCGCACCAGGCTGAGGGTGACCGGCCGGGTCGCGTGCTGGACGGCGTTGGTCACCAGCTCGCTGACCATCAGCTCGGTGGCCTCGCTGAGCTCGTCCAGCCCCCACCGGCGCAGCGTGTGCGCCGTCAGCCGGCGGGCCCGGCCCGGCGTCTCGTTGCGCGGCTGCAGGTACCAGTGCGCGACGTCCCCTGCCGGGATGCCGTCGAAGCAGGCGCCGAGCAGGGCGATGTCGTCGCCGCGGTCGCCGGGCGGCAGGATCCGCAGCGCCTCCTGGCACAGCTGCTCGGGGGACTGCCAGCGGGCGGCGGCGATCCGGGTGCGCAGCACTTCGAGGCCGTCGCTGATCGGGCGGCTGCGGGTCTCCACCAGGCCGTCGGTGAACAGCAGCAGCGCCGAGCCGGGCGGCGCGGGCAGCTCCACCGAGTTGAAGTCCACCCCGCCGACCCCGATCGGTGCCCCGGAGTCCAGCTCCACCAGCTCGGCCGTCCCGTCCGGGCCGACCAGCACCGGCGGGACGTGCCCGGCGTTGGCCAGTACCACCCGGTTGGCGATCGGGTCGTAGACCGCGTACACGCAGGTGGCCAGGTGCTGTTCGCGGCCGAGCCGCTGGGCCTGCTCGTCCAGGTGGTAGAGCACCTCGTGCGGCGGCAGGTCGAGGGCGGCCAAGGTCTGGGCGCTGGTGCGCAGTTGGCCCATGATGGCGGCCGAGGTGAGCGAGTGGCCCATCACGTCGCCGACGATCAGGGCGACCCGGTTGCCGGGCAGCGGGACGGCGTCGTACCAGTCGCCGCCGACCTGTGCGCCGCGCTCGCCCGGCAGGTAGCGCTGGGCGAGCCGGACGCCGTGCGGCTGGGGGAGGCGCAACGGCAGCATGCTGCGCTGGAGTTCGTTGGCTATCTCCCACTCGCGGGCGTACCGGAGGGCGGTGTCCACGGCCAGCCCGGCCTGGGTGGCGAGGTGCGCGGCGGTCGCGGTGTCCGCGGCGTCGAAGACCGGGCGGCCGGTGCGTTCGGGAGGGCGGCGGATCAGCACCAGCAGCCCGAGGACGGCCTTGCGGCCGCGCAGCGGCAGGGCGAGGACGGAGGTGCCGGGGGCCAGCCGGGCCACCCCGCGGGTGCCGTACAGCTCGCGCAGCAGCACCTCGGTGCGCTCGGCGGCTGGGGTGCCGAGGACGGCCGCCTCGGCGGGGCGGCGGCTCAGCAGGGCGTGCGCGAGCGCCCCGCCGCGGGTGACCGGGGTGGCCGGGCCGCTGTCGGCGGTCGACCGGGCGCCGTAGCGGGAGCGGCGCCGGTCGTCGAAGCCGCCCGGGCGGCCGCGGCGTCCGATCCGGGTGCCGGTGCTGTGGTGGATCCGCAGCTCCTCCGGGAAGCCGGGCTCGCGTTCGACGTTGGGCAGCGGGTCGCGCAGGTGGATCACGGCGGCGTCGGCCAGCGTCGGGACCAGCACCCGTCCGATGTTGCGCAGCGTCGCGGCCAGGTCGAGGGCGCTGTTGATCCGCCGGGTCGCCGAGTCGAGGTAGGCGAGACGGTCCGCCACGTCGGCGCGCTCCGGCCGCGCGGTCGACGGAGCCTGCGCCCGGGCCGGGACCTGGCGGCGCTGGCCCGGGACGGCGGGCGGCTGTTCCGCCTCGGTCTTGAGCTGGTCGCGCACGGCTGCCTGTCCTGGATTCGGTGTGGTCGGTGAGCTGTTCTGTTGCGGGGGCCGTGGTGCCGGCCGGTTCGTCGGTGTCCCTCAGCCGACGCGTCGACAGCACAGGAACAGCTGTTCCTCCGGCGGCAGCGTGGTACTGGCCGGCGCGTACGGATGCCCCGAGCACTCCTCGACGGCGAAACCGGCCTCGACCAGGACCCGCTCCAGATCCTCCCTCAGATACCCACTGATCCGCAGCTCTCTGCCAAGGAACGGAAGCGGAACGTGATCCAGGTCCGCCTCGACCATACCCAGCGCCAGCAGTCCGCCCGGCCGCAGGAGTTCGCGCAGCCTCCCGAGGACGGTCGGGACCTCGTCCTGCGGCAGCAGGATCAGCGAGAAGAACGCGGTGACGGCGGCGAAGGTGCCGCGGCCGTCCGGCCCGAGCCCGGGGGCGTTCCAGACCTGGCCGGCGCGCTCGGTGGCCAGATCGTACAGGTCGATCCGATGGAACACCGGCGGAAAGTCGCCGGGGAAGGCGGCCTGCCGGGCCAGCGTGAGCATCACGTCCGAGAGGTCCACGGCGGTCACCCGCAGCCCGCCCCGGACGAGCTGGCGGACGGTCGGCTCGCCGGTGCCGCAGCCCACGTCCAGCACCCGGGCGCCGGGTTCGAGCCCGGTGAGCAGCCGCCGGCCGCAGGCCAGCTGCCCGTCCTTGGCGGGGAAGGCCTCGCCGTACCCGGCCCCGATGGTGTCGAAGGCGACCGCCTGCAGGGCCCGGGCCGCCCGGCGCCGACGTACCTCGGGCTCGTCGTCCCCGGCGTCCTCGCCGACGGGGAACGCGTCGGATATCCGTCCGGTCGTCACGTTCAGAGGCACCCTTCCACCCGTGGCCTCCGGTCGGCTCCGCGGCGGCCCCGTGGGCCGCGCCCGGTGGCGGCGTGTCACGCTCTCCGTACCACACCGACGGACTGCACCCGACGCGTTTCCGGCAGACACTCGTGTGCGTACTGGCATCTGAGAATATGCGTGATCACTGCGCCATGGGGTCCCTTTTCGGCCAACTCGTCGCGCTTGGGGCATTGTGGCCGGGGTCGCGGAAGCACGACGGTGCGGGCCGGGGTGGTGCGCGGGGCCCCGCACGCCGCACGGCGCGCCGGGTTGGCGCCGGCGACCTGCGGTTTTCCCGGTCCGCAGGCTGACAATCTGACGTTTATCAAACGTCAATCGGTGCGGTGCACAGTGGAGTCCAGCGCCGGGGAAGCGTTGAGGGCGCTCCCGCAGCCGGGGGGCTGCGGGAGCGCCGACGCGCAGATCGGGGGAGGCCCTCCGTGGGGGGAAAAACGGAGGCCTTACGGCGCGGGGGGAGGGAAGGGCTCGGTGTGCTGCTGTCGGGAGATGAGGTCCGCCACGGGGGAGGCCTCTGGCACACCGAGCCGGGTGAAGATCGCGTGCGCCTCCTGGAGGCACGCGAGGCCGCGCGCGGGCTGGGCGAGGACCAGTAGCGCCTCGCCGAGCGCGGCATTGGCCAGGCCCTGGCAGTAGGCCGAGTCCAGCTCCTGCGCGATCGCCAGCGACTCGCCCGCCGCCGACGCGGCGTCGGCGTGCTGCTCGGCGACGATCAGCGCGGAAGCCAGGCGGGCCAGGGTGTAGCCCTCCCAGAGGGGGTTCTGCTGGGACTGGTAGAGCCGGTGCGCCTCCCGCAGGTGCGGGACGGCCTCGATGCCGGAGAGCACCACGCCCAGCTGGTAGAGGGTCTGGGCGAGCAGCGGGCCGTTCTTGGACGCCCGCGCGGCGGCGACACCGTCCTCGGCGGAGCGGATCGCCGTCTCGGTCATGCCCAGGCGGTGCTGCACCCGGGCGATGTTGCTGACGATCCGGGCCTCGCCCATAGCCGTGCCGACCGCCCGGCCGGTGGCGCGGGCCTGCTCCAGGACCGGCAGGGCCTCGGCCGGACGGTTGCCCACGCTCAGGATCACGCCCAGCGTGTTGGCGGTGGCCAGGAGCAGGACGGACGGGTCGTCCGGTGACTGGTGGTCGAGGCTACGACGCAGCGAGTGCTCAGCGCCCTGGAAGTCGCTGGTGACAGCTTGCAGAGCGCCGAGGGCGAAGTGCACCCGGGCGAGCGCGGCGCTGTCGTCGCGGCCTTCCGCCTCGCGGCCGACGGTCTCCAGGATCGGCCGGACCTGGGGGCCGTGAGTGGGGTCCGGGCCGAGGCCGTACAGGAGGATCAGCAAGTCGATCGCCGCGTGCTGTGAGGCGCGGGGCCCGTTCGCTGCCGCCGACATGGCGCTGAGCAACAGGGCGCCCTCGGCCCGGAGCCAGTCCTGAGCGGAGCCGCTGGTCGGCAGATCGATCCCCGGCGCGGAGGGCGTCGTCAGCAGCTCAGGCTCGGCGTCGTCCGGCTCGATGACCTGGGCCGCGTTGCGTACGGTCGGTATGAGCAGTTCGAGCAGTCGCAGTACCGCCCGCTCCTGATCCTCGGTGTCCCCGATCCGCTCGTTCTGCCGCTGGGCGTAGAGGCGGAGCAGGTCGTGGTAGCGGTAGCGGCCGGGAGTGAAGCACTCCAGCATGTTCGCCTCGACCAGTGCCTCGGCGAGGTCCTCGGCGGCGTACTCGTCCACGCCGAGCAGCGCCGCGGCGGCCGTCAGCGGGATGTCGGGGGAGTCGATCAGGGCGAGGAGTCGAAAGGCGCGGGCCTCGGGCTCGGACAGCTGTCCGTAGCCGAGGCCGATGGTGGTCTCCACGGCGAGGTTGCCGAGCTGGAGCTCGTCCAGCCGGCGGCGCTGGTCCGCTAACCGACGGGCCAGGTCGGAGACGCTCCAGCGGGGGCGGCTGGCCAGCCGGGCGGCGGCGATGCGGACGGCCAGCGGAAGGAAGCCGCACGCGGTGACCACCTTCATGGCCGCCTCCGGCTCAGCGGCGACCCGGTGCTCGCCGACGATGGCCGCGAACAGCGCCAGGGCCTCGTCCGGGGTCAGTTCCTCGACGTCGAACAGCTGGGCGCCGGGGATCCCGGCCAGCCGGGAGCGGCTGGTGGCGAGGACCGCGCAGCCGGAGACACCGGGGATGAGGGGCTGGATCTGGTCGGCGTCGCGTGCGTTGTCGAGCAGGATGAGCATCCGCCGGTTGGCGAGCAGCGAGCGGTACAGCGCAGCGCGTTGTTCGAGCGAGTCGGGGTTCTCGGTGACACCGAGTGCGTGCAGAAAGTCGCCCAGCACGACCACCGGGTCGGCGGGCGAGGCGCCGGCTCCGCGCAGGTCGACGTACAACTGCCCGTCGGGGAACTCGGCGCGGACGCGATGGGCGACGTGGACCGCGAGGGTCGTCTTGCCGACCCCGCCGATACCGGCCAGCGAGGTGACCACCACGGCCTGGCCGGTGGCGTTCATCAGGACTGTCGAGAGGTCGCTCACCAGCTCGGTGCGTCCGCTGAAGTCAGAGACATCGGCGGGGAGTTGGGCCGGGGCCGGCGGCGTGGCCGGACCGTCCTCGCGGACGGCGGGAGCGGCTGCGGCCGGAAGTGTGAGCGCCGGGTCGGCCGCGAGGATGCGGGTGTGCATCGAGGACAGACCCGCACCCGGTTCGACCCCGAGCTCCTCGATCAGCAGCTTGCGGGTGTCGGTGTAGACGCCGAGCGCCTCGGCCTGGCGCCCGCAGCGGTACAGCGCCAGCATCAGCAGCTCGCGCAGGCGCTCGCGCAGCGGGTGTTCGGCAGTCAGGCTGTTGAGCTCGCCCACGACCTCGGCGTGCAGGCCGACGTCGAGGGCGGCGGCGCACCGTTCCTCGGCGGCGGCCACCTGGCGCTCGGCGAGCCGCAGCCGCTGGACATCGGCGTATGGGCCGGGGATCCCGGTGAGCGGACGGCCGCTGAACAGGTCGAGCGCCTGGGTGAGCAGGCGGTGCGCCTCGTGCTTGTCGCCTGCGCTCCGAGCGGTCGTGGCCTCGGCGGAGAGCCGCTCGAAGACCGTCAGGTCGAGGGCCTCGCCCGGGATGCGCAGCGCGTAGCCGTCGGCGACCGAGACCAGCAGCTCGGCGGGTCGTCGGACCTCACGCCGGGGCTCGATGACGGAGCGCAGGCGGGAGACGTAGGTGCGCAGGGCGGCTACGGCCTGCGCTGGGGGCCGCTCGCCCCAGAGCGCGTCGACCAGGTCCTGCGTGGTGACCGGACGTCCGGAATGCAGCAGGAGGGTGGTCAGAACGGCCTGTTGCTGGGGGGATCCCAAGGAAAGGGGTCTGCCGTCGAGCCAGGCCTGGACCGGACCGAGGACTTGGAAGCGCAGCGCAGGGGTCGGCGGCGTCTCCCGAAACTCCATGAAGTCCCCCGATGGCCTGTGGTGTCGATTCCGTGAAAGGGCGCTCGGCGGTCCGCCGTGGTGCTTCAGCTTAGGCGGACGCCCGACTCTGCCGGACGGCACCGCAAGCCGCACGATGTTTATCGGACATTTAATCAACCCTACGATACTGTCCGCGCGCCCGCGCCACAGAGGCCGGGCTGAACACAATTGATGACCGAAAGGCGGCCGCCCAATGGCCAACGACCAGAGCGAGACCCCGGTGCAGTCGACGCCCGAGAACGCGGCGCAGACCGATGCCCCGGCCGCCGCTGTGGAGGCGGGCAAGGCTGTCGAGGGCGCAGTGACCGCGTCCTCGAACCCGACCGAGTACACCGCTCCGACCGACGCCGAGAAGACGGCGATCGAGAACGAGGTCTTCGGCGGTGAGACCGGCCCCGTGGTGGAACCCACCACGCCGGCCACTGGTGAGCCGGGCAAGAAGTACAAGCCGGAGAACATCATCATGGGCCACCCGTAAGCCGTTCCGGCCGAGTGCCCCCGCGCCCCCGTCCGGGCGCGGGGGCACTTGAGGTCAGTGCTGGGACGTCACGACTGGCGGCATGTAGTGTCGAACTGACGTTCACTCATGAGAGTGGGCCTTGTGAGTTGGAGGGATTGCATGAGCATGCTCCGTCGGGTTGCCGTGGTCGCCGTGTCGACCGTCGTTGTGACCGCTGGCTACGTGGCAACCGCCACTGGAGCCTTTGCGACTCTCGTCGGCGGCCACCCGTAAGCCGTCCCGGCCGAGTGCCCCCGTGCCCCTGTCCGGGTGCGGGGGCGCTGTTGGCTATGTGCGCGCCAATTCGTGTATGGGTGGATCGCGGTGGCCGAATCCGGTCCGTGATGCACGCATGGTGACGGATGTTATCCGTAACGTGCCCGGCGGCGGGTGTGGGGCGTTCCGGAATTCCGGATTCACCGGCGGGATTGCCGGGCCGGAATGCTGCAGTTTGCGTGCTTTTTGCCGCAATTAGCGGGGAAGATCGTATTCGGCTGATTCGCGGGGTCCGGGAACGGGCGAGACGTGGTGCGGTTCGACGGCCCATTCCCGGCCGCCTCTCTCGGGGCGCAGGTAGAGCTCGCCGCCGATCGTGTCCATGTAGATGCCGGTGCGTCCGGTCCTCCGGTCGAGGACGAGTTCACCCACGCGCGGTCGGTAGGCCGGGGTGTTGCGCTGTCGGATGCTCACCGCTGTGCTCCTCGCTCCGGTAGGCGACTGGCCAGCATCTCTAGAGAAGCTAAAATCTCTAGAGATGTCAACGGTCGTATCTGCTTACCGGCGGCCGGACGCGCGCCTACGATTTGTCCGAGGGAGAGGGAGCGGCGATGACCGGCAGCAGTGGCGACAAACAGCCCAAGTACCAGCGGATCGCCGACGCGCTGAAGGCGGCCATCGACACCGGCCGGTACCGCGCGGGTGACCGGCTGCCCGGCGAGAACGACCTCATGGACGAGTACGGCGTCGCCCGGATGACGGCCCGCCAGGCGCTGGGCGTGCTGCAGAGCGAGGGCATCGCCGAGGCGCGCCGCGGCGCCGGGGTGTTCGTCCGGGACTTCCGGCCGTTGCGCCGTCGCGGCATCCAGCGGCTGGCGCAGGGGCAGTGGGGCTCCGGCCGGTCGATATGGTCGGCGGACATCGACAACCGCACCCTGGTGGTCGACCAGGTCTCCGTCACCGAGCGGGCCGCGCCCGAGCACGTGTGCCGGGTGCTCGGGGTGGACCCGGGCACCCCGATGTGTGTACGGCACCGCCGCTTCGTCCTGGACGGCAAGCCGGTGCTGCTCTCGACCTCGTACCTGCCCGCGGGCCTGGTGGCCGGCACGGCCATCACCCGCGAGGACACCGGCCCCGGTGGCACCTACGCCCGGCTGGCCGAGATCGGCGCCAAGCCCGTGCACTTCCGCGAGGAGGTCCGCTCCCGGATGCCCAGCACGGAGGAGTCCACCCGCCTGGAGCTGTCCGCCGGCACCCCGGTGATCCTGATCTGCCGCACCGCCTTCGCCGACGAGGGCCAGGTCGTCGAACTCAACGAGATGATCCTGGACGCCGCCTCCTACGTCCTGGAGTACGACTTCGACGCGTGAACACGCCACCGCCCCGACCGCGGGGGCGGTCGGGGCGGCAACGGGGCGCGTGGGGCTACTCCTTGGAGCCGGCTGTTCCTGGGAGGCGGCTGCTCCCTGGAGGCGGCTACTCCTTGGAGCGGACGCGGAGGTTGGTGATCAGCGGGCCCTCGGTGGTCTCGCGGAAGAAGTCGTTGCCCTTGTCGTCCACCACGATGAACGCCGGGAAGTCCTTGACCTCGATGCGCCAGACGGCCTCCATGCCGAGTTCGGCGTACTCCAGGACCTCGACCTTCTTGATGCAGTCCTGGGCGAGGCGGGCCGCCGGGCCGCCGATGGAGCCGAGGTAGAAGCCGCCGTGCTGGGCGCAGGCGTCGGTGACCTGCTTGCTGCGGTTGCCCTTGGCGAGCATGACCATCGAGCCGCCGGCCGCCTGGAACTGGTCGACGTAGGAGTCCATCCGGCCGGCCGTGGTGGGGCCGAAGGAGCCGGAGGCGTAGCCCTCGGGGGTCTTGGCCGGGCCCGCGTAGTAGACCGGGTGGTCCTGGAGGTACTTGGGCATGCCCTCGCCGGCGTCCAGGCGCTCCTTGATCTTGGCGTGGGCGATGTCGCGGGCGACGACCAGGGTGCCGGTGAGCGAGAGGCGGGTCTTCACCGGGTACTTGGAGAGTTCGGCGCGGATCGCGGACATCGGCTGGTCGAGGTCGACGCGCACCACGTCGTCGTCCAGGTGCTCGTCGGTGGTGTCCGGCAGGTACTTGGCCGGGTCGGTCTCCAGCTGCTCCAGGAAGACGCCCTCGGCGGTGATCTTGCCGAGCGCCTGGCGGTCGGCGGAGCAGGAGACGGCCATGGCGACCGGTAGTGAGGCGCCGTGCCGCGGCAGGCGCACCACGCGCACGTCGTGGCAGAAGTACTTGCCACCGAACTGGGCGCCGATGCCGATCTTCTGGGTCAGCTCGGTGACCTTGGCCTCCAGCTCCAGGTCGCGGAAGCCGTGGCCGGTCTTGGCGTCGCCCGAGGTCGGCAGGTTGTCCAGGTAGTGCGCCGAGGCGTACTTGGCGGTCTTCAGCGCGAACTCGGCGCTGGTGCCGCCGATCACGATGGCCAGGTGGTACGGCGGGCAGGCCGCGGTGCCGAGCGAGCGGATCTTCTGCTCCAGGAACGAGAGCATGCTCGCCTCGTTCAGGATGGCCTTGGTCTCCTGGTACAGGTACGACTTGTTGGCGGAGCCGCCGCCCTTGGCCATGAAGAGGAACTTGTACGCGTCGCCGTCGGTGGCGTACAGCTCGATCTGGGCCGGCAGGTTGTTGCCGGTGTTCTTCTCGTCCCACATGGTCACCGGGGCCATCTGGGAGTAGCGCAGGTTGAGCTTGGTGTACGCGTCGTACACGCCGCGCGCGATGGCGGACTCGTCGCCGCCCTCGGTGAGCACGTTCTGGCCGCGCTTGCCCATGACGATCGCGGTGCCGGTGTCCTGGCACATCGGGAGGATGCCGCCGGCCGAGATGTTCACGTTCTTCAGCAGGTCGAGCGCGACGAAGCGGTCGTTGGGGCTGGCCTCCGGGTCGTCCAGGATGCGGCGCAGCTGGGCGAGGTGGGCGGGGCGCAGGTAGTGCGAGATGTCGTGCATCGCCTCGGCCGTGAGCAGCCGCAGCGCCTCGGGCTCGACCTGGAGGAAGGTCCGGCCGCCGGCCTCGAAGGTGGAGACACCCTCGGAGGTCAGCTTGCGGTACGGGGTCGGGTCAGCGCCCAGGGGGAGGAGGTCGCTGTACTCGAAGTCTGGCGTGGGAGCCATCGGGGCGGTCCTTAGCTATCCAGTGATCCGGCTGCGTCGGCGAAGCACCATCCAGGGTAGGACCCGGGCGCAGGCGGCATGCGGACAGGTCAGCCTTGCGTGACGGGGCTCACTCGGGCTGGAGTGCGAGCGACTAGGCTGAGCCCGTGGACAACTCGCCGTCGCACGACGATCCGGGGCAGCCGCCGGTGCCGGCGCCCGTACCGATGACCAAACCCGAGGCAAAACCCGAGGCCAAGCCCGAACTCGGGCCTGAACTCAAGCCCGAGGCCACGTCCGAGCCCAAGTCCGAGGCCGGGCCGCAGCCTTCGCACGCCCCGGTGGCGCAGGCGGAGATGCGGGTCTCGGACGCCGACCGCGAGCGGGTCGCGGAACTGCTGCGGGACGCGTACGCCGAGGGCCGGCTGGACGCGGACGAGCACGCCGAGCGGATCGAGGCCGCGTACGCCGCCAAGACCTTCGGCGAGTTGGCGCCGCTGACCCGGGACCTGCCGGCCCGCCCGCTCTCCTTCGAGAAGCAGCCGCTGGGTGCGGCCCCGGCGTCGTCGGCGCCGCAGCCGCCCGCGCGCCAGGAGTCGCCCTCGGTGGTGGCGATCTTCGGCGGCGCGTCCCGCAAGGGCCGCTGGCGGGTGGGTTCGCACCTGAAGGCCTTCGCCGCGTTCGGCGGCGTGGAGATCGACCTGAGCGACGCCGTGTTCGAGTCTCCCGAGGTGGAGATCGTCGTCATGGCGATGTTCGGCGGGGTCGAGGTCCGGGTGCCGGAGAACGTCAGCCTGCACGGCGGCGGGGTCGGCCTGTTCGGCGGTTTCGACGTCCGCGAGCAGACCGCGGCGGACCCGTACGCTCCGGTTGTCCGGGTCAAGGGCCTTGCGATGTTCGGCGGTTGCACCGCCAAGCCGCGCCAGGGCAAGAAGCTCAAGGAGTGGGTGCGCCGCCAACTCGGTACCGATGAGTAGCTGTTGACCTGCCGAGCGCCCGACCGCGAATCAACTCCCGGTCGGGCGCTCGGCGTTGCGGCCGGTGCACTCCGTAGTCGATTGCGTGCAGTGTGCATGAATCGCGGCGGGGCGGGGTAGTTCCTTCCGCACATCGCTTCTTGTGCGGCTGCGCACCGGAGGCGGCCCAGCGGCCGTTCCGGAGGGTTCGACAGCGGGGGCTCGCAGCCGGGCAGGGGAGCGAGGTTCCCCGTGTCCGAGAGCCTCGTCAGGAGTACGGCCGTGCTGCATCCGATCGAGTCCCGCACCACTTCGCCCGTCGCCGCCGCGCAGTTGCTGGAGCGCCGTACCGGCGTCCGTCCGCAACCGCAGCCCCCGGGCGGCCAGGCGGGTGCCGCTGCGGGCGAGGACAATCCCTGGCACACCGGTGCGGCCTGCCGGCGGGACGAGGTGGGGCTGTTCTTCGCGCCGTCCAAGGAGCCGACGGCGGCCAGGCTGTCCCGGGAGGAGCAGGCCAAGCGGGTCTGTGCCCGCTGCCCGGTGCTGCTGGAGTGCCGCGAGCACGCGCTGGCGCAGCCGGAGCCGTACGGGGTCTGGGGCGGGCTGACGGCCGCCGAGCGGCGGGTGGTGCTGGCCCGGCGCCGCCGCCGGGACGGGGAGTTGATCGAGGCGGCCCGGGTGACGGCGGCCGCGCGGGCCCGGATAGCCGGGTGACGGCCGGCCGAAGACGCCGGCGTCGCGGACCGGGTGGCCGAAGGCCCGGGTCCGGACGTGCCGCGGCCCCGGCGGAGGGGGATTCCGCCGGGGCCGCTGCGCGCTGTTCCGTGAGTGCCCTGTTCGCCGAGTGCCGAGTTACCTGAGCGCCCAGTTACGTGAGGGCCCAGTGACCTGAGCGCCCCGTCCGCCGGGCGCGTCGGTCGGCGCGGTCGATCAGTTGGCGCGGTCGAAGTCGATCGCGCTGTAGGCCCGCAGCTTCGAGAGCTTGTGGGTGGAGTTGATCTCGCGGATCGTGCCGCTCTTGGAGCGCATCACCAGCGAGCTGGTGGTGGCGGTCTCCGAGCGGTAGTGCACACCGCGCAGTAGCTCGCCGTCGGTGATGCCGGTGGCGACGAAGAACACGTTCTCGCCGCTGACCAGGTCGTCGGTGGTGAGCACCCGGTCCAGGTCGTGGCCGGCGTCGAGGGCCTTCTGCCGCTCGGCGTCGTCCTTGGGCCACAGCCGGCCCTGGATCACGCCGCCCATGCACTTCATCGCGCAGGCCGCGATGATGCCCTCCGGGGTGCCGCCGATGCCCATCAGCAGGTCGACGCCGGTGCCTTCGCGGGCGGCCATGATGGCTCCGGCCACGTCGCCGTCGGAGATGAACTTGATCCGGGCGCCCGCCTCGCGGATCTCCCGGACCAGGCCGTCGTGGCGCGGGCGGTCGAGCACGACGACGGTGACGTCCTCGACGGCGCTGCCCTTGGCCTTGGCGACCCGGCGGATGTTGACCGCCGCCGGGGCGGTGATGTCGACGAATTCGGCGGCCTCCGGGCCGGCCACCAGCTTGTCCATGTAGAACACGGCGCTGGGGTCGAACATGGTGCCGCGGTCGGCTACGGCCAGCACGGCCACGGCGTTGTTCATGCCCTTGGCGGTGAGGGTGGTGCCGTCCACCGGGTCCACGGCGACGTCGCACTCGGCGCCGGTGCCGTCGCCGACCCGCTCGCCGTTGTAGAGCATCGGGGCTTCGTCCTTCTCGCCCTCGCCGATGACGACCACGCCGTTCATCGACACGGTCGAGACCAGGGTGCGCATCGCCTTCACGGCTGCGCCGTCTGCGCCGTTCTTGTCGCCACGTCCGACCCACCGGCCGGCGGCCATCGCGGCGGCCTCGGTGACCCGGACGAGTTCGAGCGCGAGGTTCCGGTCCGGAGCCTCGGGCGCGACCTCCAGGGCACTGGGAAGGTGGTGCGGGTACTGCGTGGTCATCGTCGTTACCTCTCTGTACGCGACGGCCAGTGAGCGCCCGACTACTGCCAGGTCGAACGCCGTGGTGAGGGTTCTGCGATCGTATCTGCCCAAGAGATGACTGTCTGTGGCGCGGGTCGCCCTGCCGGCTCGAAAAACACCGCTTCGTCCTGGTTCACCCGTACGTGGACACCCCGGGTGACCGGGCCGGAATGTGGATGAGTCACCATGTGGGGGTGGCTGCAGAGAGCAAGGGCATGAGGGGCCGCCAGACCGTACGGGACATGGTCCTGTCGATGCTGGCGGTCGGTTTCGTCGTCTGGGTCGGGTACCTGTTCCTCCCGCACGACGCCAACGGCGACCCGGTGCACGTGGTCGAGTACAGGGCGGCGGCGGCCAGCGCCAAGCGCGCCGCGCCGTACCCGCTGCTCTCCCCGGACGGGCTCCCCGACAAGTGGCGGGCGACTTCGGTCAGCTACCGGTCGGCCGATCAGAGCAATGGCAAGGGCAACGCCTGGCACCTGGGCTTCGTGACGCCCTCCGGCCAGTACGCGGCGGTCGAGCAGAGCGACGCGCCGCGCGACTCGCTGCTGTCCGACAAGGTCGCGGGCGGTCAGCCGGACGGCACCTCCGAGGTGGCCGGCCGCACCTGGGAGCGGGTGCAGGGCGAGAAGGCCCGCGCGCTGACCGTGCAGAGCGGCTCCGGGACCACCCTGCTCACCGGCACCGCCTCCTACGAGGAACTGGCCGAGCTGGCCCAGGCGCTCAAGTAGCGCGCGGCCCGGGGAACGCGTGGGGCCCCGGGAACGCCAGAGGGCCCCGGGAACGCCGGAGGGCCCCGCACCGGACGAACCGGTGCGGGGCCCTCTCGCATGAGTGCGTCAGACCGTGGTGACGACCTGGTCGTACTCCAGGCGCGGCGAACGCGGGAACCAGGCGTCCTCGCCCGGCTTGCCGATGTTGATCACGGCCAGCACCGAGTGGTCGCCGTCGGCGAAGAACTCCTTGTTGATGCCCTCGGCGTCGAAGCCGGTCATCGGGCCGGCGGCCAGGCCGGCGGCGCGGACGCCGATGATGAAGTAGGCGGCCTGCAGGGCGCCGTTCAGCGTGGCGGACTGCTCGCGGACCGGGCGCTCCGAGAAGAACACGTCCTTGGCCTGCGGGAAGTGCGGGAACTGGGTCGGCAGCTCCTCGTGGAACTCGTGGTCCGCGGCCAGGACCGCGACCAGCGGGGCGGCGGCGGTCTTGGCCTTGTTGCCGTCCGCCAGGTGCTGGACGAGACGCTCCCGGCCCTCGGCCGAGCGGACCAGCACGACGCGCAGCGGCTGCTGGTTGAAGGCGGTCGGACCGTACTTGACCAGGTCGTAGATGGCCTGGACCTGCTCCTCGGTGACCGGCTCGTCGGTGAAGGTGTTCGCGGTGCGGGCCTCGCGGAACAGCAGGTCCTGGGCGGCGGCGTCGAGTGCCAGGGCGTCGGTCGTCATGCTTCTGCACCTCATGCGGGAGGGGGCTTCGTCGGTGTGACCGGCCGGGCCGATCACGTCATCCAACATAGGTGAATATTCAACTATTCCTCAAGCGGATGTGACCCGCCTCACGCTCCCCGCCGGTCCCGCTCTCCCCGCGGGCCGCGCTCCTCCGGCCGGCCGCCGTGGAGCCTCACTCCCCGCCGGGGGCTCCGCCCTCCTCGGCGGCCAGCGCGGCGTCCAACCGGGCCCGGGCGCCGTCCAGCCAGCGCTGGCACACCTTCGCCAGCTGCTCGCCGCGCTCCCACAGGGCCAGCGACTCCTCCAGCGACGTCCCGCCGTTCTCCAGCTGCCGGACGACGTCCAGCAGCGCGTCCCGGGCGTGCTCGTAGCCCAGCGCGTCGTCCGGGCCCGGTGCCGCCGCGTCCTGCTGCTCCTGCTGCTCTGCCATGCGTGCCAGCGTAGGGGGTGGGGCCGACAGACAGGCACAGGCGGCGGACCGGCACAGGCGGCAGACCGATCGACCGGACAAGTCCTAGTCGACGGTGACGTCGAAGCCGCCGCCCGCCACCCGGGCGTGCAGCCCCTCGCCGGGCGCGGTCTGCGCCGGGTCGGTCACCACCGTGCCGTCCGCCCGCTGGAGCACCGCGTAGCCGCGTTCCAGGGTGGCCGCCGGGGAGAGCGCGACCACCCGGGCCAGGGTGTGCCCGAGGTCGCTCTGCGCGTGGTCCAGCCGGTGCCGCAGGGTGCGCCGGGCCCGCTCCAGCAGGCCCTCGACCTCCTGCCCGCGGCCGTCCAGCATCCGGTGCGGGGCGGCCAGCGACGGGCGGCTGCGCAGCCCGTCCAGCCCGTGCTGCTCGCGTTCGACCCTGGCCAGCACGTGCCGGCGGGCGCGGTCGCGCAGCTGGTGGACCTTGGTCAGCTCCTCGCCGACGTCCGGAACCACTCGTTTGGCGGCATCGGTCGGGGTGGAGGCGCGCAGGTCGGCGACGAAGTCCAGCAGCGGCTGGTCCGGCTCGTGCCCGATCGCACTGACCACCGGCGTACGGGCGGCCGCGACCAGTCGCACCAGCCCCTCGTCCGAGAACGGCAGCAGGTCCTCCACGCTGCCGCCGCCGCGGGCCACGATGATCACGTCCACCTCGGGGTGCTCGTCCAGCTCCCGTACGGCCGCGCTCACCCGCTCCACCGCGCTGACCCCCTGCACCGGGACGTTGCGCACCTCGAAGCGGACGGCCGGCCAGCGCCGCCGGGCGTTCTCCAGCACGTCCCGCTCGGCCGCCGAGCCGCGCCCGGTGACCAGCCCGACGCACTGCGGCAGGAACGGCAGCGGCTTCTTGCGCTCGGCCGCGAACAGGCCCTCCCCGGCGAGCCGCCGCTTCAGCTGCTCCAGCCGGGCCAGCAGCTCGCCCAGCCCCACCGGCCGGATCTCGGAGGCGCGCATCGACAGCTGCCCGCGCGCCGCGTACCACTCCGGCTTGGCGTGCACGACGACCCGCGCGCCCTCCTGCACGACGTCCGCGACCTGGTCGAACACCGAGCGGAAACAGGTCACCGTGAGCGACACGTCCGCCTGAGGGTCACGCAGGGTCAGGAAGACCACGCCCGCCCCGGGCCGACGGCTGAGCTGGGTGATCTGCCCCTCCACCCACACCGCGCCGAGCCGGTCGATCCAGCCGCCGATCAGCGCGGAGACCTTGCCGACCGGGAGCGGCGCTTCGGGGGAGCTGGTGTTGGCCATGCGTACGAGGCTAGCGGCGCCCGCCGACACCGCCGACGCCCGAACCGGTCGAACTGCCCTGGACGCCGAGCACCACCAGGCCGGCCGCCAGCCAGGCCAGCCCGACCAGCTGCGCGGTGGTCGAGGCCTCGTAGACCACCGCGCCGATCACCGCGATCCCCAGCATCGGAACGACCACGTGCCGCAGCCGGTCCGGCGAGCCGTGCCGCACGGTGTACCAGCCGATCACCGAGGCGTGCAGCAGCGCGAAGGCGGTCAGCGCGCCCACGTTGACCACCGAGGTCAGCTGGTCCAGCCCGTCGTCCCGGTTCGCCGCCCAGACCGCCGCCGCCATGGTGATCACCGCGGCCGCCAGCAGCGCCCGGCGCGGCACCGCGCTGGCCGGGTCGACCGCGCCGAGGACGCGTGGCAGCCGCCCGTCCCGGCTCATCGCGAAGACCAGCCGCCCGGCCGCCGCCTGCCCGGCCAGGGCCGCGAAGGCCGCGCCGATCGCCTTGCTGGCCGCGACCAGCACGTGCAGCCAGTGCCCGATGCCGCTCTCCACGGTGTCGTAGAAGGCCGAGCCCTGCGCCGCCGGGTCGGCGGCCAGCTGCTGCGGGCTCATCGGTTCCAGCACCGCCGCCAGGTAGGTCTGGGCGACGAACAGCACCCCGGCCAGGGCCAGGCACCAGAGCACCGCCCGGGCCACCGCCGCCGAGGCGCCGACCGCCTCCTCCACGAAGGTCGCGATCGCGTCGAAGCCCAGGTAGGAGAGCACCGCGACGGACACCGCGGAGATCACGGCGGTCAGCGAGAAGGCGCCGACGGCGGTGAACGGGGTGTCCCAGCCGCGCCGGGCGCCGTCCTGGGCGAGTGCCACCACGGCCGCCGCCATGAATGCCAGCAGCACCGCGATCTCCATGGCGAGCACCGCGAAGCCGACCACCGCCGCCGTCCGCACCCCGATCAGGTTGAGCGCGGTGGTCGCCACGACCGCGATCGCCGTCCACAGCCAGCGCGAGACGTCCGGCACCAGCGAGTGCAGGGCGATCCCGGAGAACAGGTAGGCCACCGCCGGGATCAGCAGGTAGTCCAGCATCGCCATCCAGCCGGCGATGAACCCCGGCCCCTCGCCCAGCCCGGCCCGTGCGTAGGCGAACACCGAGCCGGTCTGCGGCACCGCGCGCACCATCTGGGCGTACGAGAAGGCGGTGAAGCCCATCGCCACGGTGGCCGCCAGGTAGACGGTGGCGACGGCGCCGTGGCTCTTGGCGTCCAGCACGCCGAACACGCCGACCGGGGCCATCGGGGCGATGAACAGGAGTCCGTAGACCATCAGATCGCGGACGCCCAGGGTGCGGCGCAGGCCGCTCGGCGTCGCCTGCTCGCTCACAGAGCTCATAGGCACCACATTTGAGCACTCGTGACCGGGTCTGCACGGAACATGCCCGCCGTCGGCGCGGCTCCGCTCCGGGGCGGCGCGGCTCGCCGCCGCCCGTACGATGGAGCCATGTCCAACACCGCGCAGCGCCGTGTCCTGCTCGCCGCCCCCCGGGGCTACTGCGCGGGAGTCGACCGCGCCGTGATCGCCGTGGAGAAGGCCCTGGAGCAGTACGGGGCCCCCATCTACGTCCGCAAGCAGATCGTCCACAACAAGTACGTGGTCCAGACCCTGGAGAAGAAGGGCGCGATCTTCGTCGACGAGACGGAGGAGGTGCCCGAGGGCTCGATCGTGGTCTTCTCCGCGCACGGTGTCGCCCCGTCCGTCCACGACGAGGCGCGGGCCGGCAAGCTCGCCACCATCGACGCCACCTGCCCGCTGGTCACCAAGGTGCACAAGGAGGCCGTGCGCTTCGCCGACGAGGGCTTCGACATCCTGCTGGTGGGCCACGAGGGCCACGAGGAGGTCATCGGCACCATGGGCGAGGCCCCGGACCGGATCCACCTGGTGGACGGTGCCGAGGACGTCGCCAACGTGAAGGTCCGGGACGAGTCCCGGGTCGTCTGGCTGTCCCAGACCACCCTGTCGGTGGACGAGACCATGGCCACCGTCGGCGAGCTGAAGAACCGCTTCCCGGCGCTGGTCAGCCCGCCCAGCGACGACATCTGCTACGCGACCCAGAACCGCCAGGTCGCCGTCAAGCAGCTGGCCCCCGAGACCGACCTGCTGATCGTGGTCGGCTCCAAGAACTCCTCCAACTCGGTCCGTCTGGTCGAGGTCGGCCTGGAGTACGGGGCCAAGGCCGCCCACCTGGTGGACTTCGCCGAGGAGATCCGGGAGGAGTGGCTGGAGGGCGTCGGCACCGTCGGCCTGACCAGCGGCGCCTCGGTGCCGGAGATCCTGGTCGACGGCGTGCTCGAATTCCTGGCCGCGCGCGGCTACGACACGGTCGAGACCGTCAAGACCGCCGAGGAGCACCTGACCTTCTCGCTGCCCAAGGAGCTGCGCCGCGACCTGCGCGCCGAGGCGGCCGGCAAGCTCTGACGCCTCCGGAGAGCCCGGTGCCCCGCGCGGGGTGCCGGGCTCTCTGCTGTGCGGCCTTCCGTCGCCTGGTTCTCGCTGCGTCGTTCTCCGCTGCGTGGTTTTCCGCTGTGCGGGCCGGTGCGCCCTCTCGTAGTTTTGTGCACAGGCTGTGGACAAGCGGGTCCGCGGCCACCCGGCGGAGGGCGGACGTGATGACGGCGGTATTCGGCGTGGACATCGGCGGCTCGGGGATCAAGGGCGCACCGGTCGACCTCGCCCGGGGCGCGCTCGCCGAGGAACGCCACAAGGTGCTCACCCCGCAGCCGTCCGCCCCCGAGGCCGTGGTCGCCGCCGTCCGCGAGGTGGTCCGCCACTTCGACCACCGCGGCCCGGTCGGGCTGACCTTCCCCGGTGTGGTGGTCGGCGGCCGGACCAGGACCGCGGCCAACGTGGACAAGGGCTGGATCGGCCTGGACGCCGAGGGGCTCTTCCGCGAGGTACTGGACCTGCCCGCGACCGTCCTCAACGACGCGGACGCGGCCGGCCTCGCCGAGATGGCGCACGGCGCCGGGCGGGGCCGGCGGGGCGTCGTCCTGGTGCTCACCTTCGGCACCGGCATCGGCAGCGCGCTCTTCACCGACGGCGTGCTGGTGCCCAACACCGAGCTGGGCCACCTGGAGCTGCGCGGCAAGGACGCCGAGCGCCGGGCCGCCTCGGCCGCCAAGGAACGGCACGGGCTGACCTGGGAGCAGTGGGCCGGGCGGGTCGACGAGTACCTGGACCTGGTGGAGATGCTCTTCTCGCCGCAGCTGATCGTGATCGGCGGCGGGGTGAGCCGCAAGCACGAGAAGTTCCTGCCGCTGCTGAAGGACCGCGAGGCGCAGGTGGTGCCGGCGGAGCTGCGCAACGACGCCGGCATCGTCGGGGCCGCCATGGCGGCGGCCCGGGCGGCGGACTGAGGCCCGCTCCCGCGGCCCGGCCGTCGGCGCCCCGGGCGCTCAGCGGGAGCGCTGGATCCGGCGCTGGGCGATGAAGCGGGCGAGCACGATCAGCGCGGCGAGCCCGGTGCCGGTGAACAGCCAGCCGGCCCGCAGCGCCAGCCCGGTCGCCAGCGAGACCACCTGGGCGGTGACGCCCGAGGAGCTGACCGGTGCGAGCAGCACCAGCGCCAGGGCGAAGGCGATCGGCCCGCTGATCGGCGCGGCCAGCAGGTCGACGTAGCGGACCCGGACGGCCAGCTGGAAGCAGACCACCAAGTAGCCCAGGCCGAACAGCCAGCCCAGGCCGTCGAAGAGCAGCCGGTCCACGCCCGCCACCGCGAGCGTGGCCAGGACGGCGACCACACCGGTGCCGACGGCCGTCAGCCGGGTCGGCCGGCCGGTCCGCCGCCGTCCGTACAGCTGCGCGTCGCCGCGCCCGCGCAGCGGCAGGCGCAGCCGGGGGGCGGCCGGGCGGGCGGAGGGCGGCCCGGCCACCGGGCGCAGCCGGGAGGCGGGGGTTCCGTCGGTCCCGGGAGCCCGGCCTGGACCGGGGACGGCGGCTGCGGCCGCGCCGTTCGGCGGACGGCGTCTGGGCCCTGGCGGCTGGGTACGGATGCTCTGCTCCACCCGCCCAACGTACGGTCCGATCATCGCCACACTGTGTAATGGACCGTTCAGGCCTTGGCCCGTGTCTCCGGACGGCGTACTCGTGTGATCGTCGCTCAGATGGGCTGACCTGCTCGGCCGAGACCATGCGCCATGATCATCGGATCCTCGCGCGGGGCCGCCGCATGACCGATTTCACGTTCGAACGGGTCGACCGCGCCCGCCGACCGAGGCGTGAGGGACCGCGGACGCTGCCCGTAGACTTGGCGGTCGGCCCGCACGGTGCCGACCCAACTCCTCCAAGCCCCCGGGACTGCGCTTCATGTCGCTCACGATCGGAATCGTCGGCCTGCCGAACGTCGGCAAGTCGACCCTGTTCAACGCCCTGACCAAGAACGACGTGCTGGCGGCCAACTACCCGTTCGCCACCATCGAGCCGAACGTCGGCGTGGTCGGCGTCCCGGACGCGCGGCTGGCCAAACTGGCCGAGATCTTCGGCTCCCAGCGCATCCTCCCGGCCACCGTCGACTTCGTCGACATCGCCGGCATCGTGCGCGGCGCCAGCGAGGGCGAGGGCCTGGGCAACAAGTTCCTCGCCAACATCCGCGAGTCGGACGCGATCTGCCAGGTCGTGCGCGCCTTCACCGACCCGGACGTGGTGCACGTGGACGGCAAGGTGTCGCCCAAGGACGACATCGAGACCATCCACACCGAGCTGATCCTCGCCGACCTCCAGACCGTCGAGAAGGTCCTGCCGCGGCTCCAGAAGGAGGCGCGCCTCAAGAAGGACACCGCCCCCGTCCTGGCCGCCGCCGAGGCCGCCCAGGCGATCCTGGAGACCGGCAAGACCCTCTTCGAGGCCGGCTTCGACACCGCCCCGATCCGCGACCTCCACCTGCTGACCGCCAAGCCCTTCCTCTACGTCTTCAACGTGGACGAGGCCGAGCTGGCCGACGAGGACTTCAAGAACGCCCAGCGCGAGCTGGTCGCCCCGGCCGAGGCGATCTTCCTCAACGCCAAGATCGAGTCCGAGCTGATCGAGCTGGACGACGCCGAGGCCCTCGAACTCCTCCAGTCCATGGGCCAGGAGGAGCCCGGCCTCGCCACCCTCGCCCGCGTCGGCTTCGACACCCTCGGCCTGCAGACCTACCTGACGGCCGGCCCCAAGGAGGCCCGCGCCTGGACCATCAAGAAGGGCGCCACCGCCCCCGAGGCCGCCGGAGTCATCCACACCGACTTCCAGAAGGGCTTCATCAAGGCCGAGGTGATCTCCTTCGACGACCTGGTCGAGACCGGCTCCATCGCCGAAGCCCGCGCCAAGGGCAAGGCCCGCATCGAGGGCAAGGACTACGTCATGCACGACGGCGACGTGGTGGAGTTCCGCTTCAACGTGTGATCGTCTGATGGCCTTGAGCTGGCTTGATCTGTCAAATGTGCAGGTCGAACGGGGCTCGCCTCTCCTGAGGCGAGCCCCGTTTCTCATTTCCGTGCTGACCTGGTGCTGACTTCTCAGCCTGCTGGACCCTCCCTCAGTGGTACGGTATGTGGTACCAGTCTTGGAGGGAGTTCAGTCGATGTCGATCACTGCCAGCGAGGCGCGCAAGGCTCTCTTTCCGTTGATCAAGAAGGTCAACGACGACCACGAGGCCATCGAGATCGTCTCCAAGCACGGGAACGCCGTACTCGTCTCGGCCGAGGACTACGCCGCCCTGCGTGAAGGCTCCTACCTGTTGCGCTCGCCTGCGAACGCCCGCCGCTTGCTCAGGGCGTACGAGAACGCCCTTGGCGGCACAGGGCTCTCCGAGCGGGAGCTCATCGACCCTGATGCGGCGGGTGTCGAGAAGGGCGCCGCGTGAGGCTCGTCTTCGAAGAGGCCGGCTGGGAGGACTACACCTCCTGGCTCACGAGCGACCGCAAGATGCTCGCCCGGATCAACAAGCTCATCGAGGACGTCCTGCGTGACCCGTTCACCGGGATCGGCAAGCCCGAGCCGCTGAAGTACCACCTGCCCGGCGCCTGGTCGCGGCGGATCGACGACGAGCATCGTCTCGTCTACCTGGTCACGGAGCGGGAGATCATCATCCTGGCCGCCCGCTACCACTACTGATCGGCAGTTGCGGGCTGGCGTCACCGTGCTGGTTCTGTGCTGACTCCGGCCGTCGGCAAGGATGTTTTCGCAGGTCGCGTCAGCCGATGGTGATGGTGAGGAGGCCGTCCGGGGTCGGCGTGACGGTGACGGTGGTGAGGGTGTCGGCGTGGGCGTCCGGGTGGTGGGCGGCGGCGCGGGGGCCGATGCCGACGACGCGCAGGCCGGCGGCCTTGGCGGCGGCGATGCCGGCGCCGGAGTCCTCGAAGGCGAGGCAGTCGGCGGGGGCGAAGCCGAGGGCGGCGGCGCCCTTGAGGAAGCCCTCCGGGTCCGGCTTGCTGGCTCCGACGGACTCGGCGGTCACCAGGACGGGCGGCAGCGGCAGGCCGGCGGCGTCCATCCGGACCCGGGCGAGCGCCTCGTCGGCGGAGGTGACCAGGGCGTGCGGGAGGCCGGCCAGTGCGGCGAGGAAGGCGGGGGCGCCGGGGACCGGGACGACGCCCTCGGTGTCGGCGCGCTCCTCGGCGAGCATCCGCGCGTTGTCGGCGAGGTTGACCTCGACCGGGCGCTCGGGCAGCAGGGCGGCCATGGTCGCGTGGCCCTGGCGGCCGTGGGCGACGGCGAGCACCTCGGCCGGGTCCAGGCCGTGCCGCTCGGCCCAGCGTCCCCAGCAGCGTTCGACCACGGCGTCGGAGTCGACCAGGGTGCCGTCCATGTCCAGGAGGAGGGCGCGGGCGGTCAGCCGGAGGGGGGCGGCGGGCATGGGGGCTCCTCGGGAAACGGAACGTGAGCTGTTTGTTTCCTAATGATACAAAAGATCAACCGGGCAGGTGGGCGTTGACCGCTCGGGCCTCCTCGGCCAGCTCCGCCAGCTCCACCACCTCGACCCCGGCCGCCTCCAGCAGGGCCGTGCCCTGGCAGTCGGTGACGAACAGGTCCGGCTCGCGCCAGGCGACCACCACCCGCGGCACGCCCGCCGCGATGATCAGGCGGGCGCACGGCGTCGGCCGCGAGGCGCGCTGCCCGCAGGGCTCCAGCGAGCTGTAGACGGTCGCCCCGCGCAGCCGGGGGTCGCCGGCCGGGAGCTTGGCGAGGGCCGCCTCCTCGGCGTGGTCGTGCGGGTCCGACTCCCGGCTGTACCCCTCCGCCAGCACCTCGCCGTCGGCGCCGACGATCACCGCGCCGACCGAGAAGGCCGTCTCGGACGGCGGGCAGCGGCGGGAGAGCTCGACGGCCCGGCGCAGGTGGTCGAGGTCGGTGGCGGCGGGGCGGTTCACGGCGCGGGCTCCTTCGGGGCGTACCTGAGCAGGACGACGTCGCCCACGGTACGTGCCTCCAGCAGCCGCATC
The DNA here is from genome assembly GCF_000716875.1 of Streptomyces novaecaesareae. GTDB lineage: Bacteria > Actinomycetota > Actinomycetes > Streptomycetales > Streptomycetaceae > Kitasatospora > Kitasatospora novaecaesareae. The sequence continues at coordinate 1,645 of NZ_JNWQ01000064.1, read as the reverse complement.
CGCCGGGCCGGACCGCCCGGGAACGCGGCGGGGCGGACGAACCGGGGCGCCTCGGCCTGCCCGACCAGCAGTGGGGCGACGGCCAGCTGCAGCTCGTCCGCCAGGCCCCCGGCCAGGAACTGGGTGTGCACGCCCCCGCCGCCCTCGACCATCAGCCGGCGCACGCCGCGCGCGCCCAGGTCGTCCAGCACCGCGCCGAGGTCCACCGCGGCGCCGAGCGCGACCACCTCGGCCAGCCCGTCCAGCCGGGGGCGCAGCACCGCCGCCCCGGCGTCCGTGGTGTAGGCGAGTTTGGTGCCGCCGGTGTGCCAGAACCGCAGCTCGGCGTCGAGGGCGCCGCTCGCGCTGAGCGTCACCTTCAGCGGGTACTCGGGCCGGCCGGCCGCCAGTCGGGCGGCCCGGCGCGCGGGGTCGTTGACCAGCAGGCGCGGGTTGTCGGCGCGCAGGGTGTTGCCGCCGACCAGGACCGCGTCGGCGGCCGCGCGTTCCTCGTCCACCCGGTCGAAGTCGGCGGCGTTGGAGAGCAGCAGCCGGTCGGCGGAGGCGTCGTCGAGGTGGCCGTCGAGCGACACGGCGGCGCTCAGCAGGACGAAGGGGCGCTGGCCGGGCATGGGCGGGGACCGTTCTGTCGGGGGCGCCTCCACGGTACGGCGGCCGGGTGGGGGCGGGGCGCCAGTCGATCACCATATGAGACAGAACTTCTCGGGATGCGGGACGGGGAGTAGCGTCGAAGGCGCCGAGGAGAACGGAAAGCCGACCACGCACCAGGGGGATCCCATGTCCGCACCGCAGCCCGCCGCCGTCTACACCCACGGCCACCAGGAGGCCGTCCTGCGCTCGCACCGCTCCCGGACCGCCGCCGACTCGGCCGCCTACCTGCTGCCCGAACTGCGGCCCGGGCAGGCCGTGTTGGACATCGGCTGCGGGCCCGGCACGATCACCGCCGACCTGGCCGAGCTGGTCGGCCCCGAGGGGCGGGTGGTGGCCGTGGACACCTCCGCCGAGGTGCTGGAGCGGGCCGCGGAGTACGTCGCCGGGCGCGGGCCGGCCGCCGAGGTCGTGTTCGAGCAGGCGGACGTCCACCGACTGCCGTACCGGGACGGCGAGTTCGACGTGGTGCACGCCCACCAGGTGCTGCAGCACGTGGCCGATCCGGTGGCCGCGCTGCGCGAGATGCGGCGGGTGACGGCCCCCGGCGGCGTGGTCGCGGCGCGCGACGTCGACTACGCCTCGATGACCTGGTTCCCGGAGGTGCCCGCGCTGGACCGCTGGCTGGAGCTGTACCGGCGGACCGCCCGTGCCAACGGCGGCGAGCCGGACGCCGGCCGTCGGCTGCTGTCCTGGGCCCGCGCGGCCGGCTTCGCCGAGGTCACCGCGAGCGCCACCACCTGGACGTACGCGACGCCCGAGCAGCGCGCCTGGTGGGGCGGGATGTGGGCGGACCGGGTCACCGGCACCACGCTGGGCCGGACGGTGGTCGAGCGGGGCTACGCGGAGCCGGACGAGCCGGAGCGGATCGCGGCCGGCTGGCGGGAGTGGAGCGCCGCGGGGGACGGCTGGTTCTCGATGCTGCACGGCGAGATCCTGGCCCTGTCTCTTATACACATCTCCGAGCCCACGAGACAGGCAGAAATCTCGTATGACG
>NZ_JNWQ01000063.1 GCF_000716875.1 Streptomyces novaecaesareae | reverse complement strand
GCGATGCCGAGGCGCTGCTTCATGCCCAGCGAGTAGCCGCCGATCCGCCGCCCGGCGGCCTTGCCGAGCCCGACCTCCGCCAGCACCTCCTCGACCCGCCCGAGCGGGATGCGGTTGCCGCGGGCCAGCGCCGACAGGTGCGCCCGGGCGCTGCGCCCGCCGTGCACGTCGCCCGCGTCCAGCAGCGCGCCGACGTGCCGCAGGCCGCGCGGGCGGCGGGCGAAGGGCACGCCGTCCACGGTGACGCTGCCCCCGGTGGGGGTGTTGAGGCCCAGGATCATCCGCAGCGTGGTGGACTTGCCGGCGCCGTTGGGGCCGAGGAAACCGGTGACGGTGCCCGGTCGGACGGTGAAGGTCAACTGGTCGACGGCCGTGGTGGCGCCGTACCGCTTGGTCAGTCGCTCGATCTCGATCACGGGGACCACGCTGCCGGTCCGGCCCGCAGCCGGGCATCGGGCCGCGGGCCACAACCGCGGGCCGCGGCACCCGCCCCCGGGACTACTCCCGCGGGCCAATGTGCCGCCGAGCCGCCCGCGGCTACCATCGCGTCATGATCACCGAACCCCGTACGCCCCTGCTCAGGCGCCTGCCCGCGGGCGTGTGGGTGGCGGCGTTCTGGACGGCCATCGTGGTGTTCCGCTTCTTCACCCGGGCCGACGAACTGCGGCACCTCCTCGACTACGACGGCAACACCGAGGACATGCCGATGGTGGTCACGGCCGTGGTCACCACCCTGGTGGCGTTCCTGCTGGTCCGGCTGCCGCTGGCGGCCGTCGCCGTGGCGCTGGCGGGCGGCGTCTTCACGCTCGGGATGCGGGAGGTCCCGGCGACGTGTCCGCTGCAGTTCCTGATCGCCGAAGCGGTGGTCGGCTACTGCGCGGCCGCCCGCTCCCGCCTGGTCTCGACGACCGCGGTGGGGATGCCGCTGGCCCTGCTCGCCGGGCTCTACCTCTGGGGCACCGTCAACGGCCAGGTCGTGAACCCGTACGCCTACGGCGGCCTGGCCGCGACCGTCCTGATCGCCTGGCTGGTCGGCAACACCGTCCACCAGAGCCGCGCGCACGTCGAGGCGCTGCGCGGGCGCGCCACCGGGCAGGCCGTGACCGCCGAACGGCTGCGGATCGCCCGCGAGTTGCACGACATGGTCGCCCACAACATCGGCATCATCGCGATCCAGGCCGGCATGGGCAGCCGGGTCATGGACACCCAGCCCGCCGAGACCCGCAACGCGCTGAACGCCATCGAGGCCACCAGCCGGGAGACCCTGGCCGGCCTGCGTCGGATGCTCGGCGCGCTGCGGGCCGGCGAGAACGAGTCGGCTCCGCTCGAAGTCGCCCCCGGGATGGCCGAGTTGGACCGTCTGGTGGACCGCAGCGCGGGCGCCGGCGTACGGGTCGCGGTGACCCGTGGCGGCGAACCGCGCGCCCTGCCCGCCGACGTCGACCTGGCCGCGTTCCGGATCGTGCAGGAGTCGGTGACCAACGTGGTCAAGCACTCCGGCACCCGCGACTGCCACGTCACCGTCGACTACCGGCCGCACGAACTGGCCGTCACCGTCGTCGACCTGGGCGCGGGCCCGCCGACCGCCACCCCGGGCACCGGCTACGGCATCGCCGGCATGCGCGAGCGGGTCGCCCTGCTGCACGGCGAGTTCACCGCCGGCCCGCGCCCCGAAGGCGGCTTCCGCGTCGCCGCCCGACTGCCGATCCCCGTGGAGGTGGGACCGTGATCCGTGTCGTTCTGGTGGACGACCAGCCGCTCATCCGCACCGGCCTGCGCGTGCTCATCGCCGACGCCCCCGACCTGGAGGTGGTCGGCGAGGCCGGCGACGGCGCCGAGGCCGTCGAACTGGTCACCCGGCTGCGCCCCGACGTCGCCGTGATGGACATCCGGATGCCGGGCACGGACGGCATCGAGGCCACCCGCCGGATCACCGCCGACCCGGACCTGCCCACCCACGTCCTCGTCCTCACCACCTTCGACGACGACGACTACGTCTACGGCGCGCTGCGGGCCGGCGCGAGCGGCTTCCTGGTCAAGGACCTCGCCCTGGAGACCATCCTGGACGGCGTGCGGATCGTCGCCGCCGGGGACGCCCTGATCGCCCCCGGCATCACCCGCCGGCTGATCGGCGAGTTCGCCGCCCGCCCGGAGGCCGCCGCCGCCCGGCCCCGGCGGGCCCTCGTCGACAGCGTCACCGAACGCGAACGCGAGGTGCTCACCCTGGTCGGCCGCGGCCTGTCCAACGCCGAGATCGCCGCGGAGCTCACCATCAGCGTCGCCACCGCCAAGGCCCACGTGGCCCGGCTCTTCACCAAGCTCGACGCCCGCGACCGGGTCCATCTGGTCATCCAGGCCTACGAGTTCGGCCTGGTCAGCGCATAGCGAAGCGCCGGGGCGGGCCCCCACGGCCCACCCCGGCGCCTACCCCCTGGTCAGATCGTCAGGGGACGATCGCGTGCGAGATCTGGCAGCCGCTCACCGCGTTCGACCAGGTCCCCTGCATGGCGAAGGAGCCGGTCGCGAAGGCCACGTTCTGCGAGCCACCGGTGCCGCCGACGCCCTTCCAGGCGCACTTGTCGGCGTTCTCGTACCCGGTCGAGTCGGTCCAGCCGCCGGCCGGGTTCTGGTCGGTGACGGTCTCCGAGTACTCGTGGCCGTACACCATGGTCACGCCGTCCAGCAGGCCCGCGCTACCGCTGTTGACGTAGTTCTGGCCGCAGGAGGTGCCCATGTCGGTCACGTACGGGTCGTTGGTGAACGCCAGGTCGCCGTACGGGGAGGAGGCCGCGCCACCGCTCAGCGTGGTGTCGCCGTTCCAGTCGTGCCAGGCGCAGAAGTTGCCGGTCGAGGTGTTGAAGCCGTCCGGGTGGGTGCCGGTGGGGGAGAGCACCACGTACTGCACGTTGCGGTTGGCGGCGGCGGAGGTGTTGCCGAAGTGCCCGGCGCCCTTGATCGCCTCGTTGGCGATCTGGTTGCCGGTGGCGTTGCTCGGCGCGGCGGCCGAGGTGTCCACCCAGACGCCGGCCAGCGCACCGCCGGTCGGGTAGCCGACGTGCGCGGCGGTCGACGGGCAGCTGGTGGCGCCCTTGGCGATGCCCTCGCAGTACTGGGTCATGACGCCGGACCAGGTCTCGTTGTTGGTGCCCAGACCCTTGAACAGCTGCTGCGCGCGGACGGCCTCGCCCGACGGGTCACCGGAAAGGGTGGTGTACCCGTTGGAGTCGGTGCCCTGGGTGCCCCACTGGGAGCCCCAGAAGATCAGGTAGACCTTCGGCGCGCCGGTGGTGACACCGATGCCGTCGACGCCGCCGCCGTACTTCAGGTTCGACGTACGGGTTGCGGCGGCGGAGTTGGCGTTGGCGTGCTCGGCGCTCTCCCTGGTGGGGACGGCGCCGTGCCGGTACGGGTGGGACTGCCCGGCGAACTCGCTGCCCGGCTGGTCGGCCTGGGCGGCCGGCGCGGCGGCGAATCCGGCGGTGGCGAGCGCGAGCGCGCCGAGGCCGGTCAGGGCCCGGGTCCGCATCCGGCGGGAGGTGGGGGACATGCCCATCGTGAGGGTTCCTCTCTCATGCCGACCGCACCGGGGTAGGGCGCGGCGGCACCGTGGGGGGACGAAGGGGAGTGCGACGACGGCAGACCGGAGCAGCGGACCGTCCGTCATGGCCGGTCAGCGGCGTGGGGATGGGGAGCCGGTTTCACCGTCGACGGCCGGAAGCAAAGCAGAGCCGCTGAAATTGGGTCAACGACGCCACGGGTAAGACCAGCCCCAAGGGGGGCTCCAGCGGACGTCATGAACGTCAAAAGCCCGCAGCTGGCACCTGGTTGACGCGCGTAGCGCAGCCGATTATCAACAGTTGCGAGGAGCTTCTACACCGTATTCCCGCTGCTGGCCGCCGCGGTCACGGCCCCGGGACCTCGCCGATCCGCATGATCCGCCCGTGTGAGTCCAGCACCACGTCGTAGGCGTTTCCGTGGCAGCCCCACGGGTCCGCCGGGTCGCGTTCCGCCAGGCAGTCGTTGAGGTGGGTGATCAGCTCTTCCAGCGGGACGGGCTTGGCCCGGTCGCCGCGGGGGCGGTCGACCAGGGTGGCCGTCACTCCGGCTGCCGCGAAGCCGTAGTGGACGGGCGTGCCGGTGGGGGTGTAGCGGGCCGGTTCGCAGGTGTAGCGGGCGGGTTGGGCGGTGACTTCGGCGGGGCCGGCGGAGACGACGACGAGGACCTGGTGGCCGGGGGCTTCCGCGGGGGCCGTGCAGTCGGGGGCGGAGTCGCCGGTGAGACCGGAGCCGGGACCGTAGCCGGGATCGGAGTCGGGGTCGGAGCCGGAGGAGGGATCGGCGGCGGAGGTGGTGACGGTCGGGTCGGCGGCGGGGGAGTAGCCCTCCTCGCCCTCCTCCGTGAGGTAGTCCTCGTCGTCGAGGAAGTCGTCCGCACCCTCGTCGGCGGCCGCGGCGGCGGAGGCGGCGGCCACCGTCGGGCGGGAGTCTGCGGGCGTGCAGCCGGAGAGGACGGCTGCGGTGCCGCCGGCCAGCAGGGCGGCGACGAGGAGGTTGCGGGGCACGGCCATGGCACAAGTCTCCCCGGGCGGCGGCGGAAGTCGGTACTCGGGATACACGACGGGAGCCCGTGGCGCGGTTCCCTCCCTGCCGTCTCGTGAAACTTCCTCCCCGTTACTTCCCGCCCGCAGGCCCCTCCCCCGCCGGACGTGCGGATCCGACGGGGGAGGGAGTCATCGAAGCGGCGTCAGCCGTCAGCCGTCAGCCAGCCGTCAGCCCTCAGGCCGCCACCGGCCGCGGCCCCTCGTACGCCTCGCGCAGCCGCGCCTGCGCCTCCCCGCCCGCCTCCAGGTGGTCGAGCCCGAGCAGGGCCGCGCCCAGGACGGGCGGCGCGACGACGACACGCGGTTCGGCCAGCGGGGCGGCCTTCGCGAGGCGGGCCGTGAGGTTGTCGAGCAGCAGCGGCTGCCGGGAGGCGAGCACGCCGCCGCCCAGGACGACCGGGGCGGGGGAGTCCAGCAGGTCCAGGCGGCCCAGGGCGACCACGGCCAGCCGGACGATCTCGTCGGCCTGGCGGTCGATCAGCTCCAGCGCGACCTCGTCGCCTTCGCCGGCGACCGCGAACAGCACCCGGACGAGCTCGTGCAGCCGCGTGTTCGGCAGGTGTCCGAGGTGGACGGCCTCGGCGACGGCGCCGGCGCTGGGCAGGCCGAAGTGTTCGGCGATGGCCCGGGCGAGGGCGGTGGGCCCGCCGCGGCCGTCCTCGGCGCGTACGGCGTGCCACATGCTGGTGATGGCCAGGCCGGCGCCGCCGCCCCAGTCGCCGGTGAGTTCGCCGAGGGCGGGGAAGCGGGCGGTGCGGCCGTCGGGGAGGAGGCCGACGCAGTTGATCCCGGCGCCGCAGACGACGGCGACGCCGCGCGGGCCGTCGGTGCCGGCTCTGAGCAGGCCGAAGGTGTCGTTGGCGACGGTGTTGCTGGCGCCCCAGGGGTGGGATTCGAGGGCGTCGCGCAGCGCCTGTTCCTCGACCGGCAGGTCGGCGTTGGCGAGGCAGGCGCTGACGTGGCTGGTGAGCACGCCGCTCCAGGTGGGGTGGCCGGCCTCGGCGGCGGCCTGTTCGACCAGCGGGGCGAGGCCGGCGACGGCTGCGGCGCCGCCGATCTTCTGGGGTTCGAAGCCGCCGCCGCGGGCGGTGCCGAGGACGGTGCCGTCGGCGCCGATCAGGGCGACGTCGGTCTTGGAGTTTCCCGCGTCGATGGCGAGTACGCCGGGCAGGAGCGGTTCGGGCTGGTGGGTCATGTGGTCCCCGCGGCTCGTACGTGGCCCGGCCGTCAGTCGCGGCCGGGGGCCCGGCCGGGAAGTCGTCGGCCGGGGGTGGACGGTCTCCTCCGGGTCAGGCCCAGGCGAGGTGCTCGCGGTTGTGGGCGAGCAGCCGGTCCGTGAGCCGGTCGGCGAGTTCGATCTGGCCGACCAGCGGGTGGGCGAGCAGGGCGTCGAAGACCCGGTCGCGGCCGCCGTGCAGGGCGGCGTCGAGGGCGAGGTGCTCGTACGCGGTGACGGCGGCGACGAGCCCGGCGTAGAGCGGTTCCAGCGGGCGCTGCGGCAGCGGGCGCACGCCCGCCGCGTCGACCTCGGCCGGCACCTCGATGACGGCGTCGTCCGGGAGGAAGGGCAGGACGCCGTCGTTGCGGGTGTTCACCACCTGGACGGAGGTGCCGCCGCCGGTCCCGAGCAGTGCGGCGATCAGCTGGACGGCGGCCTCCGAGTAGAAGGCGCCGCCGCGCTTGCCGAGCAGTTCGGGCTTGGTGTCGAGGGTCGGGTCGGCGTACATCTCCAGCAGCTGCCGTTCGATCTCGGCGACCTGCGCGGCCCGCGAGCCCTGTTCCCTGAGCTCGGCGACCACCGCGTCGTGCTGGTAGAAGTACCGCAGGTAGTAGGACGGTACGACGCCGAGCCGTGTGATGACGGCCTGCGGCAGGTGCAGGTCCTCGGCGATGTCCTTGCCGAAGTCCCGCAGCAGTTCGGGGAGCACCTCCCGGCCGCTCGCGGAACCCGGGTCGTCCAGCAGGGTCACCCCGCGCTCCCAGGTCAGGTGGTTCAGCCCGACGTGGTCGAGCCGGACGAGCTCCGGGGCCACCCCGAGGTGCGCGGCGAACTTGCGCTGGAAGCCGATGGCGACGTTGCACAGCCCGACGGCCTTGTGGCCGGCCGTCTGCAGCGCCCGGGTGACGATGCCGACCGGGTTGGTGAAGTCCACGATCCACGCGTCCGGGTTGGTCCGGCGGACCTGCTCGGCGATGTCGAGGACCACCGGGACGGTGCGCAGCGCCTTGGCGAGCCCGCCGGCGCCGGTGGTCTCCTGCCCGACGCAGCCGCACTCCAGCGGCCAGGTCTCGTCCCGGTCGCGGGCCGCCTGCCCGCCGACGCGCAGCTGCAGCAGGACGGCGTCGGCGTCGGCGACACCCGCGGCCAGGTCGGTCGTCACGGTGACCGCGGCGCCGTGCCCCTGCTTGGCGAAGATCCGCCGGGCGAGCCCGCCGACCAGCTCCAGCCGTTCGGCGGCCGGGTCGATCAGCACCAGTTCGCCGATCGGCAGGGTGTCGCGCAGCCGGGCGAAGCCGTCGATCAGTTCCGGGGTGTACGTCGAACCGCCGCCGACGATGGCCAGCTTGAGCGCGGAGGCCGAGGCGGCTCCGGACGTCTTCGGTACGGACATCAGCCCTTGACCCCTGTCAGTGTCACGCCTTCGATGAAGGCCTTCTGAGCGAAGAAGAAGAGGACGATCACCGGTGCCATCACCAGCAGGGTGGCGGCCATGGTGAGGTTCCAGTTGGTGTGGTGGGCGGCCTTGAACGACTCCAGGCCGTAACTGAGCGTCCAGGCCTCGCGGTTGTTGCTGGCGTAGATCTGCGGGCCGAAGTAGTCGTTCCAGCAGTAGAAGAACTGGAACAGCGCGACCGCCGCGATGGCCGGCTTGGCCATCGGCAGGACGACCCGCAGCAGGGTGCGCAGGTCGCCGCAGCCGTCGATCCGGGCGGCCTCGATGTACTCCTTGGGGATGGTCAGCAGGAACTGGCGCAGCAGGAAGATGGAGAACGCGTCGCCGAAGGCCATCGGGATGATGAGCGGCCAGAGCGAGCCGCTCAGGCCCATCTGCTTGGCCCAGAACAGGTACATCGGGATGACGGTGACCTGCGGCGGCAGCATCATCATCGCGATGACGGCCATCAGCGCCAGGTTGCGGCCCCGGAAGCGGAACTTGGCGAGCGCGTAGGCGACGGGCAGGCTGGAGACGACGGTCAGCAGGGTGCCGAGCCCGGCGTAGAGCAGGGTGTTGCGCCACCAGGTGAGGAAGCCGGGGGTGTCCCAGACCTTGCTGTAGTTGCCCCACTGCCAGCTGGTGGGCCAGTAGTCGGTGGTGAGCGCCTGCTGGTCGGACATCACCGAGGTGAGGAAGACGAAGACGAAGGGCAGCAGGAAGAACAGCGCGGCGGCGATGGCCAGCGAGTGCACGGCCACCCAGTTGAGCAGCGCGCGGCGCCGGGCGGCCCGGGCGGCGGGGCCGCCGGGGCAGGCCGGGCGGGTGGAGCCGGTCGGGGCCGGTGCCCCGGTGAGCGTGTTGCTGAGAGTCATGATCAGGTCCTCACTGGCCCGCTAGTCGTCGCTCGCCATGAAGCCGGAGCGCCGGCGGAGCAGAATCGAGGTGACGGCCATCGACATGGCGAACAGCACCAGGGCGACGACGCAGGCCGCGCCGTAGTTGAAGCGCTGGAAGCCGAGGTTGTAGACCATCTGCGGCAGGGTCCAGGTGGAGCCGTTGGGGTAGCCGGGCTCGAACTGCTGGCCGGAGTTGCCCGCGATGCCGCTGGCGACCTTCCCGGCGACGATGGCCTGGGTGTAGTACTGCATGGTCTGGATGACGCCGGTGACCACCGCGAACATGATGATCGGCGAGATGTTCGGCAGCGTGACGTACCGGAACCGCTGGAAGGGGCCGGCGCCGTCCAGTTCGGCCGCCTCGTACTGCTCCTTGGGGACATCCAGCAGCGAGGCCATGAAGATGACCATCAGGTCGCCGACGCCCCACATGGCGAGCAGGGTGAGCGCGGGCTTGGACCAGTCCGGGGAGGCGAACCAGCCGGGCTGCGGCAGGCCGAGCTCGCCGAGCAGGTGGTTGACCGGGCCGGTGCCGGGGTTGAACAGGAAGGCGAAGGCGACGGTCGCGGCCACCGGCGGGGCCAGGTACGGCAGGTAGAAGAGCGTGCGGAAGAAGCCGGCGCCGGTCTTGACCTTGGTGATGAGCATCCCGATGCCGAGGCCGAAGAGGACCCGCAGGCTCACCATGACGACGACCAGCCACAGGGTGTTGCGCAGGCCCTGCCAGAAGGTCGGCAGCTGGTCGAAGACGTAGTGCCAGTTCTTGAGGCCGTTGAAGGTTGGTGAGCCGAAGCCGTTGTACTGGGTGAAGGAGAAGTAGGCGGTGGAGACCAGCGGGTAGACGAAGAAGACGCTGAAGCCGATCAGCCAGGGGGAGAGGAAGGCGAGGGTGCGGGCCGCCTCCCGGCGGCGCTTCCGGCGCAGCAGGTGCTGCGTGGAGGGCGCCGCCGGGCCGGTCGGGCCGGCACCCTCGGAGGTGCCTCCCTTGCGGGTGCCGAACGCGAGTGACATGGGAGCTCCGTGGGCCGTTCGCGGCGCTTACTTGGCCTGGGCGATGTCGGTGTCGACCTGCTTGGCCGTGGCGTTCAGCCCGGCCTGCAGGTCGGTCTGCTTGCCGGACTCGTAGTCGTAGCCCAGGTTCTGCAGGGAGACGATGTAGCCGCTGCCGTTGACGGCCGGCGGGGTGGTGCCGGAGTGCGGGTTCCGGGCGACGTCCAGGAAGGTCCTGAAGTTGTCGTCGGTGACGAGCTTCGGCGAGTCGAGCGCCGCGAAGGTGCTGGGCACGTTGTGGATCGCGTTGGCGAAGCTGACGACCGCGTCGGTGTCGGTGGTCAGGTACTTGACGAACTCCCAGGCGGCGGCCTGCTTCTTGCTGGTGCTGGCGATGCCGACGATGGTGCCGGTCTGGTAGCCGCGGCCGTAGGTGTCGGCCTGGTCGTCCGGGACGGGGAAGGCGGCGGTGGCCCACTCGAAGCCGGGCTTGTTGTCGGCGAGCGAGGCGGCGCGCCACTCGCCGTCGATGGCCATCGCGACCTGGCCGGTGTGGAAGGGGTTCTTGGCGCTGAACTCCTCGCCGAAGGTCGAGCGGAACTTCTCCAGCTTGGCGTAGCCGCCGAGTTGGTCGACCAGGCCCTTCTGCCACGTGAGCATCGCGGCGACCTTCGGGTCGGTGCCGATGTTCGACTTGCCGTCGGTGCCGAAGTAGGTGGGGCCGTACTGGCCGAGGAAGTGCTCGGTGGTGGACTCGTAGCCGTGGTAGAGCGGCATGAAGCCGAGCTGCTTGTACGAGTCGCCGTCGGCGACGGTCAGCTTGGCGGCGTCCTCGGCGAACTCGCTGAAGGTCTTGGGCGGGTTGGCGATGCCGGCGTCGGCGAAGGCCTTCTTGTTGTAGTACAGGCCGTAGGCGTCGCCGAGCAGCGGCAGCGAGCACTGGTTGCCCTGGAACTGCGTGTAGTCGAGCATCGCGGCCGGGAAGGTCTTGGCCGGGTCGATGCCGCTCTTCTGCAGCAGCGGCTTGAGGTCGGTGAAGGCCTTGGTGGAACAGAACATGCCGACGTTGTTGGTGGTGAACGAGGACACCACGTCGGGCGCGTCGTCGCCGCCGGCCCGCAGCGCCTGGTTGACCTTGTCGTCCGGGACGTTGCCCACGGCCTTGACGTGGATGTTGGGGTGGGTCTTCTCGAAGGCGGCGATGTTGTCGTTGATCGCCTTGGTCTCGTTGTCCTGGCTCCAGCCGTGCCAGAAGGTGATGGTGACGTCCTTGCCGCCGGCCGAGTCGTCGGTGCCGCCCGAGTCGCTGGAACCGGTGCAGGCGGTGGCGAGCAGGGCCAGGACGGCGCTGCCGGCGACGGCGACGATCGTGCGGCGTCCTCTGCGGGAGGTGGTGGCGTGCACTTCGAGGTCCTCCTGGGGGTGCGCGGGCAGGCGTCATTGCCTCGGGGCCCGCGTTCGGGGGTCGGGGAGAGGTGGGTGCAGGTGTACGAGGTGACAGGGGAGCGTCAGTGGGCGGGTCAGGGGGTGGGTCAGTGAGCGGTTCAGTGAGCGGTTCAGTGGGCGGGTCAGTGGGTGGGTCAGTGGGTGGAGAAGACCGCCTCGCGGGCGTCGGACAGAGCACGCTGCAGGGCGCCGAGCAGGACCGGCGAGCCGGGCAGGGCGCTGCTGCGGACCTCCGGTCTGGCGATGGAGATCCTGGCCAGTTCCTCCTCGACGAGCGCGCGCAGCCGTTCCCCGCCCGCGCTCGGCACCGCCCCGGACAGGACCACCAGCTGGGGGTCGACGACGGAGACGATCACGGCCAGGCCGACGGCGAGCCGCCCGGCCAGCTCGCTGAGGAAGGCGTCGCCGGCGCCCGGGGTCGCCAGGGCCTTGGCGATCGACTCCTGCGCCGTGGGCGCGCCGAGCCCGTGCTCGCGGGCCAGCGCCCGGACGGCGGGTGCGCCGACGAGGGCCTGGAACCCGCCGAACTTGCGCCGCCGGGAGTCCCATTCGACGGGGGAGTCGGGCACCGGCATGTAGCCGACCTCCCCGGCGCCGCCGGTGAAGCCGCGGTGCAGCCGCCCGGCGATCACGATCGCGGCGCCGACGCCCGCCTCGGCCCAGAGCAGGACGAAGTCCTCGAAGCCGGCCGCCGCGCCGGAGGCCTGCTCGGCGACGGCGGCCAGGTTGACGTCGTTCTCGATCGACACCGGCGCGCCGATCGCCTCGGTCAGCTCCTCGACCAGCCGCGGCGAGTGCCAGCCGGGCAGGTGGGAGGCGTAGCGCAGCTTGCCGGTGACCGGGTCGGGGGCGCCGCCGACGCCGATCGCGACGGTACGCAGGCTGCCCTCGGCGAGACCGGCGGCCCGGACCGCCGCGGCGACCGCCTCGGCGACCCTCGGCACGGTCCCGGCGGCCGGGACGCCCTTGCTGGTCACGGTGTGCTCGGCCAGTGTGACACCGGTGATGTCGGCGACCGCGACCCGGATCCCGCTGTTGGTGACGTCCAGTCCGGCGACGTACCCGGCGGCCGGATTCACCTGGTACAGCTGCGCGTTGGGCCCCGGGCCACCCGCCGTGGTGCCGACCGGCAGCACCAGCCCGGCCGCCTCCAGCCGGGCCAGCAGCTGGGAGGCGGTCGGCTTGGACAACCCGGTCAGGGTGCCGATCTGGGTGCGGGAGAGCGGTCCGTTCTCCAGCAGGAGTTCGAGGGCGGCGCGGTCGTTGATGGCCCGCAGCAGGCTCGGCGTGCCGGCGAGGGGGGCCTTGGCGGTGCTCTTGGTCATGCCCGGAATCCTCCCCCTTCGGCCGGTCCGAGTGAACTGTTAGGAAACTTTCCAGTCGCTCGACAAGGACCGTAAGCGCCGCGTGAGCGGAGTGTCAATGGCCGGTACAGCCGAGGATGCCGAAGCGTTACCGGCCCCGCGCACCAAAAACGCACGCAGCGGCCCCCTCCGACGATGAGGCCGCCGCCCAAGGCCCAGCAAGCCACGCCCTGACACCCGGGCCTGAACCAGGGGAAGCAAGTGATCAACGAAACCGGGCGGGCCAGCTGCTGGCCGACCTGCGCCACCAGACCGATCAGCTGTAGTGCCACGCTGTCCTGACCAGGTGGATCGGCATCGGCCAGATGTGCCTGGGCCACCACGAGGAGGCCCGTACGATCCTCCGGCAGTCGCTCGACCTCGCCGCAGCCATCGGCAACACCCGGGCCGTCGTAGCCACCGGGCTCAACCTCGGCGACGCGCACCGCTACGCCGGTGACGTGCAGGCTGCGGACGTGCTCTACCGCAGCGCGCTGAACACCGCGCGAAGCAGGCACCCGGAACTTGTCGACTTCGCGCTTCAGCACACCGGCAAGCACCTGATGGAGCGCGGCGACCTCGCGGGTGCCCAGGCCCATCTCCAAGAAGCGATGCGGCTGCGGATCGCCAAGGGGGACGCCGGGCTGGTCGAGTCCACGCAGGCCGCGCTCGCCCGGGTGGAGCTGCTGATCGGCCAGGCCGATGCATCGGCGGCGGACCGTCCCGCTCCCTACTGACCAACCCGCACCCCCGCCGCCCTCAGCCGCTGGCGGCGGAGGCGGGGCTTCCATCCCCTTTGCGGGACCGTTTCCGCTACGGGGCCTACGGCTCCGGCTTCGGCAGGGGGATCGGCTCCGTCGCCTTGAACCGCGCCGAGTTCGGGTCGGCGAGCGCGGACGGCGCCGCCTGCTCGGTTGCGGGAGCCGCCGCGGGCGCGATCACCACCCCGGTGGCCGCCCCCGCAGCGGCCGCAGCCGCGGCCGCTGCCGCCGCCGTCGGGGTCTCTTCCTTGACCTTGATCCCGGCCAGGTCGAAGGCCACCTTCAGCCGCTGGCGCAGCGCCCGGGAGACGGCCGGCGCCTTGCCGGGGGCGGTGCGGGCCTCGACCCGCACCATCACCGAGTCCGCCGCGACCGACTCCACGCCCAGGATCGACACCGGCGCCCAGACCAGCTCGTCGTACGGCGACTCCTTGGCCAGCTCCTCGGCGGTCTGCAGGATCAGGTCCTCGGCCCGCAGCAGGTCCTCCTTGTACCCGATCTGGACGTCCACCGAGGCCGTCGCCCAGCCCTGGCTCATGTTGGCGATCCGCTTCACCTCGCCGTTGCGGATGTACCAGATCTCGCCGTTCGTCCCGCGCAGCTTGGTCACCCGCAGGCCGACCTCCAGCACCGTGCCGTTGGCCACCCCGGTGTCGACCTCGTCGCCGACGCCGTACTGGTCCTCCATGATCATGAAGACCCCGGAGAGGAAGTCCGTGACCAGGTTGCGGGCGCCGAAACCGATCGCCACACCGGCCACACCGGCGCTCGCCAGCAGCGGCGCCAGGTTCACCCCCAGCGCGGAGAGCACCATCAGCGCCGCCGTGCCGAGGATGGTGAAGGAGGCCACGCTGCGCAGCACCGAGCCGATCGCCTCCGAGCGCTGCTGACGCCGCTCCGGGTTGACCACCCCGGTGTTGGCCAGCAGCCCGCCCAGCCGGCTCTCCTCCTGGTGGTCCGGGGTGCGCGCCATCCGCCCTATCAGCTGGGTGATCAGCTTGCGCACCATGGCCCGCAGCACCAGCGCCAGCACCACGATGAAGACGATCCGCAGGCCGGAGGCCAGCCACCCCTGCCAGTGCGTGTCGAACCAGCTGGCGGCCTGCTTGGTGGTGTCCGAGACCTCCTGCGCGCTGGTCGGAATGCGCAGGTCCGGCAGCTGCGGCGCGGTGGGGCTGGGGGCCGGTGTCGGGGTGGAGAGCGTCGGGGACGCGTCGGACAGACCGGTGGCGCCGGAGCGGAACACGGGCGGACCTTCCTTGCAGGGAGCGTGTCGGGCCCGCGCCGCCGCAAGCGGCCCACGGACCGTGCGCCTTAGCCTATCCGTCGCCGAACACCCGACCGGACACGCCGGGACGACGCCCGCGACCTCGCGCGAAGCCCCCCCAGGGCGTACGGAATACCCCGGACGCCCCGTCAACGCACCGGTGCGCTCCCCCAGGACCCCAGCCCGGACCCGCCCCACCAGGGCCCCACCAGGGCCCCGGCACTGCTCCGACCGGCCGATCCGTCCCCCGGGAGGGCCACCATGCCGCCCCGCCGCCGCCCCGCCGCCGGGCCCCGGCGGCGGGGCGGTGCAACCCGACCGTCCCCCGGGCATACCGGCTATGACAGAAACCACACCCGGAGTTCACCGCAGGTCCGTTACACAGGAGTGGTGGCGCCGTACAACGGCGTAAGGCGACACTGGGGGAGATCGCGCACTCGTTGCGCGATCCAACCGCTCGTCCCGGCGCGAGCCACGCGCCGCAGGCGTCCAAGGAGGCATCCGTGCCGCATGTCCTGGTCCTCAACGCGTCCTACGAGCCACTCGGCGTCGTATCGATGCGCCGCGCACTCATCCTGGTCCTCAATCACAAGGCGGTCAGCCTGGAGGACTCGGAAGTCACTCTGCACAGCGCCACCAGCGCCCTTCCGGCGCCGTCCGTCGTCCGTCTGACCCGTTTCGTCCGGGTCCCGTTCTGCGGGCCCGTCCCGCTCACCCGCCGGGCACTGTTCGCCCGCGACCACGGCCGTTGCGTCTACTGCGGGGCCGCCGCCACCAGCGTCGACCACGTCATCCCGCGCAGCCGGGGCGGCCAGCACCGGTGGGACAACGTGGTGGCGGCCTGCCGCCGCTGCAACCACACCAAGGCCGACCGCCACCTCACCGAACTCGGGTGGCGCATGAAGCGCCCACCCGCCCCGCCCAGCGGCCTCGCCTGGCGGATCATCGGCACCGGCATCAAGGATCCGCGCTGGCGCCCCTACCTGGAGCCGTACGGCGGTGGTGACCAGCTACGCGCCCCGCAGTGGGGCGAGTACGAGCACCACGACCATACCGAGCCCAACCACTCGGTCCCGATCGGCCGGGCGCACGCCGCCCACCCCACCCCCGTCCGCCGCGGCGAGCAGCCCGAACCGCTCTCCGCCTGACCCAAGCGACACAAGGGCCCGCCCGTCACACCGTCGGTACGCGCCTCATGGGCCGCCGCGCCCCCCGCACCGGGGAGCACGGCGGCCCGCCCTTTTTCTTGGGTTACTGCTTCGGCGTTTCTTGGGTTACGGCTTCGGCGCCGCCGCCGGAGGTGTCGCGGGAGCGCCCGGAGTGCCGCCCGGCTGCGCGGGCGGCTGGCCGGCCGGCGGCTGCGGCTGGGCCGGCGGGGTCACCGCGTACAGCTCGACGCCCCACAGCGAGTAGCCGTACTTGGTCGCCCGCGCCACGCCCTGGATCCGGACGAACCGGACGCCGGGCGCGTCGAAGCGCACCGTCTCGTCTCCGCCCTTGCCGTTGTCCACCGTCGCCGCGTCGGTCCAGGAGTTCCCGTCCGCCGAGACCTGGATCCGGTACGCGGCGGCGTACGCGGCCTGCCAGTGCAGCACCGCCGCGCCCAGCCGGGTCGCCTGCGGCAGTTCCAGCCGCACCCAGGCGTCGTCCTTGGCCGGCGAGGACCAGCGGGTCTTCGGGTCGCCGTCGGTGACCGCCGAGGCCGGGAAGTTCGCCGTCTCGTCGCCCGAGGAGGTGGCCTTCGCACCGAGCGCCAGGTCGGCCCCGCCGGTCGGCTGCACCACGTGCACCTGGAGCACCTGCTTGACGGTGGTCGTCCCGGCCACGAACTGCACCGGCACCTGGTACGTCCCGGACGGCGTCCCGGGGGCGGCGCTGACCAGCAGCGGCACGCCCACCCGGCCGCCGCGCGGCACGGTCACCGGGCCGGCCGGGGTCACGGTCAGGCCCTTGGCGACGGCCGGTACCTCGGTGCGCAGCTCGCCGGTGGTGCCCTCGGGGCGGCCGGCCTCGACGGTGGCCCGGGTCTGGACGGGCGCGGCCGCGCCGGTGACGACGTCCAGAGCCGGGTCGGAGAGGCTGAGCCGGGCCGCCGGGGCGTCCGCGTACCAGGGGATCACCTGGTTGACCACCGGCGGGTCGCCGCCGGGCTTCCAGGTCAGCCGGAACGCGTCGGCCAGCTGCCCGCCGGCCGGCAGCTCGTTGTAGCCGGGCTGCACGGTGCCGATGTCCGCCCAGGTGCCGTCGGCCCGGCGCACCGCGACGGTGGCGGTGGCGCGCACGCTCGGGTCGGTCAGGATGGTGAGCCGGTCCAGCGGGCGGGCGGCGCCGAGTTCGACGGTGAGCGGGTCGTCCTGCGCGGTCGGCGCCTTGGCGGCCCGGTAGGCGGTGTCGGGGTTGCCGTCCAGGACGGCCGCGGCGGAGGAGCCGGGCAGCGCGTCGGGCCCGCCGGTGACGCTCGCCGGGGACTCGTCCGGGGCGGTGACGGTGAACTCGCGCACCGCGACGGCGGTCTTCTGCGCGGAGGTGGCGCGCAGCCGCACCGCCCGTACCACGGTGCCCGGCGGGAGCTGGGCGCTGACCGTCTTCTGGTTCTTCACGACGGCGAGCTGCTTCCAGCCGCCCTCGCCGGTGGTGTACTCCAGCACGCCGTCGCGGATGTAGTCGTCCACGGCGGTCTGGGCGTCCGGGCCGTTGCCCCAGCCGCCCATCAGCACGGTGACGTTGCCGACCGGGCGGCCCGCGCCGAGGTCCAGGCCGACGGCGTCGCCGGGCTGCGGGGGAGCGGAGCTCCAGTAGAAGGTGTCGGCCACGCCGTCGGCCATCAGGGCGGGCAGGTGGTCGTGCGCGGTGCCCATGGTGGTGGTCGGGATGACCCCGCCGCCGCCGACGCCGGCCCAGTTGTCGGCGGCGCGGACGGCGCGCTCCAGGAACGGGCCGAGCACCCCGGGGCCGATGCTGGCAGGCGCCCGGTCGAGCTGGGCGCGCAGCCGGTTGAGTTCGACCCGGGCCTTCCAGGCCGCGGCGCCGTCGCCGCCGTGCTGGGCCAGCAGCATGTCCAGGGCGGCCTGTCCGGCGAGCCCGTAGTCGCGCAGCGGGCCGAGCCAGGGCCCGGCCTCGCCGGCCAGCTGGGCGGTGGCCGGGGTTCCGGCCAGGGTCTGCTGGGCGGTGGCCATCGAGGCGAAGGCCTGCCGCAGCGGGGTGGCGGCCTCGATCAGCCGGCCCAGGTCGGGGGCCACGCCGGAGGTGGGTTCGGCGGCGGCCCAGAAGCGGTCGAGCAGCGGCGTCAGGTAGCCGGACTCCTGCTTGGCCAGCGGCGAGGAGGTGCTGTTGCCGGCCAGCGCGGTGAGGGCGGGCAGTGCGCTCCCGGCGGGGGTGGCGGCGGCGCCGGTCGGCCCGGCGAGCGAGCGCACGGCGGCCTGCCAGGACTCGTCCGGCTTGTACGCGGTGGGGTTCCAGGCGAAGTCGCCGGCCGTGGCGATGGCTATCCGGGAGGCCACCGGCTGCTGCATCGCGCCGGTCAGCATCACCGCCGAGCGGGTGGCCACGCCGGGCTCGCGCCCGGTGTAGGCGCCGAGGAAGAGCCGGTCCGGGCTGGCGTCGTTGACCGGGTAGTTGTCCATGGTGACCAGCGGGTGCCCGTACAGGCCGGCGGTGTCGGAGGTCTGCGCGGCGGTGATCTTCTCCGGGATCACCCCGACCCCGCTCCAGGCCACCTGCACGCCGTCCGGAAGGGCCGCGGCGAGCGCCTTGCGGTACGGGGTGGCGCCCTGCTGGTGGTACTCGGTGGGCACGACGGACAGCGGGGCCAGGCCCGGGTTCTTCGCGACCAGCCGGTCCTGCACCTTCTTGACCAGCTCGGCCTGCGCCTTGGCGGCCGCGGCGGGCCCGGTGCCGTACTCGTCGCGGTCGTCGCCGCAGTGCCACTCGTCGTAGCTGACGTCCAGGAACTGCAGCTGGAAGGCGGTGAAGCCGAGCTTGCGCAGCCCGTCCAGCTTGGCCACCAGCGCGTCCACGTCCTTGCCGGAGCTGAAGCAGAGGGACTGCCCCGGGTCGATCGCGTAGCCGAGCGTGACGTGGTTGCGCCGGGCCCGGTCGCCCAGCTCGCGCAGCTCGTCCGCCTGGGCGGCCGGGTAGGGGCTGCGCCAGCCGGAGAGCCGGTACGGGTCGTCACCGGGGGCGTACAGGTAGAAGTTCTGCTTGGACCGGCCGAGGAAGTCGACCTGGTCCAGCCGCTGCTGGGCGGTCCACGGGGTGCCGTAGAACGCCTCCGCGGTGCCGCGCACCGGCGCGCCGGTCGGCCAGTCCCGCAGGGTGATCCCGGGCAGGCCGAGCCCGGTCGCGCCCGGCGCCTGGCCCTGCCCGGCCGGTACGGCGGCGAGCAGCTGGCGCAGGCTCTGCGCGGCGTAGAAGGTGCCGGTGGCGTCCACGCCCGACAGCACCACGGCGCCGTACGTCCCGCCGCCCTGGGCGGGCAGCTGACCGGCCGACAGCACGTGGCCGCCGACCGGCATGCCCGCCGTCGAGGGCCCGGTGCCGTCCTTGCCGCCGGCCGCGGCGGCCAGCTGCCGCAGCACCCGGTCCACCTCGCCGCCGGCGCCCTCGGCGGGCCCGCCGACGTACACCACCAGTGAGCCGGCGGCCGGCGTCCCGCCGTCCGGCTGCGGCGTCACCTCGGTCGTCCCGGCGACCTTCAGCACCTCGCGGACGGCCAGCACCGCCCCGAGGTCCGCCTTGGGCGCCGCCACCAGCGTCACGGCCGCCGGCACGGTGACGGCCTTGCCCGCCACCGCCTGCTCCTGCGGGCGCGGGAACACCTGAGGATCGGTCACGCTGCCCAGCGGGGTCTGCGGCGCGGTGCTCACCACGTCCGGCCCCGGCGTCGCCGCGTACGCCGACGGCAGCGGCCCGGCCAGCAGCCCGCCGACCACCGCCGCGGCCGCGACCCCGGCCGCGATCTGCATCGCCCGCAGCCCCGGCCGCCCCGCCGCACGCTCCGCCCGCACCGACGCCAACAGCGGCTCCGTGCCCTTGAGGTCGGCGATCAGCCGGTCCGCCGCCCGCGGCGCCAGCTGACGGCACGTCCGCGCCGTCGCCCGCCGCGCGGCCAACGCCGCCGGGTGCTGCAGCACCTCCCGCAACGCCGCACTCTGCTCCAACTGCGACCGCAGCCGCCGCCCGGCCACAACGGACACTCGGGCTTGCACAGGAGCCTCCTCGCCAGGCCAGAACCACATCGCCCGCAACCCCACCAGCTCCCCGACCCGGTGTCAACGCCGCCGACGGCTATGCCGCCCTTGCCCCGATTCCTCCCCTTACCAGCCCCACCCGACAACCCAACGGGCCCGCACCACCGATCGGCGGCACGGGCCCTGGCGCCCCCTCAGAACATCGAGGTCAGGATCGCGGTGGAGCGGGCAGCGCAGCAGTCCGCAGCATCGGCATGCTCCACTGCTGCTTCGCCTCGTCCTTGCAGTCCGACAGCTGGAGCCGTGCTCCTGCGGTCGGCCCGTCGGGCGGCAGGCTGAAGCAACGGCCGGAGACCGGGTGGTACAGCGCGTTGTTCGCGAGCGGGATCCACCGCTGCTCCGAGGTGCCGTAGCAGGTGCGGAACTCCAACTGCGTGCCGGCGGCCGTGCCGGCGTTCACCGGAGCGATGCACCCACCCTTGACACGGACGGTGCCGTCACTCCCGAGCGAGAGCTGCTGCGCATCGCTCTCGTTGCAGCTCACCAGCAGGATCGGGTTGCCGTCGGCGGTACCGGCGTTGACGTCGTCGACGCACAGGCCGGAGTCGACGCCCGAGCGGACGAGGCCGGTGACGCCCGGCGCGGCCGGAGCGACCGCGAACGGGTAGACGGCGGTGCTGCCGATGCTTCCGTCGAAGTTCGAGCTCGGCTTGGACTGGTACTTGTACTGCCCGAGCGTGAACGCTCCCGAGGACGGCGGGCTGGTGCTCGCCCGGTGGACCGCCGTGCCCGCGAGGACGCCGTCGACGTACAGCGCCATCATGCCGGTGTCCGCGTTGTAGGAGGCGGTCAGCCGGGTCCACACACCGGGACGGGTCCGGGCAGCGGCGTTCGTGGTGCGCGTGGAGTCGTACGACCAGTTGTCGTCGTCGGCGTACGCCAGGGCGAAGCCCCAGTTCTGGTCGGGACCGTCCGTGTACAGCATGAAGTTGCTGCCGTGTACGGTCTCCTGGCTGGCGATGACGCCGCTTCCTCCGGCCTTGGCCCAGGTGGAGACGGTGAAGCTCTTGCGGGTGTCGACCACGGGACCCGACATCGTGACGTGCGAGCCGGCGCCGGGACTGAAGGCACCCACGGTGGCCGGTCGACCGTCCACGGTGTCCCCGACCCAGCCGACGTTGGTGGCCCAGCCGTCGGTGCGCTTCTGGCCGTCCCGGACGGCGTTGGTGCCGTCGGGCGCGGCCAGCCAGCTGCCGGTGGGGTGGTTGAGGTTCCCGAGCACGACCGGGGACTTCTCCAGCCCGGTCACCGTCGGGCCGCCGTTGGGGTCGGCCGCCCTGGTGCCGATGCCGGCCCAGGCGATCAGCTGGTTGTCGGAATCCACGGCCCAGAGGTCCGGAACACCGTCCCCCGTGACGTCACCGTTGGAGCCGACCTTCGGGTAGAGCTTGGCGTCGATCCCGTCGGCCAACCTGCCGTCGGCGGGGTTGGCGAAGGCGGAGGCGTCGAAGGCGCCGCCAGGAGCCGGAGCCAACTGGTAGGCGTGGATGGAGCCGTCGATCTTCGAACGAGCCCACACCGTGGGGATGTTCGTTCCCTTGGCCGGGCCGGGGGTGATCAGGTCGTAGGAGGCCCAGTCCGGCTTGTCCTTCTGCTTGTTCGGATCCGACAGCAGGATGGTCGGCCCGTCGAGCATCCCTGAGCTCGTGGAGCGCGCGAGCCAGAGCCGGCCGTCTTCGACGAAGAGCAACGAAGAACGCGGTAGACGGGCCGCTGTGGTGCCCGGATCCTTGACGGTGTCGCCCGTGGGAGATCCGAACGCCGCTATCTGGGTCACCGCGGACCAGTCGCCGCCGTTCCCGTACGCCGAGCAGGTGATCGACGTCCCTCCAGGGAGTACACATGTACCCGACTTGGTCAGGGGCACGTTCGACTGACCGTCCAGGTGGCCGACGGTGTCGTCATTGCCGTAGAGGTACAGCTCGCCGGCGCCAGGCGCATGCGCGACCAGGTCGTCGACGTTGTGCTCGGTGAACGAGCCCCGGTGGGTGATCTGGACGGTGCTCCAGTCCTGGTTGCCGGCTGCTCCCGGTGCCGAGGCCGGCTTGGTGTTCGGGGCGGCGTACGGGTCGGCGTTCGCGCCGACCAGGCGCAGTGAGCCGGTGCCGTCCGGCAGCAGGATGTCGGCCTTCCGGTCGCTGTCGATGTCGCCCATGACCGGGTCGCCGGCCTCGGGGTTGCCGGGGACGAAGAAGGTGTACGCGACCGGCTGGGACATGTTGCCGGCGTTGTCCTGGGTCTGCAGGTAGAGGAAGTTGGTCCCCCAGTGCTTGGGCTGGTACTTCAGCTGGAAGCTGCCGTTGCCCTCCATCTTGACGATGCCGTTGTCGTTGCAGCTCCAGCCGGTGGCCGCGGCCTGGACCGGGTCGGTGGTCCAGCGGGCGCAGGCCAGCCCCGAGGAGCGGCCTCCGGTGGCCGGAGCCGGGTCGGTCCCGGTCAGGGTGAAGATTCCCTCCTCGCCGACCCGCTTGGGGTGCCCGCCGAGGCTGCCCGACTCGGGGAAGTCCGTCGAGGTGATGCGGGCGGTCGGCGGGGTCCGGTCGATGCGCAGGAAGCACATCGGGCTGTTGTCGCTGGTGAGAGTGCCATCGGTGGTGGCGGCGAACCAGCCGTACTCGTGTCCGTCGATCAGGGAACCGACGCTCGCGTTCTTGCGGCCCGAACTCGCCGTCCAGCCGGTCTCGTAGAGCTTGGAGGAGCCGTTGTCGTCGTTGTCCCAGATCTTGAACGAGGTCCAGAGCTGCTCGCCGGTCGGCGACCAGGTGTCGACGCTCAGGTTGATGTCGGTGTTGATCCCGACCCAGCCGGGGTTGTCCCAGGGGTTGGCGGTGCCGGGGGTCTGGCACTGGCTGTACGCCGCGTCACGGGCGATGCCCGGCGTCGGGCTGGTGGCCGGATCGCCGATGTGGGGTTTGAAGTCGTAGGTGACGACGACGTGCGGGTTGTTGGCGAACCGCTGGTGGTAGTACTTGTTGGTCTCGTCGTCGGGGGTGAACATGAACGTCCAGTTGCCCCAGTGCTCGCGCGCTGTCTGGGCCATCTGGCCGAGGACGTCGTACTCGATGCCGCCCGTCCCCTTGATCCAGTTCAGGCCGATCCTGGAACAGTCCCCGGGGTTGGGGCACGGCTGGCGGTTCCAGGTGGTCTCCCAACCGATCTGCTTCTCCGGTGCCGCACCGGTCGAGTAGAGGCCCATCGGTGTGGGGGTCGAGGGACTGGACGATTCCGCGATGGTGGCGTAGAGCTTGGCGCTCTGCACTTCCGAGTCCCAGAACGCCGGGTTCAGGCCGACCCTGAAGTAGGCGCGCTCCTTCCCTTGCTTCTGGCACTTGTTGACCGTGTCGATGTAGCCGCAGTAGCCGGCGCCCGGCGTGTCCTGGCCGTACTGGGTGCCGTTGTACTCCCGGGTGTCGGGGTAGGCCGACTGCACCTGTGCCCAGGCCTCGGTGCCGCCGTCGACACTGGGGTTCCAGCCCGGGTCGATGTACCACGGGCCGGTGCCCTGCCCGAGGAGCACGGCGTCCGGGACCAGCTCGATGCCGGTGCCGCTGACGGTGGCGGCGATCGGCGAGGTCCTCGCGTTGGGGCCGGGCGCCTTGCTGTCGGACCCGACCGGCGCCGGGGCACCGTCCGTGGCCGGAGCTGCGGCCTTGGGCTGCGCGGAAGAAGCGGTGGTGGCGGGCGTCGTGGTGGAGTCCCACATGACCGGTGCCGGGGCGCTGAAGCGGGCCTTGCCGGCGGCGTCCTCGGCCGTCAGGTTGCCGTTGGCGTCCGCCTTGACGGTCAGCCCGTCGGTGGCGGTGTCGAGGTGCAGCCTGCTGATCCTCGGGTCGGCCGCGGCCTGCGGGGTCCGGATGATCAGAACCTGGCGCCAGCCGCCCGCTGGTGTGGCGCTCAGCTCCAGGTCGACATCGGGCAGGACGGACCGGTAGAGCGCACTGCTGCCGGTGAGTTGGGGCTTCGGCAGGTCGAACTGGGCCTTGATCGACAGCTTCTTGCCGTCCGCCGTCGTCATGGTGGCCAGCGGGCCGCTTCCGCCACCGGAGAAGGTGAGAGCGGAGGGCACGGCGGTCGGAGCGAGCGTGCCGTCCGGGTTGGCCCGCAGCGTCGCGTCCACGCCTCGCCAGCTGCCGTCGGCGTTCTTGACCCGCTCCGCCACCGGCGAGGAGTCACTGGTCAGCGTGCCGTCCGGGTTGGCGGTGGTCTGGCTACTGCCGGTGGTCAGCGCGTCGACGACGACGGGCTTCCCGGTGCTCCTCGCCTTGGTCTGGGCGGTGCGGATCGCCTCGATCTGCGCGGACTTGGGGCTTGCCTGGCCCTTGTCCGGTGGCGGTGGTGGCGTCGGCCAGGAAGGGTCGGCAGGGCCGTGGTTGTGGTCGGCGGTCGCCGCCGCCGCAACACCGGGCGTCGCCAACAGGCCGGCGCCGAGGGTGAGGGCGGCGGTGCAGGCGACCGGCAGCAGAGCCGCGCGGAATGTCCGCATTCCCTTGTTCCGTCCGGGAATTGAAAGAGGAGGTGGTTGTGACCTCGACATGAAGACCCCGTCGTCAAAAGTGATGTGAGCAGAGATCGGTCGCACGCTGCCTTCACATCTCCCGCGCTGTCAAAGGACTTTGTCGACAAGGTGTCCGAGTTGTCGTGACTGGTGTCACATTGCTCTCTGCGTGACGATCGCCACACTGCGTGAACATGAAGTCGTCCTATCGCACATAGGTCGTATGCCCCTAAGGTGCCGGGGGTCCGGGCCGGCACGGTTGCTCGGTTCGAGCCTTGGTGATCTGTGGGGGAGTCAGTTGTCGCGCAAAGTCCGTGTGTTCACGCGTCCACGCAGTCTGAGAGTGTCCGTCGTGGCTGCCCTGGCCGTCTGCATGTCGGTGGTGACGGTCCCCTCGGTCGAGGCGGTCGCCCAGGCAGCCGCCCCGCCCAAGGTGTGGGTGCCACCGAACACGCCGGTGCCGGATGTCCGGCCGGTGAAGGGCACGAACGGCAAGGCTGCCGGTCACACACCTGACGCGGGCAAGAAGTGGTCACCACCGGCCGACAGCAGCCCACCGTCCGGCAGCGCCACCGCGGTGCTCGGAGGCGCGAACGGTCGGCCGGGCCAAGCGCCGGCGGCTTCCGAAGCCGCCCCGGCCCGCGGACCCGCACAGCCGGTCCAGGCCGGTTCCCTGCCGGTCTGGATCGCGCCCACCGCCGGCACCGAGCAGTCGGCCCTGAGCGCACCGGCAGCCGCTGCCACGGACTCCGCCCGGACGCTCAGGGTCGAACTGGCCGACCAGGGGCAGGCCAAGGCTGCCGGAGTGAACGGCGCCCTGGTCGCGCTCACCGACGCCGGTGGGGGCAGCCAGGCGGGCCGGATCCAAGTCAGCATCGACATCCAGGCCTGGGCGAAGAATGCCGGCGCGAACTGGGCGTCCCGGGCCCGGGTCGTCCAACTGCCGGGTTGCGCGCTGACGACCCCCGGCGACGCCGCCTGCAAGACACGCACCCCGGTGCCGTCCCACCGTGACGAGTCCACCGGCCGACTCGTGGCCGAGGTCGATGTCCCCCAGACCACCACCACGGGTGCCTCCAAGTCCTTCGCCGCGGGCGCCTTCGCGTCCCCCGGCTCCGCCCCGCCCACCGTGGCGCTCGCCGTCGAGGCCGACGCCAAGGGCAGCAGCGGTGACTTCACCGCCTCGCCGATCACCCCGTCCGCCTCCTGGCAGGCGGGCGCGAACGCGGGCAACTTCACCTACGGCTACACCGTCGAGCTGCCCTCCGCCCTGGCGGGGCCGGCTCCCGACGTCTCGCTCGGCTACGACTCCTCCAGTGTCGACGGCAAGACGGCCTCCACCAACGCCCAGCCGTCCTGGATCGGCGAGGGCTGGGAGTGGCACCCGGGCTCGATCGTCCGCGGCTACAAGAGCTGCAAGGACGCCGGCATCGACAAGTCGGGCGACCAGTGCTGGGGCGGCGACCTGCTGCAGCTCTCGCTCGCGGGCCACGCGGGCCAGCTGGTCAAGGACGACACGTCGTGCGACTGGCACCTCCAGGGCGAGGACGGCACCAAGGTCGAGCGGCTGACAGGCCAGAACAACGGGGCCTGGAACGGCGAAGCCTGGCGGATCACCACCGTCGAGGGCACCCAGTACTACTTCGGCGCCAACCACCTGCCCGGCGGCGACGGCACCGATCAGGCCGCCAACTCGGTATCCACCGTGCCGATCTACTGGCCGGGCGGCCAGGACCCGTGCCTCAAGACCGGTTCCCCGGCCACCGGCTCCTGGAACCAGATGGGCTGGCAGTGGTCGCTGGACTACGTCGTCGACCCGCACCAGAACCTGATCACCTACCGGTACGAGCAGGAGCAGAACTCCTACGTCCGGGGCGGCGGCCAGAACAACGGCAACGGCCCTCGGGCCCAGTACCAGCGCGCCAGCTACCCGACGTCCGTCGGGTACGGCCAGCGCCTGCCGGACCAGATCGCCGCCAAGGGCAGGGCCAACCCGGCCGCCCGGGTGTTGTTCCGTACTGTCGAGCGCTGCCTGCCGGACAACACCCTCTCCTGCGACCCGTCCCAGCGGACCAAGGCCAATGCCAAACGCTGGCCGGACACCCCGGTCGACCAGACCTGCGATCAGACCGGTGACTGCACCGTCTACTCGCCGACCTTCTGGACCACCAAGCGCCTGACGGCGATCGACACCGAGGTCTGGGACGGCGCCTCCTACCGCGCGGTCGACTCCTTCGCCCTCAGCCATTCCTTCCAGGACCCGGGCGACGGCACCTCGCCGTCCCTGTGGCTGGACTCGGTCCAGCGCACCGGCAGGAACAACCGCACGCCGGTCACCCTGCCGGCGGTGTCCTTCCAGCCGCTGCAGATCGCCAACCGCGTCAGGGGCCCGATCGTCCGACCGGACGGCACCTCGGCCTCGGTCGAGCCGTACAACCGCCCGCGCATCCAAAAAATCACCACCGAGACCGGTGGTCTGATCGATGTCGTCTACCGGCTCGCGGAGTGCTCGCGCGAGCCCGGCGGCCAGATGCCGGCCTCCGAGGACAGCAACACGATGGCCTGCATGCCGGTCAAGTGGTACCTGCCCGGGCAGAGTGCTCCGGACCCGGTCAACGACTGGTTCAACAAGGTCATCGTGCAGTCCGTCACCCAGGAGGACTCGGTCGCAGGCGGCCAGCCGGCGGTCGTCACCGACTACGAGTACCCCGGCGGCGCGGCCTGGCACCGCAACGACTCCGAGATGGCCGACCCCAAGACCCGCACCTGGGACCAGTTCCGCGGCTACGCGACGGTCATCACCCGCACCGGCAGCGGCAGCCCGGCCGAGAAGGCGCCGCGCACCCAGTCGATCGCGACCTTCCTGCGTGGCATGGACGGCGACGTCCTCGCGAACGGGACCACCCGCCAGGTGTCCGTGCGCGACGTCCACGGCGGCACCATCAAGGACGAGAACGCGCTGGCCGGTTTCATCCGGGACTCCGCCACCTACAACGGTGAGAACGGCGAAGTCCTCTCCACCGTCGTCTCCGACCCGTGGCTGGGCCCGGTCACGGCCACCCGCGCCCAGTCCGGCGGCATGCCCGCGATCACCGCCCGGGCCGTCAACGTCCAGAAGGTCACCAACCGCGACAAGCTGGCCAACGGCTGGCGCACCCGCGAGCGCTCCACCAGCTACGACTCGACTCCCTTCGCCCGGCCGCTGACGGTCTACGACAACGGGGACACCGCCCACCCCGAGCAACTGCTCTGCACCTCCTTCGAGTACGCCACCGGCCCCGGCGGCGCGCCGACGCAGCTGGCCTCGCGCACTCTGGTCCTCAAGGGCGCGTGCGGCCAGACCGCGACCAAGGACAACACGGTCGCCGACACCCGGGCCTACTTCGACGGCCTGGAGCTCGGCAAAGCCGGAACGACGGCCGAGCAGACCTCGACCGAGGTCCTGGAGCGCTACGACGAGGCGGGCAAGCCGGTCTACCGGACCACCGCCCGGGCGAGCTTCGACACCTACGGCCGTGTGATCAGCACCGTCGACCCGACCCGCACCGACGCCACCCACCCGACCGGCGCCGAGACCAAGACCGCCTACTCGCCTGCCACCGGCCAGCTGCCCACCCAGGTGACCCATACCAACCCCATGGGCTGGCAGACCGTCAGCACCCTCGACGTGGGGCGCGGCTCGGCGCTCAAGATCCAGGACGAGAACGGCCGGGTCAGCGAGCAGGAGTTCGACTCCCTCGGTCGCGCCGTGGCCGGGTGGAGCCCGGGCCACGAGCGGAGCAGGTTCCCCGACCGCCCGAACCGCAAGTTCTCCTACTCCGTGAACGGCGCCAACGCGCCCTCGCTCGTCCTGAGCCAGGCGCTGATGGGCGACCTGGCGACGTACACCTCCAGCTTCACCATCTACGACGGCCTCGGCCGAGTCCGCCAGACCCAGGCCAGCACGCCCTCGGGCGCCACCGGCCGCATGATCACCGACGCGCTGTTCGACTCGCACGGCTGGCAGATCAAGACCAGCGCCGCCTACTACAACGACCAGGCGCAGCCCAGCGGTCAGCTCTTCCTGCCCAACGGCGGAGTCGAGCCGGACGGCAAGATCCCTTCCCAGACCGTCCAGACGTACGACGGCATGGGGCGGGTCACCGACTCGGCCTTCCTGTCCTACGGCGTCGAACAGTGGCGGACCCACACCGACTTCGTCGGCGCCGACGAGGTCCGCACCACCCCGCCGGCCGGCGGCTACGCCTCCGCGACCATCACCGACGCCCGCGGCAACACCGTCGCCCTGCGCCAGTACAAGGGAAACACCCCGACCGGCGCGTACGACGAGACCACCTACGGCTACACACCGGACGGCAAGGAGTCCTGGCGCAAGGACGCGGCCGGCAACCTCTGGGCGTACGAGTACGACCTGCTGGGCCGGCCGGTGAAGTCCACCGACCCGGACGCGGGCACGGGCACGACGGCGTACGACGACAGCAAGAACCTCGTCACCGTCACGGACTCCCGCGGCAAGAGCGCCACCACCGTCACCGACCTGCTCGGCCGCACCGTCGCGGCCTACGAGGGCACGGCGGTCGATCCGACCAAGAAGGTCGCCGCCTGGACCTACGACACACTCGCCAACGGCAAGCCGACGTCCTCGACCCGGTACGTCGGCGGGGTGGATGACGACCACGCCTACAAGTCGGAGATCACCGGCTACGACATCGGCTACCGCGAACTCGGCTCCAAGACCACCATCCCGGCGTCCGAGGACAAGCTGCTCGCCGGCGTCTACCAGACCGACAACACCTACGACGCCGCCGGCCGCCTCGACACCACGACGATGCCGGCGGTGGCTGCGGCCAACTTGGGCCGCGAGAAGGTCAGCATCGCTACGGACACGGTCGGGCACCTCGTCGGACTGAGCAGTGTCCTAGGGAACGCCCCCTCCACCACCTACGTGGCCGACGTCCGGTACGACCCGTACGGCCGCCCGTACCGCACCACCCTGGGGGGTGCAGGTTCCCAGGTGGTCGCCACGCTGTCGATCGACGACGCCACTGGCCGGGTAATGCGCTCGACCCTGGACAAGTCGACCGCCCCGACCGCTCACGTCGACTCCGTCGACTACACCTACAACCCGCTCGGCCAGGTCACCTCGGCCCGCAACGCGCAGGACGGCCAGGTCGCCGACCTGCAGTGCTTCACCCACGACTACCTCGGCCGCCTCACCCAGGCCTGGACCGACACCGGCACCCAGACCACCAAGCCGCAGCCCAGCGTCCCCGGCGTCGGCGCCTGCGCCAACACCGACAGCCCGTCGGTGAGCGGCGGAAAGCCGAGCGTCGGCGGCCCGGCCCCGTACTGGCAGCAGTACGAGTACGACCTCATCGGCAACCGCACCAAGCTGGTCCAGAAGGACGTCAACGGCGACACGACCAAGGACGTCACCACCACCCAGACCTTCGGCACCGGCCCCAACACCCCGTCCACCGACCCGAAGACGGGCGGCGGCACGGGCGGCCCGCACGCACTGATGAAGTCCGCCCAGACCGGGCCGGCCGGTACCGCGGTGACCTCGTACACCTACGACGCCGCGGGCAACACCACCTCGATCACCGACACCCCGGGCACCAGGACACTGACCTGGAACGCCCAGGGCAAGCTCGACCAGATCACCGGCACCGGGCAGAGCGGCGCGACCGGCTACGTCTACGACGTGTCCGGCAACCAGCTGATCCGTCGTGACCCCGGCAAGACCACGCTCAACCTGGGCGCCGACCAGATCACCCTGGACACCACGAGCGGCACCAAGGCGGTCACCAACGTCCGCACCTACGCGGCGCCCAACGGTATGTCCATCACCCGCACCACCACCGCCGACGGCAATTCCACACTCGCCTACCAGGCCGCGGACCCGCACGGCACCAACGGCGTCCAGTTCGACGCCACGACACTCGCCCACGTCCGCCGCCCCACCGACCCCTTCGGCAACGAGCGCGGCACCCAGCCGGCTGCGGGCGTCTGGGCCGGCGACAAGGGCTTCGTCGGCGGGACCAAGGAGAAGTCAACCGGCTTCACCCTCCTCGGCGCCCGCGAATACGACCCCAAGACGGGCCGCTTCATCAGCCCCGA
Source organism: Streptomyces novaecaesareae (assembly GCF_000716875.1). Taxonomy (GTDB): domain Bacteria; phylum Actinomycetota; class Actinomycetes; order Streptomycetales; family Streptomycetaceae; genus Kitasatospora; species Kitasatospora novaecaesareae. Next base: position 11,851 of record NZ_JNWQ01000063.1, on the reverse strand, counting down.
CCCCATCACGGTCGCCGGTGACCCGCAGCAGTGGAACGCCTACGCGTACGCCAACAACAGCCCGATCAACAAGTCCGACGCCAACGGCCTGCGCCTCGACTGCGACCAGGCCTCCGAGTGCGCAGGCTGGCACACGGACTCCCACGGCGAAACGACCCAGGTCGTCGTCGTGGAGAAGCCCACGGCCGACGTGCAGAAGGCCCAGCAGGCCGTCGAAGAGGCCGACCACGTCGTCCGCGTGAACACGCGCAAGCGCGATGAACTCGTGCACAAGGTGGTCGACATCGTCGGCGATCTGATCGGCTTTAACGACGCGCGAGACTGCTTCACCAAGGGCGACGTACTGAGCTGCATCAACACAGCGCTGAACGTGGTGCCCTGGGGCAAGCTCGCCAAGGCCGTCAAGGCCGGCATCGAAGCCCTCAAGATCTACAAAGAGATCAACAAGATCTACACTGCCATCCGGAGCGGCGAACGCGCCGCAAAGGAAGCCGAAGCCGCCCTGGTCACCGTCAAGACGGCCGCAGGCGAAGCCCGAGCAGCCGAAAAGGCGGCAGCCAAGGCAGCAGAAGAAAAAGCAGCAAAAGAAACAGCAGCCGATGCAGCCGGTACAGAGTCCAAAGCAGCCAAGGCTGAGGCGGACGAACCCAGCCTCGCGAAGTGCAACAGCTTCCCCGCCGCGACCCTGGTTCTGATGGCCGACGGCAGTACCAAGCCCATCGGTGATGTTCGTGACGGCGACGTCGTCATGGCAACCGACCCGCAGACCGACGAAACCCGCCCCGAGACCGTCACCGCCACCATCACCACCCCCGACGACAAGGACTTCACCGACCTCACCCTCACCGACGACGCCAACCCCCGCGGCCCGCCCGCCTCCGACCAGGCGAAGATCACCTCCACCTACCACCACCCCTACTGGAGCGAGACCCGCCAGCAATGGGTAGACGCCGGCGAACTCACCCCCGGCGAACACCTCCGCCAGCCCGACGGCACCACCCGCACCATCCAGTCCATCCGCAACTACCCCTACGCCGTCACCACCCACAACCTCACCGTCGCCCAACTTCACACGTACTATGTGCTCGCCGGGGCGACGCCCGTCCTGGTTCACAATTGTGACGGCGAGGTTGACTGGGTGGCCGAGAACGCGTCTAAGTCCGGGCCTGCTCAGGCATATGAGGACGGTGTGACGGGCGCGAGGTCCCGAATCTCCACTCAAACTCGCGAAGCTCCCGCGCTCGACTATATTCATCCCTCTGGCCAGACGCGGCAGATCAGGTTTGATGGATTCGACGAAGTGAACGGCGTGCTGATTGACCGTAAGATGGCCGTCACAACGTTCAACAAGTCGTACAGGCAAGCCATGAACCAATCGCTGGCGCTTGAGCAGAACGGCTATACAGGCCGATGGGAAGTCCCAACCGAAGCTGAAGCCGCGAGGGCTCGGAAGCTTCTTGGAGGCCTCTTGATCACTAACATTCGAGTGAGGGTGGTGCCGTGATGAGCGTGAACAAGGTCCTGGCGCAGGCGTTCGTCAGCGTCGCAGTATCGATCGACTTGGCCGATGATGAGGAGATTGATCCCGATGTCGCCATGGGGATCCTCGAACCGGCAGCCGCCTTCTTTCGAGGCCTGACCGAAGAGGATCGACAGGAGGTTTCTTCCTTGATCCTGGAGTGCGCGGAACAGGAAGAGGATTCTGAGCGCAGGAGCGTTATTCTGGGACTTCCTGAAGCCATTGGAATTGTCGACTAGAGCCGATCTCGGCGGAATCATCTGGCCTTTAATTCGAACTTAGCGGCCACTACTTCCGCGTTCTGAGATTGTCTTTAATGCTCCTTGCCAAGAAATCATCTCAAGGCACGACGAAGCCCTCCCGCGCAGGCTCGCGGGGAGGGCTTCGTCGCGTCTTGACGGCAACGCTGACGGCAACGTCAGCGGACGGGTGCTGCACTTGGCGGGTCGTCGGGGCTCTCGGTATCTCGGAGTGCGTCGCCGAGGGTGTCGATGGCCTGCCGCTGGAGGCGGAGTCGGACGTGGGCATACACCGAGGCGGTGACGCCGATGTGGGCGTGGCCGAGCAGCTCCTTGATCACCACGAGCTCGACGCCCTGTTCGAGGAGCAGGGTCGCGGCGGTGTGTCGGAGATCATGAAACCGTATGCGGCGGAGCCTGGCCGCCCGGCACAGCGTGGTGAAGTTTCGGGTCAGGGTTGACGGGTCGGTGGGTGAGCCGTTGGGCGAGGTGAAGACGTGCCCGCTGTCCGTCCAGCCCGCGCCGGCGGTCTCGCGCTCTCGGTCCTGTTGTTCGCGGTGGCGCTTGAGGGCGTGAATGCATTCGGTGGGGAGGGCGATGCGGCGTTCGGAGCTGACGGTCTTGGTGGGCAGGGTGGTCAGGCCGCCGGTGGGGGTGCGCTGGAGGGTGCGGCGGATGCTGGCGGTGCCGCCGTCGAGGTCGAGGTCTTCCCAGCGCATGCCGAGCAGTTCGCCCTTTCGCAGTCCGGTGCGGAGCGCGAGGTCGAAGAGGGCCTGCAGCCGGTGGCCTTCGATTGACGCGAGGAAGCGCCGGGCCTCGGCGACGGTGAGCGGTTCGAAGCGCCGGGGCCGAGGCGTTCCAGCCTTGATGTTCCGGGCTACGTTGCGCGGGAGCTCGTCCTCACGGACGGCGTGCCCCAGGGCGGACTTGAGGACCGAGTGCACGTAGGTGACGGTGAGCGGGGACAGTCGCTTGCCGCAACACTGGCCGATGGCGCAGCAGCTCTGCTGCTTGTCGAGGCCGCGAGCGCAGCACTGGCAGGTGGTGCGGAGCCGGTCGAGCCAGGTGCGGATGTCCTTGGCGGTGAGGTGGGCGATCTTCTTCCGGCCGAGGCCGGGTATGACGTAGAGGCGGGCGCAGGTGCGGTAGCGGGTGTGGGTGTTCTCGCGGAGGCGGTGGACGGCGACGCTGTCGAGCCAGTACGTGAGGTATGCGGCCACGGTGCTGTCGGTAGCGGCGATGGGTCGGCCCTGGTTGCTGGCGGCGATGCGTTCGGTGAGCTTGTGGGCGGCTTCCTTGCGGGTGGTGCCGTAGACGCGGACGCGTTTGCGGCTGCCGTCGGTGGCGAGGACGTAGCCGGCGGCTTCCCAGCGGCCGTCCTTGCGCTGGTAGATGGTGCCTTCGCCGTTGGCGCGGCTCTTGCGGGGTGTGGTCATCAGGCGGCGTCCTGTTCGAGGCGGGTGCGGATGAAGTCGGTGAGGGCGTGAGTGGGGATGCGTCGGGCTCGGCCGAGGGTGAGGGAGGGGAGCTGGTGGGTGCGGAGCAGGTCGTAGACGGCGGTGCGGCCGAGTTGGAGGCGTTCCATGACCTGGGGGACGGTGAGGAGTTCGGTGGCGGCGGTCACGCGACTGCTCCCGTCCGGACAGCCCTCACCGGGTGACCGACCGGCTGACCGGCGGAGTGACCGGGTTGTTGCGGCCGCCGGATCCGGTTCGGGCTGTTGCGGTGTGTCGGTCGCCTTTCGGTGAGGAGTTCGGAGAGGTGCGCGAGTTCGGGCAGCAAGCCCGTTCCGGCGTACTGCCAGTGGGAGATCAGCGTCGAGCCCGAGTCCCCGCGCTGACCGGCGCTGTCGCGGTGACCGGCGGAGTGACCGGGGTGCTGACCGTGACCGGATCGGTGGCCGGTGGTCAGGTCGGTGGAGTGACCGGGCCGGTCACCGACCGGAGGGCCGTTGGTCACCTGACCGGGCTTCGGCTCGGCCGTCGCGGAGGCCGTGGTTGGGGCGTCGGACCGATTGGTTCGCCAGGCGGTGCGTTCGGCTCGCAGGCGGGTAAGGGTGGTGGAGTAGTGGCGGGTGCGGGTGGAGAAGTGGCCTCGGAAGCCGAGCATGTGGGCCCATTGCCGCAGGCGGAGGTGGGCGTGCTCGGGACGGGTGCCGAGGTGCCAGGCGGTGTGGATCATGCGGCGGGCGTGGTCGGTGATGTCGAACTGGGCGAGCTCGGCGAGGAGGCGGAGGCGGCGGTCGAGGGTGCCGGTGGTGGTTTCGGCGCCCTTGGTGGCGTACTTGGCGATGTAGGCGGCGACGTGCCGCTCGGTGACCGGGCCATCGCCGGTGAAGTCCGTGCCACGGATCGGCCGGACATCGATCTGCCGACCGAACTGGAACACCGACCGCCCACCTCGACCGGCACCCCAGGCCCCGGGCGCGATTTCGGCAGGATTCGGCTGGCCCTCGTTCGCGACGCGGGTGCGTGCGGCGGCGGCGCGGACGGCCTGGTCGAGGAGCTCGGTGGTGGCCCAGGCGGGCGGTTCGCTTGTGGGGCCGGTGAGTCCGTCGAGGCGGATGACGGCGTGGAAGTGGACCTGGCCGCGCTTCTGGTACTCGGCGACCTTGGCGTACGACAGCGTCGCGTGGTGCCGCAGGCTGCGCTGGGTGAGTCCGGCGGCTTTGGCGATCTCGCGTCGTAGGTGGGTGGTGAAGCGTGCCCACAGGGCGGGGGCGTGCGCGTTCCAGAGCACCGCGCCGGTGTAGTCGTAGCGCGCGGGGTTGAGCGGGGTGCCGAGGAGCGGGGCGTCGTCGGAGTGGGTGTGGCCGCAGTGGCAGGGGCCGGTGTCGGGCTGGTTGTGGACGGGACCGAAGCCGGGCGCGGTGAGGGTGGCGAAGACGCGGGGGTGGGTGGCGACGGTGGTGGGGACGGTCTTGCCGCCGCGTAGTCCGGCGGCGATGAGCTGGTAGGTGTCGTAGCGGTAGACGGTGGAGCAGGCCGGGCAGCGGGTGGTGCGGCGGTTGCCGCAGCGCACCAGGAGTTCGCCGGCGGGCAGGTGGCGGGAGTCGAGGTGGTCGAGAATCTGGCCGGTGGCGGTGTCCAGGCGGGTGCGGTGTCCGGTCATGCGGATCGGGCGGGCGCAGCCGCCCAGGGAGCCGACCTGGCGGGCCAGGGGTGAGAGGTATCCGGCGGCGGCGAGCTTGACCAGCTTGGCGGTCAGCCGCGCCCGGCGTTCCAGCGCCGAGTTCCTGTTCGCGGACGTATCGGTGCTGGTGGTGAGCGCCGGCGCGGCGAACGCCGCGCCGGCGGGAGAGGAGGTGGTTGCAGGGGTGGGGAGTAGGAGCTGCGCGGGCATGGGGACAGACCTCCGGCAGGAGTCGGGACAAGAGGAGAGGCGATTGAGGGGCGACCCGGGTGATCGGCGCACGTGGGCACGGTGCGCTTGACGGCGGGCGCGGATGGTGGGCCGGGGACGTCTGGCCTGGTCAGCGGTGGTGTGCACCAGCGGTGCGTGAAGGTAGCATCGCTTCAAGTGCGCATTCAAGTGCATCCCTCCTCATCTATTTCGGCGGCCGGTGGGGACGCGAGTACTGTGGCCCCGGTCTTCCGTTTTGGACGGGCCGGATTTCGGTGGTAGAGGCGCAGAGAAAACGGGGTGACCTGCGGTGACGGTGGGGCGGCGGGGACGTAGACCGGCGGGCGGCACGGTGCTGCTGACGTTCGAGGTCATCGCCGAGGCCCTGCGGGAGCGGATCCGCTCCGGGGAGCTGAACCCCGGGGACGCGCTGCCGACGCAGGCCGTGTTGATGGCGGAGTACGGGGCCTCCAGCCTGTCCGTGCAGAAGGCCATGGCCCTGCTGAAGCAGGACGGCTACGCGATCTCCCGCCCCGGCAAGGGAGCCTTCGTCGCCCACCTCGACGCAGACACCGACGGCGACTCAGATGACGGGGCGGCGGGGAACACGCCCGTCGGCGGGACGGCGGCGCGCGTCGAGGCGCTGGAGCTGGCACTGGCCGAGACGCTTGATCAGCTCACCGCCCTGCGTGCCCGCGTCGAAGCCCTTGAAGCGGGCGGCACCGAGCGAGGCTGCTGACCCGTCGGCCGCTGGACCGCCAGGAGCTGGAGCTGTGCGTCCAGATTTTCTCTACGAGGTTCAAGGCGGTGCCCCGCCGTCTGAGCTGGCCGAACGCCGCCGACCGACCCGTTGTCGGGCGTTCAGCCGCTGCCCGCATTGAGTGCCGGTGGAGCCAGCAAGCCGACGTCCGGAACACTGCCCGGCCGGGTGCCCGCAGGGAGCAAGTTGTGGGGTAAGCGCTGCTTACCCCAGCACCGCCCAGGGTCGGAGCAAGTTGTGGGCTATGGACTCCTTGCCCGCGACGCGGAGCAATTTGTCGCCTGCGACCGTCCTACGGCCGGATCGCGGGCAACAGGGTCGGCCAGGGGTCCGACCCGCTTCTATCGCCGGGCTCGCCGAGGACGGTGGCCGATGTCGCCTCCGGCACGGAGCGAGGCTCCCCGCCGACCCCACCCGCGCCGCGCCGTTCCAGTCAACCGCGTGCCCGAGGCTACGCGTGGCGGTGGGTCACCGTCTCGGGTGGGTATCTGCCCAGAGAGCCCGGTCAATTCGCCCACCGGGCGTACCGTGGCGCTGGAGGTGCCAGCGATCGAGGCCGGAGATCCACTGTGGGCATGCCGAGGAGCGACGCGGACCGTCTGCGTCGCAGGGAGTTGCACGAAGCGGCGTCGGGCATGGCGGGACCCCGCCTGCTGCCATGGACCACCGAGGACGGGCGCCCCTGCTACCTGAGCACCGACGGCAAGGGCTACATCTCGACGCTCGCCGACGGCATCGAAACCGTGCAGCTCGGCATGGGTCAGGAGCTGCTGGAGTACGCCCGGGGCGTCCTGGCCCCCGGAGCCAAGGCGCAGTCGGCCATCGAGTACCGCTGGCTCGCCTGTCGGCTGACCGAGGCCCTGTCGGACGCGCTCAGGGTCGCCGAGTCGCGCGGAGAGCGCATCCCGGCGCCGCAGGAGGAGGCAGCCGAGGACCGTGAACCCGCGAACGCCGGCCCCCTTGGCGGACAGGAGGAAAGCTGATGGGCAAGGCCACCCGCTATCGCTTCCGCGAGTACCACGTGGCCACCGTGACCGACCCCATGGCGCTGCCGACCTTCGAGGCGGTCTGCGTCACCGGCGAAGAACGGAACTGCGCCGCCGCGTCCGGCGAGCTGCACACCCCCGAGGAACTCACCCGCTGGATCGCCGGACACTGCGCGCAGACCGGCCATCAGTCGTACGAGCAGACCACCCGCACCATCGTCCGCGCCGAGCCCGGAGCTTGGCAGTAGGATCACGCGCGCAGCGGTCGGCGAGGGCGATTGGTCTACACCTCTGACGGCAGTAGTGACGGCAACAACCACGGACTTCAGCGCACATCCACGGACGCCGACGGACCGTCAAACCACCGTTGACCTGCGAAAAAGCAGGTAGAGAGGGGCCGCGTAGCACACGTACTATGTGCTGGCGGGTACCACACCGGTACTGGTTCACAACTGCCCCACTATCTCTGCCGAAGCTCGTGAGCATGTTTTGGATGGCGTTGTCACGGACGACGGCCGATTTGGTGGATGGCACTTGCATCCGGATCAGACCGGAGGTATCCCGGAGAATCGCTTTATCAACGGTGAATTGGTTACCGGGACTGACGGTACGGTTCGGGTCAACGGAACAGTCGGTGCCCGATTGGAGAACGGTCAGACTGTGCAGAAGGTAGCCACGGCCGGCCACACATTCTTCCCGGCGAACTGGACGGCTGAGGATATTATGGCCGCTGGAGAGCACCTCTTTGCGAACGGCACATATAGGCGTGGTGGAACCATGGCCAGGGGAGAGTTTAGAGGTGTCAAGATGACTGGATTCCTAGAGAAAATGGCCGACGGGGCCTATACGCCATCGACCTTCTTTCCGGTAGGAAAGTAGGTCGCGATGGGCCACCTTGGCTGGTATTTCGAGATTGACGATGACGAACTGGTGGTTCCAGTGGCCCCCTCGGGCATCTCGGAGAATCTGAGATTGGCCGTGGAGACTCTCATAATCCCGTTCGGGCTCAACGCTGAAGCTGTACAGAACTACCTCCGGGAGTGGCGGAGGATGGATCGGGAGTTCGGGATTGGCTACGTTCTGGAGACAGCTAGTGCGAGCGCTAGGAGGGTCTCACCAGCTGACGTTGAGATCAGTGACCTATATGGGCAGTTCGACGTCTGTACCATGCGTGCGGCCGAGTTCGAGGCCGTGCTCGAAGGGCTTTCAGAATTTCTAGGCGATTCGATTATGTAGAGAATATCCGATTGGCAGCTACTCTCGACGATTTGAGCGGTCGGGAGTAGCTGCCATTCGTGTGTGCCGCTATAGCTAGCGCCTCCGCACGTACTATGTGCTCGCGGGGACCACGCCGGTCCTGGTTCACAATTGCGGGAAATGGACAGGCCAGGGCGAGCACCCTCTTGAGGATGCCGTGGCTAATGCCATCGAGGACGCTCACCCGGATCTCGTGAAGGGTATGGGGCGGAAGACGCTTCGCGAGGATGGAACAACCTGGTCAGATCACGATGTCTACGGAGACAACTTCGTCATTGAGGTGGCCAGTGGAAAGGGGTCCGGCAAGACCGCGCAAATCCGGGATCGAGTCTTGCCTACAGCTGGCGGGGCCCGTGTCGCGGTATATGGCCCAAAGATGGGCGGCCATGTTGCGCGAGGAATTGAAGAGCTAGGCGTACCTGTCTTCAGGAGGATGGAAGACCTCGTGGCCTGGGCGGCTGGCGGATAACCACCGCTGCGCGCCGGTCGAGGATAAGAATCATCGGCCGGCGCGCAGCCGTTTCAAAGGAGTCGCAGTCGATGGAGACGCTTGTAATTGTTATCGCCGCAGAAGGCTGGGGTTTTCAAGCGGTCGCGAATGCGCTGGAGCCCTCGCATCAAGTGTCCTTGGTAGACGATAGGTACCTTGAGGTCTCGCAGGCGACCTCCAGTGCCTATGTGTGTGTTATGGATCCGCAGGAGGACGGCCTCTTTGAAGATTGGCCCGAGGTGCTGATCCCTAAGGGGCCGTTTGCGGCCTTCTCGGTTGACTACCGAGATCCTATACTCATGGAGTCAATCGTTAGAGAGATTTCCGTTAAGGTAGCTACTGCCATTGATACAAATTTTGGCGACGTGGTGTCCGGTGGCGAATTTATTGCTCGGATTGATCGCGACAATCCTCGATGGGAATGGTGGCATTGGCCGCATGATCTCGATGATTCCTTCACGTAGGAACCTGGCTCATAATCAACTCCCGGGGCTGATCTTGTAGCTTCGCCGAGCCTTGACCCGCGGGTTGTATCAGATCCGGGTGAGACAAGGTTTCACGACCCGAGAATCTGTCTGCCGGTGCCCGAGGTGCGCGCAGCTCTTGAAGAATTCTGCCGAATGGGCACGGGCAACCGTCCAGAGTGTATTCACTGGGTCTGCGGATACATGAACGGATATCGCCTCTCCGAACGTTAGCGGCAAACAGAAGTGGCCCCACCGAATCGTTTCCGGTGGGGCCACTTGGCGTCTTGACGGCAGTAGCTGACGGCAACGTCAGCGGACCGGCGCTGCACAAAGCGGTGGGTCGTTGCCGTCGTCGGTCTGGCTGGTGGTCTCTGCGGGATCGCGGAGGGCGCGGCCGAGGAGGTCGATGGCGTCGCGCTGGAGGCGGAGGCGGACGTGGGAGTAGACGGTGGCGGTGGCGCCGATGTGGGCGTGGCTGAGCAACTTCTCATAGAGAGGAGAGTCAGCAATGCCAGGCAGGCGGCGAAGGTCCCGCTGTGCCGGCCCGACTGATCCGCCGCCCGCCGTCGTGTCGCGCAGCGTCGTCGGGCGGTTACCCGGGTAGGACTTGGGAGTCCTGACCGGGCGTAGCCGAGACATCGCAGGAGCCGCGAGTGGCCGCTTACCACGACAGTGACGGAGCCGAGCAGGTGCCGGCGCAGGATGCTCCGCCGCCGCCCGCCGAACTGCTGGCGCTGGCGCAGGCGTACGGGGTGGACACCCGGTACCCGGGGCCGGGCGGGCAGGCGGTGGGGGCGCGGACGCTGGTGGCGGTGCTGGCCGCGCTGGGGGTGGCGGCCGGCACGCCGGAGCAGGCGCGGGAGGCGCTGGAGCGTCACCGGGCGTCCGTGCAGGGCCGGTTGCTGCCGCCCTGCGTGGTGGTGCGGCAGGGGCGGCGCACCGCGCTGGACGTCCCGGCGGACGCGCGGCTGCACGTGGAGCTGGAGGGCGGCGGGAGTTGGGAGCTGCCGTACGGGCACTCGCACTGGCTGCCCGCCGACCTGCCGCTCGGGCGGCACACCCTCAGGGCGGAGTCCGACGGCCGGAAGGCGGCCGCCGCGCTGATCGTCGCTCCGCAGCGGCTGCCCCAACTCCCCGGCCGCAGTTGGGGGTTCCTCGCCCAGCTGTACTCCGTGCTGTCCGACCGCTCCTGGGGCATGGGCGACCTCGGCGACCTCGCCGAGCTGGCCCAGTGGGCCGGCGACGGCCTGGGCGCGGGCTTCGTGCAGATCAACCCCCTGCACCAGGGACTGCCGGGCACCCCCTCCGACCCGTCCCCCTACCGCCCCTCCTCCCGCCGCTTCGCCGACCCGGTGCACCTGCGGATCGAGGCCGTCCCCGAGTACGCGTACCTGGACGGCGAGCGGCGCGACCAGGCCGAGGAGCTGACCCGCCGGGCCACCCGCCTGCGCGAGGAGGTCCTCGGCCACGACGGCCTGATCGACCGCGACGCCGTCTGGGCGCTCAAGCGCGAGGCCCTGGAGCTGCTGCACGAGGTGCCGCGCGGGCCCGGCCGGCAGGCCGCGTACGAGGCGTTCCAGCGCCGCGAGGGCGAGTGGCTGCGCCGACACGCGCTCTGGAACGCCCTGGCGGAGGTGCACGGCGCCGACTGGCACCACTGGCCGAAGGGCCTGCGTCACCCGGACGGCCCACACGCGGAACAGGCGGAGAAGGAGCACGCGGAGCGCGTCGAGTTCCACCGCTGGCTCGCCTGGCAGGTCGACCAGCAACTCGCCCACGCCCAGCGGGCCGCCCGGGAGGCCGGCATGCCGGTCGGCCTGATCCACGACCTCGCCGTCGGCGCCCACCCGGACGGAGCCGACGCCTGGGCCCTGCAGGACGTGCTGGCCGGCGGCATCTCGGTCGGCGCCCCACCGGACGCCTTCAACGCGCACGGCCAGGACTGGGGCCTGCCGCCCTGGCGCCCGGACGCCCTCGCCGAGGCCGGCTACGCCCCGTACGCGGAACTACTACGGGCAACGACGAGGCACGCCGGGGCCCTGCGCATCGACCACGTGATGGGCCTGTTCCGCCTCTGGTGGGTGCCGGAAGGCCACCCGCCCACCGAGGGCGCGTACGTCCGCTACGACGCGGAGGCGATGCTCGGCGTGCTGGCCCTGGAGGCGCACCGGGCCGGGACGGCGGTGATCGGCGAGGACCTCGGCACGGTCGAGCCGGGCGTCCGGGAGGAGCTGGCGGCGCGCGGCGTGCTCGGTACGTCCGTGCTCTGGTTCGAACGGGACTGGCAGGCCGGCGGCGGCATCCTGCCCCCGGACGGCTGGCGGGCGGGCTGCCTGGCCACCCTCACCACCCACGACCTGCCGAGCACCGCGGCCCGGCTCTCCGGCGAGCACGTCGAGTTGCGGCACCGCCTCGGCCTGCTGGTCCGCCCGCTGGGCGAGGAGCAGGAGGAGGCGGCCGCGGAGCTGGCGGACTGGCGGGCCGAGCTGACCCGGCTGGGGCTGCTGATGCCCGGCGAGCCGCTGTCGATGCCCGCGCTGTACGGCTTCCTGCGGGCGACCCCGGCGGAGCTGGTCGGCGTCTGGCTGCCGGACCTGGTGGGCGACCCGCGCCCGCAGAACCTGCCCGGCACCTGGGACCAGTACCCGAACTGGCGCCTCCCGGTCGCCGACGGCTCCGGCGCCCCGATCACCCTCGACCGCCTCGCCGCCGCCCCCGCCGCCCGCCTCCTCGCCGCCCTCCTCGCCCCTGTCTCTTATACACATCTCCGAGCCCACGAGACAGGCAGAAA
>NZ_JNWQ01000062.1 GCF_000716875.1 Streptomyces novaecaesareae | reverse complement strand
GCGGGGGGCGGGTGAGGATCGGGGGGACCGGTCGGGTGCCTGGGAGTGGTGGAGGATGGCTGAGCAGCTCGGGGAGTCGCGGGCGGCGTTGTCCTCGCGCCTGAACCGGCTGCGGGCGGCGGTGCTGGGGGCCAATGACGGTGTGGTGTCGACGGCCGGGATCGTGACCGGGGTGGCGGGTGCGACCGGCTCGCGGTCGGCGCTGCTCGCGGCGGGGGTGGCCGGGCTGTCGGCGGGGGCGATGTCGATGGCGGCCGGCGAGTACGTGTCGGTCAGCACCCAACGGGACACCGAGCGGGCCGCGTTGGCGAAGGAGCGGCGGGAGCTGGCGGAGGACCCGGAGGGGGAGCTCGACGAGCTGACCGACTACTACCGGGGCAGCGGGCTGGCGGACGAGCTGGCCCGGGACGTGGCGGTGGCGCTGACCGAGCGGGATGCGCTCGCGGCCCACGCGCAGACCGAACTCGGCATCGACCCCGAGGCGTTGACCAACCCCTGGGAGGCGGCGCTGGCGAGTGCGGCCGCGTTCACGCTGGGCGCGCTGGTGCCGCTGCTGGCGGTGCTGCTGCCGCCGGAGTCGTGGCGGCTGTCGGTGACGGTGGTGGCGGTGGTGGCCGCGCTCTCCCTGTCGGGTTGGGCGGGTGCCCGGATGGGCGGGGCCGGCCCGGCCCGGGCGGTGGGGCGCAACGTGGCGGGTGGGCTGCTGGCGATGGCGGTGACGTACAGCGGCGGTGTGCTGCTGGACCACTTCACGGGATGACGGTCATACCGAGTGACGGTCGTACCGGGTGACGGTCGCACGGGTGCCGGAGCCGTCCGGCTCGACAGGCGGGGGCACGAGGCCTGTGTTTGTGTGGCTGCAAACCGCTTGGGAAAGGTGAATTGCCGTGACCATGCCCCCGTTCGGCTCGAACGATCCGTTCTCCGACCTGCTCAGCCGGTTCTTCGGGATGAGCCCGCTGGCCTCCCCGCCCGCCGTGCAGCGGGTGCCGATCGGGCGGCTGCTCAGCGAGTCCTCGCAGGAACTGCTTGCGCTGGCCGCGCGGCGTGCGGCGGAGGACGGCTCCCGGGACCTGGACACCGCGCACCTGGCCTGGGCGGCCACCCGGGTGGAGCCCTCGCGCCGGATGCTGGAGCGGGCGGGCATCGACCCGGACCGGCTGTCCGGCGACCTGGAGCACGCCCTGCCGTCCGGCAACCCGGACGCGGTCGACGGACAGCCGGCCCTCACCCCCTCCGCCAAGCGCGCGCTGCTCGCCGCGCACGCCCGCTCGCAGGAGGTCGGTGCCTCGTACATCGGGCCGGAGCACATCCTGGGTGCCCTGCTGGACCAGGAGCGTTCGGGCGCGGGTACGGCGCTGCGCAACGCGGCGCCCTCGCAGGAGGCGTTGAAGTCGGTGCTGGAGGGGCGCGGCACCGGCGGCGAGCGCAGCAGCACGGGGGCGCACCCGAGCGAGACGCCGACGCTGGACGAGTACGGCCGCGACCTCACCGAGGAGGCGCGCTCGGGCCGGCTGGACCCGGTGGTCGGGCGGGCGGAGGAGATCGAGCAGACCGTCGAGATCCTCTCCCGGCGCACCAAGAACAACCCGGTGCTGATCGGCGAGCCGGGCGTCGGCAAGACCGCGATCATCGAGGGCCTGGCCCAGCGGATCGTCTCCGGGGACGTGCCGCAGAGCCTCAGGGAGAAGCGGGTGGTCACCCTCGACCTGACCGCGCTGGTGGCCGGCTCCAAGTACCGGGGCGAGTTCGAGGAGCGGCTGAAGAACGTGATCGACGAGGTCACGGCGGCCGAGAAGAGCGTGATCCTGTTCCTGGACGAGCTGCACACCGTGGTCGGCGCCGGCGGTGGCGGCGAGGGCTCGATGGACGCCGGCAACATCCTCAAACCGGCGCTCGCGCGCGGCGAGTTGAGCGTGGTCGGCGCGACGACGCTGGACGAGTACCGCAAGCACGTGGAGAAGGACGCCGCGCTGGAACGCCGCTTCCAGCCGGTACTGGTGCCCGAGCCGAGCGTCGAGGAGACCATCGAGATCCTGCAGGGGCTGCGCGACGCGTACGAGGCGCACCACCAGGTGCGGTTCACCGACCAGGCGTTGGACGCGGCGGCGCGGCTCTCCGACCGCTACGTCAGCGACCGCTTCCTGCCCGACAAGGCGATCGACCTGCTGGACCAGGCCGGTGCGCGGGTGCGGCTGCGCAGCCTGAGCGGGTCCACCGAGGCGACCGGGGTGCAGGACCGGATCACCAAGCTGAAGCGGGAGCTGGACGAGGCCGTCACGGACGAGGAGTTCGTCCGGGCCGCCAACCTGAAGACCGAGCTGCGGCGGACCGAGGACGAGCTGGCGGCGATCGCCGAGTCCCGCGAGGAGGTCGTCGACGTGACGGCCGACGACATCGCGCAGGTGCTCTCCTCCCGGACCGGCATCCCGGTCGCGGAGCTGAACGCGACCGAGAAGGAGCGGCTGCTCAAGCTGGAGGAGCACCTGCACGAGAAGGTGATCGGCCAGGAGGAGGCCGTCACCGCCGTCGCCCAGGCGGTGCGCCGCGGCCGGGCCGGGATGGGCGACCCGGAGCGGCCCACCGGGTCCTTCCTCTTCCTCGGGCCGACCGGCGTCGGCAAGACCGAGCTGGCGAAGGCACTGGCGGCGCTGCTGTTCGGCGACCCGGACCGGACGATCCGCTTCGACATGAGCGAGTTCCAGGAGAAGCACACCGTCTCCCGGCTGGTCGGCTCCCCGCCCGGGTACGTCGGCTACGACGAGGCGGGGCAGCTGACCGAGGCGGTACGCCGCAAGCCGTACAGCGTGCTGCTCTTCGACGAGGTGGAGAAGGCGCACCCGGACGTCTTCAACCTGCTGCTCCAGGTGCTGGACGACGGGCGGCTGACCGACTCCCAGGGGCGTACGGTCGACTTCCGCAACACCGTGGTGATCATGACCAGCAACCTCGGCTCGCAGCGGATCCTCGACCACTCGGGAAATGTCGACCAGATCCGGGACGACCTGATGCGCGACCTGCGCCAACAGTTCCGGCCGGAGTTCCTCAACCGGATCGACGAGGTGATCGTCTTCCACGCGCTCACCCGGAAGGACCTGCTGTCGGTGGTGGACCTGCTGCTGGACCGCAGCCGGCGGCGGCTGCGGGCCCAGGACGTCCGGCTGGACGTCACCGAGGCGGCCAAGGAGTTCCTGGTCAACCGCGGCTACCAGCCGGAGTTCGGGGCCCGGCCGCTGCGCCGGACGATCCAGTCGGAGCTGGACAACCGGATCTCCAACCTGCTGCTGGACGGTTCCGTGCGGGAGGGGGACACGCTGATCGCGGACGTGAGCGACGGCGAGCTGGTGGTGACGCTGGCGCGGCCGGAGGCGTCGGCGACCTTCGAGGAGGCGGAGGAGAAGGCGGGGGCTGCTGCGGGCGCGGAGCGCTGACCGGGACGGGGGCCTTCGGGCTGGGGCTCGGGCTTCCGGCTTCGGACTCCGGCTCGGATGCGGGCGGGCGCGGATTCGGGCGGTTTCGGGTGCGGGCGTACTCCGGCGGGAGTACGCCCGAACGCCACTGGTGGAGGACGCGTGAGGGCGGGGCGCGGGTCTAGCTTGTGGGCATGATGCCGCCCACCTCGCAGCCGCCGGAGCCGTCCCGGGAGGGGCCCGCCGTGCCGGGGCCGCCCGCGTCGGGGCGCCCGCCGTGGGCGTGGGTGGCCGGGGCGGGCGTGCCGCTGGGGCAGGCGGCGGTGGTCGCGGTGGTCCAGGTGGTCGGTTCGACGTTCGCCGCGCACAACCAGCACGGCCGGGCCCCGCTGGACGCCTTCGGCTACCTCCTGCTGCTGCTCGGGCCGGCCCTGCTGGTGCTGCGCCGCCGGCGTCCGGTCGCGGTGGTGGCCGGCACCTCGCTGGTCACCGCCGGGTACCTGGCCGCCGGGTACCCGTACGGGCCGGCCTTCGTGAGCTGGCTGATCGCCTGCTGCGCCGCGATCGGCGCCGGGCACCGACGGGCGGCCTGGGCCGGGCTGGCCGGGGTCTACCTGGTGCACGTGCTGGCCACCTTCGTGCTGCCCGCCGACTGGCAGCGCGCCGCCCCGCCGTCCGGCTCCGCCTGGCTGCCGGAACTCGGGCTGCTGGCCTGGCTGTTGCTGGTGGTGGCGGGGGCCGAGCTGGTGCGGTTCCGGCGGGAGCGGATCGCCGCCCACCGGGCCTACCGGCAGCAGCTGGAGGAGCGCCGGGCCAACGAGGAACGGCTCAGGATGGCCCGGGAGTTGCACGACATCCTGGCCCACAGCCTGTCGCTGATCAACATCCAGGCGGGGGTCGCGCTCGCCCTGCTGGACCGGCGGCCGGCGGAGGCCCGCACCGCGCTGGTCACCATCAAGTCGACCAGCAAGGAGGCGCTCGGCGAGGTCCGCCAGGTACTCGCGACGCTGCGCGGGCCCGGGGCGGCGCCGCGCGGGCCGGCTCCCGGGCTGGACCGGCTGGACGAACTCACCGAGCAGGCCGACCGGGTGGGCCTGGAGGCGGAGGTGCACGAGCGCGGCGAGCGGCGCGCGCTGTCCGCCACCGTCGACCTCACCGCCTTCCGGATCGTCCAGGAGGCGCTGACCAACGTGGTCCGGCACTCGGCGGCCCGGCAGGCGGTCGTGGTGCTGGACTGGACGGACCCGGCGGTGCTGGTCGTCCGGGTCGAGGACCCGGGCCCTGCCGTGCTCGGCGACGCCGGCGGGTCGGGCAGCGGGCTGGTCGGGATGCGCGAACGCGCGGCCGCGTTCGGTGGCACCATCACGGCGGGGCCGCTGCCCGACGGCGGCTTCCGGGTCCGGGCGGAGCTGCCGACACCGAAGGCGGAGAGTGAGTGATTCGGGTACTGCTGGCGGATGACCAACTGCTGGTCCGGGCAGGCTTCCGGGCCCTGCTGGACCTCCAGGACGACCTCACGGTGGTCGGCGAGGCGGACGACGGGGAGGCGGCGCTGCAACTGGCCCGCGACCTGGTGCCGGACGTGGTGCTGATGGACGTCCGGATGCCGCGGATGGACGGTCTGGAGGCGACCAGGAGGATCGCCGAGGACCCGGCGCTGTCCTCCGTACGGGTGGTCGTGCTGACCACCTTCGAGCTGGACGAGTACGTCTTCGAGGCGCTGCGCTCGGGGGCGGCGGGCTTCCTGGTCAAGGACACCGAACCGGCCGACCTGCTGCGGGCGATCCGGGTCGCGGTGGCGGGGGACGCGCTGCTCTCGCCGGGGGTGACCAGGCGGCTGATCGGCGAGTTCGCGGCCCGCTCGAAGGCGCCCGAGGCGGGGCCGGAGGGGCGGCTCCGGGACCTCTCGATGCTGACCGAGCGGGAGCGCGAGGTGCTGGCGCTGGTCGGGATGGGGTTGTCCAACGAGGAGATCGCCCGGCGGCTGGTGGTCAGCCCGCTGACGGCGAAGACGCACGTCAGCCGGGCGATGGTGAAGCTCGGCGCGCGGGACCGGGCGCAGCTGGTGGTGCTGGCGTACGAGTCGGGGCTGGTGCGGCCGGGTTGGCTGGGCTGAGCCCGCCCGGCGCGGCCCGGCCCGGCGGGGCTGCGTCGGCCGCCGGTGCCGGCGTCGGCCGTCGGCGCCGCTACTTCCGAGGCGGCGTGTCGCGGGGCGTTCGTACTCTCCGGGGAGTATCCCAACTGCCGCTGCTGGTAGGACGCGTGATGAGACTCCGGTGCGGGACGCTCGGGACATCTCGGGAACCGCCCGAGGTCCTGGAGGCCCACCACCGAGGAGTTGAACCACCATGTACACGCAGCTGGCCGATTGGCACGGGCCCGGCCCCTGGATCCTGCTGGTCCCCCTGATCTGGATCGCCGTGGTCTTCCTGGTGATCGTGGTGCTGCGCCGGACGCTCTGGCGGCGGCGCGGCTGCGGCCTCGGGTACGGAGCCGGCCCGGCCGAGGAGCACCCGCTGGCCGTCCTCGGCCGCCGCTACGCGGAGGGCGATATCGACGCCGAGGAGTACCGGGCCAAGCGGGCCGTGCTCAGTGAGCCATCCCGGGACGACAGCCGAGGAGGTGGCGGTGGACGGTGACCACCGTGATCCGGAGGGTCACTCCGTGGCCTGCGGGAACACCTCGCGCAGCAGCGGGTCCGGCAGGCCACGCTTGCGCCACTCGCGCGGGTAGCCCAGTGAGACCTCCTCGAAGGGGACACCGTCGTAGCTGGTCCTGCGGGGGATGTGCAGGTGGCCGTAGATCATCGCCGCGGTGTTGAAACGGCGGTGCCAGTCGGCGGTCAGCTCGGTGCCGCACCACTGGGCGAACTCGGGGTACCAGAGGATCTCGGTGGGGTTGCGGACCAGCGGGTAGTGGTTGACCAGGACGAGCGGGACGTCCGGGTCGCAGGCCGCCAGCCGCTCCTCGGTCAGTCGGACGCGCTCGCGGCACCAGGAGTCGCGGTCCGGGAACGGGTCCGGGTGGAGCATCCGCTCGTCCGCGCAGACGACGCCGCTCTCGTAGGCGGCCGCCAGGGACTCCTCCTTGGTGGTCGTGCCCGGCGCACGGAAGGAGTAGTCGTACAGGAGGAAGAGCGGAGCGATACGGACCGGTCCGTCGGGGCCCTCCCAGATCGGGTACGGGTCCTCGGGGGTCAGCACGCCGAGGGCGCGACAGCGCTCCACCAGGTGCTCGTAGCGGGCCACACCGCGCAGCTGGACCGGGTCCTCGGGGTGGGTCCACAGCTCGTGGTTGCCGGGCACCCACACCACGCGGTCGAAGCGATCCGCGAGCAGGCGGAGGGCCCACTCGATGCTGGTGGTGTGTTCGGCGACGTCACCGGCGACGAGCAGCCAGTCGTCGGGGTGGGTGGGCTGCAGCTTCTCCACCAGGTCGCGGTTCTCCTGGTAGGAGATGTGCAGGTCGCTCACCGCGAGCAGCCGTCCGCCCGTCGGGGCGAGCCGTGCCGACTGTGCGTCGCTGCGGTTCTCCGTAGTCACTCCTGCCCCCTGAGGTCATCCGGCCGATGGGCCCCACCCTACGTGGCGGGTCGAGGGAGCGGGGCGGGTTGCCGGGATCAGTTGTTCCAGGCCCCGGGCGGGAGTTGAGGACGGCTCAGGAGCCGAAGTCCATGAGCACGCCGTGAGAGGTGGCGGTGGTGACGGCGAGGATCGCCAGCGAGGCGATGCCGAGCACCAGGCCGAGGACGGCGCGGCCGCGTCGGCCGGTGCCGCGGACCAGGGCCAGGGTGGCCAGGGTGATGGCGATCGGGCCCAGGACGATGTTGAAGAGCAGCAGGCCCGGGAGGCCGAGGAGGAAGGAGGCGATGGCCAGGCCGTCGGCTTCGGTGGTGTTCCGGGAGGTGTTCCGGACGGTGGTCTGGCGGGTGGTGACGGTGCTCATGGCGGTGTGGGTCCTCTCGTGTCGTGGAGTGGACGCGGGCGTGGTCCGGGGGAGCGTCCGGGTCAGCGGTGGCGCAGGCGGGAGATGCCCTCGCGGGCGCCGAAGGCGAGCAGCCAGGCGGTGATGGCGGCGGAGGCGGCGAGGAAGACCGGGAGGGAGGTGTGGGCGGCGGTGCCGATCAGGACGCCCATGGCGATCAGGGCGGAGAGCAGGATCACGGCTGACTCCTTCGGCTGAGGCTGGAGCTGGAGTTGGGGCTGACGCTGGAGTCGGGGCTGAAACCGAGGCAGTGGCTGCGGCGGGGGCAGCGGCTGCGCCGGTTTCGGTTGACAAGTGTTTACCGACTTCGGTCCCACTGTACGCCCGGCTGGCCAAGTTCGGCAAACGACTGTTTACTGAATGGCGTGAGTCACACCGTTGGGGCCAGACAGGCCCAGAAGCAGCAGAGTCGGCGGGCCTTGCTGGACGCGGGGTTGCACCTGCTGGCCGATCAGAACCTGGCCAGCCTGGGCGTCCGCGAGGTCACCCGGGAGGCCGGGCTCTCCCCGGCCGCGTTCTACCGGCACTTCCCGGACCTCGCCGCCCTCGGCGTCGCACTGGTCGAGGAGTCGCTGGCCAGCCTGCACGTCATGATCCGCTCGGTGCTCGCCGAGGCCGGCGGCGCCGAGGAGGTGATCGACCGCGCGGTGGACGTGATCGAACAGCACGTCCGCGAACACCGCTCGCACGTGCGGTTCCTGTCGCGGGAGCGGCACGGCGGGGTCCGGCAGGTGCGTGAGGCGATCGATGCCGAACTCGGCCGCTTCGCCACCGAGGTGGGGGCCGCGCTGGCGCTGCAGCCGGTGTCGCGGGGGTGGAGCGAGCGGGACCTGCGGATGCTCGCCGAGCTGTACGTGGATCGCATGGTGTCGACGGCCTCCGCCTTCCTGGAGGCGCAGGAGTCCGGCCCGGCCCGGGAGCGCGGGATCGCCGACGCCGCGCGCTTTCAGCTGCGCCTGATCAGCCTGGGTCGGCGCCACTGGCAAGGGAGTTGACCCGGGCCCACCCGGCGGGGCGGTGAGTGGCGGCTGGTGGTCGGCCAGGGTGGCCGGCCATGGTGATCGGCCATGCCGATCGGGATGGTTTCTTGGTCTTGCTTTGACTCTTGACAGTGGGTCATGTCCGCGACAGTTTTGGTGGACCCCCACACCGAGAGGTCTCTCATGAAGAAGCCGCTCATCGGCGTGCTCGCCACGGCCCTGATCGCAGGCGCCACCGCCCTTGCCGGAGCCTCCCCCGTCCAGGCCGCCCCCACGGCCACCGTCACCTTCGCCGGGACGGTCGGGCTCAGCAACTGCTCCGGCTCGCTGGTGCGGATGCCCGGCTCGGCCGCGAGCGACCCGGCGCTCGTGCTCTCCAACGGCCACTGCCTGGAGTCCGGCATGCCCGGCCCCGGCGAGGTGGTCCTCAACCAGCCCTCCAGTCGGACCTTCACCCTGCTCAGCGCCACCGGTGGCCGGCTCGCCACCCTGCGCGCGACCAAGGTGGTCTACGGCGCGATGACCGACACCGACGTGTCGATCTACCAGCTGAACACCAGTTACTCCTCGATCCAGTCGCGGTACGGGATCGCCCCGCTGACCGTCGCCGCCGGCCACCCCGTCCAGGGCACCTCGATCAAGGTCGTCTCCGGCTACTGGAAGAAGATCTACTCCTGCTCGATCGACGGCTTCGCCTACCGGCTGAAAGAGGGCGACTGGACCTTCAAGGACTCGGTCCGCTACACCTCCGGCTGCGACGTGATCGGCGGCACCTCCGGCTCTCCGGTGGTCGACGCCTCGTCCGGCCAGGTGGTCGCCGTCAACAACACGATCAACGAGAGCGGCGAGCGCTGCACCCTGGACAACCCCTGCGAGGTGGACCAGAGCGGCGCAGTGACGGTGCATCAGGGAATCGGCTACGCCCAGGAGACGTACGGGATCCCGGCCTGCTTCGCCGCCGGCAACCGGTTCGACCTCACCCTCCCCGGCTGCACCCTGCCCCGCCCCTAGCCGCGCACCCCGTAAGCCAGGAACCCGGCCAGCCAGGAACCCGGCCAGCCAGAACCCTGCTCCTAGCCGCGCACCCCGCCGGCAGGGCAAGGAAACCCCATTGACCAGCACGTCTCCCCCGATGGGCCATCCGCCGACGGCGGGTGGCCCATTCGGTCGTCCACCGGGCGGCCGTCGCACCGTTCGCACCGCAGAGTCGTCCTGACAGGCGGCATTCATGTCCGTTGACCAGATGGAGAGTTGATGACCACCACAGTGAGAAGGCTGCTGGTTTCCGCCCTGCTGATACCGCTGCTCGCGTTCGGCGGCCTGGTGTCCCCGGCGCTGGCCGCCGACGCCCAGGGTGCCCAGGGGGCCGGGGCCGCCCACGGCCGGAGCCCCGCCGACGACCCGAACGCCGACATCAAGGACCGCCTGGCGGCGATCCCCGGGGTCACCATCACCGAGGAGAAGCCGACCACCACCGGTCACCGCTACTTCATCGCCACCTACACCCAGCCGATCGACCACCTCCGTCCCTGGCTGGGCACCTTCCAGCAGCGCTTCAGCGTGCTGCACCGCGGCTACGACCGCCCGACCGTCTTCTACACCAACGGCTACACCCTGGGCACCAACCCGTCCCGCACCGAGCCCACCCGGCTGGTGGACGGCAACCAGGTCTCCATCGAGTACCGCTACTTCACCCCCTCCCGCCCCGAGCCGGCGGACTGGTCCAAGGCCGGCATCCGTCAGGGAGCCGCCGACTCGCACCGGCTGGTGACCGCGCTCAAGCGGATCTACGACCAGGAGTGGCTCTCCACCGGCGCCAGCAAGGGCGGCATGTCCTCCACCTTCTACCGCCGCTTCTACCCCGACGACGTGGCCGGCACGATCGCCTACGTCGCGCCGAACAACACCGATGTCAACGACTACGCGGCCTACAGCCACTTCTTCAGCACCGTCGGCACGCCCGAGTGCCGGACCCGGCTGAGCGACGCCCAGCGCGAGCTGCTGGTGCGCCGCGACCGCCTGGAGGCCCGCTACGTCGCCGACAACAAGGCGGCCGGTTCGACCTTCAACACCGTCGGCACCCCGGACCGCGCGTACGAGGCCGGCGTGCTGGACGTGGTCTGGGCGTTCTGGCAGTACAGCCTGGAGGCGGACTGCGCCAAGGTCCCGGTGGCCGCCACCGCGACCGACGACGAGCTGTACGCCTGGTTCGACGCCCAGTCGGGCATCACCGGCAACAGCGACCAGTCGCTGGCGAAGTACACCGCGTACTACTACCAGGCCGCCACCGAGCTGGGCGCGCCGTTCTTCGACGTCTCGTACCTGAAGGACCTGCTGCACTACGACTACAAGGAGCTCTACTCGGCCCGCACCTACGTGCCGAAGGAGATCCCGACCGTCTTCAACCCGTACGCGATGTCCGACATCGACCGCTGGGTGAAGCGCGAGGGCGAGCGGATCATGTACGTCTACGGCGGCAACGACCCGTGGGGTGCCAAGCCGTTCCGCCTCGGGCGGGGCAGTGAGGACAGCTACGTCTACACCGTGCCCGGCGGCAACCACGGCTCCAACATCGGCAAGCTGCCGGCCGCGCAGTCCGCGGAGGCCACCGCCAAGGTGCTGGAGTGGGCCGGTCTGGGCGACCAGGACTCCGCCCGCTCGCTCGCCAAGTCGCCGCACCTGATCCCGGACTTCGGACCGCTGGACGTCGAGGGCCAGCGGCTGGAGCAGGAGCACCGCCCGCTGTAACACCTGAGCGACCAGGGCCACCCAGGACAGGAGGCCGCCCCGCTGCCCGGGGCGGCCTCCTGTCGTCGTCGGCGGTTGTCGGAGGGGCGTCGGACCCCTCCCCGAAGCACTGAATCAGTGCTTCAATGCTTCCATGGCCTACCGACGCACGCCCGCCGTACAAGCCCGCCTGGACGCCCAGCGCGAGGCGGTACTGCAGTCGGCGGTCATGCTGCTCGCCGAACGGGGCTACGGCGGCTGCACGATGGCCGCGGTGGCGGACCGCGCCGGGATCGCCACCGGCAGCGTCTACCAGCACTTCGCCAACAAGGCCGAGCTGTCGGTGCAGTTGTTCCGCCGGGTGGTCACCCGCGAGATCGAGGCGGTGAACGAGGCGCTCGCCCAGCGGGACACCCCGCAGCAGCGGATCGCCGCCGTGGTCGAGACCTTCGCCGCCCGCGCCCTGCGCGCACGCCGGTTGGCGTACGCGCTGCTGGTCGAGCCGGCCGACGCGGTGGTGGACGGCGAGCGCCTGGTGTTCCGGCGGGCGTTCCGGGATGTGATAGCCACCGAGATCGCCGCCGCCGTGGCGAGCGGCGAACTGCCCGAGCAGGACCCGGTGCTGACCGCCGCGGCGCTGGTCGGCGCGGTCGGCGAGGCCCTGGCCGGCCCGCTCGCGGCAGCCCCCCACAGCGGCAACCAGTACAGCGACAACCAGTACAGCGGCAACCAGCACAGCGACAACACCACGGTGGTCCCCGCCTTGGTCTCCTTCACCCTGCGTGCCCTGGGAGGACGCGATGACAGCGACGCATGAGGTCACCAACCAGGTGCCACTGCCGTACGGGCACGACACCGCCGCCGACCCCACCCTGCTCGCCGCCCTGGACCGGGCCGGCGCCGGTTGGGCCGAGCCCGAACTGCGCGAGCTGGGCCGGCTGGCCGGCTCCGAGCAGGCCGCCGACTGGGGCCGGCTGGCCAACGAGAACCCGCCCGTGCTGCGCACCCACGACCGTTTCGGGCACCGCGTCGACGAGGTCGAGTTCCACCCGGCCTGGCACGAACTGATGCGCACCGCCGTCTCGTACGGCCTGCACGCCGCGCCCTGGCGCGACGAGCGGCCCGGTGCCCACTCCGCCCGCGCCGCCAAGTTCCTCGTCTGGGGCCAGGTCGAGGCGGGCCACACCTGCCCGATCTCGATGACCTACGCCGCCGTCCCGGCGCTGCGCGCGAACCCCGCCCTGGCAAGCGAGTTGGAGCCGCTGCTGGTCGCGCGGGAGTACGACTACGGGCTGCGCGAGCCGCGCACCAAGCGCGGGCTGATCGCCGGCATGTCGATGACCGAGAAGCAGGGCGGCTCGGACGTCCGTACCAACACCACCACCGCGGTCCCGCAGCCGGACGGCACCTACCGGATCACCGGCCACAAGTGGTTCACCTCGGCGCCGATGTCCGACCTGTTCCTGACGCTCGCCCAGGCGCCCGGTGGCCTCAGCTGCTTCGTGCTGCCGCGGGTCCTCCCGGACGGCAGCCGCAACCGCCTCCAGCTGATGCGGCTCAAGGACAAGCTCGGCAACAGGTCCAACGCCTCCGCCGAGCTGGAGTACGACGACGCGGTCGGCTGGCTGGTCGGCGAGGAGGGCCGCGGGGTGCCGACCATCATCGAGATGGTCAACATGACCCGCCTGGACTGCACCACCGGCGCCGCCTCCGGCATGCGGTACGGCGCCACCCGGGCCGTCCACCACGCCCTGCACCGGCGGGCGTTCGGCAAGGCGCTGGTCGACCAGCCGCTGATGCGCAACGTGCTCGCCGACCTGGTGGTGGAGTCCGAGGCGGCCACCATCGTCGCGATGCGGCTCGCCCACTCCACCGACCTCGCCCTGGCCGGGGACGGAACCGAGGCGCTGGTCCGGCGGCTGGGCCTGGCGGTGGCCAAGTACTGGGTGTGCAAGCGGGGGCCGGCGCACTCCGCCGAGGCGCTGGAGTGCCTGGGCGGCAACGGCTACGTGGAGGAGTCCGGGATGCCCCGGCTCTACCGCGAGGCGCCGCTGGTGTCGATCTGGGAGGGTTCCGGCAACGTCGCCGCCCTGGACGCGCTGCGCGCCATGGCCAAGAGCCCGGAGAGCGTCGAGGCCTTCCTCGGCGAACTCGACGCCGCCGCGGGCGCGGACCGCCGGCTGGACGCGGCCGTCGCCGCGCTGCGCAAGGACCTCACCGACCCGACCGACCTGGAGTTCCGCACCCGCCGGCTGGTCGAGTCGATGGCGCTGGCCTTCCAGGGCTCGCTGCTGGTCCGGTACGGCAGCCCGGCGGTGGCGGACGCGTTCTGCGCGAGCCGGCTGGGCGGCGACCACGGCGCGGCCTTCGGCACCCTGCCGGCCGGGGTCGACACCGAGGCGATCATCGACCGCGCCCGGCCGGTGCCGGCGTGAGCGAAACCCGGGAGGTCCGTGCGTTCTGGCAGGCCCTGGGCCTGCCCGGACTGGTCGACGTGCACACCCACTTCATGCCGAAGAACGTCCTCGACAAGGTGTGGGCGTACTTCGACGCGGCCGGCCCGCTGATCGACCGGCCCTGGCCGATCACCTACCGCGAGGCCGAGGCCGAACGCGTGCGGCGGCTGCGGGAGTTCGGCGTCCGGGCGTTCACGTCCATGCTCTACCCGCACAAGCCGGGCATGGCCGCCTGGCTGAACGCCTGGGCCGTCGACTTCGCCGCCCGCACCCCGGACTGCCTGCACACCGCGACCTTCTTCCCCGAACCCGGGGCGGCCGGCTACGTCGCCCGGGCGATCGAGGACGGCGCCCGGGTGTTCAAGGCGCACCTGCAGGTCGGCGGCTACGACCCGACGGATCCGCAGCTGGACGAGGTCTGGGGGATGCTCGCCGAGACCGGCACCCCGGTGGTCAGCCACTGCGGATCCGGGCCGGTGGCGGGCAAGTTCACCGGCCCCGGCCCGATCGGGGAGGTGCTGGACCGGCACCCGGGGCTGGTCCTGGTGGTCGCCCACCTCGGCATGTCCGAGTACCGCGAATTCCTCGACCTCGCCGAGCGCCACCCGTCCGTCCGACTGGACACCACCATGGCGTTCACCGACTTCGTCGAGGGCGAGGACCCGTTCCCGCGCGAGGAACTGCCGCGACTGCGCGGGCTGCAGGACCGCATCCTGCTCGGCAGCGACTTCCCGAACATCCCGTACCGCTACGTCCACCAGCTGGAGGTACTGGCCGGGCTGGGGCTGGGGGAGGAGTGGCTGCGGGCGGTCTGCCACGACAACGGCGCCGGGCTCTTCGCGCTCGACCCTGCCTTCGGGCTCGACCCGGCTTTCGGGCACGATTCGGCAGGCTGATCACCGCACCACGTGATCACCGCGCCAGCTGATCACCGCACCGCCCGCAGTACCCCCAGTGCGTCGGCGTGCAGCCCGGGCGCGGCAGCGAGGAAGCTGTCGGAGCCGGCCGTCCAGGCCGCCCCGGCGGCGTCCGTCACCGCCGCGCCCGCCTCGCTCGCGATCAGCGCGCCGGGCAGCAGGTTGCCCGCGTCCGGGCCGTACTCCCAGAACAGCGCCAGGTGCCCGGAGCCGACCTGCGCGACCTGAAGCGCCGTCGGGCCGAGGTTGCGCACCGCCAGGACCGCGCCCGCCATGGCGGACAGCGACTCGCCGGCCCGGCGCAGCGCCACCGGGTCCCCGGCCACGCCCGGCGGCTGGCTGGTGGCGGCGACGGTGATCGCCAGGTCGCGCGCCAGCGGTGCGACGGCCCGCCCGTCCAGTTCGGCCCCGCCGCCCAGCACCGCCCGGTAGGTCCGCCCGCCGTCCAGCTCCGGGGCGTGCACCACGGCGAGCACCGCGGCGCCGTCCCGCACCAGCGTGGCGGTGACCGCCCAGTGCGGTTGGCCGAGCAGGTACTGCACCGCGCCGTCGGTCGCGTCGCACAGCCACCACTCGCCCTCGGCGGGCACCGCACCGTCGAACTCCTCCGGCACCCAGCCGGCCTGCGGGCGCAGCGCGGTCAGCCGCTCCCGCAGTTCGGCGGCGGCCGGGCCGTCCAGCTCCGCGAAGCGCACCCCCGCCTCCGCGAGGGTCCGCGCCGTGGTGGGCTCGGTGGACCGGCGCGCCGCCAGCTCCGCGCCGACCGCGCGCACCGCGGCCTCCACACCCTCCGCCAGCGCCCACAGCTCGGCCGTCTCGCCCTTCTCGCTCGGCTCGTTCGTCTTGCTCAGCTCGTTCGTCTCGTTCGTCTCGTTCGTCTCGTTCGTCTTGTTCGTCATGGCGACCCTCCTCGCTCCGGAGGGCCGGTCCGCTCCGGCCCCGCAGGACAAGGTGTACCGTCAGTGCGGCCGAACAGGACGCTCCAGCAGCCGGAAACGACGGAGATCGGACAGCATGGACCTCGCCACGACCGATCCGGACAGCGTGCTGGACGCCCTCGACCGCCGTCTGGTCTGCGCCCTCCAGGTGGACGGACGGGCCGAGCCCGGTCGGATCGCCGAGGTGCTGGGCGTCTCCGCCCGCACCGTCACCCGCCGGCTGGCCCGGATGCGGCAGGCCGGCGTGCTGCGGGTGGTGCGGATGCCCGACGTCGAGGACGCCGCGGTGGGCGCGCTGCTGCTGCGGGTCCGGGTGCTGAGCGGCCGGGTCGACGCCATCGCGCAGGCGCTGGCCGAGCGCCCCGACGTCCCCTTCGTCGACGTGATGCTCGGTGGTCACGAGGTCGGCGCCGTGATGCTGACCGACGCCGGGGCCCGCGACCGGCTGCTGTACGGGCAGTTGCCCGCGACAGGCGCCGTCACCGAGACCACCACCCACGCCGTGCTGCACGCCTTCGCCGACGCCGGGCAGTGGCGGGCCGGCCGGCTGACCGAGGAGGAGGCCGCCGCGCTCGCCCGGCCCGCCGTCCCGCGCCCCGCCGTGCCCCCGGTACTGGACACCCTCGACCGCGCGCTGCTGGACCGGCTGGGCGAGGACGCCCGGCAGTCCCACGCCGTCCTGGCCGCGGCCGTCGGCGCGCCCGAGTCGACCGTACGGCGCCGGCTGCAGCGGTTGGACGGGCTCGGGCTGCTGCGCACCCACGTCACCGTCGACCCCGGGCTGCTCGGCATGGCCGTGGACGCCAACCTCTGGCTGGACGTGCCGCCCGGCCGCCTCGCCGAGGTCGGCGCGGCGCTGGCCCGCCACCCGCAGGTGCACGGCGTGTTCGCCACCAGCGGCCCGACCAACCTGCTGGCCACCCTGTTCTGCGCGGACCACGGCGAGCTGTACCGCTTCCTCACCGACACCCTCGGCCCGCTCGGGGCCGCCCGCGTCGAGACCACGATCACCGCCCGCGCGGTGAAGCGGGCGGGCGTCCTGCTCCGGCAGCCGCCGCGGAGGCCGTAGACCGCGGACCGGAGATCGGAGACCCGAGACCGTAGGCGGTGCGCCGTTACCTGCGGGGTAATCGACGCCCGCCGCCCCGCCGGGCAGGGTGGAGGCACCCGGTGCGGCCGCCACGGCCCCGGGGCCCCACCCCCGAACAGGAGGCGATCCGCCATGTCCGCCCACGCGAACACCCTGACCCCCGCCCGGCCGGGCTCGGCCCTCTCGCCGTGGACGGTGCGCGGCGCGCTCACCCTGGACGCCCTGGTCACCGGCGGCAACGGCCTGGCCTACCTGGCCTTCGCCGGCCCGCTCGGCGACCTGCTCGGCATCGGCCGGGGCACCCTGCTCGACCTCGGGCTCCTCCTCACCGGCTACGCCCTCGCGGTCGGCGCGCTGGCCGCCCGGCGGCAGCCGTCGCGGCTCGGGGTGCGGGCCGTGATCGACGTCAACCTCGGGTGGGTGGTGCTCAGCCTGACCGCGATGGAGCTGTGGCTGCGGCCGACCACCGCCGGGTTCGTCTGGATCCCGCTGCAGGCTGCGGCGGTGGCCCTGTTCGCCGTCCTGCAGTTCACCGCCCTGCGCCGGAGCGAGCGGGGCGAGCGGAGTGACCGGGTCGGCCCCGACACGCCCTAGCGTTCCGGCCCCACCGCGGACTGCAGGAACCGCACCGTCTCCGGGTCGGCCGGGAGGAAGGTCTCCATGGCCAGCTCGGAGACGGTCACGTCCAGCGGCGTGTTGAAGGTCGCGATGGTGGAGAGGAAGGAGAGGATCCGCCCCTCGTGCCGGATCCGCATCGGCAGCGCGAACGGGAAACCCTCCTCGCCCGGGCCGTCCGCCGGGTCGTCGGCCGGCTCGGGGTAGCCGCGGACCTCCTCGTACAGCCGCCGCAGCGGCTCGGAGCGGACCAGCTCCAGCTGCTGCTCCATCCGTTCCAGCAGGTGTCGGCGCCACTGCCGCAGGTTGACGATGCGTGGCGCCAGCCCGTCCGGGTGGAGGGTGACCCGGATCGCGTTGAGCGGCGGCTGCAGCAGGTGCGGGGCGACGCCGTCCAGGAGCAGGCCGAGCGAGCGGTTGGCCGCCAGCACCCGGAAGCTCCCGTCGACGACGACCGCCGGGTACGGGTCGTGGGCGGCGAGCAGCCGCTCCATGCCGCCGCGCAGCGCGTCCATCGAGGGGTCGTCCAACGGGGTCTCGGGGTAGTGCGGGGCGTAGCCGGCGGCGAGCAGCAGCGTGTTGCGCTCGCGCACCGGGACGTCCAGTTGCTCGGCCAGCCGCAGCACCAGTTCCCGGCTCGGGCGGGAGCGGCCGTTCTCGACGAAGCTGAGGTGGCGGGCCGAGGAGTCCGCTCGCAGGGCCAGTTGCAGTTGGCTGAGCTGTCGTCGTTCCCGCCAACCGCGCAGCAGTGGTCCGACGCCGGTTCCCGTCGGGCTGCCCATGCCCGCCATGATCGTCATGGCCCAGGACGGTACTCGAACGAGCCCGGTCGGCGGGAGGGGGCGTGGGGACCGGGGGATACCGGGCGATCGGGGGGATGCCGGGGGCGGATCAGACGCCGGTGCTGGAACCCGGCCGGACGACCATCAGCACCACGACCACGGCCCACAGCAGGTTGAACACCCCGGCCGTCATCGGCAGCAGGCGCAGGCCGCCGACGGCCTTGGTGCGCCGCTCGTCCGCCGGGTCGAGGTCGAGCGCGTCCACGGCGGCCTGCTGGCCGGGCAGGACGAAGAGCAGCAGCGAGAGCGCGGCGATCGCGGTCAGCACCATCGAGACGATCAGCCAGGACTGACCGATCACGTCCATCACCTGGGCCAGGCCGATGCCCAGCACCGGCACGGCGACCCCCAGCAGCGCGTAGACCTGGGTGATCCGGTGCAGGACGCGCAGCACGCCCGCGTCGGAGGCCTGGTCCGGCCCGCCGGCCAGCGCGGCCTTCGCCCGGCGCGGGAACATGCTGACGGCCACCGCGACCGGGCCTATGAACAGGACCGACACGAGGACGTGCAGGCTCAGCAGGAACTTGGCCATGGCGGGGCACCCTTTGATCCGGTGGGCAGTTGGGGTCGGCGGGCGCACGGTCGGCGTGCCCACGACCAGGCACGCTAACACCGCTTATCCACACGCCCGGCGCGCGGGTCCCGCTCAGGCCCCAGGGCCTCGCTCAGGCCCCCGGGCCGCGCTCGGGCTCCGGGCCCCGCTCGGCGCGCGGGCCCGGTTCAGCCCGCGGCCGTCAGCTCCACGATCCGCGGCGGGGCGGTGCTGACGGCCGCGACTGCGGCGCCGTGCTCGGGGTCGGTCCAGTCGACCAGGTGCAGGTCCTCGTGCCGGCTGCGCAGCGGGGGCCCGGGCGGGACGGCCAGCGGCAGGGCGGAGAGGTCGATCCGGCCGAGGGTGTCCAGGGTGGCCCGGCCGATCTTGATCAGCGACTCCTTGCGCACCCACTGCCGCAGGAACGCCCGGTCCGGCTCGGGGTCGGCCTCGACCGCGGCCAGCTCGGCCGGGGTGAGCACCCGGCGGGCGACCGCGCGCAGCGAGCCGCCCCGGGCGGACAGCTCGACGTCCACGCCGATCGGCTGGTACCCGGCGCCCGCGGCGACCACGCCCCGGGTGTGCGACAGGCTCACGTGCACCTCCGGGTGGTCCGGCAGGTACGGCTTGCCGTGGTCGGCCAGCCCGCAGTCCGGGCACTGCTGGGCGAGCACCAGACCGTCGGCCGGGACGCCGAGCAGCCGGGCGGCGCAGAGCCGTACCAACAGGTGCCCGGCGGTGAAGTCGATCCGCCCGGACTCGTGCCGGAAGCGTGCGGCGCGCTCCCGTTCGAGCGCGGTCAGCAGGTGCTCGTCCGCCTCGGGGTGCCGCAGCACGGCGTCGGCGGACGCCACGGCGACGAGCGGCGTGCTCCGGTCCTGGGCCTCGGTGGTCATGCCTCCAACCTAGCCCCCAGCCGGCCGGGGGAGCGATTGCACCGTTCGTGGGAACTCCGGATCCGATCTGAGGGTCCCTGGGATGCGAATAGTCCGTTTCAGGGTTGGATGTCCTGGACTTGTGGGATGGTCAGCAAATATCACAGAACATGGCACGTCATCCGGGCCTGCCCTTTTCCATGCGCGGAGGAATTGTCGATGGGCCAGGCGACCGGTTCGCCGGATCGCAGAACGACCGCCGTGAGGACAGCCGCCACTCGCGGCCGCCGGGTCGTCCGGGCCGCGGTGGCGACCACCGTCGCCGCGCTGCCGTTGGCCGCCGTGCTGACGGTCGGTTCGGCCGCCCCGCTGGCCCCGCCGCTGGGCGCCTGCACCGGACCCGACTGCCCCGCCACCTGGCCGTCGGCGAACAACGGCGACTTCACCGGCCGGGATCCTCACCTCGCCCAGCGGCGGGCCCGACCGGGCATGACTCCACCAGCCACCACCCCGGTGGCGGCGGTGAGTTGCCCTCCGCCGGTGCGGGCAACGCCCCGCTGGTGTTCGGCCTGGCGGGCGCCGGCCTGCTCGGTCTCGGCGGCTTGGCCGTGATGGTCGTCCGCCGTCGCGGCCGTCACAGCTGACCATCGGCCCAGGCCGCCCGCGTCGACCCGACCGGGCGGCCTGCGTCGTTCCCGGGTGCCGTGCCGTGCCGTGCCGTGCCGGGTCGGCCCTACCGGGCCGCCGGGTAGTCCGCGAGCCCCGAGGCGAGCAGGCCGAAGGCCCGTTCCACCGCCTCCTCGACCCGCGTCCGCACCGCCTCGGCCGGCTCCCCGGCCACCATGGCCCGCCGGATCTCGCCGAGGACCGCCCGGTGGGCCCCCGCGACGGCCCCGGCCAGCACCTGGGGGAGCGGGTCGCCCGGGGCGGTCTCCGACTCCTCGGCCAGGACGGCGGCCAGCGCCGCTTCGGACCGTTCGCCGAGTTCCAGCAGCCGGGCCCGCAGTGCGGGGCTGTCCGCGACGATCCGCCAGAACGCCGCCATCCGGGGGTTCAGCCCGACCGTCGGCTCCCCGTCCGCGACCGCCGCGAGCAGGTCGGCTCGGACGGCGTCCACGGCGGAGCTGCCGGCGGGGCGGTGTCGGACGACCTCGGCGAGGTGGGCGACCACGGCGTCCTGCCGGTCGAAGAACAGGTCTTCCTTGGTCGGGAAGTAGTTGAAGACCGTGTTCGGCGAGACCCCGGCGGCCCGGGCCACGTCGACCACCGTGACCTGGTCGAACCCGCGCTCCGCGAACAGGCCCATGGCGGTGTCGGCCAGGAGCTGCCGGGTCTGCTGCTTCTTGAGTTCGCGAAGTCCCATGGCGGGATCCTAAGGGGGAATCATGATGTCGCACCAAACTTGCAGTGACACCAAAAATATCGGCTACGGTGGCGGCATGACCTTCACCTTCGGCATCTACCCCGGCGGACTGCTCGGCGACGAGACCGGCCTGCTCGCGCCCGTCAGCCCCGACGACCCGGCGTCGATCACCGCCGCCCTGCGCGAACTCCAGGGCGACGCACCCGAGTTCCTGGTCCGCGCCTACCGCTCGTACGCGGACCCCGGGCGTGCCCCCGAACGGCCCGAGCAGTACGCCGTCGACGGCCGCAGGCTCGACCTGGTGCTCCAGTACCGGGAGCGCAGCGGGGAGTTGGCGGGCTGGCTGGACTTCGTCCGACGGACGGTCCGGACCGAGGGCCACCGCATCGCCCTGCTCCAGATCTGCGAGGAGCCCAACCTCGACCTGCCGCCCGTGGACGGCAGCATCCCGAACGTCCGCCGGGCGGTGGTCGAGGGCGTGGTCGCGGCCAAGGAGGAGGCGCTGGCCTGCGGTTACGGCGATCTGGCCGTCGGCTTCAACGCGGTGCCGTCCTTCGACCCCGCGGACACCTTCTGGCCCGAGCTCGGAGAGCTCGCCGACGAGCGCTTCCACCGTGCTCTGGACTACGTCGGCCTGGACTTCTTCCCGGACGTCTTCCGGCCCGTCCCGCCGGGCCGACTCGCCGACGCGGTACGGGCGGTG
The DNA here is from genome assembly GCF_000716875.1 of Streptomyces novaecaesareae. Taxonomy (GTDB): domain Bacteria; phylum Actinomycetota; class Actinomycetes; order Streptomycetales; family Streptomycetaceae; genus Kitasatospora; species Kitasatospora novaecaesareae. The sequence goes on along the minus strand of NZ_JNWQ01000062.1, from coordinate 20,555 downwards.
CTGACCGGATTCCGGCGGGACTCGCTGCCCAGGGCCGGGATCGGGGCCGCCGTCCCGCTGCGGATCTGCGAGACCGGCTGGCCCACCGGCCCCGGGCGGAGCGAGGCGCGGCAGGCCGAGGTGGTCGAGGAGGTGGTCCGGACGGTCGCCGGGCTGTCCGCCGAACTCGCCGTCACCGGTTACGCGTTCTTCGCCCTGCGGGACACCGACAGCGCGGGCTCGGGGCTGTTCCCCCACTTCGGCCTGCTGCGCGACGACTACTCGCGCAAGCCGGCCTTCGCCACCTACCGGAAGCTGGTGGCCGAACTGACCTGCTAGGACGGCTAGTTGGCGTCGAAGAAGCGGTCCACCGTGCGGCGCCGGGCGGCGACGGCGTCCACCGGCTCGCCGACCACGCGGCCGGCCAGTGCGACGGCCAGCTCGCCGACGTCCTGCCGGAGCCGGTCGGCGGCCACGGCCCGGTCGGCGGCGATCCGCGCGCGGCCGGTGGCGAGCAGCGCGTCCCGGGCGTGCAGGCCCTCCGCGCGGGCCGCCGCGATCGCCGCCGCGCCCCGCTCGGCGTACTCCTCGCGGATCCGGGCCGCCTCGTGCCGGGCCGCGCCGATCTCCTGCAGTGCGGCGTCCCGGACGGCCTCGGCCTCGGAGCGGACCGCCTCCGCGCGTTCGGTGCGACCCTCGGTCGCGTCCCAGCGTTCGGCGCGCACCCGCTCGATGCGCGGGAGCAGGCCGACGCCGAGTATCCACATCATCAGGAAGAACAGCGCCAGGCCGAGAACCAGCATGGAGGGATCGGGCTTGAGCGGGCCGAGTTCGATGTTCACGCGCAACCTCCCCTTGACATGATGGGCAGTCAAGAGTGAAGGTTCCCCCGCGTGATGGCGGTCGAACGTTCACTCGACCATGACCTGTGTCACGTCAGGTGTGCGGGCAGGCGCAGCGCGAGGGCCCGCTCGGTGCGTTCCCGGCGTCCGGCCGTGATCGCGTCGAGCGGGCCCTCGCGGGCGCCGGGGCCGCCTGCCCCGGTGCCCGGTTACGTCACCGCGCCCCGCCGGGAGAAGCGCTCCGCGCGCCACTCGCCGCTCTCCAGCACCTCGGCCAGCTGCCGGGCGGCGTCCCAGACCTCGGTGTACGAGAGGTAGAGCGGCGTGAAACCGAAGCGCATCAGGTCCGGCGCGCGGAAGTCCCCGATCACCCCGCGCTCGATCAGCGCCTGCACCACCGGGTAGCCGTCCGCGTGCCGCAGCGCGACCTGGCTGCCGCGCCGGGCGTGCTCGCGCGGGGTCACCACCTCGATGCCGTCCAGGCCCTCGGTCAGTGCGATGAACAGGTCGGTCAGCGCCAGGCTCTTCGTCCGCACCGCGGCGAGGTCGGCCCGCTCCCAGACGTCCAGCGAGGTGTCCAGGGCCGCCTGGCCGAGCAGCGAGGGCGAGCTGGTCAGGAAGCGGCCGATGCCCGGCTTCGGGTCGTACCCGGGCTCGAAGGCGAACGGGCGGGCGTGGCCGAACCAGCCGCTCAGCGGCTGCAGCGGACCAGCTGCCAGGTGCCGCTCGGCGACGTACAGGAAGGCCGGCGAGCCGGGGCCGCCGTTGAGGTACTTGTAGGTGCAGCCGATCGCGAAGTCCGCGTTCGCGGCGCCGAGTTCGACCGGCAGCGCGCCCACCGCGTGGCACACGTCCCAGATCATCAGCGCGCCGGCGGCCTGCACCCGGGCGGTGATCCCGGGCATGTCCAGCAGCTCGCCGGTGCGGTAGTCCACGTGCGAGAGGACGACCGCGGCGACGTCGCCGTCCAGGTGCCGGTCCAGCTCCTCCGGCCGGACCAGCACGCTGCGCGCCCCCTCGACCAGGCCGGCCACGCCCTCGGCGATGTACAGGTCGGTCGGGAAGGCCTCGGCGTCACCGAGCAGCGTGCGCCGCCCCGGGCGCAGCCGCAGCGCCGCCGACAGCACCTTGAACAGGTTCACCGAGGTGGTGTCGCAGACGACGACCTCCGCCGGATCGGCGCCGATCAGCGGCGCGATCCGCCGCCCCAGCCGGTACGGCTGCTCGAACCAGCCGGCGTCGTTCCAGCTGCGGATCAGCTCCCGGCCCCACTCCTCCTCGACCACCTGGCGCACCCGCTCGGGCGTGCGCACCGGCAGCGCGCCCAGCGAGTTCCCGTCCAGGTAGATCACCCCGTCCGGCAGGGCGAACTCCTTGCGGAACGCCGCCAGCGGGTCGACGGCGTCCAGCGCCGCGCACTCCTCGCGCGTGGTCATGCCCGTTCCCATTCCTTCGCTCCCCTCGCTCACAGCTCGTCCCGGATCGTCCACAGCTCCGGGAACACGTCCTGCTCGGCCGACTTGCGCAGCCAGGTCAGCCCGCTGGAGCCGCCCGAGCCGGGCTTGCCGCCCATGGTCCGCTTGACCGCGGACAGGTGTCGCTGCCGCCAGCGGGTGACCCGCTCGGCGACGTCCAGCAGGGCCTCGCCGAGCGGCTGCAGCGCGGCGAACTCCGGCTCGGTGTATACCCGCCGCCACGCCGCCGCGACCTCGTCGGTCGGGCGGTAGCGCTGCTCGGAGGGCTCCGGGCGCAGCGCCAGGCCGCGTCGCGCCAGCAGTGCCAGAGCCTCGTCGTACAGCCCGGGGGAGCGCAGCGCCTCGGCCAGTTCGTCCCGCGTCCGCGGCATCCCGTCGTACATCGCCAGCAGTGCGGCGTTCTTGTTGCCGAGCAGGAACTCCAGGTGCAGGAAGGCCGCGGACTGGAAGCCGGAGGCCTCGCCGAACAGCGAGCGGAAGGAGTTGAACTCCTGCGGCGTCATGGTGGCCAGCAGGTCCCAGGAGTCGACCAGGACGTCCTGGGCGTGGGTGCCCCGGCGCAGCGCGGCCAGCGCGGCCGGCAGGTCGTCCTCGCGCAGCGCCCGCCGGGCGATCGTCCACTCGTGCCGCAGCAGGTCGAAGAGCAGCTCCATCACCTGGGTGGTGATGATGAACGACAGCTCGGCGGGCTCCTTGCCGCGCGGGTGCTGCAGGTCGTGCAGCTCCTCCAGGCGCACGTACTGGGCGTACGGGGTGCTCCGACCCGGCACCCCACCCCGACCGAACGACAGGTTGGGTGTCTCCACCGTGTCGTGCCCCATCCGATGCCTCCTGATCCGTCCGGGCTCCCTCGCCCGCTCCGGCGAACCAGACGGAGTGCCTGATTCCACCGGGGTGCCCATTGTGCGGCGGTGGAGGCCCCGGCTTGAATGGTCGACGGGCACCGCAACCGCCCTTGGAGCTGTCGTTCGCGAGGCGTTCGGCCGATCCGCTTTACGAATGGAAAACCCTTGATCCCGACCACCCGGGGAGTCGCCATGGACGCCGTCGACCGCCGCCTGCTGGCCGAGCTGCAGGCCGACGCCCGGCTCTCGTACAACGAACTCTCCCGCCGGGTGAGCCTGTCCGCACCCGCGGTGGCCGAACGGGTCCGCCGGCTGGAGGCCGAGGGCGTGATCAGCGGCTACCACGCCCACGTGGACCCCACCCGGGCCGGGCTGCCGATCACCGCGCTGGTGCAGATCCAGTGCTACGGCCCGCGCTGCGTGCTGCGCGACCCCGAGGTGCCGACCTGGCCGGAGGTGCTCCAGCTGCACCGGGTCACCGGCGGCGCCTGCTGCGTGCTGCTGGTCGCGGTCGCGACGATGGCCGAGTTCGAGGCGCTGTGCGACCGGCTCGGTGGCTACGGCCAGCCCGCCAGCTCGATGATCCTCTCCAGTCCGGTGCCGTGGCGCCCGCTCGCGCCGCGCTGACCGCGAGTAGGGGTGGCCGCGAGTCTGGGTGGCCGTGAGTGCCGTGGCCGCCGCTCGCCTTGACGTGGACGTCAAGGAGTAGGTTCCTCGGCATGTCGAACGAGCGCCACATCCTGCTGCTGCCGGGGAGCCTGCGGGTCGGCTCCACCAATGAGACGGTGCTGCGCACCGCGGCCGTCGTGGCCGCCGCCACCCCGGGCCTGCGGACCACGTACTACACCGGGCTGGGCGGGCTGCCGCACTTCAACCCGGACCTCGACACCGACCCGCTGCCGGAGCCGGTGGTCGCGCTGCGGGCCGCGATCGAGGCGGCCGACGCGCTGCTGGTCTGCACCCCCGAGTACGCCGGGACGCTGCCGGGCTCGTTCAAGAACCTGCTGGACTGGACGGTCGGCGGGGTCGAGATCTCGGACAAGCCCACCGCCTGGATCAACGCCGCCGGGCCGGGCCGCGGCGGCGGCGCCGAGGCGACCCTGCGCACCGTCCTCGGCTACACCGGCGCGGCCGTGGTGGACGCGGCCTGCCTGCGGATCCCGCTGGAGCGCGGGGCGGTCGGCCCGGACGGGCTGGTCGCCGACCCGCTGGTGCGCGAGCGGATCGGCGCGGTGCTGGCCGAGCTGGCCGCCGCCTGACCGCCGCGCTGCCGGCCGGGCTCAGTGCGCCTCGGGCAGGTGCACCCCGAGCCCGGCCAGGCCGGACAGGAACAGCTCCACGCCGACCGCCGCCAGCAGCAGCCCGAGCAGCCGGGACAGCACCTCCAGCGACGTGCGGTGGGTGCGCTGCATGAGCGGCGCGAGCAGGGCCACGCAGACGTAGTTGATCACCGTGACGGACACGTACGCCCCGGCGACGGTGGCCTTCCAGCCCCAGTCGTCCTCGTTGAGCGAGGCGACCAGGACGGCCGTCACCGCCAGCGGGCTGGCGATGTACGGCAGCAGCAGCTCGCGGATGCCGTCGACCAGCGGGTTCGGCAGGTGCTCGTCGTCCTCGTCCGCGCCCCCGAGGTGGACGCCGAAGACCAGCGCGACCGCGTAGACGAAGAAGATCAGCCCGCCCGCGAGCTGCAGCGACTGGTCGCTGATGTGGAAGAGCGTGCTGACCTCGTCCGCCGTGAAGCCGAGCACCAGGCCGATCACCGCCGAGATGACCGTGCTCCACGCCGCCAGCCGCCGCAGCTCCCGGGTGCTGCGGCTGGGGGCCAGCCGGGCGAAGGCCAGCAGGGTCTTCGGCGGGCCGACCACGGCGAAGAAGGTGATGAAGGCGCTGCTCAGGTTGAAGACGAACATGGGCCAAGCATGACCGCGGCGCCCGGGGCGGCCGGTCCGCCACACGGCCCGCGGCCGGGCGTGGCGTGGATCTCCCCGGCACCCGTGCCGACCCCGTTCGGCGGTTCATTCCCGACCGGCGGCGAATTCGCCCGGATGGCGGCCCCGGCTCGAACGGGTGCGCGCTGTCGGTTGCCATGGAGACAGGACTGCCATCGAGACAGGGCTGCCGGAGACAGGACTGCCACCGAGGCAGGGACCGCTCCGCCGCGGAAACGAGGATGCGACATGTGCCTGAACCGTAAGGACCTGGGCCTGTTGGCCCTGCGCAGCGCGGTCGGCGGGGTGCTGATCGCGCACGGCGCCCAGAAGCTGTTCGGCTGGTTCGGGGGCGGCGGCCTGGAGGCCACCACCCAGGCGATGGACCACATGGGCTTCCACCCGGCCCGGCAGAGCGCGATCGCGGCCGGCCTCGGCGAGGCGGGCGGCGGCGCGTTGCTGGTGGCCGGGCTGGCCACGCCCGCGGCCGGGGCGGTGGTGGCCGGGACGATGGCGGGCGCGGTGTCGGTGCACGCCCCGGCCGGGTTCTTCGCCATGTCCGGCGGCTACGAGTACCCGGCCTTCCTCGGCGCGACCGGGCTGGCGATCGGCCTGGCCGGCCCCGGGCGGTACTCGCTGGACCACCTGACCGGCCACGTCTTCGACCGGCAGTGGGTCGGCCTGCTGTCCTTCCTGGGGAGCGCGGCCGCGGCGTACGGCGTGGTGGCGCGGCGCTGGCAACTGATGCGGCTGCGCGAGGAGCGGGCCGCGGTGGAGGCGGACGAACAGGAGGGATCGGGGCTGTCCTGAGCGGGCCGGCGCCGAGGGGCCCCGGGGGTCCGTGGGCTGAGGCGTCCGTGGGCCGAGGGGCCCGGCGCCGTCCCGAGGGCTGATCCGCGGGCCGTCCCGAGGGCCCCGGGGCCCGTTCACCCGGAGGCAGCAGCCCTGCTGGCGGCCGCCCCCGGGCCCTCGGAGGGTGGGCGGGGAGGCGTGCCGGGCAGCCCGGCGCCGACCGGAATCGAGGGACCGCATGGACCGCCAGCCGCTCACCCGGGCCACCCCCCGGACCCCGTCGAGAGTCACCGTGCAGGACCTGGACGTGCCGCCGCTGCGCCGTCAGCGGCGGCCGGTGGCAGCGGTGTTGATCGCGGCGGTGGTCGGTGCGGTGGTGGGTGCGGCGGCGCTGGCGGGCTGTTCCTCGGGCAAGAGCGCGAGCAGTGTGGCCTCCGAGGCGGCGTCCGCGGTGGAGAAGGGCGCGAGCGCCGCCGCCTCCGCCGCCTCGGCGCTGGCCTCGGTGGTGGGCGGGGCGGGGTCGGCGATCGCCTCGGTGGAGGCGCAGGCCTCGGCGGCGGTGTCGGCGGCCTCCTCGGCCGTCGCCGGGATCAAGGGCGGGCTGGACGCCAAGGGGGACGTCACCGCCGGGCCGGTGACCAGCGGCGCGGACGGCAAGGCGCAGGTGCAGTTGACCGTCACCAACCACGGTCAGCAGTCGTACCGGTACGTGATCCAGCTGAACTTCACCGACGAGTCCGGGAAGGTGCTCGACGCGACCGCGGTGACCGTCCAGGACGTGGCCGTCGGGCAGAGCGCCCAGGCCACCGCGCAGAGCAACCGGGGCCTCTCCGGCACGGTCAAGGCCGACGTGGCCAACGCGGTCCGCTACTGAGGCGCAGCTCAGCGTGGGGCGGAACCTTAAGCGGGGCTCAAGGCCCAACAGGACCCCTTGACGGGTGAGTTGGTCTAGTCCATTTTTATTGCCCAGGTGCAGGGAGCCCCTGAACCGGCGTCAACGGTCTCGTGCCGCGGGCGCCGGTTCGGCGCATCCCGGTGTCCGTCATGGCCTGATCCCGCTCGATTCCCCACCCTTTCCTGTCATGTCCCGGTCGTCCGGCCCCACCCCGGACGCACCCCCCCGGGCCCGACGGGAACCCCCACAACCAGGAGTCACGCACCCATGCTGCGCTCACGCATTGAAAGGGCCGGGACCCCGGCTCCGCAGGGCGGCCGTCGACGCCGCCCCAAGAGCCTGGCCGCCGTCGCGGCCGGCACCACCGCCTCCCTGCTGCTCGGCGCGGGCCTCGCGCTGTCCGGCGGCGGCGCGGCCGACGCCGCGACCACCAACAGCACCGGCGCGCCCGCCACCAGCGGCGGCATCAAGGTCGCCTACTTCGACCAGTGGTCGGTCTACGCGAACGCGTACTACCCCAAGACGATCCAGGACACCGGCGTGGCCGGGAAGCTGGACTACCTGATCTACGACTTCGCCAACATCCACCCGACCGACCTGGGCTGTTTCGAGGCCACCAAGGCCGCCGACACCAACGACAACAACCCCAACGCCGGTGACGGCGCGGGCGACGCGTTCGCCGACTACCAGAAGAGCTTCGGCACGGACATCTCGGTCGACGGCGTCGGCGACGTCTGGAACCAGCCGATCGCGGGCAACTTCAACCAGCTGAGGAAGCTGAAGGCGAAGAACCCGAACCTCAAGGTCCTGCTCTCGCTGGGCGGTTGGACCTACTCCAAGTACTTCTCGGCGGCGGCCGCCACGGACGCCTCGCGCAAGCACCTGGTCTCGTCCTGCCTCGACATGTTCATCAAGGGCAACCTCCCGTCCGACGCCGGCTTCGGCGGCCCCGGCTCGGGGGCCGGCGTCTTCGACGGCATCGACATCGACTGGGAGTACCCGGGCGGCGGCGGCCACACCGGCAACCTCTCCAGCCCGGCCGACAAGCAGAACTTCACGGCGCTGCTCAAGGAGTTCCGCACCCAGCTGGACGCGCAGGGCAAGGCCGACAACAAGACCTACGCCCTGTCGGCGGCGGTCGGCGCCGGCCAGGACAAGATCATGAACGTCGAGACCGACAGGATCGGTCAGTACCTGACCTTCCTCGACGTCATGACCTACGACATGCACGGCGGCTGGGACGCGCAGGGCCCGACCAACCACCAGGCCCCGCTCTACTCCGGCCCGAACGACCCGTCGACCCCGGCCAAGCCGGGCAACGGCAAGTACTCGATCGACAACGCCGTCAAGGCGTGGACGGTCGGCGACGCGCAGTACGGCATCCCCGGCGGCTTCCCGGCCAACAAGATCAACATGGGTGTGCCGTTCTACTACCGCGGCTGGACCGGCGTGAAGGACAACGGCCAGCACGGCCTCTTCCAGCCCGCCGCCAGCCCGGCGGCCGGTGCGGCGATGTCCGGCAACGTCCCCGGCATCCAGATGTACAAGGAGCTCGCGGGCTTCGTCGACAACCCGTCCAAGACCTTCTGGGACGACGCCGCCAAGGCCACGTACTTCTACGACGGCAACACCTTCTGGAGCGGTGAGGACGCCAAGTCGATCCAGGCCAAGCTCGACTACGCGCACTGCAACGGCCTCGGCGGCTCCTTCGCCTTCTCGCTGTACGACCTGGGGACCAGGACCGCCCTGTTCGACACGATGGTGAACGCCACCAACGGCTCCGCCGCCGGCTGCCCGGCCCCGCCGACCGGCACTCCGACCCCGACCCAGACGCCGACCGGCACCCCCACCGGTACGCCGACCGGTACTCCGACGGGCACCCCGACCGGCACCCCGACCACGCCGGCCACCTGCTCGGCCGCCCCGAGCTGGGACCCGAACGCCACCTACGCGGCCGGCGGCACCAAGGTCTCGTGGAAGGGCCACTACTACACCAACAAGTGGTGGACCAAGGGCGAGGACCCGAGCCTGAGCGGCCAGTGGGGCGTCTGGGCCGACAACGGTCCCTGCTGACGGCCTGAACCACCGGGGGCCCGACGGACCCCCGCAGCACCCGAAGTCATGAGTCCGGCCCGCCGGGGGAGCACCCCGGCGGGCCGGACTCGTCCGTTCCCCGGCCCGCTAGCCCTGGTCGGCGGTGCGGCCGGGCGCGTCCGGCCGGCTCTCCTCGATCCGCCGCAGCATCCGGGCCAGCAGGCCGGAGAGCGCGGCGCGCTCCTCGCCCGTGATGTCCTGGAGCAGGCCCTCCTCGAAGACCGCCGCCATCCGCATCGATTCGAGCCACTTGTCGCGGCCGGTCTCGGTCAGCTCGATGATCACCCGCACTCGGTTGGACTCGTCCCGATCCCGGGTGACCAGGCCGTCGGCCACCATCCGGTCGATCCGGTGCGTCATCGCCGCCGGGGTGAGCCCGAGCCGCTTGGCCAGCTCGCCCGGCCCCAGCCGGTACGGGCTGCCGGAGACCACCAGGGCCTTGAGCACCTCCCACTCGGCGGAGGTGATTCCGAGCACAGTCAGCTGGCGGTCGTACGCCACGCCCATCCGCCGGGAGACCCGGTTGAGGGTCTGCACGATGGTCTCCACCTGGGGGTCCACGGTGGGGAACTCCCGCTGGTAGAGGGCCACCTGCTCGGCGATGCCGAACTCCAGGGGGGTGGCCGGGGCGGGCCTGTCGGCAGCCGGCGCCGGCTTGTCCGTAGTCATGCGGACCAGTGTCGCACGAGCGTGCACCCCTTAAGCCTTTGACTCCGCACTCTTCCGGTGCTAAGACTTTATCTCGTCAAACTTTAGCTCTGAAATCTTCTGGACTTAAGAGTGTCGGCCTCAAGAGTGTGAGGCTGAAGACTGTCCAGTCGAAACCAGGAAGGGATGTGCACGGTGACCGGCACGGTGAAGCAGCAGAGGCAGCAGCGACGCGGGGCGGGCGGCCCGCTGCGCCGCGTCCAGATCGGCAACGCGCTCAGTGCGTTCGGCAGCGGGTTCACGATGCCGTACATGTTCGTGTACGTGGACCAGGTGCGCGGGCTGGGTTCGCTGGCGGCCGGGATGGTGTTCACCGTCTTCGCGCTGGCGGCCCTCGCCGTCCTCCCGTTCACCGGGCGCGGCATCGACAAGTACGGTCCCCGCCCGGTGCTGCTGGCCGGTACGGCGCTCGCCGCCACCGGCGCGTTCGCCTTCGGCCACGCCACCGGCACCCCGGCCCTGCTGGTCTCCTCCTTCCTGTTCGGCGCGGGTGTCACCACCTGCCAGCCGGCGCTCGCCACGATGATCGTCCGCTGCTCGACGGCGGCGACCCGCGCGCACGCCTTCGCGCTGCAGTTCACCCTGGTCAACCTGGGCATGGGCATCGGCGCGCTGGTCGGCGGGCAGATCGTGAACGTCTCCGACCCGGCCAGCCTGACCAGGCTGTTCACCATCGAGGCGGCGACCTTCCTCGGCCTGGCCCTGGTCACCGGCACCGCCCGGATGCCCAAGATCGTGCTGACCGCCGTCCACGGGAAGAGCGACGGCCCGACCGGCCTGCGCGCGCTGGTCGCCGACAAGGCGATGCTGCGGCTCTGCCTGCTCGCCGGGCTGATCTTCTTCACCTGCTACGGCCAGTTCGAGTCCGGCGTCGCGGCCTTCGCCACCGACACCGTCGGCACCGCGCCCTCCACCCTGGGCTTCGCGATCGGCGCCAACGCGCTCACCATCGTGGTCCTGCAGATGTTCATGGTGCGGATCACCGCGCGCCGCCGCCGCACCACCGCGATGGCCGCGGCCGGCGTGGTCTGGCTCGGCGCCTGGGCGATGGCCCTGGTGGCCGGCCTGATCCGGACCGAGACCATGGCCGCCACGGTCGCCATCGTCTCGATCTACGCCCTCTTCGGCGTCGGCGAGTCACTGCTCGCGCCCACCATGGGCCCGATGGTGGCCGACCTCGCCCCGGCCCGGCTGCTCGGCACCTACAACGCCGGGTACGCCCTGGTGAAGCAGATCGCGATCGCGGTCGGCCCGGCCGTCGGCGTGCTGCTGGTCGGCTCCGGCACCTGGCCGCTCTACCTGGCGGCGATGGCGGGCTCGACGCTGCTGATCGTCACCCTGGCGCTGCGGCTGCGCCGGCACCTCACGCCGGAGCAGGACAACGCCGCGCCGGCCGTGGTCCACACCGTCCCGGTCCGCGAGCTGCAGACCGCCGCGTAGCGGACCGCCGGATGGCGGAAGGGCACGTCGCGGAAGGGCACGTACGAGCGTTCGGAACGGGCGCCGACCAGGTCACCTGGTCGGCGCCCGTCGCGCTTGGCTTCGCGAGCACCGCCACATAGTGTCAGTGCCTGTTGACCGCCCGGATCCGGCCGCAACGCCGGGCCCGGGCAGAGCAGACAGGCGAATCGGCGAGGCACATGACGCAAGCGGCGCTCACGCACCCCCCGGCGGCTCCGGCCCCCGCCGCCCCCGCACCGGCCCCGCTCGGGGGCGTGGTCCGCTGGGCGGCCGACCGCTCCGGCTGGCTCGGGCCGATCGGCGTGGCGCTCTTCGCCGGCCTGCTGCGGTTCTGGAACCTCGGCTACCCCAACGCCTTCGTCTTCGACGAGACGTACTACCCCAAGGACGCCTGGTCGCTGCTCCGGCAGGGCTACGAGGGCAGCTGGCCCGACCACGCCAACGCCGACATCCTGGCCGTCCCGCAGTCCATCCCGCTCGGCTCCGCGCCCGAGTTCATCGCGCACCCGCCGCTCGGCAAGTGGGTGATGGCGATCGGCGAGCAGCTGTTCGGCATGCACCCCTTCGGCTGGCGGTTCATGACCGCCCTGCTCGGCACCGTCACCGTGCTGATGCTGGCCCGGATCGGCCGCCGGCTCTTCGGCTCCACCCTGGTCGGCTGCACCGCCGCGCTGCTGATGTCGGTGGACGGCCTGCAGCTGGTGATGAGCCGGATCGGCCTGCTCGACGGCATCCAGATGTTCTTCGTGCTCGCCGCCTTCGGCAGCCTGCTGATCGACCGCGACCACGCCCGCGCCCGGCTGGCGCGAGCAGCGGACGGCGACCGGGTGCGGCTCGGCGCGCGCCCCTGGCGGATCGCCGCCGGGGTGTTCCTCGGCGCCGCCTGCGCGGTCAAGTGGAACGGCGCCCCGATCCTCGCCGCCCTCGGCATCCTGACCGTCCTGTGGGACCAGTCCGGCCGCCGCGCGGCCGGTGCCCGCCACCCCTGGCGCTCCATGCTGCGCCGGGACGCCGTGCCCGCCTTCCTCGCCATGGCCGGCTCCGCTCTGGTGGTGTACGTCGGCGCCTGGGGCGGCTGGCTGGCCAGCGGCGGGGCCGGCGAGGGCGGGTACGACCGGCACTGGGCTGACGGCCGCGCCGGGCTCTCCCCGGACAGCGTCCTCGGCATCCCGCTGCCGCAGGTGTCGATGAGCTGGGTGCCCGCGCCACTGCGCAGCCTGTGGCACTACCACTCGCAGATGTACGACTTCAACACCGGCCTGAGCACCCCGCACACCTACCAGTCCAACCCCTTCGCCTGGCTGGTCGACGGCCGCCCGGTCTCCATGTACTGGGAGCAGGTCCCCGACGGCACGCGCGGCTGCACCTCCTCCGGCGGCTGCTCGGCGCAGATCCTGGGCCTGGGCACCCCGTTCCTGTGGTGGGCGGCCTGCTTCGCGCTGGTCTACCTGCTGTGGCGCTGGTTCTTCCGGCGGGACTGGCGCTCGGGCGCGGTGCTCTGCGCGGTGGCCGGGATCTACCTGCCCTGGTTCCGCTACCAGGAACGGACGATCTTCTCCTTCTACATGGTCGTGCTGGTGCCGTTCCTGTGCCTGGCCGTCGCCCAGATGCTGGGCGCGGTGCTCGGCCCGCCCGGCTGCAGCCCCCGGCGCCGCCGGATCGGCGCGATCGGGGCCGGGGCCGTCGTGCTCGCGATCGTCGGCTGCTTCGCCTTCTTCTATCCGCTCTACACGGCGGAGGTGATCCCGACGTCGTCCTGGCAGGACCGGATGTGGTTCACCAGCTGGATCTGATGGCCTCGGGGCCTGTCCGACAGGCCCTTGCGGCCTCCGGCGGCCAGCTGCTGCCCGTCACCCCGGTGCTCGGGGTGGTCACCGCCGTGCTGCTGGTGGCCGCCGTCGCCGTCGCCGGGCGGGGCCTGCTCGGCCACGGGCACGCGGTGCTGCGGGCCGGGCTGCGGGCGGTGGTGCAGCTGGCCGGCGTCGCCGCGGTGATCACCTGGGTGGTCGGCTCGCTCTGGTGGTCGGCGCTGTTCGTCCTGCTGATGTTCACGGTCGCGGTGCGCACCGCCGGGCGGCGGATGACCCCAGGGCCCGGCTGGGTCTGGGCGGCCGCCCCGATCGGGGCCGGGGTGCTGCCGGTGCTGGCCCTGCTGCTGGGCGTCGGACTGCTGCCGCTCCAGGGGCTGTCCGTCATCCCGGTCGCGGGCATCCTGATCGGCGGCGCGCTCTCCGCGACCTCGCTGGCCGGGCGGCGCGCCCTGGACGAGCTGCGGCAGCGGCGCGGCGAGGTGGAGGCGGCGCTGGCGCTCGGCTTCGAGGAGCGGGACGCGCGGCTGGAGATCTGCCGTACGGCCGCGGCGACCTCGCTGGTCCCGGCGCTGGACCAGACCCGGACGGTCGGTCTGGTCACCCTGCCCGGGGCCTTCGTCGGAATGCTGCTCGGCGGGGCCTCGCCCGTCCAGGCGGGGGCGGTGCAGTTGTTCGTGCTGGTCGGGCTGCTGGCGGTGGAGTCGGTGGCGATCGTGGTGGTGCTGGAACTGGTCGGCCGGGGCCGGGTGGCGGCGGGGGCACCGGGCGAGGGCTGAGGCTCGGGGGTATTCGGTAGTGTCGGGTACCCTTGGGGTCGTTGAAGGGGAGTAGCCCTCCACCGGACCGTCGACATACTGGCCCCCAGGGGCCCGGCGCCCGGGGCACCGCTCGAAGAGCGTTGCCGGCGAGACCTTCGGCCGCAGTGCTGTGACCATGACCAGTGCTGTCGGGCCGAAGCGTCCCCTGGCGGAGCTGCGGAGGCCGGGCAGCCCGACCGAGGAACCTTCCTGATGAGTTTCACCGTTGCCGCGTTGACCTTCGGCATCATCTTCCTGGCCGAACTGCCGGACAAGACCGCGCTGGCCAGCCTGGTGCTCGGCACCAAGTACCGGGCGAGCTACGTCTTCGCGGGCATCGCCGCCGCCTTCGCCCTCCAGGTGGGCATCGCGCTGGTCGCCGGGCACCTGCTCTCGCTGCTCCCGCACCGGTGGGTGGAGGGCGTCACCGGCGCGCTCTTCCTGGCCGGCGCGGCCATGCTGCTGTTCCACGGCGGCGGGGACGAGGACGAGCACGCGGCCAAGGAGCCGTCCTCGAACAGCTTCTGGAAGGTGGCCGGGGCCAGCTTCGTGGTCGTCGCGATCGCCGAGTTCGGCGACCTGACCCAGATCATGACCGCCAACCTGGCCGCCAAGTACGCCGATCCGCTGGCCGTCGGCATCGGCTCCTGGCTGGCGCTCTGCGCGGTCGGCGGGGTCGCCATCGTGGGCGGGCAGAAGCTGCTCAAGTACGTGCCGATGAAGCTGATCATCCGGGTGGCGGCGGCGATCATGGTGGTGCTGGCGGGCGTCAGCATCTTTGGGGCGATCACCGGCTGACGGCCGCGGACCGTTCACCGGCCGACGGCCGCGGACCGACCACCGACCACCGGTTGACGGCCGACGGGCGGGGCCGGGGTCAGCAGCCCGGGTCGGCGGTGAGGACGGCCTGGGTCTTGGGGCCGTAGACGCCGTCCTCGCCCTTGATCCGGTTCTCCTTCTGGTAGCTGCTGAGCACCGACCGGGTCCAGGAGTCGAAGGTGCCGGTGACGATCGACTTGTCGACGAATCCGCATTCGGCGACGTACAGGCGCTGCTGCAGGTCCTTGACGTCCGGGCCGTTCATCCCGAGCTGCAGCAGGCGCGGGGTGGGCGCCTGGGTCGGGGTGGGCGTTGGTGTCGGGGTGGGGGTCGGCGTGGGCGTTGGTGTCGGGGTGGGCGTCGGCGTCGCGGTGGCGGTGGGCGTCGGCGTGGCGGTCTTCGTCGGGGTCGGCTTGCGGGTGGGCGTCGCGGTCGGGCTCGGCGCCTCGCTGGTCGGGGCCGCCGTGGTCGGGGCGGGCGCGGACGGGGTCGGGTCCACCGGTGCGGGTGCCAGGGTGGTCGGCAGCGGCTGCGCCTGCTTGGCGTCCGGCTCGGCGGAGGGCGTCACCGCGTACGCGACGCCGATGGTGAGCGCCACCAGCGCGGCGCCGACCCCCGCGAGCAGCCCCTTGCGCTGGGCGAGCGGGTTCTTCGCGGCCTGCTCGGCCGCCCGGCGCGCGGCCCGGCCGCCGGCCTCCGGCTCGGGCTCGGACGGGGCGTTGTCGAAGGGGAAGAGGCCGATCTCGTCGCCGGGCCCGCGCCCGGGGCCCTGCCCGTGTCCGTGTCCGGGCCCCTGCCCGTACCCGGGCCCCTGCCCGGTGGGGGACTGCGGCGGCGCGGCCTCGTACGCGCCCGGTCCGGAGGGCGGCACCGGCGGCAGCACGGTGGTCGCGTAGGCGTCGGCGTCCGGCCCGAGCGGGGCCCGACCCATCGGGACGGGCGGCAGCACGGTGGTGGCGTACGCGTCCGCGTCCGGTCCGAGCGGGGGAGCGACCGGCCCCGCGGGTGCGCCCGGCTGCCCCGGGGCGACCGGCGGCAGCACGGTGGTCGCGAACGGGTCCACGACCGGGGCGTCCGCCGGCGGCTCCTCGGCCAGTTGGTCGGCGGTCTGCGGGACGTACGGCCGGACCAGCGGCGGGCCCTCGACGTGGGGGAGGACGGCGGTCTCGGTGAGGCTCGGGTCCGGGACGCAGCCGCACCCGGTTGAGCGTGCGGTGCCGCACGTCGGGCAGTGCTGGTCCGGCATCGGCCGGTCCTCCTCGGTTTCGCGTCGGTGCCGCGGGTGATCTCGCGGGCGGTCTCGGTGGCTCCGGGGCGGGGCCCGGGCGCACGATCGCGCCTGATTATGCAGGACGGCCCGGAGGGTGGACAGGGGCGTCCGGCCCCGGGCGGGGGTGTTGTGCCGGTTGGTGCCGGTTGGCCCCTCCGAGAACGGTCCGGACGCCCCTGACGTCCCCCGTGCTTACGTTCGGCTCAACCCGGCGGAACAAATCGGGGCGAATCTGCCAGCATGGTGAGCTGGGAGTGATCATCCGCACGGACCCGCGAGCCGGGGCCGCGACCCTACGGAGACGCCTTGGCCACCCGAGATCCGCTGGAGACGCCATGACGGATCCGCTCGCCTCGTCCGACCCGAGCCCGGCGTCCGACCGGAGCCCGGCGTCCGACCGGAGCCCGGCGTCCGACCGGAGCCCGGCGTCCGACCGGAGCCCGGCGTCCGACCGGAGCCCGGCGGGCGAGCCCGGTCCGCCCGCCGCAGCCGTCCCCAACCTGTGGGTGCCGATCGGCGCCCTGCTGCTGGCGATGCTGCTCGCCGCCCTCGACCAGACCATCGTCTCCACCGCGCTGCCCACCATCGTCAGCGACCTCGGCGGCCTCGACCACCTCTCCTGGGTGGTCACCGCCTACATCCTGGCCGCCACGGCCGCGACGCCGCTCTGGGGCAAGCTCGGCGACATGTACGGCCGGAAGCGCTTCTTCCAGGCCTCCATCGTGATCTTCCTGCTCGGCTCGGTGCTGTGCGGAATCGCCCAGAACATGGGCGAGTTGATCGCCTTCCGGGCGCTGCAGGGCCTGGGCGGCGGCGGGCTGATGGTGCTCTCCCAGGCGATCGTCGGCGACCTCGTCCCGCCCCGGGACCGCGGCCGGTACCAGGGCCTGTTCGGCGCCGTGTTCGGCGTCACCAGCGTGCTCGGGCCGCTGCTCGGCGGGCTGTTCGTCGACCACCTCAGCTGGCGGTGGGTCTTCTACGTCAACCTGCCGATCGGCGTCGTCGCCCTGCTGGTGATCGCGGCGGTGCTGCACGGGCTGGAAGTGCGGCGCGAGCACCGGATCGACTACCTCGGCACCGTCCTGATCGCGGCCGTCGCCACCTGCCTGGTCCTGATGACCTCGCTCGGCGGCACCACCTGGGCCTGGAGCTCCTGGCAGATCGTCGGCCTCGGCGTGCTCGGGCTGGTGCTGCTGCTCGCCTTCGCCCTGGTCGAACGGACCGCGCCGGAGCCCGTCCTGCCGCTGCGGCTGTTCCGCTCGCAGACCTTCAGCCTGGTCGCGGTGATCTCCTTCGTGATCGGCTTCGCGATGTTCGGCGCACTCACCTACCTGCCGACCTTCCTCCAGGTCGTCATGCAGGTCTCGCCGACCATGTCGGGCATCCACATGCTGCCGATGGTGCTCGGCATGCTGCTCACCTCGATCGGCTCCGGCCAGATCGTCGCCCGCACCGGCCACTACCGCGTCTTCCCGATCGCCGGCACGGCGGTGACGACCGTCGGACTGCTGCTCCTCTCCCGGCTGGACGAGCACAGCAGCACCGCCGAGATGAGCGGCTACTTCCTGGTCTTCGGCCTCGGGCTGGGCCTGGTGATGCAGGTACTGGTGCTGATCGTGCAGAACTCGGTCGGCTACGAGGACCTCGGCGTGGCCACCGCCGGCGCGACCTTCTTCCGCTCCATCGGGGCCTCCTTCGGCGTCTCCATCTTCGGGACGATCTTCGCGAGCGGCCTGCGGGACCGCCTCGCCGACGCCCTGGCCGGGGTGCCGCTGCCACCCGGGTTCCGGCCGGAGGCCGTCACCACCGACCCGAGGGTCATCCCCCGACTGCCGGCCGCCGTCCAGGCGGGGGTCTACCACGCGTACGCCGAGTCGATCACCCGCGTCTTCCTCTACGCGGTGCCCGTCGCGGCGGTCGCCTTCGTCCTGTCGCTCTTCCTGCGCGAGCAGAAGCTGCGCTCCACCGTGACCGCACCGGACCTGAGCGAGTCCATCGGACTCAACCCGGTGGAACGCACCTCCCTGGACGAGATCGCCCGCGCGCTCTCGGTGCTGACCACCCGCGAGGCCCGGCGCGACCTCTTCCGGCGGATCACCGCCACCGCCGGCCTCGACCTGCTGCCCGCCTCCAGCTGGCTGCTCCTGCAGATGCACCAGCACGGCTCGGTCGAGCCGGCCGAGCTGGCCGAGCGGCGGATCGTCCCGATCGGCGTCATCGAGGAGGCCGTCCGGGAGCTGGAGGGCCGGGGGCTGGCCGCGCGGACCGGCGGGCTGCCGCTGCGGCTCACCGAACCGGGGGAGCAGACGGCGCTCCGGCTGGTCGCCGCCCGGCGCACCCAACTCGCCGACCTGCTGGGGGACTGGGACGAGAAGCAGTACGCCGATCTCGCCGAACTGCTCACCAGACTCAGCTCCGCCCTGTGCGCCGACCGGAGGGACCGGCCCGACCCGGTCGGGCCGCAGGCGCCCTACCGGGGCGAGGGGAGATCGTTCTGATCACCGCCAAGGGGCTTGCCGGTGAGGCGCGTTGGCGTATCGTCGCCATGGCGTCGGGGGCGCGGTCGGGGGCGCGGTCGGCCGTGGCGGCGTCGACGTTGTCGCCGGACTTGAGGGATCCGGCCGGACCAGGACGGGAGGGTGCGGTATGCCGCTCGAAATCGAGCGCAAGTTCCTGCTGACCGCCTTCGTGCCACCGGAGACGGCGGTGCGCCGACGGATCGAGCAGGGCTACATCGCGATCAAGGACGACGGGACGGAAGTCCGGCTGCGGCGGATCGGCGGCAGCTGCGTCCTCGGCGTCAAGCGGGCCACGGCCGGGGCCGCGCCCGTCCGCGTCGAGGTGGAACGCGAGCTCGGGGAGCGGGAGTTCGAGGAGCTCTGGCCGGCCACGGCCGGGGCCCGGCTGGTCAAGGACCGGTACACCTTCGATTCGGCCGGTGTCACCGTCGAAGTCGACGTCTACCGGGGCGAGTTGGCCGGACTGCTCACCGCCGAGGTGGAGTTCGGCTCGGTGGCGGAGGCGGAGGCCTTCACCCCGCCGGACTGGTTCGGCGCCGAGATCACCGGCGTCAAGGCGTACAAGAACCAGCGCCTCGCGGTCCGAGGGCTCCCCGAGTCCTGATGCCTGCACGGTAGTTGTGCGCCCGCGGCCCCGGCTCCGGCCTCTGGGTGCGCCCCGGCCCCGGCCCCGGCCCCGCCCCGGCCCCGGCCTCAGGGCGCGCCGAACCAGCGGGGCGTGTCGAGGCGGAACGGGTCGCCGGGGGCGAGCCGGCGCAGCCCGTCCTCCACCTGGCGCAGCTGCTCCTCGCCGAGGGTCGCCGACCACTCGGCGCGCAGCTCGTCGAAGATCCGTGCCGAGCGGACCAGGCAGTCCACGCCCCGGTCGGTGAGCCGGACCACCTTGCGGCGGGCGTCGGCCGGGTCGCTGCCGCGCTCGACGTAGCCGAGCTGCTCCAGGCCCTCGACGGTCTTGCCCGCGGCCTGCTTGGAGACGCCGAGCCGGCGGCCGAGTTCGACGGCGGTGGTGCCGTGCGGCCCGATCGCCTGGAAGACGAAGCCGTGCATCGGGCGCAGGTCCGGGTGTCCTTCGCGGGCGATGCGCTCGTGCAGCTCGTCGATGATCGTCCGGAAGGCGAGCAGCAGTCGCAGCGGCAGCTCGAAGCCCGGCGGGGTCGGTTCACTTGACACGATAGACAACCTCATTGACCATATAGACAACTTCATTGTCCATCTTAGGGGGTTCCTTCGCCATGCCCGTGATCCACCGATCCGACGCCCGCCGCACCGAGACCCCGAACGCCACCATGACCACCCTGGGCTCGCCCACCCAGGGCTCCATCGCCCTGGCGATGTGGCAGGTCGAGATGCGGCCGCACGCCCAAGGCCCGCTGCACGCCATGGACACCGAACAGATCTGGACCCTCCTCACCGGCTCCGCCACCGTCGCCCATGGCGGCGACACCCTCACCCTCTCCGCCGGCGACACCCTCGTCCTCCCCGCCGACACCGCCCGCCGCATCGCCACCACCGAAGGCTTCACCGCCGTCGTCGCCTCCACCTCCCCCTCTCACGCCTACAACCCCGACGCCCGCACCCCCGAAGACGCCTGCGCCCTCGCCCCCCGCGACGACCAGCGCGTCCTCCCGCCGTGGATCGCCTGAACCGCCCGGCGTGAGGTGTAGGACACTGCTCGCAATGACCCGGCCGACGGCCCGCACCCGGGCCCCGGCGAACCGATAAGGAGCGGCATGTCCGTCGTCAAGATCAACGTACTGACGGTCCCGGCCGAACAGCGCGAGGTGCTGGAGCAGCGCTTCGCCTCCCGCGCCGGCGCGGTGGAGAACTCGGACGGCTTCGAGTGGTTCGAACTCCTCCGCCCCGTCGAGGGCACCGACCAGTACCTGGTCTACACCCGCTGGCGCAGCGAGGAGGACTTCAAGGCCCGGCGGCGAGGGCGAGGCGCCCAAGCGCCCGGCCGCCTCCGGCTCCACCCTCTGGTCCTTCGAGGTCGTCCAGTCGGCTGGCCCCAAGGCCTGACGCTCGTACGGCGGTTGCGTGCCCCGGGGTTCCCACCGGACCCCGGGGCACGCGGCTGTCCGGGGGCGGCCGGTGGCTCAGGCGGAGGCGGCGTAGAGGACTTCGCGGAGGCCGGGGACGGTTTCGCGGTCGGCGCGCCAGACGAGGCGGAGGTGGAGGGGCGGGGGTGGGGGTGTGAGGGGGAGGCGGATGAGGGTGCCGGCGGCGAGGGCGAGGCGCCCAAGCGCCCGGCCGCCTCCGGCTCCACCCTCTGGTCCTTCGAGGTCGTCCAGTCGGCTGGCCCCAAGGCCTGACGCTC
>NZ_JNWQ01000061.1 GCF_000716875.1 Streptomyces novaecaesareae | reverse complement strand
AGAGCCGGACGGCCACTCCTGTGGAGCCACTGAAGGCAAGACCCCATCAGCCACATCCGGCCCTCCCGGGCCGTCTAACACCTTACGGAGAACCCCATGACCCAGCTCATCGCCCCACCCGCCGCTACTGACGCCCCCGCCGAACCGCTCGGCGGCCCCTGGCCGGCCTCGGCGCGGCCCGGCCGGGGAGGCGACCTGCTGGTTGGCGGGGTCGGGCTGGCCGAGGCCGCCGAGCGGTTCGGCACCCCGCTGTACGTGCTGGACGAGGGCGAGGTCCGGGCCCGCGCCCGGGCCTACCGGCGGGCGCTGCCGCACGCCGACGTGCTGTACGCGGCCAAGGCCTTCCTGTGCAGCGCCATGGCGGACTGGGTGGCCGACGAGGGTCTGGGCCTGGACGTCTGCTCGGCGGGTGAGCTCTGGCTGGCCGTCTCGGCCGGCTTCCCGGCGCAGCGGATCCTGCTGCACGGCAACGCCAAGTCCCCGGAGGAGCTGCGGCTGGCCCGGCGGCTGCGGGTCGGGCGGATCGTCATCGACGGCCCGGCGGAGATCGCCCGGCTGGCCGCGCTGGTGGCCGCCGACACCCCGCAGAAGGTGCTGGTGCGGGTCGTCCCGGGCATCGCGGCCGGGCACCACGCGGCGGTGCAGACCGGCGTCGGCGGGCAGAAGTTCGGCTTCCCGATCGAGGGCGGCGACGCGGCGGACGCCATCGCCCGGGTGCTCGACCAGCCGGGCCTCGAACTCGCCGGGCTGCACTGCCACTTGGGGTCACAGATCACCCAAGTGGAGCCGTACCTGAGGGCGGTGGACGCACTGGTCGGCCTGCTGGCGCAGATCCGGGACCGGCACGGCGTCGAGCTGCCCGAGCTGGACCTCGGCGGCGGCCACGGCATCAAGTACCGTCCCGGGGACGAGGAGTTGGACATCGCCGAGTTCGCCGTCCGGGTCACCGACCGGCTGGCCGTACGCTGCGCCGAGACCGGGCTGGAGGTGCCGCGCCTGGTGGTGGAGCCGGGCCGCGCGGTGGCCGGCCCGTCGGCGGTGGCGGTGTACCGGGTGCTGTCGGTCAAGCACACGGCGGACGGCCGCAGCTTCGTCGCGGTGGACGGCGGCATGAGCGACAATCCGCGCCCGGCGCTGTACGGATCGCCGTACAGCATCCGCCTGGTGGGCCGACGGTCGGAGGCGGGCACGGCGCGGGTGGACGTGGTCGGCCGGCACTGCGAGGCCGGCGACGTCCTGGTGCGCGACGCCGTCCTGCCCGCCGACCTGCGGCCGGGCGACCTGCTGGCCATGCCGGCGGCCGGGGCGTACCAGCTCTCGATGGCCTCGGGCTACAACCTGGTCGGCCGCCCGGCGGTGGCGGCGGTGCGGGACGGCCGGGCGCGGCTGCTGATCAGGCGGGAGACGGTCGAGGACTTCCGCCTGCGGGAGGTCGGCCGGTAGAGCGGCATGAGGGGGCCGCGTGGATCGACGAGCCCATGCACCGGGCGCCCGCGATCGACGGCACACCGTACCTGAGCTTCGACGGCTGGAACGCCGGATAGTCCACCGCCCGCCCGCCCGACCGACCGGAGACGGCATGGACTCGCCCGGCGGCGGTCCCAGCACGTGAACGAGTAAATCGGTTGCCCGGCGGCGATGGTGGTGTATGCAATGACCGGCATGATCCGCCACACGGGAAGCGCCGACGCATGAACACGCCACCATCGCCGTCCGGAGCAGCACCAACCGGCGGCCAGTCCGTCCGGATCGGCGCTCTCGTCCCGCTGACCCGGCCCGGTTGGGTCGAGGCGGGGCGGCACCTGCTCGCCGGGCTGGAGCTGGCCGTCGGTGAGGTCAATGAGGCCGGCGGGATCGCCGGACGGCCGCTTGAGCTGGTGGTCCGGGACACCGCGGCCGATCCGGAGAGGGCTGCGGCGGTGGTGGACGAACTGGCCGGCCTGGGCGTGGCCGCGGTGGCGGGGGAGTACCACAGCGTCGTCGCCCGCTCCGCCGCCGCCAGGGCCGACGCCCTCGGGCTGCCGTTCCTCTGCTCGTCGGCGGTTCTCCCGGCGCTCACCGAGCAGCCGACGGACTGGGTCGCGCGCCTCGCCCCGGCGCAGTCCCACGGTTGGCAGATCTACGCGGACTTCCTCCTCGGTGCGGGCCACCGCCGGATCGCCCTGGCCGCCGAGCCGAGCGTCTACTGGGCGTCCGGCGCCCGCATCCTGCGGGAGTACCTCGCACCGCGCGGCGGCACCGTCATCGAACTCGACGCACGCGCGCTCACCCCTGCCGCCGTGTGCGAGGAACTCGCCGACCATCGTGCGACGGCGCTGCTCCTGCTGGTCGGCACCCCGGAGCCGGCGGTGCCCCTCGTCCAGGCCGTCCGTCGCGATCAGCGCCTCGCCGAGGTCCTGATCGGAGCCCCGGCGGGGCAGCCGGAGTTCGCCGAATGGGAGGCGTTGTTGGGCGAGGACGGCGCCGCGATCCCGTTCTTGCGGTACCTCCCCGAGCGCCTCAGCCCCCTCGGGGCACGGGTGGAGGCGGCGCTGCGCGAGCGGCTGGCCGCAGCGCCGTCCTTCGTCGCCTTCGAGGGCTACGACACGATCGCTGTTCTCGCCGAGGTGCTGCGTTCGCAGGGCGCGGGCGAGGGCGCGGACCGGGCGCGCATCGCGAAGGCCTGGCCGGAGGTTGCGGTCGAAGGCACCCGAGGCGAGGTCCGGTTCTCCCGCACGCCGGGCATCAGCGTCTGGCAGTGGGCCTGGCCGCCGGTGCAGGTGGTCGATCGGGATCCGGCGGAGCTCGGTCGCTTCCGAGTCCTTCACGCCGGCTGAGTGGTGGTTGCGCGAGAAGTCGGCCTGGCCGACTTCTGAATCCTTTTCGGGCTTCCCGGCCTCTTATCCGTGAACCGGCCCGCGTGGGCCGACGGATATCAGGAGGAACATCGTGGTCGTTGGCATCGTCGTGATCGGCGGGCTGCTGGTGTCCGCGTGCAGCGTGCACCTCGTGAGGCGCTGGAAGAAGAGCCGTGGCTGACGTGCGCTTCGCTTGGTCGGACGAGCGGCTGATCAAGGCCACCCAGGACGGCGAGGAGGCCGCTGGGAAAAGGACCAGCTCACAGGGCTGGCACCTCGCCCGGCGGCCCACCTCACGATCGGGGGCGCGCAGTGAGTGCCGAACTCCCCTTCCCGGTCACCGTCGAGATCAAGGGCATCGCCAAGCGCGCCACGTTCTCCCAGCTCGCCGACGCCCTCGACGCCGTCCGGACCGCCCTCGCCCGGCTCCCGCTCGACGACGACCAGGTGACCTTCTTCGCCGACCTGTTCGGCCCGGCCTCCGCCGAGCGGATCGCCCACCAGCTGGTCCACGTCGGCGCGGTGAGCACGGCCGCCTTCATCGGGATCGAAGCCCACTTCATCCACCTCCGCTCGGCCGCCGAGTGATGGGCCGGTGCACCTGGGCCCGCCTCGAATTGTGGTGGTGCCTGAACAGCCAGTTCGCCCGCCTGATCCGTGCGGTGAGCCCCAGCCGCCAGGCCGCGCACGCCGAGTTGCAGCGCTGGATGGCCGTCCCGGGAAACGCCGAAGCCCTCCTGTCCGCCGTGCTCCGTCGCGCCGCCGACGGTCCGTAGCAGCGGTCATGCCGAGCACGGGTCCTGCTCGGCCGGCGGGGGAGGCGCCGGCCGAGCAGGGTGCTGGGGGACAGGTGATCAAACCACGCGCATCTGCGCCCAGTTGTAGAGGCGGTGGGCGCTGTCGCCCAGGCGGGTGGCGTAGAGCGTGTTGGTCGGCCCGCCCGCGAGGTCGTCGCTGGTGGTGGTGACGCCGACGACGGTGCCGATGCCGGTCCGGGTGTCGAACTGTGCGAGGTGGGGGCCGCCGCTCGCCCCGTGGGACATGTCGCAGGGCTCGCCCCACAGGAAGGGGGCCTTGGGGCCGGGTTGGGCCGGTCCGGCGCAGTGAATCACGCGTGATCCGTTGTACTTGGCGCTGGGGTTGTTGAGCCGGTCCTTCGGGTACCCGAAGGTGTGGATGAACTCGTCCGCGACGGGCTTGGTGAACGCGATCTTCTGGCTTCCGGTGACGTCCGCGATCCGCCGTCCCCCGGTCGAGCGGTTCGCCACGAGGATTCCCGTGTCGTAGCCGGCGACCGCGACACCGTCCGAGGTCGTCGTGCTCGGATCGGCGTCCCAACGGGAGGACGTGGCCACAGACTTGATGCTGAAGCCGCCGAGCGGTTTGGTTCCGTTGCGGTAGCCGGGCACGAAGTAGAGGTTGTGGTGCCAGGTGTCGTCGGCGGCGGGGGCGCCGACGCCCCGCAGGCAGTGTGCTGCCGTGACGATGGTGCTGCGGTTCGCGCTGTTGACGACCGTTGCGGTGCAACTGCCGTCGTAGCCGTCGGAGAAGGTGAAGAAGAGCCGGCCGACGCTCTCGTCCACCGCGCCGCCGTGCGTCCAAGTGGCGCCGGGGTCAAGGGTGTTCGCGGGAAGCGGCTGCGGATCGTCGGGCGTGTTGTCGTCCTCGGGCACGGGGGTGATCTCGGGGACCATGGCGCCCGCCAGCTTCATCCGGGTGGGGGTCCAGTAGGTGTCGATCCGGCTGCGCTCCTGTTCGGTCGTGGCGCCGGAGTGCGTGGTCACGGACTCCGGTTCCGCGGCGAGGGCCGCGGCCGGGAGCAGCACTGCCGCCGTGATTGCGCTCAGCAGGAGGGCTCCCGCAGTCGCGAGGTTGCGGGGGAATGTTCGGTGTGCGGCTGACATCGCTGCCAATCTTGGTCGGGGACGGGTCATTTCGATGGATGGTCGCGGTCAAGCGGTGAGTGAGGCCGCGGCTTTGTACAGCGGCTTCGTGATCGCGGAGGTGAACTGCGGGCCGACCAGGTGCCGGGTGCAGGAGGGGGTGCCGCGCTCGCAGACCTGGCCGGAGGCGTCGAAGAAGGCGCCCTGGGTGTTATCGCCCACGACGGTGCCGATCCCGGAGGACGGGTCGAGGCCGGTGATGCGGGGGCCGCCACTGGAGCCGCCGCCCATCACGCAGGGGCTGCCCCACTCGCCGGGGGGCTCGGGGTGGTCCTTGGTGCCGGGGTACTCGCGGGTCTGTCCCGCACAGTAGGCGAGCCTGGCCCCGGTGAACTCGGGCAGGCCCGCGCGCGAGGGATCGCCGGAGGCCTCGCGCGGATAGCCGAACTCGTGGACGGACGCCTTGCCCGGCCGGTCGAACCCGATGCGCTGTGCGGCGCCGACGGCGTCCTGTACGCGCTTGCCCGCGGCGTTGCCGTTCAGGACCAGGAACGCCTGGTCGTACGCGTCGAACTTCAGGGCGTCCTGCTGGTTGTTGAGGAGCCAGGTGGCGTCGGCGACCCCGGCGCGTGCGACGAACTTGCCGTACGGCGCGAGGCCGTCGTGGTAGCCGGGGACGAACATCTGGTTCGACAGCCACTCGTTGTTGTCGCCGAGGAGGTCGGTGCTGTTGACGCAGTGCGCCGCCGTGACGACGGTGCTGCGGTTGGCGCTGTCGACAACGGTCGCGGTGCAGCTTTCGTCCTCGCCGTGGTTGGTGAAGAAGAGCCTGCCCACCGTCTTGCTCAGGGTGGCGCTACCGGTCCAGGGAGCGCCGTCGGGCCCGCTCTTGGGCGGGCTGCCGGACGACGGCTGGGTGAGTGCGGCCATCCGCTCCGGGGTCCAGTAGTCCAGTACGGCCTGCTGCTGCGCGGCCGTGACCGCCGCCGGGTGGACGACCACCTGGCGGCGGGCGGCCCCGTCCTTCGGTGCGGCCCCTGCGGGTGGGGCCAGCGCGATTCCGGCGCCCAACAGGGCTGCGGTCAGGGCGACTTGTGTGCGTGCGCGGCTACGGGTCCGGTTGTGGCGGCCGCGAGTCCGGCCGGAGGAGGTCTGTGGCATGTGCGGAACTGTAGGGACGGGTCGTCAGATTCCTGTCTGGAGCGCGTTTCGCCCTCTCATCGGTAACGTCAGAGTGCTGTAAAGAGCGTCTCGTTCTTGTATCGACCGACCTGCCTGCTGAATGGATGTCAGCAGCATGCGAAGGAGCGGGGGTTAGCCCGACCACGAAGCCGGTGGCCAGCCGGATCACCCTGAGTAGCGGTCTCCGGAAATGCTGGGTCGTGCGCAGAGCAATCTCTGTATCCCAGCCATCCCGGAGGAGTTGTCGCATGCACGAGCAGACTCGGCGAGGGTTCGGTTTCTCCCGGCGGCGGAAGTCCGGTCGGCGCGCCACCGCGTCGGCCGGTGCCGTGCTGGTGGTCGGCGCCCTGACCATGGGCGTGTTGGCGCCCCAGGCGGCGTCCGCCGCGTCGGCGTCCGCCGCCCCGGCCGCCAGGCCGAACGCCGTTCAGCAGGCCCTGAACGGGGTGGTCCGCGCCGACGGCGGCCCGCCGGCCGCGCTGGCGAGCGTGCAGGGGCGTGACGGCCGTGTCCGCAGCTACACGGCCGGTGTTGCCGACCTGGCCACCGGGGCGAAGGTGCCGGTGGACGGGCAGGTGCGGATCGGCAGCAACACCAAGGCGTTCGTCTCGGTGGTCGTGCTGCAGCTGGTGGCGGAGGGGAAGGTCGACCTCGACGGCGCGGTCGACACGTACCTTCCGGGCCTGGTGCGCGGGGACGGGATCGACGGGCGGCGCATCACCGTGCGCCAACTCCTGCAGCACACCGCCGGTGGGCCGCTGCGCGACGTGACGGAGCTGGATCCCTCCTGGGGGTGGGCGGCGGGACAGATGATCTCCACGGCCTCCGACCTCGACCGGTTCTACACCGAGCTGCTCGCCGGCCGGATCCTCCCGGACGCCCAGCTGGCCCAGATGCGCGCCACCGTCCCCGCCGAGGACCTGGGCAAGGGCGTCCGCTACGGGCTGGGGCTCGCGAGCATGCCACTGTCGTGCGGCGGCGTCTTCTGGGGCCACGGCGGCGGCATCCCGGGGTTCGAGACCCAGGGCGGCGCCACCGAGGACGGCCGCGCCGCGTACGTCGCGGTGACCGTCCTCTCGTTCGACGACGCGGGCCTGAAGCGGGCGGCCGCCGTCGTGGACACCGCGCTCTGCCGCTGACCGGTGGAGGGGCCAGTCCTGCTCCGGGGTCGGCCCCGTTCGGGTGAACGTGAGCCCGGTTGCTTCGTCTGCGGACCTCGCAACCGCCAAGCTGGGCGGCGAAATCCGGCGGAATCCGGTGAAACGTTCCGGGATTCCGTCGAACTCCTGAGGAAAGGCCTGGGCGATGGCGCGTGCGCTGATCGTGGTGGATGTGCAGAAGGACTTCTGCGAGGGCGGGGCCGTCCCCGTCGGCGGTGGTGCGGACCGGGCGCGGGCGATCGCCGAGCTGGTGCGGGGGCCGGAGCGGGAGGGGTGGGTGCGGGTGGTCGCCACCCGGGACCACCACATCGATCCGGGCCCGCACTTCTCCGAGCAGCCGGACTTCCGCGACTCGTTCCCGGTGCACTGCGTGGTGGGCAGCGAGGGCGGCGAGTTCCACCCGTCGTTCGCGCCGGCCGTCGAGGCGGGCGCGGTGGACGAGGTGTTCTACAAGGGTGCGCACTCGGCGTCCAAGAGCGGCTTCGAGGGCTTCACCGAGGACGGCACCCGGCTCGCCGACTGGCTGCAGGACCAGGGCGTGGACGCCGTGGACGTGGTCGGCATCGCGACCGACCACTGTGTGAAGGCCACCGCGCTGGACGCGGTGAAGGCGGGGTTCGCCACCCGGGTCCTGCTGGACTACACGGCGGGTGTGGCGGCGGCGACCACGGAGGCCGCGCTCGGCGAACTGAGCGGCGCGGGCGTGGACCTGACGGGCACGCCGGTCGTACGAGTCGGATAACGGAACGGTTGCGGAGCCCGTCCTTCCCGTGCCCGGGTCTTGACGGCACGGGGAGGGCGGGCGTTTGCTGTGTCCCGCTCGTTGGAACCTGTTTGGTTCTGGTCTGTTTTGTGTGTTTGAACGTTCAAAACACCTCGCAAGCGAGTCGAGCGCTCCCTTCCCGCCCCCAACCACCCCTCCAGTGCCGCCCCATCGAGAGGAATGCAATGTCACACCTTTCCCGACGCGACCTGCTCCGCGCATCCGGCGCGGGCCTGCTGGCCCTCACCGCCGGCGGCACCCTCGCGGCCTGCGGCGGCTCCGGCTCCGGCGGCGCCTCGGGCGGGGACGCCGACAGCGGCACGATCACCGTCTGGTCCTGGGCCACGGCCGCCGAGGCGCTGCGCGGGATCGTCCCGGCCTTCGAGAAGGACAACCCCGGGATCAAGGTCGACGTCCAGGACATCGGCGAACCCGCCATCTGGGACAAGATCACCGTCGGCCTGGCAGCCGGCGGCCAGGGCCTCGGCGACGTCCTGCACATCGGCTGCGACTACCTGCCCGGGTACCAGGAGAAGTTCCCCGGGGGCCTGGCCGACCTCTCCTCCTACGGGGCCGACGGGCACAAGGACAAGTTCGCCAAGGGCCTGTGGCCGGTCGTCACCGGCAAGGACGGCCACGCCTACGCGCTGCCCTGGGAGGTCAACCCGCTCGGCTTCTTCTACCGCAAGGACTACTTCGACAAGGCGGGCATCGATCCCGACACCCTCGCCACCTGGGACGACCTGATAGCCGTCGCCGACCGCTTCAAGGCCGCCAACCCCGGCATCGCCATGATCGGCCTCAACAAGGCCGCCAACCCCACCCCCGACCTGGACTTCCTCCAGGGCCTGATGCAGCTCCAGGGCGCCTTCTACTTCGACCTCCAGGGGAAGATCACCGTCGGCTCGGAGCCCGCCGTGCGCGCCCTGACCATCGTCAAGCGGCTGGAGGAGGCCGGGATGATCGCCGACACCCCCGGCGTCCAGAGCTGGCCGCCCGTGATGAAGGCCGGCAAACTCGCGGTGGCCGCCATGCCCGCCTGGGTCGCGCACTACCTGGAGAAGAAGTTCACCGACCAGAGCGGCAACTGGCGCCTCGCCAAGCCCCCGGCCGTCACCCCCGGCGGCAAGCGCACCGCCCTGGTCAACTCCACCCACCTGGCCGTCTCCGCCACCAGCCCGCGCCGCCGCGCCGCCTGGAAGTTCGTCGAGTACGCGCTCACCCGCACCGCCTCGGTGAACGCGATGTTCAACGCGGGCGGCGTCTTCCCCGCCCTCACCGAGGCCTACACCGACCCGCTGTACTCCGCGCCCAGTGCCTACTACGGCGGCCAGCCGGTGCTCAAGACCTTCGCCGACCTCGCCACCGACGGCGGCGACCCCACCAACTACTCCGGCGACTACGCCCGCGCCCTCAAGCTCGTCAGCGACGCCCAGACCAAGGTCCTGCTCAAGGGCGCGGACCCGGCCACCGTCCTCCAGGACGCCGCCAAGCAGCTCGCCCAGCAGACCGGACGCACGATCGCATGACCGCCACCCCGCCCAGCACCACCCCGTCCAGCACCACTCCGTCCAGCACCGCCCCGCCCGCCACCACGCTGCCCGCCACCGCCCCGCCCGCCGCCCGCGCCGAGGGCCCCGCGCGGGCCCACCGCACCGCCCGGTGGCGCCGCACCGCACTGCCGTACCTCCTGCTCGCCCCCGCCCTGCTCACCTTCGGCGTGTTCAAGGCCTATCCGGTCGTCGACTCGCTGCTGCTCTCCTTCACCACCGGATCCGGCGCCGCCACCCGCAACGCCGGCCTCGCCAACTACCGTCGCCTGCTGGACGATCCGCTGTTCTGGACGGCCCTGCGCAACACCGGCGAGATCCTCGTGGTGCAGGTCCCGCTGATGCTGGGACTGGCCCTGCTGATGGCCGTCGGCATCAACTCCGCACTGGTGCGGTGGCGCACGGTGTGGCGGCTCGGCGTCTTCATGCCGTCGGTCACCGGCCTGGTCGCCACCGGCGTGATGTTCGCCTATCTGCTCAAGTCCGACGACGGCGCGGTCAACTGGCTGCTGAACGCCGTCGGCCTGCCCGCCGTCGACTGGCTGGGCGATCCGTTCTGGGCCCGGATGGCCGTCGTCCTGGTGCTCACCTGGCACTACACCGGCTACAACGCCGTCATCTACCTCGCCGGACTGCAGTCCATCCCACGGGAGTTGTACGAGGCCGCGATGGTGGACGGCGCCGGCCCGATCCGCCGGTTCACCGCGATCACCGTCCCCGGCCTGCGCCCGGTGCTGCTCTTCACGGTCGTGCTGTCCACCATCGGCACGCTCCAACTCTTCGACGAGCCGTACGTGCTGACCGGTGGCGGCCCGGACAACGCCACCCTGACCGTTTCCATGTACCTGTACCAGAACGGCTTCCGGTACTTCGACTTCGGCTACGCCTCCGCCATCGCCTACGCGCTCACGCTGCTCGTGGCGGTGCTCGGCGCGGTCCAGATGCGCCTGATGGGAGAGCGCGAGAAGTGACCTCCGAGAGCACCTCCAAGAGCACCGCCGAGAGCACCACCATGAGCACCGCCAAGAGAGTGAACCCCCGCGGCAGGCTGCGTGGTTGGCCGCTGACCTTCCTCCTCGCCGGCATCACCGGGCTGTCGATCGGCCCCTTCTACTGGCTGGTGGTCTCCTCCACCCGCAAGGACACCGAGGTCTTCGACTGGCCGCCCAAGCTGCTGCCCGGCGGGAGCCTCGGCGAGAACCTGAGCCACCTCCAGCAGAAGATCGGCCTGCTCAGGGTGGTCGGCAACTCCCTGCTGGTGGCGGGGGTCCAGACGCTGGGCGCCCTGGTCGTGGCACTGCTCGCGGGCTACGCCTTCGCCAAGTTCCGCTTCCGCGGCCGCACCCTGTTCTTCGTACTGCTGCTCTCCACCCTCGTGGTTCCCGAACAGGTCATGCTGGTACCGCTGTTCAAGATGATGATGAACTTCGGCCTGCTCGACTCCTACCAGGCGCTCATCCTGCCCGGCCTGTGCGTGCCCTTCGCCGTCTTCCTGATGCGCCAGTCGCTGAGCAGCCTGCCGGACGAACTCCTGGACGCCGCCCGGGTCGACGGCGCGGGCGAGCTCCGGGTGCTGTTCAGCGTGGTGGTGCCGGTCATGCGGCCCGTGCTGGCAGCCCTGTCGATCTTCCTCTTCCTGGGCTCCTGGAACCAGTTCGTCTGGCCGCTGATCGCCCTGCGCAGCCCCGAGATGCACACCCTGCCGGTCGCCCTCGCGACCCTGCACGGAAACAAGAGCAACACCGACTACGGCGCGATCCTCTCCGGCACCGCGCTGTCCACCCTGCCGATGATGGTCCTCTTCCTGGTCCTCCAACGGCAGTTCATCTCCGGCCTGCTGGCCGGCGCCACGAAGGGATGAGCATGACCGAGAGCACGACCGGGGCCGCGACCGGGGCCGTGACCGGCGCCGCGACCGACATCTGGGAGCCGCACGCCCCCGCCGCCGGCGGACTGCGCCCGCTCCACGCCCGGGGGCTGGACCTGCGGGTGAGCGGCACCGGCACGGCCCGGGAACTCGCCGACGGCGTGGTCGAGGTGACCGCCGAAGGCACGGGCGGCACGGGCGGCACGGGCGAGGTGCGGATCGAATGGCGGGTGCCCTGCACCGACGCCACCGCCTTCTGGACGCCCGAGCCGCGCGGCACCGGCTGGCTGCCCGCCGCCTGGAGCGCCCCGCGCCGTACCGGCCTCGCCAACGGCGCACCGATCGCCGCCCTCGTCGGCACCGGGGACGTCGCGCTGTGCGCCTTCGCCGCCGGGCGCCCGGACGTGCTGGCCGGAGCCGGAGTGGTCGAGGAGACCGGCGAGTTCCGGTTCTGGGCCCAGGCCGCCGACCGGCTCACCGTCCGCATCGACACCTCGCGCCGGCACTTCGCCCGCAGCCTGGCCGAACTCGCCGACTGGTGGGGCACCGGCCACACGGCCTCCGGCCGCACCGTCGACATCCCCGAGGCCGCCCGCCGCCCCGCCTACTCCACCTGGTACTCGATGCACCAGGACATCTCGCCGAAGGGCGTCGAGACCCAGGCCGCCCTCGGCAAGCAGCTCGGCATGGACGTCGTCATCGTGGACGACGGCTGGATGACCGCCGACCGCACCCGCGGCTACGCCCACTGCGGCGACTGGGAGCCGATCTCGCTGCCCGACACCGCCGCCCACGTGCGACGCGTCCACGAACTCGGCGTGCGCTACCTGCTCTGGTACGCGCTGCCGTTCATCGGCAAGGACAGCGCCGCGTACCAGCGGATCGGCCGTTACGCGCTCGCCGACGCCGGCCACATGGGCGCGATCGTCGCCGACCCGCGCTACCCCGAGGTCCGCGCCTTCCTCACCGACCGGCTCGCCCGCGCCGTCGAGGAGTGGGGCATGGACGGCCTCAAGGTCGACTTCGTCGACTGGTTCGCCCGGGCCGATGCCCCGGAGGTCTCCCCGGAGGCGGACTGCACGAGCGTCGACGAGGGCGTCGAACGGCTGCTCGCCGCGATCCGCCGCCGGATCACCGCAGCCGACCCGGAGGCGATGATCGAGCACCGCCAGCCGTACGTCAGCCCGGGCCTGTGGCCGTACGTCACCATGATCCGCGCCACCGACTGCCCGCTCAGCCCGCAGGAGAACCGGCAGCGGACGATCGACGTGCGCCTCGCCGCCGGGCCCGTCCCGGTCCACGCCGACATGCTGATGTGGCACCCGGCCGAACCGCCGGAGCAGGTCGCCTGCCACCTGATCAACGTGCTGTTCTCGGTCCCCCAGATCTCCGTCGACCTCGCCGCGCAGGACGACGGGCAGCGCGAGGCCATCGCCTTCTGGCTCGGCGTCTTCCGCGAGCACACCGCCACCCTGCAACTCGGCGAACTGCTGCCCGCCCGCCCGGACCTCGGCTACCCGATGGTCACCGCGCGCGGCACCGGCACGGGCGACGGCACCGTCGCGGTGGCCCGCTACGCCGCGCTGCCGGTGGACGCCTCCGGCGACGGCTGGCGCACCCTGCTGGTCGCCAACGCCGACGCCGACCCGGACGTCCTGCTCACCGGCGGCCGCGGGACGGCCGCGGTGACGGTGCAGGACGCCCGAGGGCGTATCGTCCGGCAGGGGGAGGTCGAGCTGACCGGGGCGGACGTGATCCCGGTGCCGCGCGGCGGGCTGCTCACCCTGCGCCGCCCCTGACCGGCGGCGCCGGCGGGCGGCACCGGGCCGCTCGACCGCGAGTCGCCCTCGACCACGCTTGGAGGACCGGATGCCCGAGGGACCACACCGGCCGCGCCGCGGCGCCACCACGATCGAGGAGGTCGCCCGCGCGGCCGGGGTCTCCCGGCAGACCGTCTCCAACGCGCTCAACGCCCCGCACCGGGTCCGCCCGGAGACCCTGGAACGGGTCACCGCCGCGATCCGCGAACTCGGCTACCAGCCCGACCAGTCGGCCCGTTCCCTGCGCAGCGGAGCCCGGCGCACCATCGGCTACCTCGCCCCGGTGGACGACCCGCTCGACCCCAACCCGCTGATGGCCGGCTTCCTGGAGGCCCTGGTCGACGCGGCCGGAGCGGAGGGGCAGCGGGTGCTGCTGTTCCGGCCCGCCGCGCCGTCGGCGGACCCGACGGCCGCCATCGACGAACTGGTGGCGGCCCGCCAGGTGGACGGGCTGGTCCTCGCGGACGTGCTGGCCGAGGACACCCGGATCGCACACGTCGCCCGGCTCGGCGTCCCCTTCGTCAGCTTCGGCCGCACCGGCCCCGGACAGCCGCAGCACTGGGTGGACATCGCCAACGACGCGGCGATGGCCGCGGTGGTGCGGCACCTCGCGGCACTCGGCCACCGCCGGATCGGCTATCTCGGGGCCGCCGAGGAGCTGCCGTGGATGGCGGCGCGACGGGCGGGCTTCCTCGCCGAGTGCCGCCGGCTGGGGCTGACGGCGGTGACGGACGTCGCGCCGGTCGGGCCGCTCGGGGTGCCGCCGAGTTCGGCCGTCGCCGCGGTCCGGGCGCTGCTGCGCGGGCCCGACCGGCCGACCGCCTTCGCGGCGGGCAGCGACCTGCTGGCGCTGGACGTGTACGAGGCGGTCCGGGCCGAGGGGCTCGCGGTCGGCCCGGGCGGGGTGGCCGTCACCGGCTTCCACGACACCCCGCTCTGCCGTCACCTGCACCCCGCGCTGACCTCCGTCCGGCTGCCGCTGCGGCCGATCGCCGCCGCACTGCTCGCCCGGCTGCTGGCCCAGGTGCGGGGAGACGTGGTGCCGACGGAGGGGGTGGAGCTGCCGACGGAGCTGGTGGTGCGGGGGAGCAGCGGCTGAGACTCAGTCGTCGGACTCGGTGGCGGGGCTCAGTCGTAGGCCTCGGTCGTCGGACTCAGTGGCGGGACTCGGTCGTGCGACTCGATGGCGGGACTCGGCGGCATGACTTGGTCGTACGACTCGACGGCGGGACTCGGTGGCAAGACTTGGTCGTACGACTCGGTGGTGGGACTCGGTGGCCAGGCTCGGTCGTAGGACTTGGTCGTACGACTCAGTCGGCAGGCGACGCGACGATCAGCTCGCCGACCAGTCCGGCCGCCGCCGCTCGCTGCTCGGCGGGCAGGGCGTCGTCGGTGACCAGGACGTCCAGCTGCTCCAGGGCGGCGAAGGAGGCCAGGCCGACCGCGTTCCACTTGGTGTGGTCGGCCACCACGACCACCCGGCGGGCCGACTGCAGGAAGGTGCGGTTGGTCTCCGCCTCGGCGAGGTTGGGCGTGGTCAGCCCGGCCTCGGGGGAGAGGCCGTGGCAGCCCAGGATCAGCAGGTTGACGTGCAGCGAGCGGATGGCCTGGTCGGTGACCGGCCCGACCAGGGCGTCCGAGGGCGTCCGGACGCCGCCGGTGCGGATCACCGTCGCGGTGGCGGGCGTGCCGTCCTCGCCGGGCTGCTCCAGCAGGTCGGCGATCCGCAGCGAATTGGTCACCACGGTCAGGCCCTCGACCGCGTGCAGGTGCCGGGCGACCGCGAAGGTGGTCGTCCCGGCGGCCAGGGCGATCGCCGAGCCGGGCGGCACCAGCGCGGCGGCCGCCCGGGCGATCGCCTCCTTGGCCGGCAGCTCCCAGTGCGCCTTGGTCTCGAACCCGGGCTCGCCGCTGGACGGCGCCTCGACCCGCACCGCGCCGCCGTGCACCTTGTGCACCAGGCCGCGGCGGGCCAGCGCGTCCAGGTCGCGGCGGACCGTCATGTCGGACACCCCGAGGTCCCGGACCAGCTCGGTCACCCGGACCCCGCCGCGGGCGCGGACCTGCTCCAGGATGAGCACGCGGCGCTGGCCGGCGAGCGGTTGGGCGCTGTCTGCCATCGGGAGACCCCCTTCGATCACTTCCGGTGAGTGGTCATGGTGGAATACTGGTGGATAATGTTTGAGATTGTAGCTTTCTGTTGATTCCAATGACGTCACTCAGAGCTCAGAGGATGAAGGCCATGCCAGGGACGACCCTGACCCAGCCCACCGTCAGGACCGTGACCACCCTCGCGGACG
This sequence comes from Streptomyces novaecaesareae, assembly GCF_000716875.1. Lineage (GTDB taxonomy): Bacteria > Actinomycetota > Actinomycetes > Streptomycetales > Streptomycetaceae > Kitasatospora > Kitasatospora novaecaesareae. Next base: position 26,399 of record NZ_JNWQ01000061.1, on the reverse strand, counting down.
ATCGGCAGCTGATCTACTACGACCGCGGCGCCGCCGCCCCCCGGACCGCCGTCGACGAACGCCCGCTCGACGCGCAGGCCCCCGGCTCCCAGATCCGGCTCGACCCCGCCACCGGCGACTGGGTCACCATCGCCGCCCACCGGCAGGCCCGCACCTACCAGCCCCCGGCTGAAGAGTGCCCGCTCTGCCCGTCCCGCGACGGCCGGCACAGTGAGATCCCCGCCGAGGACTACCAGGTCGCCGTCTTCGAGAACCGCTTCCCCTCACTGGCCGGTCCGCCGGTGGCGCTCACCGGGGAAGCCGGCGGCCTCTGGGCCAGCGGCCCCGGCGCCGGCCGCTGCGAGGTGGTCTGCTTCACCGCCGACCACGACGCCTCCTTCGCCGACCTCACCCCCGAACGGGCCCGCCTCGTCCTGGACGCCTGGACCGACCGCACCGCCGAACTCTCCGCCCTGCCCGGCATCGAGCAGGTCTACTGCTTCGAGAACCGGGGCGCCGAGATCGGCGTCACCCTCGCCCACCCGCACGGCCAGATCTACGCCTTCCCCTTCACCACCCCGCGCACCGCCCGGATGGCCGCCCGCGCCGCCGAACACCGCGCCGCCACCGGCCGCAACCTCTTCGACGACCTCCTCGCCGCCGAACGCGCCCACGGCGACCGGATCGTCCTCGCCGGCGAGCACTGGACGGCCTTCGTCCCCTTCGCCGCCCGCTGGCCGTACGAAGTCCACCTCCAGCCGCACCGCCGGGTGCCCGACCTGACCGCCCTCGACGAGCCGCAGCGCGCCGAATTCCCGCTCCTCTACCTGGAGTTGCTGCGCCGCTTCGACCGGCTCTTCGGCACCGGCCGCACCCCGTACATCTCCGCCTGGCACCAGGCGCCCGCCGGGCAGCGGGACGAACTCGCCCTGCACCTGGAGCTGTTCACCATCCGGCGCGCCGCCGACAAGCTCAAGTACCTGGCCGGCGTGGAATCCGGCATGGACGCCTTCGTCAACGACATCACCCCCGAGGACGCGGCCCGCCGGCTGCGGGAGGTCGCCGCATGAACGCCCCCACCGAGTTCGCCGAGTCCACCGAGAACGCCGAGCCTGCCGGCAGCTCCGGGGCCGCCGAGTTCTCCGAGCTCTACGGCCGTCCGTACGAGGGGGAGTGGGCCGCCCCCGGCCGGGTCAACCTGATCGGTGAACACACCGACTACAACCAGGGGTTCGTACTGCCGATCGCCCTGCCGCAGACCGTCCGCGCCCAGGCGGCCCGGCGGGAGGACGGGCTGCTGCGGCTCTGGTCCGCCCAGGGCCGGCAGCTGGCGGAGCTCCGGGTCGACGAGTTGACCCCGGGCGCCGTGCCCGGCTGGGCCGGCTACCCGGCCGGTGTGGTCTGGGCACTGCGCGAAGCCGGGCACCAGGTCGGCGGCGCGGACATTCGGCTGGACAGCGACGTCCCCAGCGGCGCCGGGCTCTCCTCCTCGGCGGCCCTGGAGTGCGTCGTCGCAGCCGCGTACAACGACCTGTACGGGCTGGGCCTCCCCGCGCCCGAACTCGCCCTGCTCGCGCAGCGCGCCGAGAACGCCTTCGTCGGCGTGCCGTGCGGGATCATGGACCAGATGGCCTCGATGTGCTGCCGCCCGGGCGCCGCCCTGTTCCTGGACAGCCGCGATCTGACGTCACGTCAGGTGCCGGTCGACCTCGCGGGCGCGGGCCTCGCCCTGCTCGTCCTGGACACCCGGGTCAAGCACGACCTCGGGGACGGCGCGTACGCCGCCCTGCGGGCCGGCTGCGAACGGGCGGCCGCCCTGCTCGGGCTGCCCGCACTCCGCTCGCTGCAACCCTCCGGGCTCGCGGCCGCCCTGGACGAACTCCCGGCGGAGCTACGCCCGTTGGTGCGCCATGTCGTCACCGAGAACGCGCGCGTCGAGGCCGCCGTCGCCCACCTGGACGCCGGCGACCTCCCCGCGCTCGGCCCGATCCTCACCGCCGGCCACGCCTCGCTGCGCGACGACTACCGGATCTCCTGCCCGGAGACCGACCTCGCCGTCGACGCCGCCCTGGCCGCCGGCGCCCACGGCGCGCGGATGACCGGCGGCGGCTTCGGCGGCTCCGTCATCGCCCTGGTGGACACCGCCGAAGCCGAACGCGTCGCCGCCGAGGTCACCGCCGCCTTCCGCGCCGCCGGCTACGCCGAGCCGCGCACCCTCACGGCCGTCCCCGCCGAAGGGGCGCGCCGGATCAGCTGATCGCGCCGGATCCGCTGATCAGGACCGATCCACTGATCACGTCGGATCCGCCGATCACGCCCGGTGGGCCGCCGGGCGCTCCGGAGACGCCTCCGCGAGCGCCCGGGTCACGGCCGCCACCCCGGCGCGCAGCCCGTACACCGGGGTGGCCGGCTGCTGCCGCCAGGACTCGTCGATCCCGCCCGCGTCCACCGTGTTGAAGCCCAACTCGTCGACCAGCTCCCGCACCACCCGCTTGGCCGCCTCGTCGTCCCCCGCCACCGGCACGGCGAGCCGCTCCGGGGCGCCCGCCGGGAGCGGCCGGTCCAACAGGTCCTGTGCGTAGGTGCCGTTGAACACCTTCACCACCGGGTGCCCGATGTGCTGCTCCGTCCAGCGGCTCTCGGTGAGCCCGCCGTCCTCGATCGCGTTGATCCGGCCGTCACGCTCCTTCGGGTAGTAGTTGCCGGTGTCGATCACGGCCAAGCCCTCCGCGGCGCCGTCGAACAGCCCGGCGGGCAGGTCCGGCACGTTCTTCAACGGGACGGTCACCACCACGACCTGCGCGCCCCGTGCCGCCTCCGGGACCGTCACCGCCTTCGCGCCGGTCTCCTCCACCAGGGCCTTGAGCGTCTCCGGGCCACGCGAGTTGGCCACCGAGACCTCGTGCCCGAGCGCGGTCAGCCGCCTGGTCAGGTTGCCGCCGATGTTGCCCGCGCCGATGATGCCGATCTTCATGTCGAAAGCCCCTCGTCTGCGAGTGCCGATAACGGCTCGTCACCTCGGCCCAACCACGGGCCGACCGTTGCGATTCCCCGTCCAGGGTGGTCCCGTCGGACCCGGGGTCGAGGCAGGCCTGGTACCACCCCGGCGCGCGCCGCGAAGGTGGGGCGCATGAACACGGACCACACCCCCTCCTCCGACCCCACCGTCCTGATCACCGGCGGCACCAGCGGCATGGGCCTCGCCACCGCCCGCCGACTCCTCGCCGCCGGCACCCGGGTCGTCATCACCGGCCGCGACGACACCCGCCTCGCCCGCGCCGCCCGGCAGCTCGGCGGCGGCGACCGGCTGCTCACCGTCCGCGCCGACGCCGCCGTCCCGGCCGACCTCGCCCGCCTGGCCGACACCGTGCGCGAGCGGTACGGCAAGCTCGACGGCGTCTTCGCCAACGCCGGCGTCGCGAGCTTCCAGCCGCTGGAGGAGGTCACCGAGGCCGAGTTCGACCGGACCGTGGGCGTCAACCTCAAGGGTGTCCTCTTCACCGTCCGGTACGCCCTGCCCCTGCTGGACGCCGCCGGCGGCGGATCCGTCGTCCTCAACGCCTCGTGGACCCCGCACCGCGGCCTGCCCGGCGCCGCCGTCTACGCGGCCACCAAGGCGGCCGTCCTCAGCCTCGCCCGCACCCTCGGCAGCGAACTCGCCGGGCGCGGCATCCGGGTCAACTCCGTCAGCCCCGGCTACATCGTCACCGAGATGTTCCACGCCGCCGTCCCGGACCCGGCCGACCACGAGCCGATCCGCGCCCACGTCCCCCTCGGCCGCCTCGGCACGGCGGAGGACGTCGCCGAAACCGTCGCCTTCCTGCTCTCCGAGCGCTCCTCCTACATCACCGGACAGGACATCGGCATCGACGGCGGCCTCGTCCCGGCCTTCCCCTCCCTCACCGGCTGAACACCGCGACCACGTGTGCCTGGTCCTGCCAGGACCAGGCACAAGGGCGCCCGTCCGGGCGAGAATCACCGGTGTGAACCCGACCAGCGCCCTGAGCGAATTCCTCCGCACCCGCCGCGCCCGGCTGCAGCCCGAGGACGTCGACCTCCCCGACTACGGCGGCCGCCGCCGCGTCGCCGGCCTGCGCCGCGAGGAACTCGCCCACCTCGCCGGCGTCAGCGTCGACTACTACACCCGCCTCGAACAGGGCCGCGTCGGCAACCCCTCCGAGAACGTCCTCGATGCCGTCGCCCGCGCTCTGCGCCTCGCCCCCGACGAGTCCGGCCACCTCCACCGCCTCGCCCGCCCCGCAGGCCGCCCCCGCCGCCGAACCACCGCCCGCCAGCAGCCCCGCCCCTCCCTGCTGCGCCTCCTCGACCAACTCGACCACACCCCGGCCGTGGTGATGGGCCACCGCATGGACATCCTCGCCTGGAACCGGGCCGCCACCGCCCTGTTCGGCGACTACGGCGCCCTGCCCGTCGAAGACCGCAACATCGCCCGCATCACCTTCCTCGACCCCGCTTCACGCGACCTCTACGGCGACTGGGCCGGCTGCGCGCGGGAGAACGTCGCCTTCCTCCACCTGGAGGCCGGCCGCCGCCCCGACGACCCCCTGCTCGCCGAACTCGTCGGCCAACTCTGCCTCTCCAGCCAGGAGTTCCACCACTTCTGGGCCGAACACCCGGTCGCCGACAAAACCTCCGGCCGCAAACTCTTCCACCACCCCCTCGCCGGCACCCTCGACCTCGCCTACGACACCCTCCGCCCCGCCGACGACCCCGGCCAGGCCCTCGTCACCTACACCGCCGACCCCGACACCCCGTCCGACGACTCCCTGCGGCTGCTGTTGTCCTGGGCCGCCTCGCGCTGAGGAAGGTCCCTGTCAGGTGGTGCCGGGTCCTGGCGTCGTGCCAGTGCGAGCAAGTTCTCTCGGGTCAACACCGTCGAGGGATGGTTGACACCGAGGACGCGTTCGCCATCTGCCAGTGTTCGGCTGAGCATCGCGATCGCTTCCCTCCCGCGTCCGGCTTGCCAGTGGGACATGGCGAGGTTGTTGCGGCAGGTGAGGATGTCGGGGTGGTCGCTGCCGAGACTGTGTTCGTGGTCGGCGAGGACGCGTTCTTGGAGCCTGATGGCGTCGTCGGTTCGTCCGGCCTGTTGGTAGGAGGTGGCGAGGTTGTTGCGGCAGATGAGGGTCTCGGGGTGGTCGCTGCCGAAGATGCGTTCGTGGTCGGCGAGGACGCGTTCCTGGAGCGCGACGGCGTCATCGGTTCGTCCGGCTCGCCGGTAGGAGGTGGCGAGGTTGCTGCGGCAGGTGAGGGTGTTGAGGTCGTCCGCCCCGTAGGTACGTTCCAGAACGGCGATGACGAGGCCCCAGTGCTGGATGCCGGCGGTGTACAGACCTGCGTTCAAGAGGCTGTGGCCAACCCGGTTGAAGAGCTGGTGCGCGCCGGTGGACAGATTCCACAGCAGGTCACCGGACTGTGTGATCAGGGCATCGGTGTTGGCTCGCAGGACCGCGGCGAGGTCGCGGAACGAGTAGTCCTCGTTGGGCCACAAGCCGATCAGGCCTTCGGCGATCGCGTTCTGGTAGGGCTCGCGGTCGTAGGGAGTGCCGAGAACGGCGCGGGCGGTGAGCGCGTGGAGGCTGACTTCGCGGTGCGGGGTTTCGGTGAGTGTGACGAGGTTGTAGAGGTTGTAGTTGTGCAGAACGGCGAGTGCGTCCAGTGCGTCGTCATCCGCGATGGACGTGCCGCGAATGCGGCTGAGGTGGTCGAGCACCGGCGCGGTGGTCCACAGCTGGCGTGGATGGCCGGCCGGGTCGAGTAGGGCGGCCAGTTGGAGGACGGGGAGGGCGAGGCCCACCGGGTGCTCCTTCTGCGCGGCGTCGACGGCCAGCAGCAGTGCCGCTGTCACCGGGCCCCGGTATCCGTCAGCCGAGGAACGTGCGGGGAGAACCGCGTCCAGACTGCGAGTGAGATCGCGGAAGAGCCCGAGGTAACGGCCGCAGCTGCGCCGCGTGTTGATCATGTAGGCGGCGGCGTGGGCGAGCGCCAGCGGGAGGTGGCCGAGGGCTTCGGCGAGTTCGGCGGCGTGCTCGTCGAGGAAGTGGGAGCAGCCGGCGCGTTCCATTCGTTCGCGCAGGTAGGCGGCGGACTCGGCGGGGGAGTAGGTGCCGATGTTGACGAGCGTGCGATCGCTGCCGGTGCTGGCGGCGCCCCGGTGGCGGGTCGTAGCGATGACTCGCCCACGGGCGCCTCGACTGGTGGCAGGCCAGAGGCTCTCCGGGGTGTGCTCAGTGGCGTTGTCGAGAATGATCAGCCAGCTGCGGTCCGTGGACGCGAGCCATGTCAGGAACTTCTCCGCGTCCTCCTCGGCCGTACCGCCGAGTCCTGGGACCCGAACCGTCGCAGCGGCACGGGCGTAGACATGCGTCACGTTGCCGGGGTCGGCGGCATCGACCCACAGCACCAGACCCGTGCCCGCATCGATGGCCGCACGCGCGTAGTGTCCGGCGAGCTGCGACTTGCCGACGCCCCCACCGCCCGCCAGCACCTGGCTCAACACGACCGTCCCGTGCTGCTCCCGGGCCGCGTCGATCGCCTGCCGCAGCTCGTCCCGGGGCTGGAACGCACTCGCCCTGGGCGGGATCCGGCCGATCACCATCGGCCACTGCGCGTCCGCCGGAGCCGGCGGCAGGTTGACCGTCAGTTCCCGCGCCTGGAAGGTGTTGCCGTTGACCGTGCTGTTGTCGATGCCGTTCCTGACCTGCCAGCCCTGCTGTCCCTGCACCTGTGCCGCCCCCACCACCCGGTGTGTCGAATGGCCTCCATTATGGAACTGCGGGACAGCTCGGCAGCTCTGCCGTACCGTCCATCCACGTGACCCTCGACCAGGCGTACGTGAACCAGATCTTCCTCCCGGCCACCTACGCCGACGGCGTCCCGTACGGGCTCTTCCGGGAGCTGCGGTCGGCGGCTCCGGTGTGGTGGGTGGAGGAGCCGGCGGTGGGGGAGTGGCCGGGCGGGCCGGGGTACTGGGCGGTGCTGCGGCACGCCGAGGTGAAGCAGGTCCTGCGCAGCCCCGCCGTGTTCTCCTCGCACCTGGGCGCGACGCAGATCCGGGACCCGGACTCGGCTGCGGATCTGGAGTTCGCACGGACGATGATGCTCAACCAGGATCCGCCGGACCACTCCCGGCTGCGCCGCATCGTCGCGGGAGCGTTCACCCCGCGTGCCCTGGGCGAGTTGGCCGCGGGCATCGAGGAGCAGGCGGCGGCTGCCGTCCGGCGGGTGCGCGCGCAGGGTGAGGCGGACTTCGTCCGGATCGTCGCCGATCTGCCGGTGCGGACGCTGGCCTGGATCATGGGCGTGCCGGACCAGGACCGGCAGTTGCTGCAGGACTGGGCGAACCGGGTGATCGGCTACCAGGACGCCGACTACGCCGACGCCGGCACGGCCGGGACGGCCGGTACGGTCGGCCTCACCGAGCTCGGCCGGACGGCGCTCGTCCACCGCCCCACCGCCCGGAGCACCGCGGACGGCCGTCCGGTGAATCCGCGCTCGCGGGCCGCCCTCGCCGACATGTTCGCCTACGCCCACGCGGTCGCCGAACAGCCGCGCCCCGGCAGCATGGTGGCCCGCATGCGGGAGGGCGGCCTCGACACCGCGGAGTTCGAGACGATGTTCTTCCTGTTCGCGGTCGCCGGCAACGAGACGGTGCGCAACGCCCTGCCGGGGGGCGTGCATGCGTTGCTCACCCACCCCGAGCAGTACCGACTGCTTTGCGAGCGGCCGGAGTTGGGCCCTTCGGCGGTGGAGGAGATGCTGCGCTACTGGCCGCCCGTGGTGGACTTCCGGCGGACCGCCGCCCGGGACGTCGAGTTGGGCGGCCGCCCGATCCGCCGCGGTGACAAGGTGGTGGTCTACCACGCCTCCGCCAACCGGGACGAGACCGTCTTCCCGGATCCCGACCGCTTCGACATCACGCGGTCCCCGAACGACCACGTCAGCTTCGGCTTCGGCCCGCACTTCTGCGTCGGCGCCCAGCTGGCGCGCCTGCAGATGACGGCGATGCTCCGCCACGTCCTCGCCGAACTGCCCGGGCTGGCACTGGTCCCCGGCGCGGCACCCGACCGCCTGGTGTCGAACTTCCAGAACGGCCTCAAGCACCTGCCGGTCCGCTGGCAGCCGCGCACCTGACCCGTCATTCCACGGGCGTGGCATCCCCGGCGGCCGGGTTCCCGCAGAGGTCCGTGCGGACCCGGCGGCGGATCCGCTCGACGGCGACGGAGCGGGCGAAGGCGTCCGATACCTCGGTCAGCCAGCCGACCTCGGCCGCCAGGTCGCAGGGGTCCGGGTGCGGGGCGGGGCTGACGGCCGGAACCCGGAAGCGGAGGCCGGCCGCGGCGGCCTCGATGGCTGCGGCGATGACGGCGGCCTCGACGGCCGCAGCCCGCGGGTGGCCGGCCGGCAGGCCCGCGCAGGCCGCGGCGGCCCAGTCCGGCACCTGCGGGTGGACGTGCGCCCGCAGCGCCAGCCGGCCGTCGTGGATCTCGATGACCCGGCGGTAGAGCGCGAACTCGGCGTTGCGCAGCGGGACGGAGAGCATCCCGCCGGGTGTGCGGGCGTCGAGCGCGATCTGCGGGTGGGCGGCATGCAGGGCCGACCAGAGCGGTCCGATCCTGCGGTAGCTGCGCCAGGCGCGCAGCCGCCGCAGGGGCCCGGCGAGCCGGGCGCCCCAGCCGGGCAGGGTGGCGCCGCCGATGCCGAGCGCGGACGAGAGCAGGGCGAAGGGCACCGACCAGGACGCCTCGGCGGTCGCCCGGTGGCCGGTCCTGAACGCGACGACCAGCGGGAACAGGCCGAGTGCCGACCACACGAAGGCCGAGACGCCGCCCGCCACGACCACCCGCAGGCCGGTCCTGAGCAGGCCGGGCCCGACGTGCCGGGCGGACCGGTGGACGACCACCGTGAACAGGCCCACGCACACGAGGCTGTGCGCGGTGAAGAGGGCGTTGTAGACGGTGAGCGCGGCCCGTCCGCTGTCGGACACGGTGAATTCGCCGTCGCCGGCCCGTACTCCGGCCGCCAGGTACGCCGCCGCGGCGGCCACCATCACTGTGAGGGAGAGGGCGCTCTGGCGGCGCGCCCACCGCCGGGCCCGGTCTCCCGGGCGCACCGAGTGCGCCATGAGGGCGAGGAAGGACCCGGCTGCGAGCTTCGCCTCTCCACCGAGCAGCGGGAGCAGGTCGGTCAGCGGCGGCCGGACCGCCTGGGAGGCCGAGCGCGAGAGGAGGACCAGGGACAGGCCGACGCAGAGTCCGAGGCCGATCAGGTACCGGGCCCCGGCATCCGCCCGGTGCCCCCAGATCAGCCGGATCCGGTGCCCCGCGCTGAGCAGGGCGACCGCGCCGGCCAGGTAGGCCACGAGCTCGGTCACCGGGGGTCGGGCCCGGGGGTGGCCGCGGGTCTTGCCGGCGCCGCGCGGTGCCCCGCCCCGGGGGCTGCCATGGAGCTCCCGGCCGCGGCGGGGCTCCCGGCGGCGGTGGGGCTCCCGGCCGCCGTGGGGTTCCCGGCCGCCGTGGGGTTCCCGGTCGCGGTGGCGCCGAAGACGGAACCGAGCCGGGCGGCGGTCTCCGAGACCTCCGGAGCACCGGCGGCGGCCGACGGTGCCCGCCCCTGCCGGGCCGCCCGGTGGAGCACCAGGGAGGCGAACAGTTCCGCCTCGCGTTCCTCGGTCTCGGTGTAGCCCGTCCTGCCGAGCACCCGTCTGATCAGCTCGCCCGACAGGCTCGGCAGCAGGGTTTCGGCGGTCGCCCCGGCGAGCACGTCCGGGCCGCCGCGGTGGCCGCACAGCAGGTGCCCGACCTCGTGCAGCACGATGTGCCGCTGGTGCAGGGGGGTGGTGTCGCGGGGGTAGCCGATGTAGTCCGCCCGGTCGGTGCTCACGAGCAGCCCGCAGGGCCCGGACGTGGGGGGCCAGGCCAGCGGCAGGAGTTCCACCGGCCGTCCGAGCCGGGCCGACAGGTCGGCCGCGAGGGCGTCCGGGTCGAAGGTCTCCCGGACGGGCAGGGTGGCCGCGATGCTGCGACATCGCCGCCAGAGCTCCCGCTGCTGTCGGCCACCGACCGTGCGCTGCCAGCCAACAACCACGAGCTGCCCCCTCGTCCGCCGGATCCGCCGTCCGGTCCGCTGTTGATCGCTAGATCGTAGAGGGGCGCGGCACGCCGGCGGAATCAGTCAGAACGCTGGGATCTGGCCTCTCTGCGCGCGATCGCCTCGATCATGTCGCTGATCGTGCCGAGCCCTTCGGGCGACAGCGTGACGGCCCGCAGCGCGACCTCCCGCACCCCGGCGTCGCGGAGCGCGCCGAGCAGCGCCAGTTCCTCCGCGATCTGCTCGCTCAGCCCGTCGTCGAAGAAGTACGCGGGCGGGACCTGGAAGAACTGTGCCAGCGCTTCGAGATGACGCTTGGTCGGGTTGTCCCGCCGCCCGGTGCGCAGCTGCCACAGGTAGGTGGCCGAAAAGCTCTCCCCGGTGGCCTCCCGGCAGGCCCGCGCGACCTCCTCGTTGCTGTACGGCTCGTGGTTGGGCCGGCGGATGGTCTGGAACAGCCGGTCGATCTGTTCGGCGAGCGTCGGTGCGGGTGCGCCCGGCTCGGGTGCCGCCACTGCGCCTCCTCGGTCGGAATGTCGTGGACGGCCATCGTAGTGCGCCGGATGGGCCGGTGACGGCGGGCCCGGTCCGGACCGGAAGCTTCGGCGACGTCCTCGGGGCGTTCCGCACACTCCATTGACATGCATTTCAGTTGAGATAGATTCCCTCGCATCAGCTGAGATGAATGGCCCCCGTCCTTCGTCCCGGTTGTGTCCGCGTTCCACCGACAGAAGGGAAGCACCATGCACGAGAGCGCCTGGGTCAAGCCGGAGATCGCCCCGGTCGACTTCGACGCCGAGATGGGCTGCGCCTGCGCCTGTGGCGCCCTGGCCGGTTCCGGCAGCGGCCAGTCCGACTCCTGACGGTCGGCCGGCCGCGGCCGGCCGAGACCTGAACGCCGGGGTCCGCCGCCGGCTGCTCCGCCATCAGAACACCAGGTGGTGCCCGGGGCTCCTGCTCGGGCACCACCCCTCACTCACTGGCGAGGTCAAGGATGAAGCTGCTGGACCTGTGGGACGACCTCCTCGTCCCCGACGACCTGGTGTACTTCGCGAACGACGGGGACCGGCTGGTCACCAACCCCGAGCTGGCGGCCTGGTGCATCCTCTCCGAGCCGGAGACCCGGGTCCTCCAAGCGCTGGCCCGTCGCCGGCCCCGGCCCGCGCCGGCCACCGAGGACACCGACGCGGCGGAACGGACCCTGGCCAAGCTGGTGCTCAACTGGCTGGTCTACCTCCCCGGCAGACGGCCCGCGATCCGCGAGCCCGAGCCGCCGCTGACCACCGTGTACTACGCCATCACGGACGGCTGCAACCTGCGCTGCCCCTACTGCTACGCCTCCTCCGAGAAGGCCCTGCCCGGGGAGCTCGACACCGCCGAGTCGCTCGACCTGGTCGACCAGATCGCCGACATGAAGGTCGGGCACCTCATCTTCACCGGCGGCGAACCGATGCTGCGCAAGGACCTGTTCCAGATCGCCCGCCATGCGCGGGACCGCGGGCTGGCCGTCAACATGATCACCAACGGGACGGTCATCCGCCGCCCGGAGACCGCCCGGCAGATCGCCGAGCTCTTCAACCTGGTCACCGTCAGCGTCGACGGGGGCACTGCGGAGATGCACGAACGCACCCGCGGGAAGGGCACGTTCGCCCGCACCGCCAACGGACTGCGGCTGCTGAACGAAGCCGGTGTCGTGCCGGTGATCAACCACGTGGTCACCCCGGAGAACGTCGACCTGCTCGACCGGCTCGCCGAGTTCGTCGGCGGCCTCGACATCGCCCGGGTGCGGCTGATGAACCACTCCGACCTCGGCCGGGCCGCGACCGACGGCTACGACTTCGGCTGGGGGGAGTACCAGAAGATCCTCGACTTCATGTGGACCAACCCGCTCACCAAGAACCTGCTGCCGGAGGGCCCGAAGGCGAGCAAGCCCTGCTCGATCAGGGGTAACTGCGGCATGGGCGGCAACGAGATCTACATCAACTCGCTGGGCAACGTGTACCCCTGCAAGCTCGTCACCGAGAAGCAGCACCTGGCCGGCAACGTCCGCCGGAAGCCGCTCGCCGAGATCTTCGCGGCGCCCGTCCTCGCCGACCTGCGGCGCAACAGCGTCTACGCGGGCGAGAACCTCAAGGACTGCCGCCGCTGCTACATCCGGGGCGCCTGCGGCGGCGGCTGCCGCGCGTACCACATGGCGGAGACCGGGGACATCCACCGCAACGGCCGCCACCTCTGCCGGATCCTGCGCCGGTCCATGATCGCCAGCATCTGGGAGTCCACCGGCGTCCCCGGAGCACGGCTGAAGGCCGAGCAGGAAACGATGATGACCCCCCGGCTGGTCCTGGACGACTCCGTCCACCCCGTGCACGACGACTGGAAGACCGCGGGGCGCCGCCTGCTGCCGCTCGCCAACTGAGAGGACCGAGACCGATGCGCTACCGGATCGACCCCGAGGTCGTGTGGACCCGCTCTGACGGCGAGGTGCGGCTCTACTCCGCCCGGATCGGCGAGTTCCAGACCCTCAACAGCACCGCCGCCGAGATCTGGATCCTGCTCTCCGAGGACCGCTCGGCGGAGGACGCCACCGCCGAACTCATCCGGCGGTACGGCGCCACCAGCCCCGCGCAGCAGGCGCTGATCACCCGTGACATCAGCGAGTTCGTGGCCCGGCTGGTCGCGGAGGGTCTGGTCCAGGAGGAGTCCGGTGCGGCACACGCCTGAGGGGCCGTCGGAGGCGGTCGTGCTGCGCGCCGTGCTCGCCGCCGCCGGGAGGGCGAGACTGCGGACCCGCGGCGAGAGCATGCTGCCGGCCATCGCGCCGGGGACGGTCGTCACCGTGGAAGCACTGCCGCTGCCCCGGGTCGTCCCGGGCGACGTGGTCGCCGCCGTCATCGGCGCACGGATCATCGTGCACCGGGTGGTGGCGACCGCCCCGGACGTCCTACTGACCGCGGGCGACAACCTTCCGCTGCTCGACCCCGTCGTGGGACCGGACGGCTACCTGGGCGTGGTGCCCGAGTACCACGCCGCGGTGCCGCCGCGGCAGCCCGCCCTCTCGGCACTCGGGCCACTTCCCCGCGAGCGCGAGCGCGACCACGACCACGACCGAGGGCCGGGCCGCACCCGGCTGCTGATCCCCGGCCCGGTGGCCGGACACCGGTCGACGGACCTGGACGTCCGGCAGTGCGAGCGCCCCGGGCGCCTCGCCGGGCCGGTGATCGGGATCTCCCCCTTCGGCGCCCTGCCGCCCGAGGCGCTGGACACCGTGCTGCGCGCCGCCGGAGGACGCGACCTCACCATCCTGGTGGGCTACTCGTTCGGCTACCCGCAGGCGGCCGACGGCGGACGGCCGCTGCTGCCGCCCGACACCGCCGACCTCCACCTCCGCTTCGGCAGCCCGCTCGACCCGCCCGGCCTGGCCGCCACGCTCGACTTCGCCGCCGACCGCGTCCGCGCCCTGCGGCCCGCCCCGCCTGCCGCCGCCGCCTCGCCGACCGCCGCCGTGCTGGCCGCTGCCGCGGTGACCGCCGCTTCCGCGCTGGCCGCCGCCACCCCGCTGACCGACACCGACGGAGGGTGCCCCCGATGACCGCCGCCGTACAGGCCGAGAACCTCGTCAAGCGGTACGAGGGCATGCAGCGCAACGCCGTCGACGGACTCTCCTTCACCATCGAACCGGGCTCGGTCGTCGGACTCCTCGGGCCGAACGGCGCGGGGAAGACCACGCTCACCAAGCTGCTCTGCGGCGCCGCCGTGCCCACCGCGGGCCGGATCACCGTCTTCGGCGCCGGGCCCTCGGCACACGGCGGGCGGGCCAAGCTCGACATCGGGGTCGTCCACCAGTCCGCGCCCTTCGACATGATGCTGACCGTCCTGGACAACCTGCGGATCGCCGCCGTCCTCAAGGGCGTTCGCTGGCGCAACGCCCGACCGGCCTGCTATGAACTGCTCGACGCCCTCGGCCTCAAGGACGCGCTCTCCCAACTGGTCTTCACCCTCTCCGGCGGAGAGAAGCGCCGGCTCCAGGTCGTCCGGGCCCTGCTCGGCCGGCCCCGGCTGCTGCTGCTCGACGAACCCTCCGCCGGACTGGACGTCAGCGGCCGCCGCCGGATCTGGGAACTGCTGCGCGAACTGCGGGAGCAGGACGGCACGACCGTGCTGTGGACCAGCCACTACGTCGAGGAACTGGAGCGCAACTGCGCCCGGGTGCTGATCGTCGACCGTGGCCGACTGCTGGAGCACGGCTCACCGGCGGACCTCGCCGAGCGCTTCGGCAACCAGACGGCCCTGGTGCGGCCCGTCGACCCGGAGGACTCGGCGCGCCTGGCCGGCCTGGCCGAGCAGGCCGGACTCAGCGCCGTAGCCGCGGACGGCGCGGTGCGGATCACCGGGCGCGGGGTCCGCGACCTGCTGCCGGGCGTCATGGCCCGGCTCGGTTCCCCGGAGGGCCGGAGCGCCCCGGTGGAGTTCCGCACACCGTCGCTGGAAGACGCCTTCCTGGAGCTCGTGGAGAACCGCCGTGACCGTTGAGACCACCTCGACCACCTCGACCACCAAGACCCCTGGGGCCACCGAGACCACCGAGACCACCGAGACCTCTGACACCGCTGCGACCGCCCCGGCCACCGCCGTACCGCGGCAGGCGGAGGCCGGACGGAGGACCTGGCAGCACGACGTCCTCGCCGTGCTGTACCGGGAGTACTGCCTGCTCACGCGCAACCGGACCAACCTGCTCCTCGCCATCACCCCCAGCGCCGTCTACCTGCTGCTGTTCGCCACCTCGCTGTCGCGGCTGATCGGCGACGTCCGGTACCAGGGGCGGCCCTTCGGCTACGCCGAGTTCACCGTCCCGGCCCTGCTGCTCTCCTCGATGCTCGCCGCGGCGACCACGGCCGGCGCCTCGCTGTTCCAGGAGCGGATGGGGAACATGGACGTCGAGCTGTGGTCGTACCCGCTGAGGCGCGGCAGCTACATCACGGCCAAACTCACGGCCGGAGCCGCGCTCGTCCTGGCCCAGACCCTGGCGGCGCTGGCCCTGGCCGGTGTCCTGTTCTCCTTCCGCTGGCCGGCCGACCACTGGGCGGCGCTGCTGCTGGCGACCGTGCTGGCCTCGGTCGCCTTCAACGGCCTCTACCTCCTGCTCGCGACGGCCTTCAAGGACTTCCAGCGGTTCACGGTCACCATCAACGTCCTGGCGCCCGTCCTGCTCTTCGCTGCCCCGTCCTTCTACCCGGTGGAACAGATGGCCCCGCTGCTGCGGTGGCTGTCCTGGGCCGACCCCGTCACCTACGGCATCCGCTGCCTGCGTGACGCGGCCCTGTTCGGGTTCGGGACGGCCTGGCCGTGGATGCTGGTGCTGGCCGGCATCGCGGTGGCCACCGGCGTGCTGATCACCCGCTCGATGGTGCGGCAGGCCCGCCGCCTCTGACTCCTGCACCCGGGGGCCGCTGTATCGCAGGTGTGACGGGCCCTGCGGCGCCATGTGACGATCCATCAGGAGCGGGCGCTGCAGCGCAGGAACAGCAGCGCCGCCGCCGCGAGGCCCGCGCCGAGCCCGTACACCACGGCCGCACCGGATGCGAGGGTGGCGCCGCCGAGCACCGTCCCGAGCCCGATCCCGGCGTAGATGGCCGAGGAGTTGAGCGAGACGAGCAGGGGCGCCTCCTGCGGCGCGAGCCCGATCAGCCGGTGCTGCTGCGGCGGCGTCTGGCACCAGCTGGCGGCGCCCCAGAGCAGCACCAGCAGTCCGACCGGCGGCACCGCCGAGGCCCCGGCTGCGGCCAGCCAGGCCAGCAGGCCGAGCGCGGCCGTCATGGTGCCGTACCCGACGGTCAGGACCGTGACGGAGCCCCAGCGGTCGGTGGCCCACCCCGCGGCGAGGTTGCCGACCACCGCCCCGGCGCCGTACAGGAGGAGCATCCAGAGCACCGAGCCGCCGGACACCCCGACGGCCTCCAGCACCGGCACGCTGTACGCGTACGCCGTGTAACTCGCGCCCATGCCCAGGACGGTGAGCGGCAGGACGGTGAGCACGGCCGGTCGCCGCAGGACGGCGAGCCTGGTGCGCAGCGGCACCCGGGCGTTCCCCGGCAGCCGCGGCATGACGGCGCGCAGCACGGCGGCCACCACCAGGCACAGCCCGGCGACCAGCCCCAGGGCGGTGCGCCAGCCGAACCAGTGCTCGGCGGCGTTCCCGAGCGGCACGCCGATCGCGGTGGCGACGGTCAGTCCGCCGATCACCACCGCGAGGGCGCGGGCCCGCAGTTCGGGGCGGACGAGGGCGGCGCTGACGGCTCCCGCGTTGGGCGTGTAGGCGGCGGCGCCGGCTGCGGCGAGGACGCGGGTGGCGAGCAGGGCGGCGGTGGTCGGGGCGAGTGCCGAGCCGAGGTTGGCCAGGCCGAGTGCGGTGAGCGCCGCGATGAGCAGGGTGCGTCGGGGCAGGCGCGCCAGCAGGGTCGCCAGGAGCGGGGACAGGACGGCGTAGGCGGCGGCGAAGACGGTGACCGACTGGCCCGCCGTGGCGGGCGAGACGTGCAGGTCCTCGGCCATGGAGGGCAGGAAGCCGGCCACCACGCAGGCGTCCGTTCCGACGGCGAAGGTGCCCAGGGCCAGGACGAGGGTGGCGGACAGCCCGCCGGTGGTGCGGGGCGGGGCCTTCGAAATCAGGACATCGGACATCCAGGTTCACCTCACAGGTCGACACGTGGTGTGCGGGGCCGCGAAAGCAGTCCGCAGAAAGTCAAGGGGGGAGGGCTCAGCCCGTCAGTCGCGCGTAGTGCCGGCGGGTGCGCTCGGCCGCACCGGCGGGCGCCGCGGCCATCAGGTCGGCCACCGTCTGCCCGGCGAGTTCACGCCGCCAGGCGAGTTCGGCCCTGCGCATCGCCGTCGACACGCCGCAGGGCCGCCGGAAGTCGTCCCCGGCGGCGGCAGCCCCTTCCGTGCGCTGCCGGATCTCGGTGCAGCGGAAGAGGTCGTCGGTGCCCTCGATGGCGGCGACCACGTCCATCAGGGTGATCGACTCCGGTGGGCGGCCCAGCCGGAATCCGCCGCGGGCGCCCGGCGTGGAGCCGAGGATGCCGGCCCGGACGAGTGCCTGGAGGCGCTTGGTCAGGTAGGCGGGCGGGAGGTCGAACCAGGCGGCCAGCCGTCCTGTCGGCACCGGCTGCTCGTCCCCGAGCCACGCCAGTGTGAGGCAGCAGTGCAGGCCCCACTCGACTCCCTCGCCCATGCGCATAACCGGGACACTACACGTCCTGGTTTCGCGGGGGAAGCGAGAACCGGACCTGCGGCCGCCGGGCTGCTCGGCCCGGAACAGTCAGGCCGTGACCGATCGGCCCGGAACAGTCAGGCCGTGACCGATCGGCCCGGAACGGCCGGGCCGCGACCGGTCAGCCCGTGCAGTCCGGGCAGAGCCCCCGGTAGGTGACCTCGGCCTGCGAGACGGTGAACCCGAAGCGCTGCTCCGCCGGGAGGTCGGCGAGCGGGTTGCCGAGGGGGTGGACGTCCCGGATGGCGCCGCAGCCGGTGCAGACCAGGTGCTGGTGCGGGCGGTGCGCGTTGGGGTCGTAGCGCTTCGCGCGCCCGTCGGTGGCGACCTCGATGACCTCGCCGAGGGTGACCAGCTCGCCGAGGGTGTTGTAGACCGTCGCCCGGGAGATCTCCGGGAGGCGTGCGGCCGCCCGGGCGTGCACCTCGTCGGCGGTCAGGTGCACGTGCTCGCCGTCCAGGACCTCGGCCACGACACGCCGCTGGGACGTGAGGCGCCAGCCGCGCCCGCGCAGCCGCTCCAGCAGGTCACTCATATCGGTTCACCTATTCAGGTCAAGGGGAGGACCGGAGTTTACCAATACACATCCTGTGGCATCCGGATCCCGATCGGATATGGGTTTGGTGTCTTTCTTGACTTGGATTGCGTCCATCGTAGGATCGGCTCCGGCGCTAGCCTGGGTAGCAGCAGCACGTGGCTCCCGTTGCTGTAGGACGCAGCAGCAACACGTGGCACGCGGCTCCAGACAGCACCAGCAGGTGCCGAAGGTAGCTAGAGAAGACACCGTGATCCGCCTTGTGAGGGAAGGATTCCCATGTCTGACATCCACGATGCAACCGGCGTAGAGGCGAAGGCGGAGGGCTGCCCGGTGAACCACGGGCGTGCGCCGCACCCCACCCAGGGCGGCGGGAACCGCCAGTGGTGGCCGGAACGGCTCAACCTGAAGATCCTTGCCAAGAACCCCGCCGTGGCCAATCCGCTCGGAGCGGACTTCGACTACGCGGCGGCCTTCAACGCGCTCGACCTCCCCGCCGTCAAGCGGGACATCCAGGAGGTCCTCACCAGCTCCCAGGACTGGTGGCCGGCCGACTACGGCAACTACGGCCCGTTCATGATCCGGATGGCCTGGCACAGCGCCGGCACCTACCGGATCAGCGACGGCCGCGGCGGCGCCGGCGGCGGCCAGCAGCGCTTCGCCCCGCTGAACAGCTGGCCCGACAACGCCAGCCTGGACAAGGCCCGCCGCCTGCTGTGGCCGGTGAAGAAGAAGTACGGTCGCAGCCTGTCCTGGGCCGACCTGATCATCCTGACCGGCAACGTCGCCCTGGAGGGCATGGGCTTCCGCACCTTCGGGTTCGGCGGCGGCCGGGTCGACGAGTGGGAGCCGGACGAGGACGTCTACTGGGGCCCGGAGACCACCTGGCTGGGCGACGAGCGCTACACCGGCGACCGCGAGCTGGAGAACCCGCTGGCCGCCGTCCAGATGGGCCTCATCTACGTCAACCCCGAGGGCCCCAACGGCAACCCGGACCCGATCGCCGCCGCCCGCGACATCCGCGAGACCTTCTACCGGATGGCGATGAACGACGAGGAGACCGTCGCGCTGATCGCCGGCGGCCACACCTTCGGCAAGACCCACGGCGCCGGCCCGGCCGACAACGTCGGCGCGGACCCGGAGGCCGCCCCGATCGAGCAGCAGGGCCTCGGCTGGAAGAGCACCCTCGGCACCGGCGTCGGCGCCGACGCGATCACCAGCGGCCTGGAGGGCGCCTGGACGCCCACCCCGATCACCTGGGACAACAGCTTCTTCGAGACCCTGTTCGGCTACGAGTGGGAGCTCACCAAGAGCCCGGCCGGCGCCCACCAGTGGAAGCCGAAGGACGGCGCCGGCGAGGGCACCGTCCCGGACGCCCACGACCCGAGCAAGCGGCACGTCCCGATCATGCTGACCACCGACCTGTCGCTGCGCCTCGACCCGGTCTACGAGCCGATCTCCCGGCGCTTCCTGGAGAACCCGGACCAGTTCGCGGACGCCTTCGCCCGCGCCTGGTACAAGCTGACCCACCGCGACATGGGCCCGGTCGTCCGCTACCTCGGCCCCGAGGTCCCGGGCGAGCACCTGCTCTGGCAGGACCCGCTGCCGCAGGCCTCGTACCGGCAGGTCGAGGCGGCCGACGTCGCCGACCTCAAGCGGCGGATCAACGCCACCGGCCTGTCGGTGACCGAACTGGTCTCCACCGCCTGGGCGGCGGCCTCCTCCTTCCGCTCCAGCGACAAGCGCGGCGGCGCCAACGGCGCCCGGATCCGGCTGCAGCCGCAGATCGGCTGGGAGGTCAACGAGCCCGACCGGCTGGCCTCGGTGCTGCGCACCCTGGAGGGCGTGCGGAACGACTTCAACGCGCAGGCCGACGGCAAGCAGGTCTCGCTGGCCGACCTGGTGGTGCTGGCCGGCGGCGTCGGCGTCGAGCAGGCGGCCAAGGCGGCCGGCCTCGCCGTCGAGGTGCCGTTCGCGCCCGGGCGGGTGGACGCGTCGCAGGAGCAGACCGACACCGAGTCCTTCGCCGCGCTGGAGCCGAAGGCCGACGGCTTCCGCAACTGGGTCGGCAAGGGCAACCGGCTGCCCGCCGAGTACCTGCTGCTCGACAAGGCGAACCTGCTGGGCCTGAGCGCCCCCGAGCTGACCGTCCTGGTCGGCGGCCTGCGCGTGCTCGGCGCCAACCACGGCGGGTCCGCGCATGGCGTGCTCACCTCGACCCCCGGCGTGCTGACGAACGACTTCTTCGTCAACCTGCTGGACCTGGACACCCGTTGGGCGCCCACCTCGGAGGACTCGCACACCTTCGAGGCGCGGGACGCCTCCGGCAAGGTCACCTGGACCGGCACCCGGGCCGACCTGGTCTTCGGCTCGAACGCCGAACTGCGGGCCGTCGCCGAGGTGTACGCGAGCGACGACGCCAAGGAGAAGTTCGTGACGGACTTCGTCGCGGCCTGGACCAAGGTCATGAACGCGGACCGCTTCGACCTGGTCTGATTCGACCTGGTCCGATCCTCGCGAGCCGGTGAGGGCGGGAGCCTGGGGGTTTCGACCCCCGGGCTCCCGCGCGCCGTTACGGCACCTCGGGCGTTTACGGCGCCTCGGGCGCGGCGCCCACGCTGACCAGCCCCGTCTCGTACGCCGCGACCACCACCTGGGCCCGGTCCCGCAGGCCCAGCTTGCCGAGGATCCGGGCCACGTGCGTCTTCACCGTCGCCTCGGACAGCTGCAGCCGGGCGGCGAGCTCGGCGTTGCTGAGGCCGCGGGCGAGCAGCGCCATCACCTCCAGTTCGCGCGGGGTGAGCGTGCCCAACTCCCGGTGCGGGGTGGCGGTTTCCCGGGCCTGCGGACGCGCGAAGCGCTCGACCAGGCGGCGGGTGATCGCGGGGGCGAGCAGCGCGTCCCCGGTGCGGACCAGCCGGACGGCCGCCGCCAGGTGCTCCGGGGTGACGTCCTTGAGCAGGAAGCCGCTCGCCCCGGCGGCCACCGCCGCGTAGACGTAGTGGTCGAGGTCGAAGGTGGTCAGCATGATGATCCGCGGCGGTTCCTCCCCGGGGTCGGCGAGGATCCGGCGGGTGGCCTCCAGCCCGTCCAGCCCGGGCATCCGGATGTCCATCAGGACGACGTCCGGCCGGCACCGGCGGACGGCGGAGACGGCCTGCTCGCCGTCCTCCGCCTCGGCGACCACCTCGATCCCCTCCGACTCCAGGATCAGCCGGAACCCGGTGCGGACCAGGGCCTGGTCGTCGGCGACCACCACACGCAAGGGCAGCGCTTCCATCAACTCTCCAGCGGTATCAGGGCCGTGACGCGGTAGCCGCCGCGCGGCCGGGGGCCGGTGTGCAGGGTGCCGCCGTAGACGGCCAGGCGTTCGCGCAGGCCCAGCAGGCCGCGTCCGTTGCCGGTGGCGGCGGCGCCGGTGGGGCGGCCGCCGGTGTCGGTGACGTCCACTTTCAGCCGGTCGGGGGCGTACTCGACGGTGACGGCGGCAGCGGCGCCGCCCGCGTGCTTGACGGTGTTGGTGAGGGCCTCCTGGACGACCCGGTAGGCGGCCAGTTCGACCCCGGGCGGCACGGCGCGGTGCTCGCCGCGGACGGTCAGCTCCACCGGCAGCCCGGCCCGCCGCACGCCCTCCACCAGCGCGTCCAGGCGGCCCAGGCCCGGCTGGGGGCTGAGGTCGGCGTCCGCGGCCGGGTCGTCTCCGCTCCCCGAGTCGATCGTCAACAGGCCCATCACGTGCCGCAGTTCGGTCATCGCCGCGCGCCCGCCGGACTCCACCGCGGCCATCGCCTCGCGGGCCCGGTCCGGGGCGGTGTCCAGGATCTTGCGGGCGGCCCCGGCCTGGATCGTCATCATGCTCACGTTGTGCGTCACCACGTCGTGCAACTCCCGGGCGATCCGGGCCCGTTCGAGCTCCACCGCGCGCTGCAGCGCGGCCAGCTGCGCGCGCTCCAGGGCGGACAGCCGCGCACGCCCCTCCTCCACCCGGCGGCGCCACATCCGCAGCTCGTAGGCGACCGCGAACACCGGCACCAGGACGAGTACGGCGATCACGCCGTTGGGGAAGTGCGGCAGCTTGGCCTCGGCGAACAGCGCCACCAGCGCGGCGGTCGCGGCCGGCAGGCCCAGCAGGAGGGAGGCCGGGCGGCGCCCGTACGCGGCGGCGCTGTAGGCGGCGACGATCACGGCGACGCCCGCCGAGTACGCGATGTCCTGCGACTGGTGCCGGACCAGCAGCGCGGCCGGCAGCACCGCCCACAGCACCGCCAGCGGGAAGCGGCGGCGCAGCACCAGCGGCAGCGGCACGAGCGGCACCAGTAACAACAGCCAGGACGGGGACGTCCCGGCGGGGTGGTCCGCGATGGCGGCGTAGCGGCCGGAGGTGAGGGCGAGGGAGAGGGCCAGGGCGACGTCGAAGGCCTGGCCGCGCCGGGTCGGCCGGGGCGGTGGCGCGGCGCCCGGGCCGTCGGGCGGTCGGACCGCCGCGCGCAACCGTTGCACCGTCGGGTGGTTGATCACCGGGACATTCTGGCGGTCGGCCGCGCTCCGGCACAGTCCGGTGGACGGTGGTCGGGGTCCGGCGGCCGGGGGTCAGGACTCCTCGGGGTCCTTGGCGTGCTCGGCCTTCTCCTCCGCCGCCCGGACCTGCTCGGTGAAGGCGTGCGCGTCGATCCGCTCGACCGTTGCCGCGTGCCGGGCGGCCAGCTCGTCGGCCGGGCCGGGCGAGGCCTCCCGCACCTCCAGGACGATCAGCGCGCCGCCGTCCGGCACCCGGGTGGAGAGCACGATCAGCCCGGCACCGGCCTCCGATGCCAGGCGCTCCTCCGCCGCGTTGCCGAGCGCCGCACCCGCCGCGAAGCCCAGCAGCACGCCGACCGGCCCGCCGAGCAGCCCCACCAGCCCGCCCAGCAGCCCCGAGCCGACGGTGGCCACGCCCGCGCCCCGGGTGAAGGTGTCCCTGACCTCCAGCAGGCCGTCGGTGCTGCGCTCCAGCGCGGCCGCCACCCGCAGGCCGGGCAGGTGCTGCGCCTCGTCGAAGGCCGGGCGCCAGCCGGCGGCGTCCGGGAAGGTCAGCAGGACGACGTTGTGCTGCTCGCTCATCGCACTCCGATCGGGCCGGGGCCGGCGGTGGCCGGGTTTCCATCGTGACCCTGGGTGCAGGGCGCTGCCACAGGAGCGAGGCGTCGGAATCGAACATCGAGGACCTCCCCGATGATCGACCGCCACCAACTCGCCGTCCCCGACACGGAATCGCCCGGATCGAGTGAGACCCGCCGGGACACGCCGGACACCCCCGCGGACCGCTGCCAGGATCGGGGTCCGCACCGGCAGACCGCCCCTCGCAGAGTGCCCACCGGCACCCCTGCCGACCCACCACGCCCACCCGGCGACGAGGGCTGCCCGCGTACGGATCCGCCGCGGCCGTCGGCCGCACCACCAGGGAACAGGGAGCACTGTGTCCGAGCAGATCGCGAAGCCCGAGAAACCCGAGACCGCCGTGGAGGAGCACCACGGCACGGAGCACGACAGCGCCGAGCAGGACAGCGCCGAGCACGACAGCGCGGAGCACGACGAGGAGCTGCGCCTGCGCTTCCCCGGCGACCGCCGCGCCCAGGCCGGCGCGTCGATGTCGGCGGGCGCCATGCTGCGCCGCCTGCCGCACCTGGTGCGCCGGGCGATGACGCTGGCCTGGGCGGCGGACCGGACGTCCACCGCGCTGCTGCTGGTCTGCCAGGCGCTGGCGGGCGTGTTCGGGGCGCTCGCGCTGTACGCCACCACCGGCACGCTGAACGCGCTGCTCGTCCCCGGCCCGGTGACCGGCCACCTGCGCACCGCCGCGCCCTCGCTGCTCCTGCTCACCGTCTCGGCCGCCCTGCGCGCCGTGCTGGGCATCGCCGTGGTGAGCCTGTCCGGGCGGGTGTCGCCGCGGATCACCAGGGAGGCGGAGCTGGCGCTGATCGCCGCCGGCTGCGCCGCCGAGCTGAAGGCGTACGACGAGCCCGCGTACAACGAGCAGTGGGAGGCCGCCGACCGGGGCGCCTCGACCACGCCCGACCTGCTCTCCAACGCCCAGGACGTGATCGCCTCCACCGTCTCGCTGGCCGCCGCCGCGGGCGTGCTGGCGACGCTGCACCCCTGGCTGGTGCCGCTGCTGCTGCTCGGCTCGGTGCCGACCGCGGTGGCCGCCGTCCGCACCGCCCGGATCCACTACCTCGCGGCGGTGACCACCAACGAGGACCGCGGGGCGCTGCGCGTGTACCGGTGGTTCCTGATCGACAAGACCCGTGCCGACCAGGTCCGTTCGGACCAGGTCACGCCCTTCCTGATGGCCAAGTACCGCCGCGCCGAGGCCAAGATCGTGGCCGCCACCGACCGGGCGACCCGGGAGGCGGCGAAGGTGTCGCTGCTGGCCGCGCTCGGCACCGGCGCCGGCAGCGCCCTGATCTGGGGCACCCTGCTCTACCTGGTGGCGAGCGGCCGGATCGACCTCGCCGCGGCCGGCACCGCCACCTTCGCGCTGCGCACCGCCTCCTCCGGCCTGCAGGGCCTGGTCGGCAACGGCGCCCGGCTGTACCGGATGGGCCTGTACCTGGACGACTACTTCACCTTCCTCGACGAGGCCGGCGGCCACCGGATCAGCCGCGGCCACCGGGTGCCCGCCGCCCCGCGGCTGGTCGAGGTGACCGACCTGGGCCACGCCTACCCCGGCGAGCAGCAGGAGCCGGCCCTGCGCGGGGTCAGCATGACCCTGCGGGAGGGGGAGGTGGTGGCCGTGATCGGGCAGAACGGCAGCGGCAAGTCGACCCTGCTCAAGCTGCTCTCCGGCCTCTACCTGCCGCAGACCGGCCGGATCACCTGGGACGGCGTGCCAGTGGAGGAACTGGACGCCGAGGGCATGTGGTCCCGGGTCGCCCGGGTGCCGCAGGAGTTCGCCCGCTGGCCGCTCGGCGCCGCCGAGAACATCCACCTGGGCCACCTCACCGACCAGGTGATGGCCGACGTCGAGCGGGCGGCCGCCCGGACCGGCTTCGACGAGATCGTGGACCGGCTGCGCTCCGGCTGGCGCACCCTGCTCGCCCAGGGCTGGTGGGGCGGCGCCGAACTCTCCGGCGGCGGCTGGCAGCGCGCGGCCGTCGCCCGGGCGCTGTACCGCACGGCGCGCTGCCCGGGCCTGCTGATCCTGGACGAGCCGACCTCCGACCTCGACCCGCGCGCCGAGCACCGCATCCTGCACGCCCTGCGCGCCCTCGCGCCGGGGCGCATCACCCTCCTGGTCACCCACAACATCGCCAACGCGGCTTCTCTGGGGGTTCGGCCTGTCGCGGTAGCGGGATGCTCAGGTTGATGCAGCTCAGCGCCAGTGCGCTCGAGCTTATCCATCGCAACAGGTGTAGTGCTATCGCCGGATCGGGTGAGTTTGTGCGAGGGGGAACGGACCGGGGCACCCTCGCTCCGGCACCCTGCCGGAAAGGTCGATCAAGGGCTGTGAGAGGTTGGCGCCCATGTTGCTCACCTTCGGCCCGGACAGGCAGACCCGTACGTTCACCTGCGAGTGTTGCGAGGCACCCATCGAACGATCCTGGAACATGGTCCACGCTGACGGTGCGCCTTACGCGCTGTACTACGCCAACTGCTACCACCACCGCGACCGGGATCACGACGCTTGGATCGATGTGGTCTTCGGTACGTGGGGCCAAGGTGCCGAGGCCATGACTGATCATGTTTCCTTCGGCTGCCGCGTCGGCCCGGTCCTGGGGCAGACTGAGCCTGCTGCCACCCTCGTAGATGCGGGAACGATCTACCCGGATGGGCCGCTCTTCGGCCGCAAGCTCGACCGGGCGGCGGGCCTCGTGCATCCGCAGCTGCGCGACTTCTGGGCCGTGGTGGACTACGTCCTGGCGAACGATCCCCTGGTCAATCGCCACCTTTACAGCTGAGGCGCGAGACGGCGAAGTCGTTGGAGTACCCGCGTCTGTTGGCCCTCTTTGTCGGCGCTGGTGAGTAGGGTGCGACCGGAATGTGGGCTTTCGCTGTGGGGAGGATCTTTGGGAGCCAAGACTGGTCTGCTCGTGTATGCCGACGGAGAGGTGCCACGCCTGTTGAAGCAGGTCGGTCCGGCGGACCTGGAGCAGACGATCGCCATGGTGCGGCGCCTGTACCCGGGCTGGGCAATCGAAGAGGCCGCCGGCTTGAACTTGTGGGACGGGGTTTACCCTCCGGACGGCCGGGCTTATGCGGGGAGTTGGCCGGGAGTGGAGCTGGTCTGCGATCGACGTGTGATGATCGATCTCCCGTCCCAGCTCCCGGATGAGCTTGTGGCGGCAAGCGCAGGCCGGCGGATGGTTCTGCACGCCATGCACAGCGTGGTCGGCTGGCTGGCATTCGGCGTGTGGGAGGACGGGCGTCTCATTGAAGTTCCCCCACTGAGCTGGACAGCCTGATACTGGGACGGATGGTCCCGGAGGAAGCAGTCCAGGTAGTGAGTGGCAAGAGCAACATGAGCAAGCG
>NZ_JNWQ01000060.1 GCF_000716875.1 Streptomyces novaecaesareae | reverse complement strand
GCGCCCAGCACCGCCCCCACCGCCGCGCCGACGGCCGCCGAGACCCCCGCCGCCGTGACCGGGGCCACGTCCGCCGTGAAGGCCGGGACCAAGCCGGCGGCCGCCAAGCCCGCCGCCAAGCCTGCCGCCGGCCGGCCCGCCGAAAAGCCCTCCGCCGCCCCGAAGCCCTCCGCGCCCGCCCAGTCCGGCGGCAACGGGATCGGCATCACCTTCACCGGCCTGGACGAGGGCCGGCAGATCGAGCTGAACGACCTGGTGTCCTTCTCCGTCACCTGGAAGAACAACGACGCCACCGGCACCCGCAGCGTGGCCCCGGTGGTGGCCACCCAGCAGTACGAGGGCGCGCCCTGCGGGCGGATGGTCGCGATGGCGGACGGCACCCTGGAGCGCAAGGACGCCTCGGGCTGGAAGAAGCTGGACAAGCTCAGCCAGGGCTCCGGCATGGACTACGTGATCAACCGGAACGACGGGGCCTTCACGCTCGCCGCCGGCGAGAGCCGGACCATCGAGTACCGGATGCGGCTGTCCCTGGCCAACTCCCCGGGCCGGATCGCGATCGAGGCGGACGCCCCGGTGCCGAACTCCGCGGACTACCGCGGCATGGCGAAGGCCGTGGTGAACGCCTCGGTCGTCGACCACCACGGCCCGGCGGTGACGGGCGTGTCGTCGGGGAGCCGCACCGTCGGCACGACCCCGTCCGAGTTCGGCCTCGTCGTCTCCGCACCGGAGGGCACCGCGAACCTGCACCCGGTGGTGGCCGTGTCGGCCGCCGACGAGCTGGGCGCGGCCGACGTCACGCTGGAGGTCCTGGTCGGCGGCGCGTGGAAGCCGGTCGAGCTGAAGCAGGACTGCACCGGTCTGATCGCGGTCGCCCCGACCGGGCTGGAGGTCAACCGGTGGGGCGACTCGGTCGAGTACGCCTTCCGGATCGCGGTGCGGAAGGCTCCGCTGCACGGCGACGTGGAGGTCCTGGTGGGCGCCCAGTCGAACGGCCACCAGGCCGCCCGCTGGAACCCCTTCGGCACCCTGGACCGGTAGCGGTCCCGTGCCCCGCGTTACACGCCCCGCGCCCCGCGCCCCGCGCCGATGACCGAGGGCCCGGCCTCCCACTGCTCGGGAGGCCGGGCCCTCTTGCCTGCTCAGGCGCTCGGGCTCAGGCGAGCGAGGCCATCCAGGCCTCGACGTCCTCCGAGCGGCGGGGGAGGCCCGCCGAGAGGTTCTCGTTGCCGTCGGCGGTGACCAGGATGTCGTCCTCGATCCGGACGCCGATGCCGCGGTACTCCTCCGGCACGGTCAGGTCGTCCTGCTGGAAGTACAGGCCGGGCTCGACGGTGAGGACCATGCCGGGCACCAGCAGCGCGTCGACGTGCTCCTCGCGGCGCGAGTGGGCGCAGTCGTGGACGTCCAGGCCGAGCATGTGGCCGGTGCCGTGCAGGGTCCAGCGGCGCTGCAGGCCCAGCTCCAGGACCTTCTCGACGTCGTACACCGAGGCGTCCAGCAGGCCCCAGGCGAGCAGACGCTCGGCGAGCACCCGCTGCGAGGCCTCGTGGAAGTCGCGGAAGCGGGCGCCCGGCTTCACCGCGGCGATGCCGGCCTCCTGCGCGTCGTACACCGCGTCGTAGATCCGGCGCTGCAGCTCGGTGAAGCGGCCGTCGATCGGCAGGCTGCGGGTGACGTCGGCGGTGTACAGGGTGTGGGTCTCCACGCCCGCGTCCAGCAGCAGCAGCTCGCCGGGGCGCACGTCGCCGTCGTTGCGGACCCAGTGCAGGGTGGTGGCGTGCGGGCCGGCGGCGGCGATGGTGCCGTAGCCGACGTCGTTGCCCTCGACCCGGGCGCGGCGCCAGAAGGTGCCCTCGATCCAGCGCTCCGAGGTGGCGACGGCCTGGCCCAGCTCGCGGACCACGTCGGTGAAGCCCTTGACGGTGGCGTCGCAGGCGGCGCGCAGCTCGCCGATCTCCCACTCGTCCTTGACCAGCCGCAGGCCGCTCAGGAACTCCTTGAGCCCGGCGTCCTTGTCGGCGTCCAGGGCGTCGGCGAGCGCGGCCTCCAGGCCGGCGTCGTAGCCGCGGACGATCCGGGTCGGCACGGCGGAGTCGTTGGCCTTCTCGGCCAGCTCCTCGGCGGCCTTGCGGACGTCGCGCGCGGGCAGGCCGAGCAGCTGCTCCTGCTCGGTCAGGCTGTGCCGGCGGCCGACCCACAGCTCGCCGTGGCCGTCCAGCCAGAACTCGCCGTTCTCGCGGTTCGAGCGGGGCAGCAGGTAGAGGACGAACTCGTGGCCCGCCTCGCCGGTCGGCTCGCCGACCAGCACGGCGTCCTCGGTCTGGTCACCGGTGAGGTGCACGTACTCGCTGGAGGCGCGGAAGGCGTAGTCGGTGTCGTTGGACCGCACCCGCAGGTTGCCGGCCGGGACCACCAGGCGCTCGCCCGGGTAGGCGGCGGACAGCTTGGCGCGGCGCTCGGCGGCGTACGGGGCCTGCGTGACCGGGGTGAGGCCGTGCAGCTCGGTGTCGGCCCAGCCGGACTTCATCGAGGCGGCCAGCTCGTCGGAGATCTCGCCGTAGAGCCCGTTCTTGCGGCCCTTGAACTCCTGAGGCTCCTCGCCGCCCTCGGCCTCGGGGTTCTCGGCCAGCGCGGGGGTGCGGTCCTCGGTCACGTGCAACGCCTCCTTGGGGGTGGTACCGCCGCCCCTCGGGGGGAGTGTCGGATCGCGACACGCGCGGGCGGCCGTGCGTCCATGGTACGGACGCCAGGCCAGTCGGCTGTTCGGGCCCGGTGCACCCGTCCGGGCCCGACGCGGTCACTCGAAGCGGGCCGCCAGCAGCATCAGGTCGTCGGTGGCCGTCGCCGCGGCCTCCGGGGTCGGGCAGACGGCCAGCAGGTGGGCGCAGAGCCGGTCCGGGTCGATCCGCACGTCGCGCGGGGCGTCGGCGGCGGCCCGGCGCAGGTTGGCCTGCCCGGCGTGCAGGGTCGGGCCGCAGCGGCGGGCCAGTCCCTCGGTGTAGAGCAGCAGGGTGTCGCCGCGTTCGGCGGTGAGCTCCACGCCGGGCGCCTCCCAGCAGGCCAGCATGCCGAGCGGGGCGGAGAGCGAGGTCTCCACGAACTCGGCGCCGTGCCGGCCGACGAGGATCGGCGGGCAGTGCCCGGCGCCGGCCAGGGTGATCCGCCGGTCCTCGGGCTCGACCCAGGCGTAGACGGCGGTGGCGCTGCGGGTCGGCTCGGTGGTCTTGAGCAGCAGTTCCAGGTCCCCCAGGACGGAGACCGGGTCCTCGCCCTCCAGCACCGCGTACGCCCGCAGTGCGGCCCGTACCCGGCCCATCGCGGCGGCCGCGCCGGGGGCGGAGCCGGGGCCCGCGCCGGGCCCGTCGCCGGAGACCGAGCCGACGGTCAGGCCGACGGTGCCGTCGGGCAGCGGGATCGCGTCGTACCAGTCGCTGCCGCAGGAGCGTTCCAGCCCGGCCGGGACGAGCCGGGCGGCCAGCCGCAGGCCGCTGGTCCGGGGGAGCCGGTCGGGCAGCAGACCGCGGCGCAACGCCTCGGTGGTGCGCAGGATCCGGTCCGCCTCCAGCTGCTTGGCGAGCAGCGGGGCGGCGATCTCGCAGTAGTGGCGGGCGAGTTCGCGCCGGCACGGGGCCGGTTCGGCGGGCTCGTCGTAGAACCAGAGGGCGGCGGCGAGCGGGCCCTCCTCGGCGGTGGCGAGCGGCAGGCCGTAGGCGCCGCCGAGGCCGAGGTGGACGGCGAGTTCGCGCAGCCGGGCGCCGATGGCCGGGTCGGTGACGAGGTCGGGGGAGTGCAGCTGCTCGGGCCGGTCGTGCTCGCGCAGCAGCCGGGCGAGCAGGCTCTGCTCGGTCGGGACGGTCTCCAGGGCGCCGAGGCTGGCGCGGTCGAGGTGGAGGCCGATCGGCTGGCCGGGGCCGCCGCCCGGCAGCCTGGTGACCAGGACGCCGCGGCGGGCGCCGAGCAGGGCGGCGCCGGAGGCGAGCACGGTGTCGAGGGTGGCGGAGAGGCCGCGGGCGCGGGCGAGCCGCTCGGTGTGCTCGTGCAGGCTGGTGATATCGGACAGGCGTCCGGCCAAACGGTCCTGCACCGCGGCGGACGGTGCCGTGCGGTCGTCCACCGGGTTCTCCGGTGCGTCGGCGGGCCCGGGCAGGCCCGGCGGGTCGAGGACGGTGAGCCCGCCTGCGCAGCCCGGTTCGCCCGGCTCGGCGGTCGTCGTCGTCGGGTGGGCCGTCGACGGGTGGGACTCGTTCATGCCGCCACTCCTGACGCAGTGCTACGTGCCATGCGAAACCCCCAGATACGGCCGATGTGGAGCGAGCACGGCCAAAGGGCGTGTTTCGCCTCGATTCGCTACTACTCGTCATTGATCGACAGCAATGCCACCACTTCTACACAGGCCATTCGGGGCATGTCCAGATCCGGGACGACGCGGTGGCCGGTTCCACAGCCACTGCGACCCGGTCGGGCGGCGTGCATGGTTCGTGCGCGCGCCGGTCGGGCCGGGAGGCATGGAGGGAGCCGCGAGCGGGCAGAACCGAGGGAACGGACCGGGCGGCCGTCCGGATGCTATGCCCGTGCCGCCCGCGAGCCGGGTCAGCCGGAACTCTCTCACTCGTACGGTGGAACCAAGCGCGCCCGGGCGGCGTCCAACCGGTCGCATACGGGATTCTCGTTCCAAGGGCTGTTTCAGTGCGCGGCCCCTCTCATGTCGTGATCCACGTCGTAGCCGCGCCGTCCGCCATTTCGCCCGCCCCGCTCCGCGCCGCCCGGGGCCGTGCCGCGGCGGGCCCGTACGGGAAGTCCGACGGATGCTTACGGGCGGAGCGAACCGAGCGGTCAGGGAAAGGAACGAGCGCCATGCGTGAGAACCCGAAGGACCGGTCGGAGGAGCGTGCCGCCCGGTTGGCCGCGGCCCTGGCGGCCGCCGTGGACCACCGCTGGCCCGTGGTGCCGGGCGCGGTGCTGACCGGCGGACGCTGCTCCTGCGGCGACCTGGACTGCACCGTCCCCGGCGCGCACCCGCACGACCCCTCGCTGCTCGCCGCCACCACGGACGCCCGGATGGTGCGCTGGTGGTGGGAGCGGCAGAGCCCGGACGCGCCGGTGCTGGCCGCCACCGGCTCCACGGTCTCGGCGGTCAGCCTGCCCGCGGCGGCCGGCGCCCGGGCGCTGGTCTACCTGGGCGCGCTGCGGATGCCGCTCGGCCCGGTGCTGGCGATGCCGGGTCGCTACGCGCTGCTGGTGGCCCCGTACTCGCTGGACATGCTCGGCGAGATGCTCGCTCAACTGCCTTGGGTGCCGGGCTCGTTGCGCTACCACGGGCCGGGCGGCTTCCTGGCGCTGCCGCCCGGCGGGCCGGTCGGCCGGGTGCGCTGGGTGCTGGCGCCGCGACCGGGCGTGGGCGGCGGGGTCTGGCTGCCGCAGGTCGGGCCGCTGCTGGGCGAGTTGGTGGAGGCGACGGTCCGGCTGGACAGCGGACGCTCGGCGTACTGATCGGCGGTGATCCGTGGTGATCGGCGGTGATCCGTACAGTCCGATCGGCGGTGATCCAGGCGGCCTGATCCGCGGTGATCCGCGCGTCCCGCCGGAAAAACAAAAGATCCGGCCGCTGGCGACGGGGGATGCACCAGCGGCCGGACTCTTTAGACAGTAACAAGGATCCGCGCCCGCGCCAATTTCCAAGACGCCCTCCACGCCCGGAAATTGCGCGTTCACCGCGACAATGTGACGCGTATCACGCGGATCCTGCGCCCTTTAGTTCAAAGTGACCTGACGGTTCACCAGGTTGGCGCGGGCGCGCCGCTCCTCGGCGGTGAGCGGGGCCTCGTCGGCGAGCACGGCGACGAGCCGCTCGTGGAACTCGGCGGCCGGCTTCTCGCAGTCGGCGGCGGTCATCGAGAGCGGCAGGTCCCACACCGGCACGGTCAGGCCGTGCGCGCGGAACGAGCCGACCAGGCGGGTGTCCTGGCCGAGCGAGGCCTCGCCGGCGGCGTTCAGCCGGGCCAGCGCGTCCAGCAGCTTCTCCTCGGGCACGGTCATCACCCAGCGCAGGTGGTTCTTGTCCGGGGTGCCGCACCAGTAGGCGGCGTCGAGGCCGGCCAGCTTCTCGGTCGGGATGGCCGAGGCGTTGGCGCGCTCCAGGGAGGCGGCGACCTCGCCGGTGGCGGTCTCGGCGTCCTCCAGCCAGAACTCGAAGCCGGTGTGCACGGCGGGCGTGAACTCGGCCGTGGCGTCCAGCAGGTCCTGCAGGCGGCGCCCGCCAGGGACGGTCCGGCGGGCCGGCACCGGGTTGCCCGGCTCGGTGGCCAGGGCCAGCTCCAGGGCGTCCGCGAGGTCGCGGCTGAGGTCGCCGGAGGCGGACTGGGTCTGCAGGCCGAGCAGGATCGAGCCGTCCTGGCGGCGCAGGGCCGGCCAGGCCAGCGGCAGCACGGTGGCCAGGGTCACCGACGGGACGTCGCCGGTGGCGCCCTCGGCCACGCCGGCGGCCAGCGTCAGCGGCACCGTGGCGGCGGGCACCAGCTCGCGCAGCGCGACCCAGTCGGCCTCGCCCGGCAGGCCCTCGAACGGGCGGTGTACCAGCTCCTGCACCGCGTGCGAGGCCTCCCGGCCGTGGCAGGCCTTGTACCGGCGGCCCGAGCCGCAGGGGCAGTCCTCGCGGGCCCCGACCACGGGGATCTCGCCCGTGACGGCGGTGGTGGACTGACGCTGCGGCGCCTTCTTGGCGGCCTTCTTGCCCATGGTGCGGCTCTCCCGGGAACGGTGGTCCTTTGTCCCGGGAAGCCTACTGACGTTCCTGAGGCACCCGTGCTTCCCCCGGCGCGCGCCCCCGCGCCGGGGCGGGCACGGGACCGTCCGCGCGCCGCGGCGTGGGCCGTCCGCGCGCGGCGGCGCGGACCGGGCCGTGCGCCGCGGCGTCGACCGGTTACGGGCTACGCGCTACGGGCGTCGCCGCCGTCGCGCCGGGCGTGCCGGGCGCGGGCCGGCAGTGCCGCCCAGACCGTGACCTCGCCGGGCGCGTCGCGCACGCCCCAGTCGCTGGCCAACTGGTCGACGATGCACAGGCCGCGGCCGCCGCGCGAGGTCAGCGAGGGGCCGGCGGGCAGCGGCCGGGTGGCCGCGCCGCCGTCGGTGACCTCCAGGGTGAGCACGCCGTCGGCGTGCATCTGCCAGCGGACCAGCACGCCGCCGTCCGGCTCCGCCGCGCCGTCGCCGTGCTCCCGGCCGTCCGGCGCGGGGTGCGCCCCGGACGGGACGCCGACCAGCACCTGGCCGAGCACCTCGGCCCGGGCGCTGCGGCCGAGGGCCGGCAGCGGGCCGAGCGGACGGGCGTACCGGCACGCGTTGCTCAACAGTTCGGAAAGGATCAGTACGGCATCATCGATGACCGGTTCGGGTATCTGCCGGTCACCCAGATCTCGACGCAGTCGGCGCCGTGCGACCCCGACACTCGCTGGGCCGTGCGGCACTGCCATGGTCGATGAAGTCGGCACTTCACGCGCCACCATCAACGCCACCCCCGGACCTCCTTCAGCGTATGCCGAGGGAGAGATGCCCCTTCGTAATGCGTCGGAAACGAGCACCGGACGATCCCGCGGGCCCATTTCGAACGTCGCGACCGAGGGTCGACCAGAGGTCATTCCGTGCTCACCCTCTGTCGCCCGGGGGCAGGAATTCCGGCAATTTCGTGCGCTGAAGGTTTGGCTGCCGACCAGAGTGATCAGTCCGTACGGGCACCGCCGTCGGTGCGTCGGCGGATCACCGTCCGAGCTGCGCCAGCACCTCGGCGGGCCGGTTGGTGATGATCGCGGACACTCCGAGTTCCAGACAGAGTTCGACGTCGGCCGGTTCGTCCACCGTCCACACGTGCACCTGGTGCCCCAGCTCGCGCAGCCGGGTCACCAGCTGCGGGCGGGCCCGCACCAGCTCGATGCCCGGCCCGGCGATCCGCGCCCCGCCCGGCAGCGGAGAGCCCTCGCGCAGCCGGCCGAGCAGCGGCAGCGTCCGCTCGAACAGGAACACCCGCGGGTGGTCCGGCGCGGCGGTGGCCACCCGGTTCAGCGCGATCGAGGAGAAGCTCATGATCCGGGCGGACGGGCGGTCGCCCTCCCGGGTCGCGCCGATCTTGTACCGCTCCAGCGTCCGCAGCAGCTCGGCCTCCACCCGGCCGCGGAAGCGCACCGGGTGCTTGGTCTCGATCGCCAGGTCCACCGGGCGGCCGCAGTCCACCACCAGCTCCAGCAGCCGCTCCAGCCGCAGTACGCCGCGCAGCTCCGGGTCGGTGCTGGGGCGGCCGGTCTTCCAGGCGCCGAAGTCGTACGCCTCCAGCTCGGCGAGCGTCATCGCCGAGACGGTGCCCCGGCCGTTGGAGACCCGGCCGATCCGCCGGTCGTGCACGCACACCAGGTGGCCGTCGGCCGTCACCCGGACGTCGCACTCGACCGCGTCCGCGCCCTCGTCGAGCGCGCGGCGGTAGGCCGCGAGGGTGTGTTCGGGCAGGGCGTGGGAGGAACCGCGGTGGGCGATCACCTGGACGGGCGGCGCGGTGCGCGCCGCCGCCGAGGACAGGTCTGGGCTGGTCACAGGCCCAACGATAGGCGGCGGAGGTGACGCGGAGGAGAAGACGGCCCCAACCTGTGGGGCCGTCTGCGGGCCGCCTGCGGTTGCCCGGCGTCAGCGCGCGGTGCGGCGGGACAGCGGGGTGAGCGCCCAGGTGGCCAGGGCCGGCACCAGGAAGGCGAACAGCGAGGCGGAGGTCCACTCCTGCGGGGTGAAGTGCAGCGTCCCCTGGGCGGAGGTCCAGAAGTCCGTCCACCAGCCGGCCACCGGCGTCGGCGCGATGAACTGGTAGACCGCGAAGCCGAGCACCCACGGCAGCAGCATGGTCCAGCGGGACGGCGCGTCGGCGGAGAGGTTCCAGCCCTGCCGCCCGGCGCCGAGGAAGAAGTCCACCGCCAGCACCGCCAGCAGCGGCACGAACACCGAGCCGATCAGGCCGAGGAAGTTGGTGTAGGTGTCGGTGAACTTGTCGATCCGCAGCGCCAGCACGGTGATCAGCACGCCGATCCCGCCGCTCAGCAGCCGGCGGTCCACCTTCGGCAGCAGGTTCTGCACCGACATCGCGGTCGAGTACACGTTGGCGAAGGACTGGTCGGTCTCGCGCAGCACCAGGACCAGCAGGAACAGCCAGCCGGCCCAGACCCCGAGGAAGGAGTCGAAGATCTTGTTCGGGTCGCCGTCGGACTGCAGCAGCGCCATCAGGCCGAGCGCGTAACACCAGACCTGGGCGATCGTGTAGCCGGAGAAGCTGCCCCAGAACGCCGAGCGCGCGGTGCGCGAGTGCCGGGTGTAGTCGGCGGCCAGCGGGACGAAGGAGACCGACACCGCGATCATCGCGTCGGTCGCCCCGAGGAAGCCGTGCCAGTTGCCGGCGCCCGGGTCCGGCACGCCCTGGCGGCCCAGCTGGACGGTGAAGTACACCATCGCGACGGCGACCGCCCCGGCCACGAAGCGGCGCAGCACCGCGATCGAGCCCAGCGGCCAGATCGTCAGCGCGGTGGTCAGCGCGCCCGCGAGCAGCACGAACAGCCAGCGGTAGCCGGTGGTGTGGGCGACGGTCTGCGCGCCCGCCGAGATCGTCAGCAGCTCGAACACGCCCCAGCCGATGCACTGCACGATGTTCAGCACCGTCGGCAGGTACGACAGCCGGGTGCCGAACAGCCCGCGCAGGTTGGCCATCGCGGGGGCGCCGGTCCGGGCGCCGATCAGCGCGGCCACGCCGAGCATCGCGGTGCCGACCGCCGTACCGACCGCGATCGCGGTCACCGCGGCGGCCAGCGACAGCTCGCTGCCGGGCGCGCCGAGCACGGTGGCGGCGGTGGAGAAGCCGATCAGGCTGACGCCCAGGTTCATCCAGAGCGCGAAGTGGTCCCGGAAGCGCAGGGTGCGCGGCGGCTCGGTGTCCAGGACCAGCGGCGCCTCGACGCGCTCGGGCCGGTCCAGGACGGCCGTCGTGGCCGTGGAGTCGGGGAAATCCTTGGACGCGGGCGCGCCCGAAGAAGAGGATGGCGAAGCAGGCGGCATGGCCGATACTCCCTACGCCGGCATTACCCGGACAGGTTCCGGCGGTCAGCGCCCCCTCGAAGATTCGCCCCGCTCGCGTGGCGTACCTTCGACATGCGCACTCTCAGCCTGGTCGGTCCAAGCTCCCGCGTGTCAGTTTGGAGCGACAGGCTAACCGGCACGGGGGCGAACTCCAAGGCCAGGCCGAGTGCGGTCCGCATCGCGGGATGCCCGGCGGGGGAGGGGAGCCCCTCGGCCGTCGGCGCCGGCTAAGGATTCTTATGAGTTCTTCAGAGGGGT
Organism: Streptomyces novaecaesareae; assembly: GCF_000716875.1. GTDB lineage: Bacteria > Actinomycetota > Actinomycetes > Streptomycetales > Streptomycetaceae > Kitasatospora > Kitasatospora novaecaesareae. Next base: position 49,147 of record NZ_JNWQ01000060.1, on the reverse strand, counting down.
CCTTACGGCAATCGAATCGACGGTGCGAAAAACTATGGTCCTTGGTTCTGTCAGCTATGGAGGTCGTCCGTGAGCACCGAGCGCGAGGTTGGGCCCACCGGGCCGCAGGGGGAGCAGCCCGCCGGGCAGGGGGCGGCCGAGTCCGCTTCCGAGGGCCCCGCTCAGGGCGGGCACCAGCCGACCATGGCCTTCCGGCGGGTCCCCGAGCCGGAGGCCGCTCCCGTCGAGGCCGCTCCCGTCGAGGCCGCTCCCGTCGAGGCCGCCTCCGTCGAGTCCGCTCCGGCCGACGCGGCCCCGGCGGACGGCGGGCACAAGCCGACCATGGCGTTCGGCCGGATCCCCGAGCCGGAGGCGGCGCCCGCCGAGGCCGAGGGTGGTGCGACCGAGGGCGGGCACAAGCCCACCGTCGCCCTGACCAAGGTCCCCGCGCCGGAGGCCCCGGCCGCCGCGCCCGAGGTGCCCGTCGCGCCTGCTGCGCCCGCCGCGCCTGCCGCGCCGGTCGTGCCCGTCGCCGAGGAGCCCGCCGTCGACCCGGCCACCGGCTACATCGACGCGCCGCCGCCGGTCCTGCCGCCCGCCGCCCCGGCCGCCGCACCCGCCGCCCCGGCGGCCGCCCCGGCACTGCCGCCGGCCGGCAACCCGTACGCCACCCCGACCCACGGCGTCCCCGCCGCCGGCGCGCACGACGTGTACGGCGCCGCCCCGGCCGCCCCCGGTACCCCGGTCGCCCCCGGCGTGCCCGCCGCGCACGGCCACCACCCCTTCGGCGCCGGCCAGCCGCTCGGCGGCTGGGGCCCGACCCACGACGCCACCTCCGGCGGTGCGGGCTTCCCCGGCGGCCCGGGCGGTCCGCTCGGCTACCCGGCCGAGTACCCCGGTGGCCCGCACGGCGGCGGCCCGCGCAAGAAGCGCGGCGGCCTGGTCGCCCTGATCGCGGCCGTCGCCCTGGTCGCCGGCGTGGCCGGCGGCGCGCTCGGCGTGACCGTCGCCGACCGCAACGGCAGCAGCTCCGCGGACGACCACCGCAGCACCACCGTCCAGGCCAGCGACACCCAGAAGAACGAGCCCGCCCCCGGCTCGATCGCCGCCATCGCGCAGAAGGCGCTGCCCAGCGTCGTCACCATCAAGGCGCAGGGCAACGGCGAGTCGGGCACCGGCACCGGCTTCGTCTTCGACACCGAGGGCCACATCCTCACCAACAACCACGTGGTCGCGCCGACCCTCAACGGCGGCAAACTGACCGTCAAGTTCGCCGACGGCACCTCCTACCCGGCCTCGGTGCTGGGCCACGCCGAGGGCTACGACGTCGCCGTGGTCAAGATCGACAACCCGCCGAAGAGCAAGCTGGCTCCGCTGCCGCTGGCCGACTCCGACAAGGTCAACGTCGGCGACGCCACCGTCGCGATCGGCGCGCCGTACGGCCTGGAGTCCACCGTCACCAGCGGCATCGTCAGCGCCAAGGACCGCCCGGTCGCCTCCGGCGACGAGACCGGCTCGCAGGCCTCGTACATGAACGCCCTGCAGACCGACGCCTCGATCAACCCCGGCAACTCCGGCGGCCCGCTGCTCGACTCCGGCGGCGCCGTCATCGGCATCAACTCGGCGATCCAGTCCAACGCCTCCGCCAACGGCCGGGCCGGCAGCATCGGTCTGGGCTTCGCCATCCCGATCAACCAGGCCAAGTGGGTCGCGGACACCCTGATCAAGACCGGCAAGCCGGTCTACGCCAAGCTCGACGTGCTGCGCAACGACGACTACAAGGGCGACGGCGCGCAGATCCAGACCAAGGACGTCCAGGGCCAGCCCGCCGTCACCCCCGGCGGCGCGGCCGACAAGGCCGGCCTCAAGCCGGGCGACGTCATCACCAAGCTCGGCGGCACACCGATCGAGAACGGCCCCGCCCTGGTCAGCCGGATCTGGACGCACAAGCCCGGCGAGACCGTCGACGTCGAGTACACCCGCAACGGCCAGACCTTCAACACCAAGGTCACCCTCGGCCAGCGCGACGGCGACCAGTGACCCCCGCGCACTGACCCGCACCGCCGCGAAACCGTGTGCACCGAACCCCGCCGGACCCGTTAGGCTGACCTCCGCCTGGAGAGCTGCCCGAGCGGCCTAAGGGAACAGTCTTGAAAACTGTCGTGGCGTGACCCGTCACCGTGGGTTCGAATCCCACGCTCTCCGCTGGTAGGAGAACCACCTGCTCAGGGCGGGTGCCGACATCGAGTCGGCACCCGCCCTCGGTGTTTTCCGGGGTGGTTCGGCGGCCGGGGTTGACCCTGACACCGTGGGAGGCCGTGGAGTGGAGGCACCATGTTGAACATCGGAGACTTCGCCAGCCACGGCCGGGTGTCGGTGCGGATGCTGCGCCACTACGACGCGATCGGCCTGTTGCGGCCCGCCCGGGTGGACCCGGTCAGCGGGTACCGCTCGTACGAGGCGGGCCAACTCGCCCGGCTCAACCGGGTGATCGCGCTCAAGGAGCTCGGCTTCACGCTGCAGCAGGTGCGGGCCGTCCTCGACGAGGAGGTCGACGCGGCCGCCCTGCGCGGGATGCTGCGGCTGCGGCGGGCCCAGCTCGCCGAGGCGATCGCGGCGGACGAGCAGCGGCTGGCCCGGGTGGAGGCGAGGCTCCGGACGATCGAGAGCGAGGGGACCATGTCCCAGCACGATGTCGTGGTGAAGTCCGTGCCGTCCGTCCGGGTGGCCCAACTGACCGGCGTGGCGGCGAGTTACGCGCCCGAGGACATCGGGCCGGTGATCGGCCCGCTGTTCGCCGAACTGTGCCGCCGACTGGCCGGGGCGGGGATCGCGGAGACCGGCCCGGCCGTCGCCCGCTACGAGGACTCGCCGGAGGGCGACGGCTCGGTGCTGATCCGGGTCGCCGTCCCGATCGGCCCCTCGGTGCGCCCCGGCCGGGCCGACGTCGAGGTGCTCGACCTGCCGCCGATCGAGCAGGCCGCCTCCATCGTGCACCGCGGCTCGATGGACGACTCGGTCGGCAGCTTCCAGGCGCTGGCCCGCTTCATCGAGGAGAGCGGCCACCGCTCGGCCGGCTACGCCCGCGAGCTCTACCTGGAGTGCCCGGACGACCCCTCGCAGTGGGTGGTGGAGCTCCAGGAGCCGGTGGTCCGCCGGTAGGGTGCGCGGTTGCCCTCGACCAGGTCGAGGGCCCTAGCGTCGCCCGGCATGACCACTGCCGCCCTCACCCCGCCGCCACCTGCCGCGCTCCCCGGGTCGTACCTGCTCTGGCTGGCCGGTGCCCAGGCCGGGCTGCTGGGCGACGCCGCGCTGTACTTCGCCCTCGGCTGGGCCGCCTCCGCGCACGGCGGCGGGGCGGCCGGGCTCGTCCTGACGGCGATCACCGTGCCGCGAACGGCCCTGGTCCTGCTGGGCGGTGCGGTCGCGGACCGGTTCGGGGCCCGCCGGGTGATGCTCGCCGCGGACGCCGTGATGCTGGTGGCGACCCTCGCCCTGGCGCTCGTGGCGGGCGGCCCGGGGACGCCGCTGTGGCTGCTGGTCACGGCGGCCGTCGTGATCGGAACCGTCGACGCGTTCCACCTCCCGGCGAGCGGGTCGATGCCGCGCCGGCTGGTGCCTGCCCCCGGCCTGGCCCGTGCGCTCGCGCTGCGCCAGGCCGGCGGGCAGAGCGCGGTGCTGCTCGGGGCGCCGCTGGGCGGTCTGCTGGTCGCCGGCGGCGGGCTGTCCGGTGCGGCGGTGGCCGACGCGGTGAGCTTCGGGATCGTCCTGCTGGTCCTGCTGCGGGTCCGGCCCCGGGAGGCCGCGTCGTCCGCGGACCGGACCGCCGCGTCGCGCGGCGTGCTGCGGGAGGCCGCGTCCGGTGTCCGGCTCGCCCTGGGCGATCCGCTGCTGCGGGCCGCGCTGCTGCTCACCGGCGCGGCCGCCGGGGCGCTGTTGCCGGTGGTGTCGCTCCTCGGCCCGCTGCTCGCCCGGGCGCACGGCTGGACGGCGGGTACGGCCGGACTGGTGAGCGCAGGGCAGGCGGCCGGGGTGCTCGCGGTGGCCGCCCTGGTCGCCTGGCGGGGCGGGCTGCCCCGGGCCGGCGTCGGGGCGGCGGCCGGGCTCTGTACGGCGTCGGCGGGGATCGCGCTGCTGGCCCTGGCCGCGGGGCCGGTGCCGGCGGTGGCCGGCAGCGCGGTGGCGGGCGTCGGCTCGGGGCTCTTCGCCTGCCACCTCGGACCGCTGGTGCTGACGGGGGCCCCGTCCAGCCACCTCTCCCGTGTCCAAGCGCTGCTGACGCTCGTACAGAGCGTGGCCCTGGTGGTCTCGAACGCCCTGCTGGGCCTGCTCGCCGACGCGACCGGCGCCGCCCTGCCCACTCTCCTCTGCGCCCTCGCCACCGCCGCCGCGGGCCTCACCGCCCTGGCCACCCCCACCCTCCGCCGGGCCTGAACCGGGACCTGAACCGGGGCGCCCACCGGCCTCTCGCCCCACCCGGGGGCCTACCCGCTTCCCCACCCGTCCCTCCTCCCACCCGGGGCCCACTTGCCCGGCCCCCGCCGTCCGGGCAGAGTGCGGAGGTGGAGGCGGTCGGGCGGTGAGCGGAGGCGGCGATGGGTGATCTGACGGACCGACTGGCGCAGGGCCTCCCGGCCGGGGCCGTGGTGGTGGATCCCGATGTGACCGCCGCGTACAGCCGTGACATGGCGGGGTTCTGCGCGGCCGGTGTGCCCGCCGTGGTGGTGTTCCCGGAGACGGTCGAGCAGGTGCAGCACGTGATGCGCACCGCGACCGAGCTGCGCGTGCCGGTGGTGCCGCAGGGTGCCCGGACGGGGCTGTCGGGTGCGGCGAACGCGGTGGACAGCTGCGTCGTGCTGTCGCTGCTGAAGCTGAACCGGATCCTGGAGATCGACCCGGTGAACCGGATCGCGGTCGTCGAGCCCGGCGTGGTGAACGCCGAACTCTCGCATGCCGCCGAGGAGTTGGGGCTGTCGTACCCGCCGGACCCGTCCAGCTGGGAGTCCTGCACGATCGGCGGCAACATCGGCACCGGTGCGGGCGGGCTCTGCTGCGTGAAGTACGGCGTCACCAGCGAGTACGTGCTCGGCCTGGACGTGGTGCTGGCGGACGGGCGGCTGCTGTCGACCGGCCGCAGGACGGCCAAGGGCGTGGCCGGGTACGACCTGACCCGGTTGTTCGTCGGTTCGGAGGGGACGCTCGGCGTGGTGGTCCGGGCGGTCCTGGCGCTGCGGCCCGCGCCGGCTCCGCAGCTGGCGCTGGCGGCGGAGTTCCCGAGTGCGGACGCGGCGGGTGCGGCGGTCTGCGAGGTGATGGCGCGCGGTCTGACCCCGTCGTTGATGGAGCTGATGGACGCGGTCGCGGTGCGGGCGGTCAACGAGATGGGGCAGATGGGACTGCCGGAGTCCACTCAGGCGTTGCTGCTGGTGGCCTTCGACGGGCCGGACCGGGTGGCCGAGTTGGCGCGGGTCGCGCGGTTGTGCCGGGACGCCGGGGCGACCGAGGTGGTGCCGGCCGAGGACCAGGCGGAGTCCGATCTGCTGTTGGCGGCCCGGCGGATGGCGCTGCCGGCGCTGGATCGGCTGGGTACCACGATGATCGACGACGTGGCGGTGCCGCGTTCCCGGCTGGCCGAGATGCTGAACGGTGTCGCGGTGATCGCCGAGCGGCACGGGCTGACCATCGGGGTGGTCAGCCATGCCGGGGACGGCAACACCCACCCGATCGTGATCTTCGATGCCGCGGACGAGCAGCAGACCGTCCGCGCCCAGCGCTCCTTCGACGAGATCATGGCGCTCGGCCTTGAGCTGGGCGGCACGATCACCGGGGAGCACGGGGTGGGGTTGCTCAAGCGGGATTGGCTGGCCCGCGAGTTGGGCCCGGTGGGGTTGGAGCTGCAGCGGCAGGTGAAGGCGGTCTTCGATCCGCTGGGCATCCTCAACCCGGGCAAGATGGTCTGACTTTCGACTTTTCGACAGGGCGCATCGACGGCTTCCCCATGCCCGTTTACGCGCCGAATCGATGTGACTTTCGGATGGTCTGGGAATGGCCGAAAAAGTCGACTTGGAAGGGTGGGCGAACCTTTCGGGGGCGTGTCCGTGGTTCGTCTGCGCCGGGGTGGTGCAACCGGTGGTTCGTCTGACGCCGAGACGCCGTTTCCCAAGGCCTGACGAGTGGCGTCCGTTCGAGTGAAAACCCCAGCTCACGGATGGTGTGTCGGCGCGCTTTCCGTTTTCCCTGCCGTTATGCGCGGCCTCGGTGGATATCACGCTAACGGGCGAAAACTGCCCTGTCGGCTAGTGCTTTGTCGATTTGTTGCGGAAGTCTTGCTTCCGGCGTCGCAGCCCGCAGGTGTTCGTCTGGCCGGCGAACCTTGCACACCATGCTCGACCAATGCACGATTAGCAGCTTCTTGGAGGTTTTCATGGCTCGCATCCACACCCGTCGGGTGGCCGGACTCCTGCTCGCCGGCCCGCTCGCGGCCGGTCTGCTGCTGGCGGGCGCCGGTGCCGCCGTCGCCGACAACGGCGCGGGCGCTGCGACCGGATCCAACGCCGGTGTGGTGTCCAACGTCGGTACCGGCAACGTGTTCGGCGGGGTCGACGGCAACTACGTCTCCACCCAGCAGACGGCCACCGGTTCCGGTGCCTCGAACCAGAGCAACACCCTTGCGGCGAAGGACAACTCGGGCGCCATCCTGGCCGGCCAGGGCAACAAGGACGTCAACGTCATCTTCGCCCCGATCTTCGGCTGACCAGGCCGAGCGGCCGTGTGATCGCGTGACCGTACCGGGCACCACGGAAGGCGGGGGCGCCGGAGGTGGGTGTCCGCGGGCGGGCCGAGCATCAGCGGCCGGGTCCGGACCGGACCGGAAGGAGCGGACCGGAAGAAACGGAACAGCAGGAACAGCAGGAACAACCCGAACAACCGGAACAACCGGAACAACCAGAGGGATCCGCGCATCACAGAGGGAACAGCGCATCGACCGGCCAGCGGAAAGGGTCACCGCGAAACCGGCCTCGTGGGCGGTGCCGCCATCGGCACCGCCCACGAGTGCGTCCGGACTCGTCCGGCACCGTCCGGCACCATCCCTACCGCCCCCGCCGACCGGCCGTGATCCGCCCACCCGAGGGCCCGCGCCCGGAGCCGTCGGCCCTCGGCGGTACGGTTGCGCTCCGACAGCGCATCACGTGCCCGGGCCCGGAAGGGCCGGTCCGGCCGGGGTGGCGACCGCGGCAATCGGAAGGAAGGGTGCGCGATGGCGGCGGAGGAGGAGGGCCTGACCGGTCCGGACGAGGCCAGGCCTGCACCGGAGCCCGAGGCGGAGACGCGCCCGGAGCCGGCGGTCGAGCCGGCCTGTGAGCGCCGGCCCGAGCCCAGGTCCGTTCCCGAACTGCTGCTCGGCCGTCCGCCCATGGCCCGCCCGCTGCCGTCCTTCGACCACGAGGCCGCGCCCGCCGAGCCCGGCCCGCTGTTCGTGGACTGGCTCGCCACCGCTCTGGACGCCGGGGTGCTGGACCCGCAGGCGTTCACCCTCTCCACCGTCGACGCGGACGGCATGCCGGACGCCCGGGTGCTGGTGCTGCGCGACGTCGACGCGGCCGGTACCGGCTGGAACTTCTCCGCCGCCGCCGACAGCCCGAAGGGCCGTCAGCTCGCCGACCACCCGGCCGCCGCGCTGAGCGTCTACTGGCCGCAGCTGGGCCGCCAGGTGCGGGTGCGCGGCACCGTCGAGCGGGCCGCCGACGTGGTGGCCGCCGCCGAGTTCGCCACCCGTACGCCCGCGGCCCGGGTCGGCGCGTTGGTCGGGCGGCAGAGCGAGCCGCTGGCCTCGCCGGCCGAGTACGACGAGGCGGTGGCGGTCGCCCGTCGCCGCCTGGAGGCGCACCCGGACGCGGTCGCGCCCGGGCACGCGGTCTACACCCTGTGGGCGCACGAGGTGGAGTTCTGGCAGGGCGACGCCCAGCGTCGGCACGTCCGGCTGCGCTACACCCGCACCGGCCCGGTCAGCTCCCCGGAGTGGTCACGCACCCTGCTCTGGCCGTAACGCATCGCTGACCGGCGGGCGGGGGGCGGCGGGCGGCGGGCGCCCGGCCTACCGGCGCCCGGTCAGCGTGGCACCCACGCTGGCCGCCACCACGCACCCGATCCCGGCCAGCTGCGGCACGCCCAGCAGCTGGCCCAGCACCACCAGGCCGACCAGCGCGCTGACCGCCGGCTCCAGGCTGACCAGCACGCTGAACACCCGCTGCGGCATCCGGCGCAGCGCGGTCATCTCCAGCGCGTACGGGATCACCGGCAGCAGCAGCGACACCCCGGCCACCGAGGCGAGCAGCACCAGCGGCGAGGCGTCGGGCGCGGCCAGTCCGTGCCAGGCCTCGCCGAGCCCGAACGGGGCCAGCGTCAGCGCGCCGACCGTCATCGACACCGCCAGGCCCTGGAACCCCTGGAAGGCGGCGCCGACCTTGTCGGTGAACAGGATGTACAGCGCGTAGCAGGCGGCCGCCCCGAAGGCGTAGAGCAGGCCGACCGGATCGAGCGAGCCGCCGCCGTCGCCCTCGCCGAGCAGCGTCAGCAGCACCACGCCGGCGGCCGCGAGCAGGGCCCAGAGCAGGTGGCTGGCGCGCCGGGCGAAGACCAGGGCGACCGCGAGCGGGCCGAGGAACTCGATGGTCGCGGCGGTGCCCATCGGCAGCCGGTCGATCGCCCCGGCGAACAGGAAGGTCATTCCGGCCGAGGCCATGCCGAGCAGCGCCGCCGCGGCGAGGTCGCGCGGGCGCTTGTCGCGCAGCTTCGGGCGGGTGGCGGCGAGCAGGATGACGGCGGCGAAGCCGAGCCGCAGGAAGGTCGTGCCGCTGACCCCGAGCGGGCCGAAGAGCGGCTTGGACAGTGCGATGCCGGTCTGCACCAGGAACATCGCCGTCAGACAGAGAAGCGGCGCCGGGATCCTCCCCGGGCGCCGCAGGACCTTGCCGAGCCGGCCGGTGGAGCGGCCGGGGTGTACCTCGGGTGGTGCCTCGGGGCCGGAGGAGGCCCCGCCTCGTCGCCAGCCGCCCCGCTCGCCGGCAGGCTCGCCCTTGGGGGCGGGCGGCATGGCAAGGGCCTCGGCGACGGCGGCGGCCGACGACGAGGCGGCGGGGGTTTCGCTGGTATGGGAGGTGGGCATAGTGGCGAGTTTGCCGTAAGGAGTGATGAACGGGCAAGCTCGTTACAACTATCGGGACGGATGCGGACGGGTGCGCCCGAAAGGGTGGAGTCCGGCAGGGCCCGCGGCGTGGCTGGCGGATTCATCCGATGGTCCGTCAGTAACAAGTCCGGGTGCGCTATCTCCGCCCCGCGGCCCTCCTGGCCGCCTCCCTCGTGCTCCTGCTGGCCACCGACGGGACGGGCGTGAGCACCGGAGCCGCCGCCCCGGCCGCCGTCGCCGTCCCCCGGATCCGGGCCGTCGCCCTCCACGACCGGGCCGCCCCGCCCCGCATCCGCGACACCTGGAGCGGCCCCGCCTTCGACGTCTGCACGGCCCCGCCGCTCGACACCCTGCGGGCCTGGCACGGCACCTCCCCGTACGGGGCGGTCGGCATCTACACCAGCGGCTCCCAGCGCGGCTGCGGCCAGTCCCGGCTCACCGCCGAGTGGGTGCGCCAGGCGCGCGCGATGGGCTGGCGGTTCCTGCCGGTGCACGTCGGACTGCAGGCGCCGTGCGCCGACCCGAGCCGCAAGCCCAAGCGGATCGACCCGGCGAAGGCCGTGGAACAGGGCCGGGACGAGGCGGACGAGGCCGCCCGGGCGCTGCGCTCGCTCGGGTTCGGCGCGGGCAGCCCGGTCTACCTGGACATCGAGGCCTACCCGATGCACGATCCGGCCTGCGGCCAGGCCGTCGTCGAGTTCACCCTCGGGTGGACCCAGGCCCTGCACTCCGCCGGTTACCGCTCCGGCTTCTACTCCAGCCTCGAGTCCGGCATCGCCGACCTGGCCGCCGCCGCCCGGGCCGGCAGCTCCCCGGTGCCCGACGCGCTCTGGTACGCCCGCTGGGACGACCGCGCCGACACCGCCGGCTCCGGCGCCCTCGACCCCGACCTCTGGAACCTCCACCAGCGCGTCCACCAGCACCGCGGCAACGTCGCGGAGACCTACGGCGGCGCCGCCCTCACCATCGACCGCAACCAGGCGGACGGCCCCACGGCCGACTGAGGCCGCCGGTAGGGTGACCCCCGATCGAGCAGACGGGGGGCGCCATGTCGAACGACCAGGGGTACGGCGGAGCGAACGGACACGGGTACGGAGCCGCCGGCAGCCACGGCGCGCCGCCGCCGCAGAACCCGTACGCCCAGCCGGTCCCGCCGCAGTCGTACGCACCACCGGCCCCGCAGAACCCGTACGCCCAACCGGCCTCGCAGAACCCGTACGCACAGCCGGCCTCGCCACAGCCGTACACCGCCACCCAACACTCGCCCGCCACCCAACAGCCGTACCCCGCAGGCCAGTTCGCCGCACCGCCCGCGCCCGGCGGCTTCCCCGGCCCGGCGCCGCGCCGCAGCCGCCCCGCCGTGCTGCTCCAGTTCCTCCTCCAGTGGGTCTACGCCCCGCTCTGGATCCTCGGCCTGGTGCTCCTCTTCGCCGTCCTGATCCTCGCGGACTACAGCGGCGGCGGCCCCAGCTCCGACGGCTGGCTCAAGGTCCACCGCACCTTCCTCCCGCCGCGCCGCCTGCGGGCCGAGCTCACCGGCCGCCCGGAGGACTGGGAGCGCTACGTCACCCCGATCCTGCGGCGCCGCATCGAGGCCGCCGAGGCCTCGCACGCGGCCGGCGGCGGCGAGGTGCAGGCCGACCTCGGCCGGGAGGTGTCGGTCGGGCTCGCCGTGCGCCTCTACCGCGGCCTCGGCGCGGACGGGGTGGTCCGGCTCGCCGAACGGTACGGCTGGCAGGGGGTGCCGTCCGGCAGCGACGCCGAGCACGTCCGGCTGGTCCGCCGCTTCCCCGCCCCGACCGGCCTCGCCGCCCCCTCCCCGCAGGACCCGCCCGCCGCCCCCGGTACCCCGTGGGGCCCGCAGCCGACCCGCTCGGCGCTGCTGCTGCCCTTCGTCTTCCTGTTCCAGATCCTCTACGTCCCGGTGTACGGCCTGCTCACCTTCTGGGTGAGCCGCCCCGAGCCGGACTACTGGGAGCGCTGGGGCGCCCGCTGGACGGTGGGCCCCCGCGCCTTCCGGGCAGAGTTCACCGGCAGCCCCGCGGCCTGGGAGCGCCACATCCGCCGGATCCTCGCGCGCGACACCGCCCGCAAGGACGGCAGCCACCGCCCGCCCACCGCCCCCGGCGGCACCCACCCGCGCCGCATCCGGCTCAACCGCGCCACCTACCGCGGCGCCGGCGCCCACCAGGCCCTGCGCATCGCCGCCGAACAGGGCTGGGCCCTCGACCCCGCCTACACCCCGGACCCGGTCAACTCCCTCCGCCTCTGCCGCCACGAGAAGGGCTGACGGTCCGTCCGACGGCTCGTCCGGCCAGGTGGTCGGCCGGTGGACGGCCGGGCCGTGATCCGTGCAACGGTGCCGGGATGCTGACAGCGGGTGGCGCGGGACGGCAAAATCGGGCAGGTCCGCGCGCATTACCGCCCGGTAGGTGCCGCAGGCGCAGCCCCCAGTGCCGCCAGGTCAAGGAGGACCCGTGTTCAGCACGATGCAGGACGTACCGCTCACCGTCGCCCGAATCCTGGAGCACGGGTCCACGATCCACGCCCGCTCGACCGTGACCACCTGGGACGGCACCGGGCCGGTCGTGCGCACCTACGCCGAGGTCGGCGCCCGCGCGGCGCAGCTCGCCTGCGCGCTGCGCGACGAGCTCGGGGTGACCGGGGACGACCGGGTCGCCACCCTGATGTGGAACAACGCCGAGCACCTGGAGGCGTACCTCGCCGTCCCCGCGATGGGGGCCGTGCTGCACACGCTCAACCTGCGACTGCCCGGGCAGCAGCTGTCGTTCATCGTCAACCACGCCGCCGACCGCGTGATCATCGTCAACGGCACGGTCCTTCCGCTGCTCGCCGCCGTCCTGGCGGACCTCGCGCCCACGCTCAAGCACATCGTGGTGAGCGGCCCCGGCGACCGCTCGCTGCTGGCGGGCTTCGCGGGCGGCGTGCACGACTACGAGGAGCTGATCGCGGGCCGGCCCACCAGGTTCCCGTGGCGGGGCGACATCGACGAGCGCGAGGCCGCCGTGCTCTGCTACACCTCCGGCACCACCGGCGACCCGAAGGGCGTGCTCTACAGCCACCGCTCGGTCTACCTGCACTGCCTGCAGGTCAACACCGGCGACAACTTCGCCTTCACCCCGCGCGACACCGCGCTGCCGGTGGTCCCGATGTTCCACGTGAACGCCTGGGGCATCCCGCACGCCGCCTTCATGTCCGGCGCCAACCTGCTGATGCCGGATCGTTTCCTCCAGTCCAAGCCGATGGCCGAGATGATCGCCGCCGTCCGCCCGACCGTCAGCGCCGCCGTCCCCACCATCTGGAGCGGCCTGCTGGACGAGCTCGACGCGGGCGACTACGACACCTCCAGCCTGCGCATGGTGGTCATCGGCGGCAGCGCCTGCCCGCCGTCGCTGATGAAGGGCTTCGACGAGCGCCACGGCATCCGGGTGATCCACGCCTGGGGCATGACCGAGACCTCCCCGCTCGGCTCCTTCGCCCAGCCGCCCGGCGGCCTGACCCCGGAGGAGGAGTGGCCGTACCGGGTCACCCAGGGCATCTTCCCGGCCTCCGTCGAGGCCCGGCTGATCGGCCCGGGCGGCGAGCGGATGCCGCACGACGGCGTCGCGGCGGGCGAGCTGGAGGTGCGCGGCCCGTGGATCGCCGGCGCCTACTACGGCGGGGCCGGGCAGGACCCGGTCCGCCCGGACGACAAGTTCTCCGAGGACGGCTGGCTGCGCACCGGTGACGTCGGCACCATCACCGCGGACGGCTACCTGACCCTCACCGACCGGGCCAAGGACGTCATCAAGTCCGGCGGCGAGTGGATCTCCTCGGTCGAGCTGGAGAACGAGCTGATGGCCCACCCCGAGGTGGCCGAGGCCGCCGTGGTCGCCGTACCGGACGAGAAGTGGGGCGAGCGTCCGCTGGCCACCGTGGTGCTGCGCCCGGGCGCGACCGTCGGGCTGAAGGAACTGCGGGCCTTCCTGGCCGGGCGGATCGCCTCCTGGCAGCTGCCGGAGCGCTGGTCGATCGTGGAGTCGGTGCCGAAGACCTCGGTCGGCAAGTTCGACAAGAAGGTGATCCGCGCCAGCTACGCGGCGGACGAGCTGGACGTCACGGTGCTCGGCAAGGAGTAGCCGCAGGGACGGAACGCGGCCGGTCGCCCCCGATCCGTACGGGGGCGACCGGCCGCTGCCTTGTCCGGTGGCGCGGTCAGCCCGCGGCGGCGACGCCCGCCTCGCCCATCGCGCCGATCCGTCCGAGCAGGTCCACGATCCGGCTCTGGACGTCCTCGCTGGTGGAGCGCTCGGCCAGGAACAGCACCGTCTCGCCGGTGCGCAGCCGGGGCAGCTCGCGCGGGTCGAGGTCCACCGAGGTGTAGACCACCAGCGGGGTGCGGTGCAGCCGGTCGTTGGCGCGCAGCCAGTCCAGCAGGCCGACCCGGCGGCGGCGGATCTGCAGCAGGTCCATCACCACCAGGTTGGGCTGCACGCTGCTGGCCCGGGCCACGGCGTCGTTCTCGTCCACCGCGTGCTCGACGTGCATGCCGCGCCGCTCCAGGCTGCTGATCATGGCGGCGGCGATGTCCGGGTCGCTCTCGACCAGCAGGACGCGCGGGGCGTGGTGCTCGCCGTCGCGCGGCGCGAGGGCGCGCAGCAGGACGGCCGGGTCGGCGCCGTACGCGGCGTCCCGGGTGGCCTGGCCGAGACCGGCGGTGACCAGCACCGGGACGCGGCGGTTGAGCGCCGCGGTGCGCAGCGACTGCAGCGCGGTGCGGGTGATCGGGCCGGTCAGCGGGTCGACGAAGAGGGCGGCGGGGAAGCCGGAGACCTGGGCGTCCACCTCCTCGCGGGAGCTGACGATCACCGGCAGGTAGCCGCGCGCCTGGAGGGCCTGCTTGGTGGCCGGGTCGGGCTCCGGCCAGACCAGCAGCCGACGGGTGTTGGCCAGCTCGCCACCGGTGGGCGACGCCTGCTCGGCGAAGGGCTGGGCATCGGCGGGCCGCTCCTCGGCGGCCGGGAGCTCGGCCATCGGGCGCGGCGCGGTCCGGGCCTCGGCCGGTACGGGCGGCTGCGGCGGGACGGCGGGCACCGGCGCGGTGCCGAGCGGGCGCGGCGGGGCGAGTTCGCCCAGGCCGGTGCCGACCGGGCGCGGGCCCGACGGCTCCTCGGCGGCGGCAGGCAGCGCGGGCCGGGCGGTCGCCAGCGCGGTGCCGGGCGCACCCGACTCCTGGCCGGACGGACCGTGGGCGCCCACCGGCGCGTCCGGGCCGGGCCCCGGCGGGACGGCCAGCCGGCGGCGGCGCCCGGTCGGCGCGGCGGCCGGTTCGGGCAGCGCGGGCGCGGGGCCGGCCGGCAGGGCGTGCTCCAGGCCGGGGTACACCGGGGCCTCGGGCATCCCGGGCAGGGCGAAGCCGCCGGAGGAGTCCTCGGCGGCGGGCAGGGCGCGGCGCCGACGCGGCTTGGGCTCGCCCGGGGCCTCCTCCGGGGCGGCCTCGGCGGTCGGGGTGCCGCCCGGCGGGGTGCCCTCGGCGGGGGCGGAGGTGGGGTCCGGCGTGGGGCCCGGGCCGAGCGCGAGCGGCTCACGGCCGCCGTTTCGGTTCTGCTGGGCCCGCTCGCCCTCGACGGGCACGGCGTAGGCGGGGCCGGAGCGGCCGTCGTCCTTGCCCCACGGGTCGCTCTGCACGCCGTTCGGGCCGGCCATGCCCTGGCGGCCGTACGCGGGGTCGTTGCCGGTGCCGTTCCACTGCTCGGGGACGGCCCGCTCGACCCGGGCGGGGGCGTTCGGCCACTGGTCGGCGGGGGCCTCGGGTGCGGTGGGCTCCGGAGCCTCGGCGGCCGGCCGGCCACGGCGGCCGCGCCGCTCGGCGGCGGGCGGCTCCTCGGCGGGAGCCCGGTCCGGCTCCGCGGCCTCCCGGCCCGGCTGCTCGCCGACCGGCACGGTCGGGGCGGTCGGGTCGGCCGCTGCGGCCGGGGCCGGCTCGGAGGGCTCGCCGCTGCTGGGAAGCTGGGGGATGCCCGGGAGTTCGGGCAGGACGGCGCTGTCGGTCTCCTTGGGCCGGTCGGAGCGGCCTTCGGCGGAGGCGCGCTCGGCGGCGGCCTTCGCGGCGGCCGGGTCCAGCGGCAGCTCGACGACGTACGTGGTGCCGGCCTTGCCGGGCAGCTCGTGCGGCTGGAGCACGCCACCGTGCCGCTCGACCACCGCGCGGGCTATCGGCAGGTGGACGGGGCTGCCGCCGACGCCGGGGCCGCGGATCTCGACCCGGGCGACCTCGCCGCGCTGGGCGGCGGCCAGGACGACGGTCGGCAGCTCGGTGGCCGGCGGCAGCGCGGGCGCCGAGCCGCCGCCCAGCCCGGGCACGGCCAGTCCGGGGGAGGGGGTGGCGGGGGCGTCCAGCGCGAAGCCGGTGCCGCTGACGTCGGCGACCAGGTGGGCCAGCGCCTGGGCGAGCCGCCGCTCGTCGGCGATCACCTCGACCGCGGCGGCGTGCACCGAGAAGCGCACCCGGCCCGGGCCGACCAGCTCGCCGGCCTCCTCGACGGCCCGCCGGACCACCGTGTCCAGCGAGACCGGCACCCGCGGCGCGCTCTTCCGACGGTCCTTGCCGTCCTTGTCCTTGCTCTCCGTGGCGTCCTTGGCGTCCTTGCCGTCCTCGGCCTCGGCCGCGCCGCTCTCGCCGGCCTCGTACCGCTGGTGGTCGAGGACTCCGTCGATCAGCTTCCCGAAGCGGCGGCACTCGGCGGCGAGCCGGCGCAGCGTCCAGTTGGCCTCCGGCCAGAGCTGCCCGGCGGGGTCGGCGGCGAGCGCGTCCAGCCGCTGGTTCAGCGCGTTCAGCGCGCCGCCCAGCTCGCTCTCCAGGACGGCGGTGAGGTGCTCGTTGCGGGCGACCAGGGCGAGTTCGCGGCTGCGGTCGGTGAAGGTCATCACCGCGCCGACCAGCTGGTCGCCGTCCCGCACCGGGGCGGTGGTGAGGTCGACGGTGACCGGTCGGCCGTCCTTGCGCCACAGCACGGTGCCGCGCACCCGGTGCTTGCGCCCGGAGGTCAGGGTGTCCAGCAGCGCGGACTCCTCCAGCGCCAGCGGGGTGCCGTCGGCCCGGGAGTGCTGGATCAGCGGGTGCAGCTCGCGTCCGCCCAGCTCGCTCGCCCGGTACTCCAGGATGTGCGCGGCAGCCGGGTTGACCAGCACGCAGCGGCCTTCGAGGTCGACCCCGAGCACGCCCTCGGCGGCGGCGCGCAGGATCATCTCGGTCTGCTTGTGCTGGCGGCGCAGCTCGGCCTCGACGCCGAGCCGGCCGGACAGGTCGCGGACCAGCAGCAGGAGCAGGTCGGAGGAGGACGGCGAGCGCGAGCCCTCGCGGTACGGGTCGTACGGGACGAGCGGGGAGAGCGCGTAGCCGCGGCTGTCGCCGCCGTCGTCGGCGAAGTCGTTGCCGGAGACCTCGACGGGGAAGGTGGTGCCGTCGGTGCGGTGGGCGGTCATCCGGACCGGACGGTCGAGGGCGTCGCCGTCCCGGGTGGCCGGGCGCATCGAGCCCGGGATCCGGCTGGGGTCGAACTCGGGGAGCAGGCCCAGCACGCCCATGCCGACCAGCGAGGTGCCCGGCGCCTGCAGCGCCTGGACCGCCGCGCTGTTGGCGTCCACGACGGTGCCGTTGCTGTTCACCAGCAACAACGCGTCGGGCAGGGCGTCGAGTATGGCGTCGAGGCGAGCAGCGCCTCGGATCGGCCTGCTGCTCACGTCGACAGGTCTCCTCGGCTCGGGGCAGCTCCTCCGGAGACGGCAGTATCTCATTCTTCTTTGCGGCGGGGTCGACCCGCCTAGTAACGTGGGCGGTGGTTGGTGCCGAGCCCCACGGTTGTGGCATCATCACTGACACACGGAACGGGTCCGCTCGCGCGGGCTTGGTCCATGTGGGGAGGCTTCGCCTAGTCCGGTCTATGGCGCCGCACTGCTAATGCGGTTTCGGGGTTATTCCTGATCGAGGGTTCAAATCCCTCAGCCTCCGCCAGTCGGGAGCCCCCGTCGACGATCTCGTCGGCGGGGGCTCTTCGCGTTCCCGGCGGCCGGATGGGCTGGGTCGGGGCCGGGCTGAGGCTGGTCGGGGCGGGCCGGGCGCGCGTCCCGGGCGGCCCCGGGGCGGGCCCGGGGCAATCGATTTCGCCCCACGTCGCAGGTCATGTAATGTTGTCCACGCAACGCCCCGGGGCAACGTTCACGGGGCGAGCGCTCATAGCTCAACGGATAGAGCACTTGACTACGGATCAAGAGGTTGCAGGTTCGAATCCTGCTGAGCGCACCAAACTCCGCAAGATCGGGTTCGCCCGTTCCTTGCGCTCATAGCTCAACGGATAGAGCACTTGACTACGGATCAAGAGGTTGCAGGTTCGAATCCTGCTGAGCGCACCAGCGAGAAGCCCCCGGCCACCGGCCGGGGGCTTCTCCCGTTCCCGGCTCCGTGACCGCCTCCGGAGCGATCGCTCCGGCCGCTCGCGGTGCCGGTCTCCTCGTGCCGGCTCCCCTCTTACCGGCGACCGGTGCAGCGGGCCCGGCCCCGTCGAGCGGGGGCGAGTCGTTCGAACAGAGGTCCCCGATGAATGGTCAGGTACCGG
Source organism: Streptomyces novaecaesareae (assembly GCF_000716875.1). Classification (GTDB taxonomy): domain Bacteria; phylum Actinomycetota; class Actinomycetes; order Streptomycetales; family Streptomycetaceae; genus Kitasatospora; species Kitasatospora novaecaesareae. The sequence goes on along the minus strand of NZ_JNWQ01000060.1, from coordinate 31,366 downwards.
ACGCCGGAATCCGTCGGATCGGCCGGCATGTCCCATTCCCGGGTCCGTTCGGGTGGGCGCTATTGCCGCCTAATGGATGAAATGCGGCCGTTTCGGGTGCATCCCGTCCTGCCGCCCGGATGACCACCAAACGGGTGGGACACGGCCAAAAGCGCAGGTGTCGCAGTATGGCTGGTTCGGGGTCGTGATTCCTTTTTGTCGGATCTTGTGCCCGGACTGCCCGCCTCTTCGGCAGCCGACCGCGAAGGAGAGCCGGATGAGCCGACAGTTCCACCGCACCGCTGCCGCCCTGGCGGTCCTCACGGTCGGGCTGCTGACCGGTTGGAACGTCCCGCTCTCGGCGGCCCGGCAGTCCCCCGGCGCCTGGTCGGGGGAGCAGCGGGCGCTGCTGCCCTCCGGGCTTTCCGTCCGATTCGAATTCGAGGCCTCTCCCGGGGTGGGCGTCACCGCCGCGCCGGGCGAATTGGCGGACCGCCCCGGAGGGGGGCGATCCGCCGGCCTCTATACGGACGGAATGCGCCCCGGAGATCCCGCGCAGACCTTCGGACTCACCCAGGACCATCCGCAGACGGACGGCTCCTGGCACACCACGGGGACGCTCCGGCTGAATTTCTCCCGGCCGGTCCGCAATCCCCGGTTGCACCTCAGCGGCCTCGCCGCGATCGCCGCCGGGAAATCCGGCACCACCAGCACCGCCGCCCGGCTCACCCTCACCGGCGGCTCGCCCACCGCCCCCACCCTGGTCAACCGCACCGCCTGGTCCGGCTGGAAGGTCGACGGCAACACCCTCGCCCCCGCAGGCCCGGACGGCGCCTCCGACGCCGCGCCCGGCACCGCCGCCGAGGGCTCCCTGGAACTCACCGGGACCTTCCGCACCGCGGTGTTCCGGATCGAACAGCGCTCCACCGCCCGCGCCGGCAGCACCACCTCCCCACCCGTCCTGCGCCAGGCCTACACCGTCAGCGTCGACGAGGCCCTCGGCACCGCGCCGCAGGCCTACGGCAACGCCTCGCACGTGGTCTCCGACCTCTTCCTCGGCGCCGACGCCGCCCACCCTTCGCGGCGCGCCCCCAGCGGCTCCACCGCCGCACCGGACGACGAACCGATGGTCCGGCTCGACCACGGCGCCTCCCTGCGCAGCCCCTTCGCCGGCTCGCCGCCGCCCAAGCTCCAGCCCGGCCGCAGCGAGTACCAGGGCGCCGACCCGTCCATCAGCTTCCCCGCCGACGCCGCGATCGGCCGCTACTACCGGCTCACCGTCCCGGTCGCGGTGGGCGACCAGCCCGCCACCCTGGCCGGCTGGATCGACTTCGGGCACACCGGCAGGTTCGACGCCGCCGGGCGGGTGCAGAGCGAGGTCCGGCCCGGTGCCGACACCGCGACCCTGGAGTGGACCGTCCCACCGGGTGCGGCCTCGGGCGAGACCTGGGCCCGGCTGCGGATCGGACGCGACACCAGCCAACTCGTCCCGTCCGGCGGCTTCGCCGACTCCGGACAGGTCTCCGACCAGCGGATCAGGCTGACCGTCGGCGCCGCCCGCCCGGAGATCGCCGATCCCGTCGACGGCACCGTCCTCGCCGACGGCCGCCCCGAGATCAACGGCGAGGGCGCGGTGGCCGGCGCCACGGTGGAGATCCGCGAGGACGACACCGCGCTCTGCAGGGCCAAGATCGCCCGCAGCGGCGCCTGGTCCTGCCGCCCCGCCACGGCGCTCGCCGCCGGCCCGCACAGCCTCACCCCGGTGGAGACCACCAGCGGCGGCGTGGTGCTGCGCGGCGACGCCGTCAAGGTCACCGTGAAGACCGCGCCGCCGACCGCGCCCGCGCTCACCCTCCCCGCCTACACCAACGACCCGGGGCTGCAGCTCACCGGCACCGGCGACGCGGGCAGCACCGTCTCGGTCGCCGACCGGTCCGCCGCGGGCGAGCTGTGCAGCACGGCGGTGCGCCCGGACGGCCAGTCGTCCTGCCTCCCGGTCGAGAACCTGACGGACGGGAAGCACCAGCTCACCCCGGTCGCGGTCGACGCGGCCGGGAACCGGACGCCCGGGCAGCCGGTCACGTTGGTGGTCGACACCGTCGCGCCGGACCGCCCGGTGCTCACCACGCCGGCCCCGGGGGAGACCCTGCGGGTCAGCCGCCCGAAGCTCGCCGGGCGAGCGGAGCCGGGCTCGAACGTCCTGGTCACGGTGCGGGCCGGGGCCGGCTCGGACCCGGACCGGCGGACGGTGCTGTGCGGGGCGACGACGGCGCTCGACGAAAACTGGACCTGCACCGCCAACCGGGATCTGGCGAACGGGGAGCAGTGGCTGGTCGTCACGGCCACGGACTTGGCCGGGAACGGGACCTCGGCGGACCCGGTGAGGGTGCGGGTCGCCGCTCCGGCGGTGACGCAGACCCCGACCGTCAGCGACCCCCGCGGGGCCGTCGGCGCCGTGACCGGCGGGCCTTCGCCGGCCAACGCTGCTGAGGCTGCCGAGCCCGAGGAGGGCGAGGCCCGGCCGCCGGCCGCGCCGCCGGTGGAGGCTGCGCCGAGCGGGCGGTCCGAGGAGGCCGGCTGGCGCGGCGGACTCGCCGGGGTCCTGCTCGTGCTCACCGGGATCGGGCTGATCACCCGCCGGGTGTTCGCCCGTGGGCCCGGTGCTCGACGGCGCTGACCTGCGCCGACTGTCCGATCACCCGTTCATGTGCCTGCGCGTCAGGTCGGCTTTGGACGATTCGTCAGTAAATGTCGACACACCTTGGCTCAAATGTCGCATTTGATGACGTATGAACTTAGCCTGACCATGGCACTGCCCGTCAGATCCGGGCCGCCCGTTGCGCGACACACCGACCCAGAGGATCCGTGCATGGACGTCACCCGCGATTCTTCGCAGCGACCCGAGAACCTGCCCAAGGCGCTCCCACCGGCTCTGCCGGAACGTTTCGCCTCTGGCACCAGACCGCTGTCCGGGGCTTCGGCGATCAAGACGGTCAAGGCCGGCCCGGCCGACAGCGGGCCGGCGACCACCGCGCTCGCCGTCGTCCCCGGCCCGTCGCCCGCCGGCCCCGTGGACCTGCGCGACCCGCTGGAGTCCGCCGCGCCGGAGACCGTCGAGCTCCTGGATGCCGCCCACGTCGGGGCTTCCGCCGCCGCCACCTCGCGGCGCCCCCCGCGGGCCGACCAGGCGCTGCGCGAGCACCCGGCCGCCGCGCTGCCGGGCTGGCTCGCCCTGCTGGTGGTGCTGCTCGGCCTGGCCGGGGCGCTGTTCGTGCTGCTGCGTGCCGGCGTCCTCCCGCACTGGGACGTGCTGCCCGAGCTGCGCGGGGCCGCCGCACGGGCGGGCGGGCGGGCGGAGGTGGACGCCCAGTCGATCGCCGAGGTCAGCGCGGCCGGCCTGGTGGTGGTGTTCGCGCTCGCCGGGCTTCTGGCCAACGCGGGCGGCGAGACCCGGGTGCTGACCCGCTGGGGCCGCTACCGGGGCACCGTCCGCCGGGCGGGCCTGGTCTGGGTCGATCCGCTGCTGCGCCGCCGCCGGGTGGACGTGCGGCTGCGGCACTGGCGCAGCGAGCCGGTCAAGGTGGTCGACCGCACCGGCACGCCGATCGTGGTCCGGCTGCTGATCGTCTGGCGGGTCAAGGACACCGCCCGGGCGCTGCTGGCGATCGAGGACCACGAGGGCTACCTGCGCGAGCAGGTCCAGGCGGTGCTCACCCGTACCGCGTCCATGCTGCCCTGTGACAGCAACGCGGCGCCCGGGCCGGCGCTGCGCGACGGGCAGTGGTTCGCCGACGAGATGACCAGGGCGCTGGCGGCCGAGGCCGCCCCGGCGGGCCTGGAGGTCTACTCGGTGCAGCCGCTGGCGCTGGACTACGCGCCGGAGGTCGCCGAGTCGATGCGCCGCCGCCGGCTGGCCGACCTGGACGGCGGCCTGCGGACGGTGCTGGTGGACGACGCGGTGGAGGCGGCGGCGCTCGCCGTCCGCCGCCTGGAGCGGGCGACCGCCCACGAACTGGACGAGGCCGCCCGCAGCGCACTGATGGAGCAGCTGCTGGTCGCCTTCGTCGCCCCGGCCGGAGTGGCCGCTTCGGTACCGCCCCCGGCCGCCCGTGCCGGGCGGAAGGAAGGACGACCCTCATGAGGATAGCCACCGGCGCGTACGCCGAACCCGCCGTCACCGTCGGCCCGGTCGGCTTCGACGAGGACCCCGGCCTGATCGGCTTCGAGGAGCGTCTCGGCAGCATCCCCGCGATGGCCGGCTGCGGTTGCCCGAACTGCGCGGCCCGGCCGCGCACCGCCCGCTCCGCGGCGGCGACCGGCGGCAGCCGAATACACCGCGCCGTGCGGAGCACCTGCCTGGCCACCACCGTGCTGGCGGGCGCCGGCGTGGTCGGTCTGACGGCCGGCGCCGGATCAGCCCACGCCGCGGCCGGGAAGCAGGGCTGGGACGGATCGAAGTACTGGTTCAAGAACGGCGCCGGCGAGTGGCGTTGGACCGGCCACTACGACGTCTACCTGAACCGCACCGGGCAGTCCGGCGGCGGTTCGGCCCCGGCACCCGCCCAGCCCGCGAGCCGTCTGTCCTCGGACGCCGCTCCGGCCCCCGGGAGCAAGGAGGCGGCCGTCGACTACGCGCTCGCCCAGCTGGGCAAGCCGTACGTCTGGGGCGGCAACGGCCCGTCCGGCTACGACTGCTCGGGGCTCGTCCAGCAGGCCTACCGGCGCGCGGGGATAAGCCTGCCGCGGGTGGCCGACGACCAGTACGCGGCGACCACGCCGATCAGCGCGGGTCAGCTGCGCCGCGGTGACCTGGTGTTCTGGTCGGACAGCGGCCGGGCCTCGGGGATCCACCACGTGGGGATATACCTGGGCGGCGGCACCTTCGTGGAGGCGCCCCGGCCGGGCAAGCCCGTCCGGGTCTCGACCCTCAACTCGGGCTACTACCCGACCCACTTCGGGCGGCCGTAGCGCCGGTGACGCACCGGGCCCCCGACAGCGGCGTGCTGTCGGGGGCCCGGTCGCGTGTGCGGGGCGGTGCTCAGGAGGCGGAAGCGGCGTCCAGGAGGGCGGTCTGCTCCGGGGTGAGCTTCAGCGTGGCGCCGGCCAGCAGCGGCGGGAGCTGCTCGACGGTGCGGGCACTGGCGATCGGGGCGGCGACCGTCGGGCGGGCGGCGAGCCAGGCCAGGGCGACGGTGGCGAGCTCGACCTCGTGCTCGGCGGCGACGCTGTCCAGCGCCTCCAGCACCTTGGGCCCGCGCGGCTCGGCCAGGTAGCGGGCGGCGCCCTCGGCGCGGGCGCTGTCGACGCCAGGGCCGCCCGGGCGGTACTTGCCGGTCAGGAAGCCGGAGGCGAGCGCGTAGTACGGGACGGTGGCCAGGCCGTGCTCGGCGACCACGTCGGCCAGCGGGCCCTCGAAGGTGTCGCGCGAGACCAGGTTGTAGTGCGGCTGGACGGCGACGTACTTCGCCAGGCCCTCGCGCTCGGAGAAGGCCAGCGCCTCGGACAGCCGGTCGGCGCCGATGTTGGAGGCGGCGATCGCCCGGACCTTGCCCTCGCGGACCAGCTCGTCCAGCGCGGTGACGAACTCCTCGACCGGGGTGTCGTCGTCCCGGTGGGTGTAGTACAGGTCGATCCGCTCGACGCCCAGGCGGCGCAGCGAGGCCTCGGCCGAGGCCTTGATGTTGGCGGCGCCCAGGCCGCTGGCCTCGGGGTGCATGCCGACCTTGGTGGCGATCACGACGTCGTCGCGGTTGCCCCGGCTGCGCAGCCAGTTGCCCAGGACGGTCTCGGACTCGCCGCCGGTGTTGCCCGGGGCCCAGGCCGAGTAGACGTCGGCGGTGTCGATGAAGTTGCCGCCGGCGGCGGCGTACTCGTCCAGCACGGTGAAGGACTGCTGTTCGTCGGCCGTCCAGCCGAAGACGTTGCCGCCGAGGGAGAGCGGGAAGACGGACAGGTCGGAGGTGCCGAGGCTCACCCGGCTGTGGATTCCGGTCATGATCGCAGTCAACCGGATTCCCCGGCAGGGCATTCCGCGCGTCGCACGGTGTTCACGAGCCCGTCGCACCGCCGTCGCACGCCGGGGTGGTGTGTCGGCCGGGACGGGGGTCCGGGCTGTGCCTGAGGTGGGCCGATTCGTTAGAGTCCGTGCCATGGCTGACAACGACTACGACCCCGCCGGCAGCACCCAGATGTTCCGGGCGTTCGTCGACGAGACTCCGGCTCGCCAGGAGCCGGGCAACGTTTCCACCTACGGCCGCAGCGGCGGCGGCAACCGCACCGGTGTGATCGCGCTGGTCGCGGTCGTCGCGCTGGTCGTGGTGGGCGCCGTCATCTGGCTGGCGGTCAAGTGACCCTCGCGCGGGTGACCCTCGTCCGGGTCACCCGCGCGGCGGGCGGCAGCGGCCTCAGCAGGGCTTGCGCCAGGCGTTCAGGTCGAGCTTCTTCTGCATCGAACTGAAGCCCAGGGACTTGGCCTTGGTGCAGAACTGGTCCGTGTCGAGCTTGTACTCGACATGGAAGACCGCCTTGCCCGCTTTGACGAAGGGTGCGACGCGGTCGCACTCGTCGAACTGCGAGCACTCCTCGTTGACCGCGAAGTCGAAGTCCGGCAGCAGCGCGGGGATCTGGTCCAGGTCGTTCTTCAGGCCGATGGCCAGGCCGCGTTCGTGCGCGAGCTGGGCCAGCATGCGGTTGTACTTGAGTTGGTCGTCGGGGGTCAGCGGGAAGCCGCTGTTCTGGTTGTAGGCCTCGATGGTGTCCGGCTCGATGGCGTCGAAGCCCTTGCTCCTGCACATGTCGAAGCGGGTGGCCATCAGCGGCTTCAGCTCGTCGAGCTTGCGGATGTCGAACCACTTCTCGCCCTTCCAGCCGGTGTCCGAGCCCTGCAGGGTCTTGGCGAAGGTGGCGGAGTCGGGGCGGAAGTTCTCCCAGGAGCCGGCGTTGATGTAGCAGATCACCTTGCGGCCCTTGGCGTGCAGCGCGGCCACCACCGAGGCGTCGTTCTCGAAGCCGTCGATGTCGTAGACCGGCACGTCCACCGACTGGTCGACGGGGCCGCCGCCGAGCTGCCGGGCGGTGGCCGCGGGCGGGGAGCCGTCGGCCGAGTTGTCGTCGTCCTCCGATCCGGAGCTGCTGCACGAGGTGGCCAGCAGGGCGGTGGCGGTGGCGAGGGCCAGGGCGGTCGGCAGCAGCCGGGTGCGGCGGTTCACGGTAGTCGAACTCCGGATCAGGTCAGGTGAGTTCAGCGGCGGTCAGGCCGTACGGCAGGGTGCGCCAGGGGTTCTCCCCGGCGCCGGGGACGGCGCAGCCCACGCCGGCCCGGCGGGCGGCGATCAGCGCGGTGGCGTCCTGGGCGTGCTCGGCCGGGACGTCGTAGACGAGATGGCAGAAGCGGGAGGCCGCGTGCCGGCCCGTCCACAGCGGTTGCGTCATCGCGCGGTAGGTGTCCCAGTCGCCCTCGAAGGTGACCAGCAGGTCGGCCAGGCCGACCTCGGCGTAGCCAGGGTCCGGGTGCTCGCCGTGACCGAAGATCACGGTGCCGCAGCCGGCCGCGCGGGCCGCCGTGGCCAGCCGCCGGTAGTGCGCCAACGCGCCCGGCTGGGTGGAGACCTGGTCGAGGTAGACGCCGGTGATGCCGTGGCGCTGGCGGTACGTCAGGATGTCCGCGACGACGGCCGCGTGCGGCCTGCGGCCGTAGTCGGTGTCCGTGTATCCGACCAACGGCAGCCCCGCCGCACGGAGTTCGTCGGCGGCCTCGGCGAAGACGCCGTCCGGGACCTCGCCCGGACCGTCGGCGAGGTTGAGCACCACGGCGGCGATCCGGTCGGGGTCGGCGGCGGCGACCGCCTGCCAGGCCGCCGGGTCCACCGCGGGGTGGACGTACAGCGGGACCAGCAGGCGGCCGTCGGGGTGTCCGGCGGTCATGCGACCACCGGGGTCGGCGTGGGCTCGGCGGTGCTGAGCCACAGGTCGCGCAGGGTGTCGGCGAGGTCCGTCGCCGGGCGCCAGCCGAGTTCCCGGGCGGCGGCCGAGACGTCGGCCTGCTGCCAGGAGACCGCGGCCGAGCGTTCGGAGCCCGCCCCGCTCTCGTCGATCCGGCCGGTGAAGCCGGCCGCGGCGACCAGCCCGTCGGCGATCGCCCGGACCTGCTTGGCCTGCCCGGAGGCGAGGTTGAGCACCCGGGGGAGCGGCCGGTCGGCGGCGACCGCCAGGCCGACCGCCTCGGCGACGTCCCGGGCGTCGACGAAGTCGCGGTAGGCGGAGAGGTCCCCGACCGTGACGACGCCGTCCGTGCCCTCGGGCGCGACGCGGCGCAGCTCGGCGGCCAGCCGGCCGGGCAGCGAGCCCGCCGGGGCGCCGGGGCCGACCGGGTTGAACACCCGCAGCACCACCGCGTCCAGCGGCGAGCCGGCCACCGCGAGGGAGCCGGCCAGCTTGGTCGCGCCGTACACGCCGACCGGGCGGGCGTCGGCGTCCTCGGACAGCGAGCCGCCCGCTGCGCAGACGCCGTACTCGCCGGCCGAACCGATGTGCACCAGACGGGCCATGGGGGCGCCGAGCTGCAGCGCCTCGCAGAGCACCGCCGGGCCGCGGGCGTTCACCTCGGCGAGCTTGACCGCGCTGCCGGCCACCGCGCCGGCGAAGTTGACCACCACGTCGGGGGCCAGCGCGGCCAGTTCCTCGCCGAGCGGGCCGGCCTGGGCGGTGGCGAGGTCCAGCCGCAGGTCGTGGGCGGGCCGCCGGCCCGCGGTCAGCACGGTGGCACCGGGCAGCGACCGCAGGACGGCGGTGGCGTGACGGCCGAGGAAGCCGTCTCCGCCGAGGAGCAGGATTCTCACGCGGCCCGTCCGTCGCTCTGGGCGCCCACGGTGGTGGGCTCGTCGGTCGTGTCGTCAAAGGCGGTGCGGGGGGCCGGGACCGGCAGCTCCGCGACCTCCGGGGTGATGGCGGCCGACTCGAAGGGCATCAGGACCGGGCGGATGGTCGAGAACTCGGCGTTGGCCCGGTCGTAGTCGTCGGGGCGGCCGATGTCGAGCCAGTAGCCGCCGAACTCGTACGCGGACGGCGGGGTCTTGGCGGCCAGCAGGTCCAGCACCAGCTCGTCGAAGCCCAGCGGCAGGCCGGGGGTGTACTTGGCGAGCGCCGAGCGCGAGACGCCGTACACGCCCATCGAGACGCGGTAGTCGATGCTGGGCTTCTCCTGGAAGCCGGTGATGCTGCCGGAGGCGCTGGTCAGCACGCCGAAGTCGATCTTGACCTGGCGGGCGTACGTGGCGATGGTCAGCGGCGCGCCGGACGCCTCGTGGTGCTTGAGCACCCCGGCGAAGTCCAGGTCGGTGAGGATGTCGCCGTTCATCACCAGGAAGTGCTCGGGCAGGCGGTCCTGCATGGTGAGCAGCGGGCCCATGGTGCCGAGCGGGCTGTCCTCGACGGCGTAGCCGACCCGCAGGCCCCACTGGGAGCCGTTGCCCACGTAGGCGCGGATGATGTGGCCGAGGTGGCCGATGGCCAGGGTGACGGTCTTGAAGCCCGCGGCGGCGAGCTGGCGCATCACGATCTCCAGGATCGCGTGCTGGTCGCCGATCGGAACGAGCGGCTTGGGAAGCGCGGTGGTGTACGGGCGGAGACGGACGCCCTTACCGCCGGCCAGGATCACTGCATGCATGGTTTTTCCCCCACGGAAAGGATGTGCAGGCCACGAACCTTGATTACCGGGACGAGCATGATCGCTCAGGCGGTCAGACGTTGTAGATGTCGGTCTTGTAGCGGGCCAGGTTGGCCGGGTCGCGGAAGAACTCGATGGTCTCCTCCAGGCCCTGCTCCAGGCTGAACCGCGGCGCCCAGCCGGTGGCCTCGCGCAGCCGGGTCGCGTCCGCGACCAGGCGCATGACCTCGGAGTTGGTCGGACGGATGCGCTGCTCGTCCTCCTTCACCACCAGGTCGACGCCCATCAGCTTGCCGACCAGGGTGACCAGGTCGCCGACCGAGATCTCGCCGCCGGTGCCGGCGTTGAAGGTCCGGCCGACCACCGACTCGGCGGGCGCGGTGCCCACCGTGCGGAAGGCGTTGGCGGTGTCCTTGACGAACATGAAGTCGCGGGTCGGGCGCAGGTCGCCGAGGGTGATCTCGGTCTGGCCGGCCGCGACCTGGGCGATCACGGTCGGGATGACGGCGCGCATCGACTGGCGCGGGCCGAAGGTGTTGAACGGGCGCAGGGTGACGACCGGGGTCTCGAAGCTGGCGTGGTAGCTGTCGGCCAACCGGTCCCCGCCGGCCTTGGAGGCGGCGTACGGGGACTGGGTGTTGATCGGGTGGTCCTCGGTGATCGGCACGGTCTGCGCGGTGCCGTAGGTCTCGCTGGTGGAGGTGTGCACCAGGCGGGGGATCTCCAGGTGACGCACCGCCTCCAGCACGTTCAGGGTGCCGGTGACGTTGGTGTCCACGTACGAGTGGGGGGCACGGTAGGAGTACGGGATCGCGATCAGTGCGGCCAGGTGGTACACCGCCTCGGTGCCCTTGACCAGGCCGTTGACCGAGCCCGGGTCCCGGACGTCGCCGAGGACGATCTCGACCGAGTCCAGCACCTCCTCGGACAGGGTCTCCAGCCACCCGAAGGAGGAGAAGGAGTTGTACTGGACCATCGCGCGGACGTGGTGCCCGTCGGCGACCAGGGTCTCGACGAGGTGGGAGCCGATGAAGCCCTCGGCTCCGGTAACCGCGACGCTGCTCATGCGGGGTTCGCTTTCTTTGTCGATCGGCCGGGGCGGCCGGACGCTCTGTGGTGGTCGTCCGCCGGTGGCCTGGTTGGTGTCTCAGGTGAAGCGGGTACGGCGGTGCACGCGAATCGGGCGTGCGGGATATTCGATGTGGGTCGGACGTGGTTCGGACGTGATGCGGATCCGGTTCAGCGGTGCTGGGTGGTGCGGCCGAGCGCGGGCCCGGCGATGGCGGTGAGGAGGACGGCGGCCGCCCCGCAGCCGATCAGCTGCAGGACGATCGGATCCGCACCGGTCAGCAGCCCGGCGCTCTCGGCACCCGCGGCGGCCAGACAGATGAGGGCGGTGCTCCAGCTGAACCCGAAGGCGTTCAGCAGCAGCGCCAGCCAGAGCGAGCCGCCGAGGAGCAGCATCGCGCCGAGCTGCGGCACGCCCAGCGCGGGGGCGCCGGGCCACAGCACGGTCGCGGCGGCGTCCAGCGCGGCCACGGTGGTGAGGTAGATGAACAGGCAGCCGAGCAGGACCCCGCCGGTGCGGCGGGTGAACTGGCCGCTGGTGTGGCTGGTGCGCAGCGCGGCCACCGCCATCGCCCGGTAGCGGAAGAGCAGCCACTCGGCGAGGCCGAGGCTGAGCGTCAGCGCGATCATGGCCGGGCCGGTCGGGGTGGTCTTCACCTCGGGCGCGCGGTGGTGCGGCAGCGCCGCGGCCGCGGTGTGCACGGCGTGCACGGTGTGCGACGCGGCCTGCACGGCCTGGTGGATGGTCTCGCCCAGGCCGGCGATCAGCGTGAGCGCGCCGCAGGCCAGGCCGAACAGCAGGTGCGGGACCTCCTGGCGGAGCGGCAGCCTGAGCGCCACGGACTCGCGTTCGCCCCCGCGGACGCAGACCACCAGCTCCCGGGCGGCCAGCCCGACCGCCAGCAGCAGCGAGGCGAGCAGCACGACCGTACGGACCGTCCCCGGGACGTCCACCGCCAGCACCACGCCCGCGCCGACCGAGGCCGGTGCCAGCGCCACCAGCAGGAACTTCTCCCGCCCGAGCACCAGCAGCACGGTGGCCGCGCCCAGGTAGCAGGACTGCCCGGCGGCGAAGCACAGCGCCCCGAGCGGCCCGCCCACCACGTACGCGGCGGCGGCCGCGATCAGCGCGCCGAGCGGTGCGCCGACGGCCAGGCAGACCGCGGCCTCCCGGCGGCGCAGCCGGCCCAGCCAGCGGTACGAGCGGTGCGCCAGCGCCTGGTTGAAGCCCCAGCTGACCAGCGTGGCGACCGACAGCGCGAGCATGCCCGAGGGCAGGCCGAAGCGCATCCGGGCGGTCGCGAACAGGTTGGCGCCGAGCAGGTAGCCGAGACCGGGCAGGGCGAACACCAGGCCGCGCACGACGCACCGCCAGGGGTCGGCCCGCCAGGGGTTGGCGAACTCGGAGCTCTGGCCGGGGTAGCGGCGCTGGACCTTCTCGAACAGCTCCTCGGCGACGGTGAACGCGTCGGGGCGGCCGTACAGCAGGGCGGCCTGCTCGTCCGAGAGGCCGTCGGACTCCAGGAAGGCCGCGATCTCGTACGGGTGGACGGCGTCGGCGCAGACGTCGTTCAGGCGCTCGGCGAGTTCGTCCAGCGGGTCGGCGGAGAGGCCGAGCTCCTCCTCGGGGCCGGGCCCGGCCCCGGGCTCCGGCGCGGCGGTGCGGCGGAGCTTGAGCGGCAGCGTGCGCAGCTGCATCGTCCGCTCGGAACCGCCCTCGTCGGGAACGAGACGCAGGGGACCACTCATGCTCCGACCTCGCTCGGCTCGGGCCGGGCGGCCGGCGTCCGGTCCCAGTCGGGGCTGGGGGCCTGGTCGGTGACGGCCACGATGCCGCCGGGCATCCAGCGGGCGGTGCCCAGGAGCTCGGTGTAGATGCCGCGGAAGCCGTCGATGTTCTGGCGGAGCGTGAACTGCTCGATGACCCGCAGCCGGGCCTGTTCGCCGAGCCGGGCGCGCCGTTCGGCGTCGCGCAGCAGCTCGATCGCGGCGGCCGCCATCGGCTCGGGTTCGCGGGGCGGGACGACCAGGCCGGTGTCGCCGACGGCCTCGCGGACGCCGCCGACGTCGGTCGAGACGGTCGCGCGGCCGCAGGACATCGCCTCGATCAGGGTGAACGGGAAGCCCTCGCTGATGCTGGAGAGCATGACCACGTTGCCCGCCGCGTACGCGTCGGTGATGTCGGCGACGCGGCCCTCGAAGGCCACCGACTCGGCTATGCCGAGCTCGGCGGCCAGGGCTATGCAGCCGTCCCGGTACGCCTCGCCGCCCTTGGGGGTGCCCCCGAAGAGCCGCAGCCGCGCCTCGGGGATCTCTCGGTGGACGATGGCGAAGGCCCGGATGAGCGTCTCCAGGTCCTTGATCGGGTCGACCCGGCCGGCCCAGCTGAGGGTCGGCGTCCCGGGTTCGGGGCCGGCCGGCGGGAAGGCCGCCGGGTCGACCCCGTTGTAGACGGTGCGGATGTGCGTGGACGGCGTGCCGCCGCGCTCCTCCCAGCGCCGGTTGTACCGGTTGCCGGGGGTGACCAGGGCGGCCTGTCGGTAGCTCTCCTCGGCGAGCATCCGGTAGAAGCCGAGCAGCAGCGCCTTGACCGGCCAGCGGTACGGGCCGGTGCGGTAGCCGAGGTAGCGCTCGCGCAGGTAGATGCCGTGCTCGGTGAGCAGGAACGGTACGCCGTACTGCTGGGCGGCGATCAGCCCGGGCAAGGTGGCGAGGCCGCCACTGGCCGCGTGGGCGACGCCGTCCTTCGGCGGCTCGACCGAGAGCGGCCGCAGGGCGTGTTCCAGCAGGTCGGTCGCGTTCAGGGCGTCGTGCAGGGTGGGCCGGGAGGCGGCGGTGGGCAGGTAGTCGCGGGTCCACACGTGCTGGAGGGTCCGCAGCGCGCGCTCGCTGCGCAGCGCCGGGCTCAGCAGTCCGCGCCGGGCGAGGTCGGCGAAGCCGTACAGCTCGGTCCCGAAGTGCGTGGTGTAGACCGGGTCGAGGACGGAGTGCAGGAAGCGCTCGTACGCGTTGAGGAAGCGCCGCATCTCCTTGCCGCGGGGCGGCCTGGCCTCGGAGGCCGGGCCCCACAGCGGAGCGGTCGTGACGGACCGTACGTTGGCGGGCAGTTCCCAGGCCAGTGCTTCGTGGCCGGTTCCGGTGACGGCGATGACGTCGAAGTCGACGTCGGGCATGCCCTGAACGAGCTGGTCGCACCAGACGCTCACGCCGCCGTGCTGGTGCGGATACGTCCCGGGCCGGACCGGGCGACCGGTCCGGCCCCGCCAGCGGGTGGTGCGGGTTACCGGTTGCCAGAGCGTCCGGTGATGCTGCTCGGCGTGGCCGTCCCCCCGGAGGCCTTGCCGTTCTTCGCCGCGGCCTTGCCACCCTGACCGATGTTGTCAGCGGTGACGCCCTTACCGGGCACCGGGGTTCCGCTTCCCGGGACGAGGGACGGGGCGGGCTTGCGGGTGGTGTCGCTCGGGCCGACCGGGACCGGGGTGGCGACGCCCTGCGGCACGACCTTCTTGTCCGCCGGCGCGGGGGCCGGGACGGACTTGGCCGCGATGCTCGGCGCGACGGCGGCCGGGGCGGTCGGCGCGGACGGCAGCTGCAGGGTGACACCGCTCTGCAGGGCGCCCGGGGACACCCAGCCCGAGAGCGTACCGGCGTAGGACGAACCGAAGGCGGTCGATCCGATGGCCAGCTTCTGAGAAGTTCCGGTCGGCATGGTGGCCTGGACCTGAACACCGGACGGCGCGTTGACCGTGACGGTGTTGCCGACCCGGTAGGCGGTGACCTGGCCGGCGGCGAGGGCCGCGTTCCAGGCCGCGCGCTTCTGGAACTCCTGGCCGATCTCCTTCTCGCCGAGGTTGACGATCGGGGCGTTGTCGGCGTGCAGCGACCGGTAGGTGCCGAGGATCTTCTCCAGGACCGGGTAGAGGATCTTGTCCTCGGAGAGGTTCGACTGGTGGATGAAGTGCGGCCGCGGGTCGTTGCTCAGCACGTGGCCGAGGTCGATCCGGGCCTCCAGCGGCACGATGTACGACTGGAAGCCGGTGTTGACGTCCAACGGCGCGGGCAGGCAGGTCGAGTTGGCGTTGTTCTCGCAGACGCCACTGCCGCCGTTGGCCTTGCTGGTGTAGATCCAGTTGTACTCGTCGGTCTCCTCCTTCGCCGTGCCGGCGTTGTAGAAGACGTTCATCGGGTACCGCGGCACGGTCAGCGTGGACGAGCCGACGGCCCGCTGGGCGGGCTCGCGGGAGGCGTCGCTGCCGGTGAACTTGATGCCGTTGGCGGCCAGCGCCGGGGCCAGGTACGGGTTGTCGCTGGTCTCCTGCGGGGCGGTCAGCAGGCCGGAGTGCTCACCGGTGACCAGGACCTGCGGGTCGACCTTCAGGCCGTTCGCGGTGGCCCAGTCGAAGTTGTTCTTGATCTGGCTGGAGATGGTGTTCCGGTCGGTCCAGACCGTGTTGCCCGAGGCGTCCTTGGTGCAGCGCCACGGCACCACCGAGACGTCCTGGACGCAGCCCAGGTACGGGTGGGTGTAGGTGTGGTTGACCCAGCGGTAGCTGGTCTGGTCGGCGATCATCTGGTTCGCCGTGGGGTCCACGGTGGTCGCGTGGTCGGCCTTCCAGTCCTCGCTGCCGCCGCCGTTGAACACCATGTCGAGGGTGAAGTTGTTGGCGCTCTGCCACTGCTTGAGGTACTGCGCGTCGGCCTGGGTCATCCGGATCGGGTTGGCCGTGTCCGGGGTGCCGGGCGGGCAGGTGACGTCGCCGGGGGTGCACTTCAGCACGGTGTCCCAGCGGTCGTCGGCCAGGAAGACGTCGTCCACGTGCGCCGCGAAGTAGTTGCGGTCGTAGCCGAGGTGGACGCCCTGGGTGATCCAGTCGACCATGCCGCGGGCCAGCAGCCGGTACTGCTGCTGGTACTGGTTGTAGACGAAGGTGACGACCAGTTCCTTGCGGCCGTCGTGGGTGTACTCACCGACCAGCGAGCCGCGCGTGGTCGTGCTGGGTATCGGCGCGTCCACCAGCGGGACGAAGGAGGCGCCGGCCGGCAGGTTGGCGAGCGGCGTGGCCAGGTAGCCGTAGCTCTCGCTGACGTTCGGGTCGTTGTCCTCGAACGGGACGCTGCCCTTGAGGTACCCGAACGGGCCCGAAGTTCCGGCCGTGGTGGTCGCTCCCTGGAATCCGTCCAGAGTGCCGACGAAACCGGGATTCTGCGCGTAGTTCAGCCCCACCGCGGGACTGGCCCACGTGTACGCGTCGATCTGGCGGACGTTGAAAGCCGCTTCGTAGCTCGCGATGGCCGTCATCTCGGCGGCGCTGTTGGGGAAGGGGTTTTCGTTGGGCAGCACGATGCCCTGGAACTTCCCCCGGGGCTGGCCGTTCACCGTGTCGCTCAGGAAAGCCGAGTTGATGACCGGCCGGTTGGGGTCATTGAGGCTGACGACCTTGTACGGCGTGCCCTGGCTCTTCAGTTCGGCGGTGATGGCCGCGACCGAGGGGCCGCCGTCGTCGACGACCAGGATGGTGAGGTCGATCCTGGGCGGCGTGGTGTCGCCGAAGGCCAGGGTGGTCTGCAGGCCGCTGGCCAGCAGAACTGCCGCCGCACATGCGGCGACTCTTCGGGTCGCTCGACCCATGGTGATCCTCCCCTTGGTGCAGGCGCCGCGCTGCTCGGCGCTCACCTGCCCGTGTAGCTGTTCGCGGGCAGCAGGCTGCCCGGCGCCCATCCTGGTCGAGCGTCGGCGGTACGGGGGACCAAAAGGGCGAGAGTGCAGCGAACCTGTTACCAACGTTCATGGCGATGCCATGAAGGCGCTGATTGTGACCGGAAACGGACCTGTGATGCAAATAATGAATTGAAAATGAAAAACCGGAAGCTGAGTGCTACGCGCGGTTACCGACGGTGTGGCTCTGTGGGCTGGGCTGGAGACCTACACTGTCGTCAGTTGCGCGTGACACTCTCGCACATCTCACCGGTCCAATGGGCAGGTTCATGCAATATCGAGCAGCGCTGTGCCATGTGACAGTCCGAATATGCAATGGAGGCGCCGCATGGTCGATCGGCAGGCCGAGTCCGGAAGAATCGGGAGTACACGGAATGCGGCGCCGGAGCCGGGCGGAACGGCATCCGTCGGCCGAAGCCTCGGTCTGCGCGGTGCGGTGAACGCCCGCGATCTGGGCGGGTACCGGGCGGTCGACGGGCGGGCGCTGAGGCACGGGGTGGCCCTGCGCAGCGACGGTCTGAACCACGTCACCGCCGAGGACCTCGGCCCGCTGGGCGCGCTCGGCCTGCGCCGGGTGGTGGACCTGCGCAGCATGGCCGAGGTCCGCGAGGTCGGCCTCGACCGCCTGCCCGGCGGCGTGGCCCTGCACCACATGCCGCTGATGGCAACGGACTTCGACATCTACCTGACGATCAGGGACGCCCTGGCCGACCCGAGCCCGCAGCGCCAGCGCGTCCTGCTCGGCGACGGCCGGGCGGCCGCCATGATGACCGGCCTCTACCGCTGGTTCGTCACCGACGCGTTGGCGCGCGAGCGGTACGCCGCCCTGCTGCGCCTGCTGGCCGCCCCGGACGGGCCGCCGCTGCTCTTCCACTGCTCGGCCGGCAAGGACCGCACCGGCTGGGCGGCCGCACTGCTGCTGACCGCCCTCGGGGTGGAGCGGGAGACCGTCCTCGTCGACTACCTGCTCACCAACGAGCGCTCCGCCCCGGTCGTGGCCCGGGCGTTGGACGACCTGCGCACCCGCGGCCTGATGCACGAGCCCGAGCTGCTCCTGCCGGTCTTCCGTGCCGACGGCGGCTACCTGGACGCCGCATTCGCGGAAGTCGAGGCCGGCTGGGGCGGCTTCGACGCGTTCTGGCGGGAGGGGCTCGGGCTGGACGACGACGTGCTGGCCGGACTGCGCGCCAACCTGCTGGACGGAAGCGGGAGTTGAGGCACCAGGCTCAGCCCTCGCTGATCAGCCCCTCGCGGAGCTGGGTGAGCGTCCGGGTGAGCAGCCGGGAGACGTGCATCTGCGAGATGCCGATCTCCTCGCCGATCTGGGACTGGGTGAGGTTGCCGAAGAAGCGCAGCATGATGATCCGGCGCTCGCGCGGCGGCAGCTTGGCCAGCAGCGGCTTCAGCGACTCCCGGTACTCGACGCCCTCCAGTGCGAGGTCCTCGTAGCCGAGCCGGTCGGCCAGCGGACCGTCGCTGTCCTCCTCGCCGGAGCCGGAGTCGAGCGAGCTGGCGGTGTAGGCGTTGCCCACCGCGAGGCCCTCGACCACGTCCTCCTCGCTGACCCCCAGGCAGACGGCCAGCTCGGGGACGGTGGGGGAGCGGTCCAGCCGCTGGGACAGCTCGTCGCCGGCCTTGGTGAGCGCCAGCCGCAGCTCCTGGAGCCGCCGCGGCACCCGCACCGACCAACTGGTGTCCCGGAAGAAGCGCTTGATCTCGCCGACCACGGTGGGCATCGCGAAGGTGGGGAACTCCACCCCGCGCTCCGGGTCGAAGCGGTCGATGGCCTTGATCAGGCCGATGGTTCCGACCTGGACGATGTCCTCCATCGGCTCGTTGCGGCTGCGGAAGCGCGCCGAGGCGTACCGGACCAGCGGCAGGTTGAGCTCGATCAGGGTGTCGCGGACGTAGGTGTGCTCCGCGCTGCCGGGCTCCAGCGCGGCGAGCCGCAGGAACAGCGAGCGGGAGAGCGTTCGGGTGTCCAGCCCGGAGGCGGGCGGAGTCCCGGGTGCCGTGCCGGGCGCCGTGCCGGGTCCGGGCGGTTCGACCGGCTCGACCCGCTGCCGCGGGACCAGGTCCTCGGCAACGGCCGTACCGGTGGCCTGACCAGCGTGGATCTCCGCAACGCCCAGCTCTCCGGACATGCGCCCACCCCCTCGTGACTGACGGTTGAACGGGGGCCGTCGCGCGGAGGTTCCCGGCGGGGCCCTCCCCCTCCATACCGGAACACGGTCCACGGCAAACCCGAACGTCGCAAGATGTCACGTGGGAGTAACGCGCTGCAATCTCACTCTTCCCAGGAGTTCCCGGTCCGAAGCCTGGTGAGGATCCGGGAGAGCAGCCGCGAGACGTGCATCTGGGACATCCCCAACTCGGTGCTGATCTGGGACTGGGTGAGGTTGGCGAAGAACCGCAGCATCACGATCCGGCGCTCCCGTTCGGGGAGTTGGACCAGCAGGTGGCGGACCATGTCGCGGTGCTCGACCTCGGCCAGCGCGGAGTCCTCGTAGCCGAGCCGGTCGAGCAGGGCGAGTCCGCCCTCGTGCTCCTGCGCGGCCTCCAGGGAGGCCGCGTTGTAGGCCCGCCCGGCGTCCAGGCAGGCCCGGACGTCCTCCTCGGGGATCCGCAGGCTGGCGGCGATCTCGGGCACCTTGGGGGCCCGCCCGTGCAGCACCGTCAGCTCCTCCATCGCGCCGCTCACCTGGACCCAGAGCTCCTGGAGCCGGCGCGGGACGTGCATGGTGCGGACGTTGTCGCGGAAGTAGCGCTTGATCTCGCCCAGGATGGTCGGCAGCGCGTAGGTGGGGAACTGGACGCCGCGGGTGGGGTCGAAGCGGTCGATCGCGTTGATCAGGCCGATGGTGCCGACCTGGACGACGTCCTCCATCGGCTCGCTGCGGCTGCGGAAGCGGGTGGCCGCGTAGCGGACCAGTGGGATGTTCACCTCGATCAGGGCGGCCCGGACCCGTTCGCGTTCGAGGGCGTCCGGGGGCAGCTCGGCGAGCCGCTCGAACAGCACCCGGGTCAGCGTCCGGACGTCCACGACGGGCCTGCCACCGGGGCCGCGAAGCCCGTCCGGGCGGAGCTCGCCGGCCGGGCTGATGATCGCCGCAAGCACATCGTCCACGGACACGTCACCCCTCCCAAAGTCGACAACGACGGGCCCTGCGGATCGGGGGTCGCGGCTGGTTCTCATCACCTCGCCATGTCCGGCAAAACCGGTCATAGCATCACAAGGTGGGCACAGGTCGGGCAAGCACCCGACGGAGGTGTGTTGGTGGGACGTTCAACCTTCGCCGGGCTCCTCGGTGAGGCGCCGCAAGGGTCGTTCCGGGGCAGAGCAAGGCGCCCCGTCCGGAGGCCGGAGGGGGCGCCGCGGTCCGTCTGGGCGAAGGGCCCGGGACGGGAGGGGGATCAGACCTCGATGTCGGCGATCACCCAGGTCGCGAACTCGCGCCACTGGCCGGCGGCGGCCTGGTGGGCCGGGTGGGTCAGGTAGGCCTGGAGCGCGTCGCGGTCCTCGACCAGGCTGTTGATCGCATAGTCGTAGGCGATGTCGCGCTCGGTGGTGTTCCAGCCGCACTCCCACTCGCGCAGTTCGGGGATCACCGCGCCGAGCTCGGCGAACGCCTTGGCGCCGGCGAGGGCGCGCTCGTCGTCCTTGCTGACGCCTTCGTTGAGCTTGAACAGGACCAGGTGCCGGATCACGATTGCCGCTCCTCGCGGACGGGGGTGGAAGGTCCCGCCCACCGTAGCCGGTGCGCCGGGGCGGGTGAACGGCCGTCCGCCACCCGGGCGGGGCCCGCAGGCCCGGGCCGGACTACTTGATCAACCCGGTCATGAAGGTGCCGACCGCCTTGGCCGCGTTCGAGATCCCCTCGAACCCCAGCTGGACGAGCTGGGCGGAGCGGGCCGGTGAGGTGATGATCGAGTAGAGCACGAAGATGAGCAGGAGGACTGCGCCGATCTTCTTCGCCTGCGCCATCGGGTGACCTTCCTCCCAGCGGTGGGCCGCCGTCGTCCGGTCCCCGAGCGGCCTGCAGGGGGCAGCTTATCCACCCGGACGGGCTATCAAGTGTGCGACGCGTTCGGCCGCCGGGACGAAGGTCCCCGCGAGTGGGGCCTTTCTCCGGGTGCCCGGCCGCGGGCCGGGCGGCAGGATGGATGACGTACCGAGGATCTGGCAGGAATCCCCGGTGCGTGGATCCGGAGTTCCCCGCTGTGGGACCGGCCGCCGCGGCTTCCCCCCGACGCGGCGCCGGTTGTGGGACCTCCGCCGGGGGAGCGGTCAGTCCCCCCGAGCCGCTCCCCCCTCCAGGCTCCGTACGGACCGGGCGTCGGTGGTCATCGGCCCGGGGTACGGAGCCGTTCCGCGTTCGAGGGTGCGCGGGAAACGCCGAGGGCCCGTCCGGATCGGACGGGCCCTCGGGCTTTCTGGCGGTAGCGGTGGGATTCGAACCCACGGTGGAGTTGCCCCCACACACGCTTTCGAGGTCTGTGCGGCCGTGTCCGGCGGGGTTCGCCGGGGTTCCAGCCCCTGGTGGGACGGGTGTCGTAGGGGTGCGGTGAACCCCGGTGAACGGAGGCGAATGAGACCAGAACTGAGACCGGAAGAAGCCCCCCATGGCGACGGGCCACGTAGTTCTTGTGTCAGGGTCTGTATCGGGCCGTGATGGCGCTCCGGGCCTCCCGGCGGATGCGGCTGTGCTCGCGCACTGTGGCCAAGCTAGCTCTACGGGTGGGCGCCCCTTCATCTAGCCACGCATGAAACTCCTTGATCGCGTCTTCAAGTGCGCTGCCGCTGGCGAGCGCAGCCTCTGCCCACTCCTCCTGCAGCTCCATCTCTGTGAACGTGGGGGCCATCTGCTCGTGGAACCTGTCAAGCGACAGATGGACACGGGTGGCACCCATGACCAGGCGCTGCTGAAGGAGTAGAACTCCGTCGTCGCTGAGGGACGCCAGGCGCATCGCCGGATCCAGAGCGGCCGAAGGAACCGGTGACGGCTCACAAAGGTCGGCCTTGTAGCTGGCGGTACCGGGGCCGTGAAGCTCAGGCAGCGGCATGATCCGGATCGACTTGCGCCAGTCAGCGGACACGATCCGCTGTGGTGAGGCCTTCAAAGGGACAAGTGAGATTCGAGGCCGGAGGTTGGGACCCTGCCGCATCTGGCATGGGTGCATGACGAGCTGTGCCAGCTGAGGTTCCTCTCCGAGGCCAGGAAGTACCACGCCGGAGAAGACGTCGCCTTGCATCAGCGGACGGGAAGCAGGCGGCGTCTCGCCCCAGTAGGCGTAGAGGTCTTCTATCGCAGCTGGCTCAGACAGCTCGCTCATGCGGGTGGCTCGCCCTCCCTATTGCTGGGCCCCGCGCTCCCGTAGGGCCAGCTGACCATCACTTGCGGTGAAGAGTTCAAAATCGCTACGACGCGTGTCTCGCCACGTTGGGTCGAGCTGGTCCATCACGGCCTGAGGGTCTCGCTTCATGCCAGCGATCTCCAGCAGAGGGATGGCGTGCCCGTCCCGGTACAGGTCGACTGGTCGAACAGAGTATCCCTCCGGCAGGGAAAGGTTCATCTCCATCCAGCCGACGGGATCCTCCACGGCAGACTCGGAGAGCAGGTCGAGGAAAGCGGCCAACCTGGCAAGGTGCCAACGCTTCTCAGGTGCCGCATCGCCGCCCGAGCGCCACTTGCGGACAGCGGACACGCTGACTCCGACCAAGCGGGCGATGTCAGACCACGCCATGCCACGTTCCGTTGCCAGCTCCTGCAACAGCGAGGGCACGCTGAGCTTGGCCTTGATCGCCGAGCGGGTTCGAAGGTCTTGGTCGATGACCTTGTTATCGAGCTCAGCGATGGCTCCGCCCAACTGGTCGGCGACCACCCGAGCCGTGCCTGTCTCGCTGCGGAGCACCCGGATAGGGTGAATGACAGCGGAGCTGGTGCTCTCCTGAGTGGGGCTGTAGCTCCGAATCATGGAGGACTGTTCTGCAGTGGAGTGCTGAGAGGTCGCCATGTCAGTCACTGGCCTTTCTGAAGAGATTGCGGGCGCGGTCGGTGATCGAAGCCTGGAATACCTCGCCAGTGGGCTCGTGGAGGCGATTAAGCTTTTCCGAGAGCAATTCGACACTGAAAGCTTCTGCCTCTTCCGGTGTGGGCGCCATCCAGAAGCTGTCGAAGTCGAGTACGAAGAGTGGCCCGGGGGGAGGTGTGGAACGGCGCTTGAGCGTCTCGTTTCCGACTACTCCGCTACCCTCCACTGCGGCGTACTGGAACTGTAGTTGCGCGGAATCCCCGAGGTCGTAGACCGCCACTCCCTGACTAGCTTTCAGGGGGCCCGCCTTGACACTCAGTGCAGGTAGGAGGCTTGGGTCGACCCACCCTGCCCAGTCGGAGGCGGACCGGGTGGTCTCCGGAACCCGCATTTCATTAATGAACCTGAGGCCGACTCTCTCTATTGCTGGAATTGGAGTCTCATTCGCAATCGAGCGCGCAACGGAAAGTAGCACTTCTAGGAACTTGGGAAAGTCTTCGAAGTGTGTCGTTTCCACCGTAAATGCCTCCGGGGAGACTACGGCCGACCATGTTGATGCTCTATTGAGGAAGCGGTAAACATCGGTAGTTTCCGGGATTGCCGCGCCTGCTTGTCCAAGGGGGATCTGCAGTGAAAATCGCTTCTCTACTCGCCGGATGGGGAGTAGATGCTCCAGGGCCACCTGAATGCGGTCGATGGTGTCCAGCTGTCGAAGGCGCGGTGAATAGGGATATCTCACCTCGGCTGTGACAAGAACTAGAGGGGCGTTGTTATAGAGCTCTCTGCGCTCGTACATGGCGCATCCACCATCCTCATGTCACTCGGGCCATGCAGCATGCGTACCGGAACCTGCACCGAGACTGTAACCGTATCGCGCACCGGACGGATGGCAGAAGAGGGCGTCCGAGGGATGGTCGGCACGCACCCTCTCCGTGCGATGGTCCACGCCGCAGAGCCTGCCTGTAGCGGCTGCCGACCAGGCTTGGGAAGTGCGTCCTTCGAGCCCTGAGGAATTGAGACAGTCGGGGACTGAATGGTCAGGCCAGAGCATCCGCGATCATCTGCATGGAGTCCACGATCACCACGGCGCCAGCGGCGGCTAGCTTGGCGTCCTTCCCCGGCTTGTTGGCGTAGCCGATCGTGGGGACGCCGGCCGCTTCCCCGGCCTCGACGTCGCGGGCTGCGTCGCCGATGAAGACGCAGTCCTCCGGCCCGCTGCCTGCGGCTTCCATTGCTTCGAGGAGGAGGCGCGGGTTCGGCTTCATGGAGGAAGGGTCGCCCGGGGCGCGCCCGAAGACGCCCGCCACGTAGCTGCTGAGACCGTGCTCGGAGAGGTAGGTCTCGATGGCCGCGCCTGCATTGTTGCTGACGACCGAGACCAGCCGACGAGAGCGGGCACAGGCCCGGAGAACCGATTCTCCGCCCGGGGTCGGCCGACCAACCTGGACAGCTTCAGTCTCCAAGGCGGCCAGCGCAGCGTCCGTGCTCTGTGTGAGGTCGGGCCGGGCGTTCGAGACCAGCCGGAGCAGAGCGAGAGGATCGCTCTCATCCTCGGCCCCGGCCAGGGCCTGCTCGCCAGAGGCGAGCAGGCCCTCACGGAGTCGCCGCGCAACCTCCGGGGCGGGGAGGCCAGCGAAGACCGAGCACACCGGGCCGTCGAAGTCGAGCAGTACATGCTTCACCGGACGGAGCGCGTTGGCGAGCTGCTGAGAGGCGGTGGTCATGGCTGCCGCTCGTAGGCGATCGTGCTCCACACGCTGTCGAACCACATCTGGGCCTGCTGGACGTACTGCGAACCGAGCGACGCGTCATCCGGCCCGGCGGCGTGATGGAACAGGGTGGTGTCCTTGCCCGTCACGTCGTAGAACGTGCGGTCAGTGCCGTCCACCGCGATGGTCCGCTCACGGAGCGGATAGAAGCCGAAGAAGGCTTCCGACCGGTTCAGGATGTAGAGCTTGAACAGGCTGGACGCCCGGTGCACCTTCACCTGGACGTTCGCCGACTGGACCAGTCCCAGCTCTGCCAGCACCTCGACCGAGTGGGCGATGCCGCCGGCGTTGGTCAGGGCGATGTTCCGGGCCCGCTCTCGAAGGGCCACATCGTCCTTGAGCCCGTCGACCAGTACAGGGACGGCCATGGGCTCCGTGGTGTCCGGCAGCAGCAGGCGCACGGTGATGGACTCCGGGGTCAGCCGGCCGGAGCGGACCTTGTCCAGTGGTTCCTGCAGTGCGTTGTGCAGCGTCTCGCTGGAGAACCCGGCGAAGTCCAGAGTGACCTGCGGCTGCTCGAAGGCCGCTTCGAGGTGGGGCCGGAGGCCGACCGGCCGAGAGGTGCGCTCGCGGACGAACGAGCCGCTTCCCTGGCGGGTCACGATCAGGCCTTCGGTCCGGAGTAGGTCAAGCGCCTTGTCGACGGTGCCACGCGCCACGCCGAAGTGCTTCGCCAGCTCGGGGCCGGAAGGAAGTTTGTCGCCGGTCTCGAAGCCCGGCTTCTTGGTGAGGATCGAGGCCCGCAGAGAGCTGCTGACCTGCTGATACGGGGGGCGCGAGTCATCCGGGTCTAGGGCCATGCGCCAATGCTAAGGCAGGTGCCCAACAGACGCGAGAAACCCAACCCTCTTGACCTGCCTAAGCAGGTTCTCTAAGTTGTGAGTGTCGCAACCGAGAGAAACGGAAGCGACGCGGAGGGCTTTCTTTGGGCTGCTCTGACCTGCAAAAACGCGCCCGGAGGGGTGGGGTGACAGCCCCCCGAAGGCAGCGCTGGTTCCTTCACAACTCCATAGGTCCCGCCGAGAACCCCGCGAAGGGAGGTGTCTGGGGAGAGGCGGTGGCAGACCAGGCGGACGGCCCTTAGTGGGCCCCTGCGGGGGTGAGGGTGCGATTCCCTCCCCGTCCACGTGCAGCACGCCGCGCATCCCGCGCTGGCGGCTGCCTCACTCGGCCCGCAAATCGGGCCGCCGCGCATTCCTTGGCCGGGCGCGCGGCGACCCTGCGGGCTCACCCACCATCTGACGAGGTGACCCCATGAAACTGTACGTCGGAGGCCAGGAGGCCTTGACGCCCCGTGAGTTCGCGGAGCTGGCGCTCGGCATCGGGATCGACGTCGAGTTGTTCGCCGGCAGCGAGGACGAGACCGCCGAGGAGCGGCGGGTCCGGCTCGACGCCGCGTGGGACATCCTGCGGGACCTGGACGGCCCGGCGGCCGCCTTCGGTTCCGCGCTGATGCACACCGCCGAGCGGTCCCGGGCGCGGGCCTGGAAGGCGGCGGCGTGATGACCCAGCTCCGCACGATCATCAGCGGTGCGACCCGGACCCCGCACCTGGTCGCCCGTCCGGCGGCCACCGTGCTCGCCGAGTACCGCCCGAACCCGGACAGCGACCTGCGCGGCGCCGCCTGCGCCGACAGCGACACCAACCTGTTCTACCCGGACCCCGAGGAGATGGGGCCCGAGACCGCCGAGTGGGCCGAGCGCCGCGCCAAGATGATCTGCGCGGGCTGCCCGGTGAAGGCGATGTGCCTCAGCGACGCGATGGAGCGACGCGAGCCGCACGGCATCTTCGGCGGCCTGAACGAGCGCGAGCGCAACAGCGCGCTGCGGCGGGCGGCCCGCTCCCGGGCCCGGGTGAACGCCGGGGGTGCCGGGTGACCGTTCACCGCACGGGCGGGGGTGTTCACCCGGCGCTCACCGAGGTGCCCACCGACGCCCAGATCCTCCGTACGTCCCGGGTGATCAGCGCCGGCACGTGGGTGCTGACGGGGGCGGTGGTCGCGGTGAGCATGTCCACCGCCGCACCGTTCATCGACGCCCATTCACCCGGCTACGGCACCGGTCCCGTGATGGCGGTCGCGGGCGACGGGTGCTTCATTCTGAGCCTTCAGGCGGACAGCACCCTGTCCCGCTTCGGTGTGAAGCCCGGGCGGTGGCCGGCGGTCTTCCGGTGGGTCACCGGGCTGGCCACGGTGTGGCTCAACATCGGTGCGGCCGCGCTGGCGAAAGACCTGGTCGGCGTGGTGATCCACCTGATCCCGCCGCTGCTGCTGCTGCTCGTCGCGGAGGCCGGGCCGGCCTACCGCCGGTCCCTGGCCCGCCTCGCGCGCCGGTCCCAGCCGCCGCTCCGCACCCGCCCGGCGAGGATCCCTCAGGCCGCCCGGCAGGTGGTGAACGTGCCGCTGTTCACCTTCCCGACGGCCCCGTTCAGCCCCGCCCCGCCGCCCGCCGCGACCCTGCCGGCCGGGGCCGTCCCGGACGCCCGGGAAGCGCTTCCGGCGGGTCCGGTGGACGCGGTGAACACCGAGCCTGTTCACCCGGCGCTCACCCCCGTTCACCCCACCCCGGCCGACATCCCCGGGGTGTTGGTCGAGTCGGCCCCGAACCCGGGCGACGACGTGATCGACGGCCCGGTCTACCCGGCCGGGACGGACCCGGTGAACACCCCGGAGCCCGAGCCGTTCACCGTCGAGCACGAGGTGAACGCCCCCGCCGACGAGGTGAACACCGATCCGCAGGATCCCGTCCGGCTGGACGGGGCCGAGGCTGCCCGCGTGATCGAGGAGTGTTGGCGCGACCGCGTCTCCCAGCGCGAGGCTGCCCGCCGCTCGACCCGTTCCCCGGCCTATGTCAGCGTCGTCTACAAGCGGCTCGGCGAGCAGCAGGACGACGGCACCGGGGCGGTGGCCGCATGAGCCGCCCCCGGCACTGGGACCCCGAGGGCGCCCGCCACGGCGGAACGCCGACCTACCCGTGGCGCATGGCCCCGGCGGGCTACTGCACCCGCCGGCAGCTCCGCGCCAAGGGCCTGCGCCCCGGCGGGCAGGACGTTGCCGCGCAGGTCATGTGGCGCTCCCGCTTCGGCGGCACCCGCCCCGCCTACCTCTACCGGCTGGCCCTGGCCAAGCCCGTCCGCCCGATGACCCCCGCGAAGGCCGCCGCCCTCGCCAAGGCCAACCGGGCGCGCCGCACCTGCCCCGCCTGCGGGCAGGACGCCGGCTACGTGCTCCCCGCACACCTCGGCACCTGCCTGACCTGCGCGGACGGCACTGCCCTCGCGGCCTGAACTCACCCTTGACCTGCTCCGCTGATCCTCAGCAAGGAGGCTCCTGTCATGTCCGTGACCGAAATCCGGGTGGTCAGCTTCGGCTACCTGCACGGCGCCCCGCCCGAGGCGCACCTGACCCTCGACCTGCGCCGTCACTTCCGCGACCCGCACGTCGACCCCGCCTTGCGCCACCAGAGCGCGCACGACCTGCCGGTGCGCCGGGCGGTGCTCGGCACCCCGGGCATCCGGGAGCTGATCACGAGCGCCGCGCTGCTGGCGGACTCGTTCGACGCCGGTCCGTCCGAGGCGCCGCTGACCATCGCGGTCGGCTGCGCGGGCGGCCGGCACCGCGCCGCCACCGTCGCCATGGCCCTCGCCACCCGCCTGTCCAAGACCGGCACCCGCGTCCGCCTCACCCACCGCGACCTGACCAAGCCGGTCGTCGACCGCTGACCTGGAGGCACCTTCCATGACCAGCATCCGAGCGGCCCGCTTCGCGGCCGCCTACGCCCTGCTTCGGTCGGCGGCGGACGTTGCGGACCACTGGATCCAGAGCGACCACCAGGCCGCCACCAAGGGCGGGCCCGGGACGGCCGGCCGCCGGGCCTGCGCCGCGCACGTCGCCACGTACGTCGCGTTCCAGGGCGCCGCCCTGGTCGGTGGCGCCCATCCGCTGGGCCTGCGTCTGCGGCCGGGCCGGGTGGCTGCCGCGCTGGCGCTCAGCGCGGTCACCCACTACGTCGCCGACCGTCGCGAGCCGTTGCGGCGTCTGGCGGACGCCACCGGCAAGGGGGCGTTCGTGCGGCTGACGGACCACGGCATGAACGGCGCCTACGCGCTCGACCAGGCCTGGCACCACGCCGCCGAGACCTGCGCCGCCCTGGTCGCCTCGGCCTGACCGCTGGCCGATTGCCTGTCCCCGCCCGGCCCTTCGTGGTCGGGCGGGGGCGGGGAGTCGGGACAGCCCCGGCCCACCAGGAGGCCTGCGATGACCGTGAACGCCACGCCGGGCAACGGCGCGAGCAGCACCACCAACAGCAGCAGCACCCGCAACGGGTTCGGCTCCGGGGCGACGTTCGCCCCCGGGATCAGCATCAACGTCAACAAGAACACCACCGCCGGCGCCCCCGGTGCCCCGCAGATGGGCGCCGCCGCGAACCCCGGCACCGGCGTGGACCGCACCTCGCCCCTGGCCCTGCCGGAGCCCGCGTTCTACTCCGCCGCCGACGTCCGCTCCTACTGCGAGGCCCTGCGCGCGTTCGGCGCCTACTCCGCGATCGAGGTGGAGGTGGCGGCCGAGATCCTCAAGGCCGCGCTGGAGCAGGCACCGGGCGCCCCGGGCGACCACGCGTTCCAGAAGAAGATGCGGGCCCGCGCGGTGGCCAAGAAGCTCTCCAAGGCCGCCGACGCCCTCACCGACGCGGCGAAGGACGCCGCCGCCGCGTGGGCCGCCTTCCAGCGCGAGTACGCCGACGTCATGACCCCCCGCCCGGTGCCGCAGCAGCACCGCCCGTTCCAGTTCTGAGAGGAGCACCACCGTGCCGAAGAAGGACAGCACCGACCCGGAGGTTCAGCACCGGGAGAACCTGGAGGGCTCCAGCACCGGCAAGGGCATCGCCGCGTGGCTGGCCCACCGGGCCAAGCCCTACACGCCGCCGTGGATCACCGCCGGTGCGACCGGCGTCGCCGGGACCCTGGCGTGGGTGCCGGCCCACGGCTCCCCCGGGTACGCGGTCGGTCTGACCCTCGGGTCGGTCGGCCTCACCGCCGCGACCGCGTGGGCGGGCAAGACCACCGGCGTCCAGCGCCGCCTGCACTCGGCAGTGACCGTCGCCGCCGCGAGCAGCTGGTTCACCGCGACCGCGCTCGCCGGCTGGAACAGCTTCACCTTCGGCACGTGGTGGCTCGGCGGGAGCGTCCTCGCCCTGTCGTGGAACGTGCGCCAGGTGATGCGCCGCAACCCCGACGCCGTCCAAGCCGACAACGCGGACGCCTCCCTGCTGGAGAAGGTCAAGCTCGCCGGAGCCAAGATCAGGAAGAGCGAGGTGGAGCCGAACCGGGTCACCTCCGAACTGGTCCTTCCGGCGGGGGAGATGACCAACGACGACGTCACCCGGGCGCTGCCGAACATCGCCTCCGCCCTCGACGTCGCCCCCACCGCCGTCCGCTACCTGCCCGACCCCGACTCCGCCCGCCGCGGCGACCTGGTCGTGGTGCCCCGGGACATGCTCGCGGAAGTGGTCGAGTGGGAGATGCCGACCAACATCGGCGGGTCGATCGCCGAGCCGCTGGTCATCGGCCGCTACGACGACGGCTCCCCGCTGCAGCTGTGGCTGCCCGGCGACCCGGAGACCGGCCGCAACGCCACCCACCTGGGCATCTTCGGCATGACCGGCTCCGGCAAGGGCGACGGCGCGCTCAACGTCCTCACCGAGATCATGGGCCGCCGCGACGTCATCATCTGGCTGTCCGACCCCAAGGCCTTCCAGGACTTCGGCCCGCTGCGGGACGGCCTGGACTGGGCTGTCGAGGGCGGTGCCGCCACCGAGACCATGGTCAGCACCTTCCAGGCCGTCATCCCCGCTCGCACCCGCTGGCTCGGCGCCCACGGCTACCGCCAGTGGGTGCCCGCTGCCGCCGAGCAGCAGACCGACCCGGCGCACTCGTGCCAGAAGGGCCGTGCCTGCGGCTGCGAGGGCATGCCGTTCCTGGTCGGCTGGTTCGAGGAGGCCGCCGCCACCATCCGGTTCATGGGCGACGAGGGCTTCACCGAGATCGCCCAGCTCGCCCGCGCCGCCGGCGCTGCCCTGGTCATCAGCCTCCAGCGCCCCAGCCACGACCAGATCAGCACCAGCACCCGGGCCTCGCTCCCGTCCGCCCTGGTCTTCGGCCTGGACGCCCGGGACGAGGGCATGGCCCTGCCCGCCCCGGTCCTGGACGCCGGCGCCCACCCGGGCGCATGGGCCAACCGCCGCCCCGGCTACTGCTACCTCGTCACCCCCGGCGTTCCCGAGCAGCGCTACAGCTCACCCGGCCGCACCCTCCGCTTCACCGGCAAGGCCGCCCGCGTCATGGAGCAGTTGGCCGCGTGGTCGGTGCGCAACGGCGCCAAGGTCGACCCCGTCACCGCGAAGGCCGCCGCCGCCACCGCCGGCAAGGCCTACACCGAACGCCACGACCGGGACGACGAGGACGGGGACAGCGTGTACGCGAACGCGGACGGCGACGGAGACGACGACAGCGGCGCCGAGCGGCGGGTGGACCCGGAGGACGAGGGCCTGGACCCGCAGGCCGAACTTCCCCCGGTCCCGCAGACGCTAGCCGACGTCGCCTTCGGCCCGGAGTCGACCGCCCCGGACTTCACCCCCGAGGAGGCCCGCGCCGCGATGGACGCCATCGTCGCCGCCTTCGAGCAGGACGGCGTGATGGTGATCGGCCCCAAGGACGTCATGGCGCAGGCCGAGCAGTTCGGCCGCTCCCGCCCGTGGGTGAGCGGGGAGTTCCGCCGCCTCGTGGACGAGGGCCGGTTGGTCCCCGCCGCACAGAAGGGCCGCTACCGGATCGTCCCCTCCCCGGCGCTGGTCTGACACCCCTGACACCTGACACCCGCTGACACCCATTCCCCTAGGCAGACGGGGGTGTCAGACGCCCTGACAGCGGCCTCTGACACCCCCTGACACCCCAGCCCTGACACCCCCGCGTCACGCCCCGACGGGAGAAGCACGTGGACCACCCCGCCGCTCCGCAGCCGTTCGCCGCCCAGGTGCTCTACACCCCGGACGGCACCCCCTACTACGCCACCCAGCCTGTCTCTTATACACATCTCCGAGCCCACGAGACAGGCAGAAATCTCGTATGCCGTCTTCTGCT
>NZ_JNWQ01000059.1 GCF_000716875.1 Streptomyces novaecaesareae | reverse complement strand
CCTGCCGATCCTCCCGAAGAACA
The DNA here is from genome assembly GCF_000716875.1 of Streptomyces novaecaesareae. GTDB lineage: Bacteria > Actinomycetota > Actinomycetes > Streptomycetales > Streptomycetaceae > Kitasatospora > Kitasatospora novaecaesareae. Next base: position 43,028 of record NZ_JNWQ01000059.1, on the reverse strand, counting down.
CCGAAGGCATCCGGTCGAAGCTGAAACGCCTGGTCGCCCGAGGCATCCTCACCGAACCCGAACCCGGCCTGTTCACTCAGCCCCGCACCTGACTACCGACCCACCCCGCCGACCGGGCATCCTCACCCAACTCCAAGCCCGAAACGGGCATTACCTCGCTTACCGCACTCTCAGTGCCACGACCCGGTTGCGGGTGGCGGCCAGCTCGCTGATCGAGCGCGGCGCGTCGCGCAGGTCCACGGGCACGCCCAGACTCAGGTGGGCGAGGGCGGCGTCGAAGCCGCCACCGCCCGGCTTCCGGTAGACGATGACGCGACCGTCCGGAACGTCCACCATCAGGCCCGTGAAGACATCCTGGTAGGAGCCGCCGAGGCGTGAGACCGCGTCCGCGGCCGTGTCCAGCTGCTGCTGGTCCGGTCGGCCCGAGCTCGGCGGAGGGCTTGCGGCGACGGCGGACGCGGCGGCACTCGTCGGCACGGGAGCGGACGGCACGACATTGGTCTGTCCAGCGCAGGCTGCGCAAGCGAGCAGAGCGGTCAAGGCCAGGGTGACAGTGGTCAGGTGTATCGGCGTTGGGGTACGGGGCATCGAGCCAGCCTCACTTCATCGGCGACGGCTGGTGATCGTACGCGGGCGCGTAGCGGCGTGCGTAAAGAAGGCAGGCACGGCTTCCGAGATCACGGAGTTTTCTACGCCCCGTGACCCGAGTGGAAGACCGTGCCTGCCGACGCATCATCCCCGATTCCGACTGCCCTTGACCAGCTCCGCGAGCAGCCCGAGGCGGCTGCTGGGGAGGTGCCTGGTCTGCTGGAGCGGCTGGCCCAGGTGCCGGACCCCCGTGATCCGCGTGGAGTGCGGCACGCGCTGGCCGTGGTCCTCGCCCTGACAGCGTGCGCGGTGCTGGCCGGGGCGACCTCGCTGCTGGCGGTCGGTGAGTGGATCGCGGACGTCCCGCCGCAGGTGCTGGAGCGGCTCGGAGTGCGCCCCGATCCGGTGCTGCCCAGGCGGCTGGTGCCGGCCGAGGCGACGGTCCGTCGGCTGCTCGCGCGTATCGACGGCGATGCCCTGGACCAGGCGGTGGGTGGGTGGCTGGCCGACCGCCGGCCCGCGGGCTCCGGACTGCGCGGACTGTCCGTGGACGGCAAGAGCCTGCGCGGCGCGGCGAAGGCCCGCGGGCGGAAGATCCATCTGCTCGCCGCGGTGGAGCACACCACCGGATTGGTCCTGGCCCAGCTCGACGTCGGCGAGAAGAACGGAGAGACCAGCCGCTTCCAGCCGCTGCTGGACAGCGTCGCCGACCTCGCCGGGATGGTCGTCACCAGCGACGCGCTGCACACCCAGCGCGAGCATGCCGGCTACCTTCTTGGCCGCCGGGCCCACTACATCGCGATCGTCAAGGGGAACCAGAAGAAGCTGCGCAAGCAGCTGAAGTCCCTGCCTTGGAAGGACATCCCGCTCCAGGGACGCACCCGCGGCATCGGTCACGGCCGCGCCGAGATCCGCCGGATCAAGGTCGCCACCGTGAACAATCTGTTCTTCCCTGGCGCACGGCAAGCCGTCCAGATCAAGCGCCGCCGCACCGACCGCAAGACCGGAAAGACCACCATCACGACCGTCTACGCGGTGACCAGCCTCACCGCCGAGCAGACCAATCCGGCCCAGCTCGCGCAACTGATCCGGAACCACTGGAAGATCGAGGCGCTGCACCACGTCCGCGACACCACGTTCGCCGAGGACGCCTCCCAACTGCGGACCGGAAACGCACCCCGCGCGATGGCGACCTGGCGCAACCTCGCCGTCGGTGCCCTCCGGCTGAACGGCGTCACGAACATGGCCGCCGGCCTCCGCCGCAACGCGCGCGACGCCCGACGACCCCTCACCCTCCTCGGCCTCGCCTGATCGCAAAACGGGCGCCTGCTGACTACGCCGAAGCCCTGCCCTGGTGGAGGGATCGCCAGCCAGTAGACCGGCCAACCCTCGTAGAACGCCGGCTGGTCAGCCGGGAGACGGCCTGGGAGTGTCCAGGCGGCCTACGGCCGACGGGTGGGTTTAGCCAGCAGGGCCTTGGCGGCGGCCGTCGCGACGACCTCGGCGACCGTGGACAGGGCAGGCGAATCCAGCTTCCACTGCTGCCAGTACAGGGGGACGTCCATGGGCCGGGCGGGTGCCAGTTCCACCAGTCGGCCGGACCGCAGCAGCGGATCGGCCTGCAATTCGGGTACGAGGCCCCAGCCGAGACCGGCGGCCACCGCGTCCCGGAACCCGTCCGAGGCGGGCACCAGGTGGCGGGTCCGCCCGGCGCCTGACTGCCCCCGGGTGAGGGACCGGACGAACTCGTCCTGAAGCTCGTCGCGCCGGTCGAAGACCACGGTGGGGGCTTCGCACAAGTCCTCGGCCAGGTCTCCGGTGAGATGACGGGCCGCGAACTCCGGCGTGGCCACGGCCAGGTAGCGGGCCAGCCCGAGCCGCCGCGCGGTGCAGCCGGCTACCGGGTCGGGCGAGGAGGTGACGGCGGCCATCACCTGGCCCTCGCGCAGCAGGGCGGTGGTGTGGGACTCGTCCTCCCGGTAGAGCTCGAAGCAGATCGGCGGGTCCTGCGGCACCTGGGTGAGCGCGGGCAGGAACCAGGTCGCGAGGGAGTCGGCGTTGACCGCGATCGGGACCCGGGCCGGATCCTGCTCGGCCGCCAGGCCCAGTTCGGCGCGGGCGTCGCGTTCCAAGCGGGCCAGCTGGCGGGCGAAACGGACCACCACCTCGCCGGACTCGGTGAGCCGCACCGGTTTGCTGCGCAGGAGCAGGACCCGCCCGGTGCGCTGCTCCAGAGCTTTGACGCGCTGGCTGACGGCGGAGGGGGTCACATGCAGGGCGGCAGCCGCGGCGTCGAAGGTGCCCTCGTCGACCACCGCGAGCAGGGTCTGGACCTGGTCCAGGGGAAGCTCGTTCATAAGTACAGCTAAGGCTACTTAAGAATCTTTAGCTGTACTCATCAATGCGCGGTCCATACGGTCGAAGCCATGAACAGCAGCACCATCACCGCCGTAACCGCCGGTTTCGGTACCGGGCTCTCCCTCATCGTGGCTATCGGGGCCCAGAACGCATTCGTCCTGCGCCAGGGCGCCCGCAGGCACGCCGTCCTCGCGGTGGTCGCCATCTGCGCCGTCTCGGACGCGGCGCTGATCGCGCTCGGCGTGGCGGGGGTGGGCACGGTGGTCACCGCCTGGCCGGCGGCACTGACCGCAGTGGGCCTGATCGGCGGGGCATTCCTGCTCTGCTACGGCTTCCTGGCGGCCCGGCGGGTGCTGCGCCCGGATCCGGCGGCCGCGCTCACTGGCGGCGGACCAGAGGCGGGGTCCGTCCGGCGAGCGGTCTTGACCTGCCTGGCGATGACCTGGCTGAACCCGCACGTGTACCTCGACACAGTGCTCCTGCTGGGCTCGCTCGCCTCCGACCGCGGCGACCTGCGCTGGGCCTTCGGCGCGGGCGCGGCGCTGGCCAGCCTGTGTTGGTTCGCCGGCCTGGGCTTCGGCGCCCGGCTGCTGAGCGGCGTCCTGTCCCGGCCGAAGGCCTGGCGGGTGCTGGACGGGCTGGTCGCGGCGACCATGCTGGCGATGGGCGGGATGCTGGTCGCCGGGGCATAGGGCGGCCGGACCGCACAGGCCGACCTGGAGCACGCCCTCACCGGGCCGAAGGGCGCGTGGAGCTCCCGGGCTTCCGCCTCGGACCGTCGCGTTCGTCCTGCCGTCCCGGCCTGCCCCGTCCCGGCAAGAACCACCAAGCACATCCGGTCGTCTGCGGGCATCACTTGCCCCAGGGGACGGCGCGGCCGAAGACCTCGTTGACCTGTACCGCGACGTCTTGGCGTTTCGTGGCGAGCGAGACCGCGGCCATCACGGCGAAGGTCCAGCGCAGGCTCGTGCCCATCCCGGGGCTGTCCGCCACGAGCGGGACCATCGGCAGCAGGACCGCGGCCGCGGCGAACACCGCCGCCGGAGCCAGGCGTGGCATCCATCGCGCGAGGCGGCCCGGCACCGCGGCGCTGGATGGTGCCCCCGCCAGCAGGGCGGCGCGGTCCCCGGCCATCAGCGCCCGCAGGCCGTTCAGGAGCGAGGTCGTCACCTCGTCGACCGCAGCGGCGCTGTGGGCCTGGGCGAGGTCGCGCTTGTGGGCGCGGAACACGGCGGCGATCCGCAGGTTCTCCAGCCGAAGAGCGGCCGTCACCTCGGGCCCCGCATTGTGGATGCGACCCGGGTACATGCCGGCGCGCTCCACCCCGACCGCGATCTCCTCCAACCGCCTCGACCAGGCGGCCACGTCCTCGCCGGCGAACCAGCGGTGCCGCTTCTCGTGGAGATCGGCCACCAGCCGCGCCAGTTGAACGCACACCGCGTCGAACGGGCGGCACACCTTGCGGGCAATCCTGGCCCGGGCCCGGCTGTAGAGCACGTAGTACCCGCTCAGCGCGATGGAGGCCAGGCATGCGGCCAGGAACCCGGCCCACTGCCCGTTGATCCTCGCCTGGGGGTCTCCCGGCAGGGGTGTCAGAAGCCTGTGCCGGCCCTGGACAACGATCATCAGGAACACGACGGAGCAGCCGAGGATGGCGGTGAATGCCACGATCGCCTCGGCCCAGTTCAGGCTGGGGACCAACCTGGACAACGCGACCGCCCCCGCCACCGGCAGGACCAGGATGACCATCAGGGCGAGCATTCCCCCGGCCACGCTGCCCGCGACGAAGTCGGCCACCTCCTGTCTCGTCGGGTGTGGAGGACGACGCGCCCACGGGCTGTTCGCCGCGACCACTGCCGCGACCCCGGCAAACACCCACAACACCCCGCGCACCCGGCACCTCGCGGCCGTGTTCGCGCAGTGCCAGCGCAGCAGGACACCACGGACCCGGGCATCCAACCGCGCCCTCTCCGCGGCGGGCACCGCCTCCCGTGCCTTCCGGGCCCGGTCCTCCCCGACCCTGTGGCCCAGAGTCTCCTTGAAGCGGGCACGCGGCGAGACCCGGGTACGGGCAGCGTGCACCCAACTGATCGGCAGCGTCGGCGTCGTGGTCACCCCGGACAATGTAGAAGCGCGCACGCACCGCCGCCGCCGGTTTCCCGAATCCCGCCACCACACCGGCACCCACACCCACCACCGACGGCAAGGCGCAGCCCGGCCCCGATCAGGTCACACGCACGCTCGCACGGCGGGCAGGCAGAAGATCTTCGAGTACCCCGGCAACCTGGACGAGTACAAGCCCCACCTGCACCAACGCTGGAACGAGGGCTGTCATGACATTCCCCTGCTCCACCGCGAACTCCGGGAGCTCGGCTTTCCCGGAGGCGTTCAGACCGTGCGCCGCTACCTTCGGGAAGCCAGGCAACACGGCCTCCCGGCGGCATCTCGGCCCGTCCCGAGGCCCCGCCGAGTGGTCCGCTGGATCATGACTGACCCAGCTCGCCTCGGCGCCGGCGACGCTCAGGAGTTCAAGGAGATCCGGGCCTCCTGTCCGCACCTCAAGGCCGCTGCTGGGCACGTCCGTGACTTCGCCGCCATGCTCCACGACCGACGCGGCGACTTGCTGCCCCGGCTGGATGACCCGGGTCCTCGCCGACGACCTACCAGCCCGCCACTCCCTCGTCGCCGGCCTCCGCCGCGACCAGGAGGCCGTCGTCGCCGGACTGTCCAGTACCTGGAGTTCGGGCCAGGTCGAAGGCCATGTCACGCGAATCATTCTGTGGAATCAGCGATGTCAAGCCGTGTACTTGTGCATCACGTCGAGGTAGTGACGGTCTCGGTGAGGCACGTGGTTGTCCCGGCCCGGGAGGCTGAAGACCGCGTAGACGTCAGCGGGCCGGGTGAGGATGCTGGACTGCTGGCCGAAGGTGAGGGTGTCGTTGACGTGATGCTCACAGCCTGCGCTGTCCAGTGCCGTGATCAGTTCTTCGCGGAGCACAGTGGCCTCGAACGACTCTGATTCGGGCACGACGAGAGCGGGGAGCTTCGCTGTCGAACCGGGCCAGAGGTGGATCCAGATTCCGCTGACCGCCCGCTGGGTGACGTCCAGCTTGAGTCCGCCCCAGGAGTACGGGTAGCCGTCGATGTCGGGCCCCTTCATGATGTGGGCGGGGTGCGGCCGCCCCGGGCCGAGGAGGTGCTCAGCCTCGGCCAGGGGCATTCCGCAGTGAAGCGGACCGATCCTGCCGGTTCGGGCGAAGTCGACGAGCACGTTCATCAAGGTCACGGCAGTGACTGTGTCACTCTCCCGGGCCTGTGCGCACTCCGATATCAGCGCGGTGCGGAGCCCGTCCCGCCCTGTCGGACGTCGACGAGCGGCAGAAGCCGGGCCGTCACCGGCACGTCCAGTTCGCGTGGTGTCGGGCCGGCCGGAGTGGGTGTGTCGGCGAGGCGGTCGAGTAGCCGGTCCAGGGCCGCCTGGCCGTCCTCGACGGCTGCCTGCTCATCGTCGGTCAGCGGGATGGACACAGCCATCTTCTGCAAGTTTCTTTTGGCTTCCAGGAGTTGGGATCGCGTGGATTCCTTTGGAGTGTAGAAGTCGCAGCGTGCGCAGGCCATGCGGTGCTGGCATTGCTCGAAGAAGGTGTAGCTGCAGTAACCGTGTCCGAGGTCGTAGTGCTGCCAGGGCTCACCGGCCGCACCGCGCCGGCGCCGACGGCTACGAACGCCCCGTCGCCGCCGCCGTCGCCCCACCAGGTGTAGGAAGCCAGCGGGTTCGCGGATTCCGGCGTGGTCATGATGCCTCTCCCCTCTTCTCGGCTGGGTGGTTCAACGGCGGCCGCCACCAGGTGGTGGCGGCCGGGGCGGGCGGTCAGAGGTTCCACGGTCCCGGGACGGGGGTGGGCGGCTTGGCGGGGGTGAGGGACTGGTCGCAGGTGCGGGTGATCTGGAAGTCGCCCACTCCGCACTCGGGGCCGCGGTCGAACTGGACGACGTAGGGCCAGCGGGTCGGATAACGACGGACCAGGGTGATGACGCCGAGGGCGCCGGCCGGAACGCGGGCGTGGACGCGGGCGTCCTCTTCCCAGTACTCCTCGGCGGCCAGGTCTGGGTCGATCCACGTCGTGCGGATCGGCTCCAGCAGTTCCACCCGGTCGCCTTCCTCCAGGCGCACGTGGCTGGTGCGGACCTGGGCCTGGTAGCGGAGCAGTTGGACGAAGGCCCGCTCCCGCTCCACCGGGTCGGAGAGCACGCCGGGGTCCAGGACCAGCACCGACGGGAAGCCGGGCGCCGGCGTGCCCGTGGTGGCCGGGCGGTGCGGGGTCGGCTCGGAGCCGGTCCGGGGCTGGTTCGGCAGGGCGGTGGTGGTGTCGGCGGTCATCGGGCGGTGCCTTCCGAGGCGTTGGTGGCGTGGTACGGGGCAGGCCGGGGCGACCCCGGAGAGGGCTCGCCGGCCGCGAAGTAGGCGTCGGCCGTCTCGGTCAGGTGCCGCGCGAACCCGTCGGCCCGGGTCCGGTCCGCCGGGTCGGACTTCCGGTGCGCGCCGGCGATGGCGGTGTCGAGGTCGGCGGCGTACTGCATCAGGGCGTCGTAGATCCGGGCGGTGGTCATCAGGTCCAGCGGCACCCGGTCTCGGACCCGCCACAGCCGCACGGTCTCGGCGGTGTGGCGCAGCAGGGCGGTGACGTGGGTGGTCGGCATCATCAGCTCGCCACCGTCGTAGCGGTACAGCACCAGCGGGAAGCGTTCGTCGGAGCGGTCTTCGTCCACGGTGGATCCCTTTCGCTCGTTGTTCTTTGGTGCCGTCGGTGTCGGTTAGCCGGCGGCGGTCTCGGCCTTATGGCCGTGAAGCGCGTCCAGGAGCGCGGTCTGCTGGCCGGTCAGCTTGCCGTCGGTGCGGGCCTTGTCCTGCTTGCGCAGCCAGGTGCCGGGCCGGAAGGTCGGGTCGTCGCCGAGGCCGGTGCGGTTGACGGGGCCGGTGAGGGTTCCGCCGGCGGCGAGGTAGGCGAGCAGGCGGCGGTAGGAGCGGTTCCAGTCCGGCTCCAGGCGCCACAGTTCGTCCAGGCCGTCGAGCTTCGCCGTCTGGTCCGGGGTGAGGTTGTCGGCCCGGCGCTGGCGGCGCATCCACGCGCCCACCGCGTAGCCGTCGAGCTTCTCGGCGGTGGGGATGGCCAGGTGGCCGTGGAGGGCGGCCCAGGCCTTCGCGTAGGCGTGGCCGCGTTCCCAGGCGTTGGCGTTCTTCGACCAGATCATGCCGAGCGCTTCCAACTCGCTGACGCGGGCGGGGTCGAGCAGTCCCTGGCCGTGCAGGTGGCGCTGGCGGTCCAGCCAGGAGATCAGACCAGCGTGGGTCGCCTTGTCGGTCGGGTCGAGGTGGCCGTGCTCCAGGTGGAAGACCGCGGCGACGGCGTGCATGCGCTGCCACTCCACCGCCCGCGGGTTGAACGCCCGTAGCTTCACCGTCTGCAGGATCGCGCCGGCGTGGCGCCGGGCGTCGATCTGCAGCCAGTCCACCGGCGCCTCCGACGGCACCGGCCGCTCCTGCGTCCCCTCGCTGGCCCCGGCGCCCTCCCCCTCGGCTTGGGCCACGGTGGCGTGCTGGGGCTGGGCACGGTGGGCGCGCAGCTCGGTAATCCGCCCGACCACCCGCGCATCGTGGGCCGCGAGGGCGCGCAGCACCCGCCAGATCGTCCGGAAAGAGGAGGCCTCGATCTCGCTGTCGGCCTCCGCCTTCACAGCCTCCCCGGCGTCACAGACCTCCGCCGGGTCCGCGACCGCCGTGTCGTCACCGACCACAGGCGAGGGCAGGTAGACCGGGATGACGATCCAGGAGACCTTGCCCTGCCGGTAGGACTGGCGCAGCGCCCGGCCGACGGCCTGGACGATGTCGATGACCGAGCTCTTGGGGTCGGCGAAGCAGACCGCGTCCACGGCGGCGACGTCGATCCCCTCCGTCAACAACCGGGAGTTGCACAGGATCCCGCACTCCTCCCCTTCCTGGCCGGGCCGTTCGCCGGTGTGGGCCTTGAACTCCGCGAACGCGGCCCGGCGGTCGCGCAGCCGGTCGGTGCCCGCGACCGCCTTCGCCCAGATCCGCTCCGGCCGGTCCCCATCGCCCAGCAGACCGGCGGCGGCGAGCAGCGTCTCGGCGAACTCCCGGGCGGCGGCGACCCGCGAGTGGAAGGTGATCACCCGACGCAGGCCGAGGTCGGCGACCGCGCGCAGCACGGCGACCTGCAACGCCAGGCGCAGCAGTTCCTCGTTGCTGCGCTGGGAGCGCAGGTCGGCGACGGCGGGCAGGTTGAGCAGGTCGCGCAGGTCCTCGTCGGTGACGACGGGGACCAGGACGCGGTAGTCGGCGAGGTAGCCGTGCTCGATGCCCTGCCCGAGCGTCCAGGTGTAGACGGTGGGGCCGAAGACCCGCTCGTCGTCCATCGAGCACAACGCCGGCAGCACCCGGCCCTGCCCACCGTCGGTGCCGGCGTCGACATCGGCGTCGGCATCGTCGGCTGCGGCTGCGGCGGCGGCGGCCAGGTCGGCCAGGCCGTCCGTGGCCTTGCGGTCGTCGGCGATCCGCGGCGTCGCGGTGAAGTAGAGGCGCCGGGCGGCCGGGACCTGGTCGTCGGCGTGGACGGCCGCCCACGCCTTGCCCTCCGAGCCCGCCGTACGGTGCGCCTCATCCACCACCACCAGGTCCCACCCAGGCAGGCCGTACAGCCGGTGCGCCTCGACGATCCGCTCCAGCGAGGCGTAGGTCGCGTACACGGTCACCGACTCACCGGGCTCGGCCGCCCGGACCAGGTCGGCGATCCGCACGGCCTGCGTCGACACCTCCGCCCGCACCCGGCCCCCGGCGTCCGCACTCTCCAATGCCTCATCCCGAGAACACGCCGCCACCGCCAACCCCCGACGCCCGCCCCGCAGCGACCACGCCTCGGCCGTCTGCTCCAGCAGCTCGATCGTCGGCACCAACACCAGCACCCGCCCCCGGGCGGCCAGCCGCCGGGCGCAGCCAGCCGCGATCAGCGTCTTGCCCGAGCCGGTCGCCGCCACCACCGTCGCCCGGCCACCGCCCCGCACCGCACGCACCGCAGCCGCCACCGCGTCCTTTTGGAACCCGTGCAACGGCAACAGGTTCACCGGGCCGACCGCGCCGGGCAGCTCGGCGGACGGCTGCGCCGGGACAGGGAGCCTGCCGACCTTGACACGCGGCCCGACCGGCACGTCGGCCTCGATGGCGGCGGCGGTGGTCGTGGTCTCCACGGCGTGACTCCTTCGTCTGCGGGTGATACCGGGTCTGCGGGGGACTTAGTGGCACTACTCGGGGATCCAGCCCCTGACCTCCAAAAACGCAATGTCGGCGTCCGCGACGGCGCGGCCGGTCTCCACCAGCCAGGCCCGCATCGCCTCGGTGACGTCGCCGTGGTGCTCCGCCACACGGCGGGACCACTCGGCGGCATCGAACCCGCCCGTGGACGCGGAGCCGTAGGTGCGCTCCTCGGTGCCGTCCGCACGCGGGACGAAGCCGCGGCGCAGGCCCCCGGAGTCCCGTTCCGAGCCGGCCGAGTAGACGTATTGATCGGCGCGCATCCGCACCGTGAACGCCAACCGGCCGCCGGCCCGGCCGGTGGCGTGGACGACGGGAGCGAGGTGGGAGGCGCCGGAGCGGATCGCCTGGCGCCCAGCGCGCCCGGCCATCGACTCCCCGGGCGTGCCGACCACGTCCTTGCCCCGCACCCGGGCCTTCTGCCCGGACCGGGTCCGACGCCGCTCCACGCTCTCCCCCGCGATCCCCGCCAGCGCCTCGGTGTCGCGCTCGCCACCGCGCACCGCCCGCACCACCTGACGCAACGCGCCCACGAACGCCGCGCCCTTGCCCTTCGTGAAGAACTGGGAGACGAGCGAGGCGTCGCGGCCCAGCATCCGCGCGACCTGCCGCTTCGTGAAGCCCTGGTCGATCAGCTGTTGCGTGAGGCGGGCCGCCTCGTTCGGGTGGTTCGGGTCCGCGGGACTCACTGGTCAGCCCCCTCCACGGCAAGCCCGGCGGCGCCGGCCCGCCCGGGCAGGGGCGGCCAGGTCAGGCACTGGGCGGCGTGCGTCGGCCCGGCCAGCAGGTCGAGCGGTTCCATCCCCCAGTGCCGGGCCAGCAGGTCAACCTCGTCCAACGACCAGGACAACGCACCGGACTGACGGCGCGAGATTCCGTCCTGCGTCATGCCGACAGCCGTAGCGAGCTTGAGCTGGGTCTCGCCGGTGCGCTGCCGCAGCGCGGCCACCGTCAGCCGCAGCGTCTCCAACGTACTCAACACCATGGATGGATTCTATCCATATCTCATGGAAAAATTCCATGAGATATGGATGCTGAAAGATCCACATGGCACCCGAGGAGGCCGATTGAGGCCTCCGGCCATGGTCGGCACCGGCGCGTGGATCGACGGAACCGACGAGATGCCGTACCACGGGCCGTCCACCCTGTACTGCGAGGAACGGACGGAACCGCCTCGGCCGTGGCGCGAGGCGCCGGGGATTCGGGTCTGGAAACCGGCTGCCAGAGCGGTCGGCAAGTACACCCCAAGCCAGCTGGCTGACAACGCCGTATGACCCGATGGTGTACCCGGGCCCGGCAGCGTGCGGCGAGTCCGCCGCGTGCGGGTGTCCGCACCCGGATCCCGGCCGCTGCCGTGACGCGCTGGCGGGTGTGGTGGCATGCCAGAACCTTGAGAACTCGCCAACATCACAGCGGCGGTCTGCGATGCTCCTTCGCACCGGCCAGGCACGAACGAACGGCATCGCCTTGAAGATTCACTCGATAGCGGCCCAGAACTTCCTCTCCTTCGCCTCCCTTGACCTCTTCCTGAAGCCCGGGACGACAGTTGTGACCGGACCCAACGGCGCCGGCAAGTCGAACCTCGCTGCCGCCGTCGCGCTCCCCCTCCTCGTCCTGGCTCCCAGACTCGGTGACCCGGACGACGGCACCGACCCGCTGGAGATGTACGAGCAAGCGGGCCGGTTCGGCGCCGACGCCTACACCGTCAGCCTGGACATCGAACTGGACCAGCCTCAAGAGCAGGAACTGGTAAGGCTGTTCGTGGAAGCGGCCGTCGCCGCCAACGCCGCCAACATCCGCGACAAGCCAGGCTCCGAGAATTCACTCAGGGCTGCCCTCACGCTCTTCACCGAGCTGAATGTCGCCGCCGACTCCGTTCAGTCACTGCTCCGAGGAACTCTGCAGGTCGCATTCACAGCACGTCACCGATCCCGCTGGTGGGCAGCCTGGAACTTCAACCACAACGGGCAACCGATGCAGCTCCTCCTCCGAGGCCCTCACGCCTGCCAGCTCTATAAGGGGCAGCTTCCGCCCTGGACGGAACACGCGGTGGCCCCGCTGCGCACCGCCGCGCCGCTGCTCGAAAACCTGCGGTTGCCCATCGACCAGCCGACCTCCGACGAGAAGGTGCTGCGCTCCTTCCTGCGGCACATGAAGTCGCCGCAGACCGGAGAAACCGAACCGGCCGCCATCGACTTCGGCAGGATCCTGGACAACCTCGACGCCACACGCGCGTTTGTCGTCGACGTCCCGACCCTCATGCACGACACGCGCACCGAGCCAGCCGCCCTTGCAGCGCTCGCACACGCCCTGGGCCACGAGCACGGAAGGAACGTCCGCTACGACTTCCGCTCCGTCCTCGCCCAGGTCCTGCAGCAGGGCCTGATCCTCACCGACAACCGCCGGCTCCCCCTGGCGCGGCACTTCCCGCTCCCGAAACTGACCGGTCCCGTCGACCTACGCGACGGCAGCTCGGTGGCCGCCGAACTCCACCGGCTCAAGAATGGCAGCATCGAGGAACAGCAGCGCTTCGCCCAGGCCTGCGAGGTCTTCAAGGACATCACCCGGCTCGACCTGCACCTGCGCAGCCTCCCCTCGCCGGACGCTGGGCTCACGATCGACATCCTCGTCGGCCCGGCCTACAGCACGCAGATCGCCCAGTTCGCGGGCGCGGGCGTGCAGGAAGCCCTGCTGCTCGCCACCCTGCTGGCAGGCGAGGCGGGCCGCGTCGTGGTGCTCGACGAACCGGCCGTCAACCTGCACCCCACTGTGCAACGCCGCCTGTCTCACCACCTCACCGACGTACAGGGGCTCGTCATCACGCACAGCCCCGACCTGATCCCCTGCTCCGACATCACGGACCTCGACCGCGTCGTACGCCTCACCCAGCGATCCGGCGGAACCCACGTCAGCTCCCTGACACACGAACGCAGGGATCAGCTCGCCGCATGGATGCAGCGCCTGCTCCTCACAGACGTCCGGGCACTGCTCTTCGCCTCGGCCGTCATCCTTTGCGAAGGGGCCACCGAACTCGGCGCCCTGAGCCAGTGGTGGAACCAGGACCCAACCGGCCTCGGTGACCCGGGAAGCGTCAACATCGCCATGGTCGACGTGGGCGGCGAGGCGAGCTTCGGCGGATACATCAACTATCTGGAGGCGTTCGGGATCCCGTGGGCAATCGTCGCCGACGGGCCCGCATTCTCACCCAAGGGCAACCTCGGCAAGCAACTCACGAAGCTCGGCCTGGCTCCAGCCGATCCGCCAGGCCCGGATGCCGGCTTCGACGCCTGGCACCACTACTGGAACCGCGCCGGTGTCTTCACCCTGGCCGATGCATTCGGCAACGACGGCACCAAGTCCGGCGAGATCGAGGCCTACCTCGAACGCCTGGACACAGCACTGCTGGCGAAGGTCCAGGCCGAGCACCGCAACAGCAAGCCCCGCGTCGGCGCCGCATTCGCGGCCGCCCACCCCACCGTGCCACCCGAGGTCGTACACCTGTACCGGCAGATCCGCGCCCACCTCACCACCCGCGAAAACCGACCAGCCTGAGAGAACCAGCGGAGTGCCGCCTGCCCAGTCCCAACGGCGCGGGTCCACAGACGGCAGCTCGTAGTGGGCACGGCCCGGGCCCGCTCGGGGAATCGGGCGACAAGCCGGCCCCCATCATCGTGCGGGCCCACGACCGTGCCGCGCACCTGCGCCTACGCCAGCGCGGCGACGACGGCCGGCCCTCCGGTGCCGCTGACCTCGGCGGCAGGCACAGTAGTGACGGTGCCGTTCTCGTCGGGCAGCCACAGCCGGGCGCTGCGGCCGCGGTACGCCGCACCGCGCCCGGACGAGCGGACCTCGACCTCGCGGCCGGTCAGCTGGCCCCAGCTCTCGCCGAGCCCTGCTCGGCACCGCCCACCCGGCCTCCGGCAAGTTACCCGAGTGGTCCTCCAGCGCGATCAGCGCCGCCAGTTCCAGCCAGCCATGTAGCCGTAGCGCAGCAGCAGCTCGCGCAGCTCCTGGTCCGTTTCCGGCAGCTGCTCGCCGTCCCGCCAGTGCCCTGCGCGGACGAGGCGGTGGCAAACCGAAGGCGGGGTCAGCAGCTACCCATGGTGCCCAGGGCCCGGATTCGTGTGTGGACGTCGGCCGGCCGGGTGCCGGTGAGGAACGCGACCTGCTCGGGTGCGAGGCCCAAGGCGAGGTGCAGGAGCACGATGTCCTGCAGGTGGGGAACGAGGTGCTCGACAGGCCGCAGTGGGCCGGGGCCCGCAAGCAGGTGGACCCGCTGCCGGACAGCGTGCCAGGCGCAGGCCGCCGGGCTTTCGGTGCCGAGGATGGCCTGCCACGTCTGCGCGAGGTATTCGGATGCCGCCCGCAGGGCGAGGTCGGCGTCGGCCGGGCCGAGAAGCAGGTCGGCATAGTCGCGGTAGTGGTCGTGGTTGAGCGCGAGCAGCGCGTCCAGGCCAGGGAACGGGGTGCAGGCGGGCGGGTGTCGGCGAGCGGGGCGGGTGGGCATGGTGGTTCCCCCGGTGGGTCGCGGGGTCGGTGGTGGGCGGTATGCCGGGCCCGTGGCGGTGGCCCGGCACACCGGGGTGGTCAGCCGAATGCGGCTGGCAGGGTGGAGCGGGAGGCGCCGTACTCGGGGGTCCAGTACGGGTCGCGGGCGACCTGGACGTGTTCCCACAGCGGGCGCACGACGTCGGCGGAGGCGCGCAGGGCGTCGACGACCTTGTCGATGACGGGCCAGTCGGGCACGGGCTCGGGGGCCTGGCCTTCGAGGAGACCGGCGACCTCCCGAGGGCTGAGCCGTCCGTCGGCCTGCCGGCAGATATCGGCTGGCGGCGGGCCGAACGCGGCCAGGTGCAGGCCGCGCATGGTCGAGCGGAGCGCGGCCTCGGCCTCGGCGACCAGGCCGCCGCCGTCGCGGCGGATGCGTGGCGGTGTGGGGCGGGCCCCGCGTGCGGCCTCCCACAGGATCCGCAGGTCCTCGGGGTTACCGCTGCAGACCTCGGCCATGGCCTTGGTGACAGGCCAGGACGGCAGCTTGTGGCCCGAAAGGACCCGCGAGACGTAGGAAGGGGAGACCTCGGCGGCCTCGGCCATCGCCCGGAGGGTGGCCCCAGAGCAGCGGTGGAGGTGAGAGAGAGCACGGGAGAGCTGGGCAGTGTCCTGGCGTTCGCCTCGACCACCCGGTGGTGCGCCGTCCTCGGTGTCCGATCCGCCGTCGGTACTGTCGGCGGGATCCATTCCGTCCTGGTCTTGAAGGGCAGTCGGGCGGGCGAAGAGCGCCTCGAGGCTGCTCTCCAGCGCGAGCCGGATCACGGGCTCCTGGGACCTGATACGCAGTCCCCGGGCCACGCGGCGGCGGCGCAGGTGGTCTTCGGTGAAGCGGCGACCGGCAGCCTTGGGCGTCATGTGCAGGGCCTGCCCGATCGCTTCCCAGGGCTCCTTCTGATCGCGGGCCTGGCGCACGGCGTAGGCCTTGTAGTCGTCGACGTCCTGGAGCAGAACGGTGAGGTGCTCCAGCGACTTGAGGGGCTGGCCCTTCCTGCTCAGGTGCACGATAAAGGCGGCACGATCCGCGATGGAGCGGGCGACAGCGGCCGCTCCCGCGTCGCGGGTGAGCACCACCTTGCCCAGCCTCTTGTCGCGCCGGCTGGTGCTGATGCCCTTGGTCTTGCACGCCTCACTGCAGTAGTGCGGCGTCCGGCCGCGCTTGCGGGGGCGCTGGAAGATCATGCTGCAGCGCCTGCAGGTCAACTGATTCGTCGTCATTCGCGCTCGGTCTCCTCGGTCCGGTGCGCAGCGCTCCCGCGACACCGGGTCCTTTCCACAGTGGAAGCCGCCTGCGGGTGGTGCAGGACGGCGTCTCTACGGCCGTCGAAGCGGCCGGGCCACCGGGGGCGGAGCGGTTTGGGTCGTCTCCGCCCCCGGCCGGGTCACATGCGGGCAGAGGTGCTGAGCCGCAGGTGAGAGCCGCTCAGGTCCGCTACCAGCCCCAGCAGGGCCACGGCTGTGGCGAGGAGGTCCAGCGCGGTCAGGCAGACGACGGGGGCCGCGACGAGCAATGGGGTGGTCCTGAAGCGGACGTTCACCACCAGGTCAACCGTGAAGCGGCGGTTGGTGGTTTCGACCACCGGCTGACGCGGGATGTTACGGTCGGACACACCGTCTGGTGGCACTTCGGTGCGGACGGGGCCGCTGCAGAACGAGGACACAGCTCCTCCTGTTGTGTGGTGTTGGAAAGGCGGTGCCCCGGCAATCGGTTGGACGCCAGGCTGCCGGGGCCCGCACGCGGCGACAGTAGCCGTCGAGACACGCACAGTGGTAGCCACTCGGGTCGAAAATGCGATTCAGCGTCATATCCGTTAACCTGAGCCAAATTTCGACCGCCCACCCCGCCCCAGACGGTCATCGCCGGACACAAGCGGCTATCGATCAGCCCCACTCGATCACGACCGGTCGTCCGGTCTAGCCGGACTCACCTGCAGCTGTGGCCGGGCGGCCCGTTCCCGGTTCATTTCCCCCGACGAATCGAACACGGCCCGCGCGCGCCGCCCTACAGGTGATGTCCCACCGGGCCTGGCCCCGGTGCGGTGGCCGTAGTCGACGCGCGCCCCGACCCCACAGTCCTGAGCGAGGACTCTCACCTAGCCCCGGGGCCGGTCAGGGGGTTTCGAAAGAAAGCCTGATGCCGCCCGCGACCGTCGCAGGCCAGCCCCCGGGTGGTTCGGACGCAGAACCGGCCGCCACCACCCTGCGGGTGCGCGGACCTCCTGCGCACCCGCGGCTACGCCAGCGCGGCAGCAACACCCGTCCGCCCCGCGCCCGCAGCGGAGCCGGGGGCAGCAGGCACGACGGCGCCATTCTCGTCGGGCAGCCACAGCCGGGCGGTGCGCGGGCGATATGCCGCACCGCGGCCGACGGATCGGACCTCGACCTCGCGTCCGGTCAGCTGGCCCCATCCGTCACCGAGCCCGACCCACGACTTCGCGGTCACCTCCAGGCGCAGCTGGGTGCCCGGCCAGGGGCCGGGGGTGAGCAGGACGGTGCCGGCGCGGCGCAGGTGGGCGGCGAGCCGGTCGGCGGTGCGGGGCGGCAGGCGCCCGGGCGCAGCAGCGATGATCACCGGGCATGCCGGGGCGAGTGCTGCGAGGACCTCCGCGTAGTGGGTGCCGGGGTCGTCGACGACGAGCATGCGGGTCAGGTCGATGCCGTAGCCGGCGGCTGCGGCCAGGCCGAGGTCGGGAAGGCCGACTGCCGCCAGCCAGCCGTATCGGTCGGCCCCCGCTGGCCCGGCCGCGAGTGCGAGCAGCAGGCCCGTGTCGGTGGCCTCGGTGACCGTGCCCTTGGCGAGTCCGCCGCCGGGGACCAGGGGGCGCAGCGGTTCGAGTACGGGCAGGGTGTCGGCCTGCTGTTGGCGGGCGCGGGTGTCCGGGGAGGTGGCCTCCATGAGATCGGCCAGCCGCTCGGCCCGATCGGCCGCAGCTTCCTCCGGGGTGGGCGCGAGCACTGTTGTCACCGGTCGGTCTCCGTACCGGTTGAGGGCGCTGTCGCCCCGGGGGCGGGAGGCGTGGCGGGGCGCAGGGTGGCGCCGTCGGCGATCACCCAGGCTGCCTGCCGGTCCTCGCCCCAGCGCACGTGGGCGATCCATGGCAGCCCGGGGCCAGAACGGCGCTGTTCGGTGACGAGGCCGAGCGCCACTGGCCGCCGGTGCGCAGCCAGGCAAGGTGCCAGCAGCGGCCGGCGTCGTCCGGATCCGGCGCGCCGGTCATCTCAATCGGCACTATGACGGCCTCCTGCAGCCGGGCGGCGCCGGGGGCAGGGGCGGCCGGCTCGGGAAGCGGCCGGATGGCGGTGTCCTCGTAGAGGAACCAGCCCCAGTTCTCTTCGCCGGGGCCGGGGCCGTCCGGGCCCCAGCGCACGTGGACGACCCAGCGGGTACTGCTGGGCGGGCGGCGCCAGACGCTCAGCAGGGCCGGCCGCCACTGGCCGTCGAGGCGGATCTCCACCAGGCGCCAGCGCCGGACGTCGCGGTGGAGTCCGGGCAGGGTCATCAGCTCGCGGGGTGCGGGCTGGGCATCGCTGATCACCGGGGTCGTCGGGGTGGAGGGCAGGGCGGTCACACTTCATTGTTCGATAATTTGTTCGAGTGATCAACCGTCAGGCAACCTCGTCGGTCCTCACCGCTCCGGACGGTCTACCTGCACCGATGCCATCCCGTGCAGGACCCGGCCCGCCGTCCGCTCCTGTTCGAGGTGCCGGGTGAACGCATCGAGGCGCTCCTCGGGCTCCAGCTCGATCAGGCCGGGTGGCCACGTGCCCGGCGGCACGAGGATCACCACGGCGACACCCCGGCCCTGGGCCGCCTCCAGCCAGCCACGCGACACCTCGACCCGCGTGTCCGGCTCCCACACCTCGCGGCCCCCGACCAGCACCAGGCGCTCCACCCTGCCGTCTCCGACCTCGACGACCCCGCTCGTTTCCGGCGGCTCACCTGCGGCGAGCACGAAGCCGCTGTCGACCGCGGCCCCGACCAGGCCGGCGTGGAGCTCCGCGCCGACCTCCACGATCAGCTCCGCGAACGGCGGGCCCTTCGCCGCCTCGCGCACCCCCAGCGCCCACACCATCGGCCCCTGGATCCGACCGTTGTCCATCTCGTCTGCCATAACCGTTCAACGAGCCATGGGCGCCCACCCGCACGCCCCCGGCAAGCCTGTCTGCCTGTCCGGCCGTAGAGTCCGAACGTGGCCAGCACGCCGCCCGACTTCAACGCGATCGCCGACGCGCTCTACGCCCTCGCCCCGACCGACTTCACCGCCACCCGGAACGAGCGCGCCGACGAACTCAAGAAGAGCGATCCGCGGCTGGCCCAACGGATCCGCGCGCTGCACCGGCCCACCCTGGCCGCATGGGCGGCCAACCTCCTCGCCCACCGGCACCACGACCTGGTCGAACAGCTAATTGAGCTCGGACAGGCTCTTCGGGACGCCCAGAGGCACCTCGCCAGCGAGCAGCTGCGCGCCCTCACCGACCGGCGCCGTCAGCTGGTGCAGGCGCTGACCGAGCAGGCTCGGCAGGACGCCGCCGCAGCCGGTCACCCGCTCGGTGCAGACGCGGTCGGCGACGTGACCCGAACGCTGTCCGCCGCGCTCGCGGACCCAGACGCGGCCCGGGCCCTGGCGAAAGGCCGGCTGACCGCCGCCCTGGAGCCGCCGCTGTGGCCGGGCGCAGCCCCATCCGGAGCCGAGACGGATCGGGACGTGGGCGCCCCAGCGGGCGCGGCGCAGCCGGCAGCGAGGCAGGGGACATTCCGCAAGGCTGCGGAGCCATCCGACGGTCAGGAGCGGTCCGCGGCCAGGGCCGAGGCCGCGAGGCAGCGTCTGCGCGAGCAGGAACAGGCCGCCCGGGAGACGGTGGCCGCAGCGGTGGAAACGGAGCGGGAGGCCTCCGGGCGCGCGGCCGACGCCGATCGGGTGCTGCGCGACGCCCAGTCGGTCCTGCGGCGGGCACAGGGCGAGACCGAGCGGGCCAGGGCCGAGCTCGCCCGGGCGCAGGAGCACGAGGCCAGCGCTCGGGAGGATCTCGCGCAGGCCGGTGAGCGCGTACGGGCCGCCGAGGACGCCGCGCGCACTGCCGGCGGCCGGGCCGCCAGATCGCGGGAGGCCGTACGGGACGCGGTCGAGCGGTTGCAGAAGCTGGAGGCCCGCGGCCGCGGCAACCACACCAGCTGAAAGCGGTCGCGCGTTCCAACAGGGCTGGGCGTGCTGGGGCTGTCCGCGCGCCCGGCAGTGCGTCGCCTTCACCTCCGAGCGGGGCCACAGCAGGCGGCGGCGCTCGCCGGCCCAGTAACGTACGCGAACCGCACTCTAGGACGTCATCCCGCACGGTGGGACGCGGCCTGCTTCGCTCAGCTTTCGATCTGGGCTTCCGGCTCGTGCCGGAGATCGCCCGGTTCCAGGGCCGCGATCGTACGGGCCAGGCCCATGACGGAGTCCAGGACGTCCAGAGTCTCCGTGTCGGTCCCGGCTCCGGGCGCCCGCAACAGCCCGATCGTACGGGCAAGCGCTTCGGAGAACCGGAGGCTCCGGAGCCTCCAGTCCGGGAGCGTCGACACCATGCACTGGGCGATCGCCTCGGGCCCTGTCCCACCGTGGTCGCCCTGGACGGTGAGCGGGAGAGCGTCGGCCAGCCGCTGGTCGATCCGGCTGGGGGTCCACAGGCCGGCGTGGAACTCGTCGCGGATGTCCCCGATCGTGTCGCCAACCCCGGTGCCCGGGGTGAACCCGGACTCAACGATGATCTGCTTCAACAGCGCGCGGCTGGCGGCCCCGTCGTCGTCTCCGATGCCGGCCCACCGACCGGTCCAGTCTGTACCGCAGCGGATGCAGATCAGGGTGAGCTCGTCGCCCCAACGCCCCTGCACGATGTGACTCCTCGTCGACGGGCACCGGACGCACACCAGAGGGACGAGGACCGTCGAGACGAAGACGTCTCCGTCGGGGGTCGAGTAGTCGGCGACGAGCCCCTGCGGCAGCGGGGCCACCCAGTCCACCGCCCGCACCCTGATCTCGCCGGCCACCCTGAGCTGCCACAGGTGGTCGATAGTGGCGCCCGGGGGCAGTGAGTGCTCGATCATCGGGGTCCCCGTCTGGTAGGTGAGGATGCCGGGGCAACCGGGCCGCTCTCCGGTATCGGAACGCGTCGCCCATACCTGAACTCCCCTGCCG
The DNA here is from genome assembly GCF_000716875.1 of Streptomyces novaecaesareae. Taxonomy (GTDB): domain Bacteria; phylum Actinomycetota; class Actinomycetes; order Streptomycetales; family Streptomycetaceae; genus Kitasatospora; species Kitasatospora novaecaesareae. The sequence continues at coordinate 22,034 of NZ_JNWQ01000059.1, read as the reverse complement.
CCCACCAGACTAGCCCTTTCATCCCGTCCGGGGGCAGGTCGGCAACAACTACGACGGCCGGTGGTCCAGCGCCACCCGGGTCGCCGGCCCCGGCTCCGCCGGCGTGCTGCTCGCCGTGATGCCGATGGCCGGGCTGTTCTGGCTGGACGCGGGAACATTCGCGCTCTCCGCCGTCGCCCTGGCCGTGCTCGGCGCAAGTGCCGGCCTCCGGGCATCGGCACCGGCAGGCGCGACCGCAGCCTCTGGAACCGGACTGCGGGCGCGGGCCCGAGCCCTGGTGCGCACGCACCCGGAGACTGGGGTAGTGCTGGCCGTCCACGGGTTCGCGATCTTCGCGGGTGCGGTGTCGATCGTGAACTATGCCGCGTTCTCGATGTGCTCCCGGAAGACGGCCTCCAAGTCCTGGACCGTCCTGGCAGTGAGCAACTCGTCGGGCAGCCCGGCCTCCATCCCCACTCTGGAGTTGAAGTCCACCGCCGCTCCGTCCGGTACCAGCTCGGCGCATACCCAGGCGGCGAACTCCGCGGCCACGTCAACGGTCGTTTTGAAGATCGACACGCCTTCGTTGCCCCCGAGGCAGCTCGACCCGGCCCCGTCGTGTCCCACGTCGCCGACTGTGAAACCGAACCACCAGCCGTGCTTGTCGCTCGGTCCGCCATCGGCGTGGGTTTGAATCTCCGCCTCCCCGCCCTGCCGTCGGCGCAGCGCATCGAGGAAGGTATCGGCGGTCATGCCCCAGGTTGTGCCGGGTGCCGGGGTGAGGATGAAGGTGGTGGTGGGTTCCGGAAGCGGGTAGAGCCGCAGGAGTGTCTCGCGGTCCAAGGGTGTTCTCTCTTTCAGGAGACTGGTGAGCCGGGTGCTGATCCGCTCTCGGGGACGTATCGGGCGTATCCCTTGACGCCGCGCAGGGCGAGCATGGTGCGCCAGTAGGAGAGGGTGTTGGGGTCGCTGGTGTCGATCTCGACGCCTCGGATCTGGTTCTGGTTGCGCGGGTCGGCGATGGCCTTGGCGTACTTGTCCAGCTCTTCCTCGTCATCGCTGAACAGGAACGGCGGCTTTGCGCCCTTCTGTCCCTGCTGAGACTTCTCCAGCTCGTCCAACGTGCGGTAGCAGGTCTTCGGATTCTTGACGAACTTGGCTTCCACGATCATGCCGTCGCTGTCCCGGAGTCCGTCAGCCATGACGTACGGCTCTCTGCCTGGCTTGGGGACGATCGGGAGCTGGTACTCGGGATAGCCGGCGGTGTTCAGCTGGTAGAGCATCTCCTCGACGTCTCCGCCGGAGAAGTGGCCCTTGACGAGCCCCGACTTCCACTGCTGGAACGCGGCCAGCTCAGTGGGATTCAGCGGAGGGAAACCAGGGTGGGGCGGGACAGGCGGTCCCATCGGCGGTTTGGCCGGGCTGTTGGGGTCCACCGGACGGAAGACGGCGGGGACCAGAGGCAATGGCCCGGGCACGGGAAGCGGCGCCGGGAAGGGCAGGACCCACGGGAACCCCGGGCCGGACGGCTTCGACGGCGCGGGCTGGCCCTGGGGTACCGGTATGCGCTTCTGGGTGTCGTCGAGCACGTGCGGAGTGCCGGCGAGCGACATGATCTGCGTGTCGCTCGTCACCTTCGACTTCAGACCGCCGTCGTCGCCGTTGCCGCCGAAGATCGGGTTGTCCCAGGGCGCGTCGAACCAGCCGTTGAAAATGCTGGAGCAGTCGTCGATGTGCTTGGCATAGCTGTCACAGGCATCGCCGAGCTGGCGGCAGGCCGACGACAGGTTCGCCAGCAGCGTGTGCGTCTCGGCGGGCTGCGCCGGGTAGGCCTGCCGGCCGACGAAGGCGCTGAAGAAAAACGCGATCGCTTTGGCCGTCTCCCCTTCGTGGATCCCGTCGACGGTGCGCCAGGCGTCCTGCGCGTCGGTGAGAACCTTCGCGGTGAGCCGGTGCGCGGCCTGCCACGTCTGGGCGGTCTTCCTCAGCTTGTCCGCGTCCCCGCGGTACCGGTCCCCCCAGACCCACTTGTCAACGCCGCTGGTGGTCCCGACCGCCTCGGGCAAGCCTTCACCGATGCCCCGTGGGTCAGGCGCGCACTGACCTGGCTGCACCCATGGCTGCGACAGACCACTCGCAGGGTCGCCGTTCGGCTCCGCGCTCGCCTCGAGCAGGTGCTTGGCTACCTCGTCCTCGGCTGCCAGATAGTTGTTCGCGTTCATGAGCAGCGTCTCGGCGCCTTTGCCCATGAAGTGACAGGCGTTCGCCATCTGGTTGACCGCCGTCTTGGCCGTCGGCTTGTACACCGAAGCGAAGATCGCCCCTGCCTCGTCGTCCCCGATCATGCCGCCGGCCACGGACAGCTCCCGTGCCAACAGAGTCACGATGTTCAGCAGGTCCTCGGAGACCTGATGCAACTGCCACGACCCGTCGACCAGAGCCTTCACATCGACCTTGTAGCCGCCGTCCATCCCACCCCCACTGCCCCCACAACAAGGTCTCCCATGCTACGAGGCCTCCTCAGCGGTCGACCTGAAGGGCGGTCAGGATGGCGCTTTCGCACCCAGAACGATGCGTGATCATGATCAAAATCCCTGGAGGGGCCCCCTGGCGGCCTGTCAGGCGATTGGTTAGCCCTACCACCAGCCATGCGCCCAAGGGTGTCGTGCTGACGGGGAGCGGGAGAGGCAGTTGCGTCGGTGCCATGCTGGCACCGTAGAGAGCGCCGCCCTCGGACCCGAGCAGGCGCCTGGGGAGCCGCCCGATCAGATCAGCGTAGGCTCGGGTCAGCACCGGACACTCTGAAATGCGGAAGCCACAGACTGACTCCGGCCGTATCGCCGTCGATGCTCAGATTCCCGCCTCGCATGGCGCCATCCTCGCTATGCTCACGGCTCCCTTCGGAACGCCAGCATCGGGAGGGCGACCAACGGACTCAACCGCGCTTGATGACCGTGGCCAAGAAGCTGTCCAGTTCGGGGCTGACCAGATGGGCTTTCGGCAGGACGGTCGGCGGACGACCTATAGCCGTAGCCGGCACGGCCACCGGCTGGCGTGAGCTTCCCCCGCTGGGTGGGAGGTGTTGATTACCTGGTCAGGGCGGGTGTGGGTGGTTCGGCGGCCACTGGTTCGGCCGTCGCCTGGTCGGCGTAGTGCTTTGCCTCGTACTCGTCGGGGCTGAGCCAGCCGAGGCGCTTTTGGATGCGGCGGGTGTTGTACCAGCCGTCGATGTAGGCGAACAGTGCGAGGTCGGCGTCGGTGCGGGTCGCGAAGGTCGTGCGGCGCACGCACTCGGTCTTCAGCACGCTCCAGAAGTTCTCCGCGAGGGCGTTGTCGAACGAGTCGCCGACGGTTCCCATACTGGGCTCGATTCCCGCCTTCAGCAGGCGGGTTGTGAGCTTGATGGACGTGTACTGACACCCGTGATCGCTGTGGTGGATCAGCTTCCCGGGTTCGACGGGTCGGCCGTGCAGGGCGTACTCCAGCGCGGTGAGGACCAGGTCGGCGTCCGCTCGCTCCGAGGTGTGCCAGCCCACGATCCGGCGCGAGAAGGCGTCGCGGATCGTGGCCAGCCACCACGGGCCCTCGCCGGTCGGGATCAGCGAGATGTCGGCGACCCACAGCCGGTTCGGGGCGCTGGCGGTGAAGTCGCGCTGGACCAGGTCCGGGGCGAGGTCGGCCGCCGGGTCGCGGCGGGTGAAGGAGCGGGGCCGGCGCGGGCTGACGCCCTGGAGTCCGGCCTGGCGCATCAGGCGCTCGACCCGCTTGCGGCCGACGCGGGTGCCCTCGCGCCGCAGGACGGCGTGGACGCGCGGGGAGCCGTAGGTTTCGCCGGAGTCGGCGTGGATGCGGCGGATGTGCTCGGTCAGCTCGGCGTCGTGGCGCTTGCGCTCGCACGGCTCGTGGACATCGCGGCGCCAGCGGTAGTAGGTGGAGGCGGGGATGTGCAGTTCCCGGAGGACGGGCTCGGCCCCGAATTGGTCCTGGTGCTCGTCGACGAGCTTCAGTACCGTCGCCGGGTCAGGTCGAGCTCCTGGGCGAAAAAAGCCGAGGCGGCCTTGAGGATCTCGCACGAACGCCGCAGCTCGGCGTTCTCCTTCCGCAAAGCGGCCAGCTCCTCCTTCTCCGGGGTGCTCAGCCGGTCGTCGCGCTCGCCCCGGTCCGCCTCGTCCTGGCGGATCCAGTTGCGCAGGGCCTCGTGGTGCACCCCGAGGTCGCGGGCCATCTGCCGGATCACCGGCTTCGGGTCGGCGGAGCGGTACATCTCCACCGCACGCCGGCGCAACTCGGGCGGGTACTTCATCTGAGCAGCCATCACAAAGGCTCCCTTCTCATGACCCATCAGGCCATCTCCGCCAACCTTCCGCACCTCGGGGGAACCTCAGCCCTGCAGAACCACATGCTGTGCAGTGTTGTCCGCGGACAACACTGCACAGCTGGTCGACCTACCAATGCCAGATGGGATCTGTGCCCTCGCCGGTCCTGGTTGAGGCACTGTGTTGTCCGCGGACAACACGAGGGTATGCGTGCCAGCCACGTCGCAGAGTGCTCCGATGCACGGGCGATGTTGTCCGCGGACAACATCGGGTGTGCAAGTCTCTGACTCGACCTACACGAGGGCGTGCAGGGCGTCGACCAGGGCGAGGAGACCATCGGTGTCGAGCCCGGCGTGGAGCGTCGCGGCCTGCTCCTCCGCCGTCTCTCCCAGCGCCCTGACGAGCTGGTCCGCCGTCAGGGCCGGTGCCGGGTCCGTGGCGGGAACCTGCCTGGGCAGCGGCCCCGGTGTCCCGGCCGGACGGCTGGCGGGACTTCCCACAGCGGGATCCGACTCGGCTGGCACACGGCCTTGCGGGACGGCGGGCTGTCCAGTGTTGTCAGCGGACAACGTCGCCGGTGCCGCTGCCGTCGGCCCAGCGGCGATCGAAGTATCGCGGGCAACGGTTTCAGGCACCGTGTTGTCCGCGGACAACACGACGGTCTGCGGGACAGCTTCGGCAGCGGACCGCTCTGCTGGGGTCGGGATGTTGTCCGCGGACAACATCTGGAGTGCGTTCCGCTGGGCGATGCGCTTGGCTCGTTCCTCCTCCTTGAGCTGCTCTTCGAGGGCAAGGAGGTCGTCGGCAGTCAGGGCCTTGTCATCCTTGTAGGCGCGAGCCAGGCGGCGGCCGTAGCGCTCGGCCATCTCTCCGCTGGCCAGTCGATCCTGGATCGCCGAGGGGAGAGTCAAGAGCAGGATCTGATTGCCCACCCAGGACCGGTCCCGGCCGCGGCGTCGGGCGACCTCGGCGGCGTTGCCGCCGCACGCCGCCAGGAGCTGCTCCAGGCCCATGGCCCGTTCGATGATGTTGAAGTCCTCGCGGTCCTCGTTCTCGGCCATGAGGTAGTCCATGAAGTCGGCCTGGCTGGTCGCCAGGTCGTCACGGACCACGAAGTCGAGAACGTCGAGTCCCACAAGCGAAGCCGAACGGTGACGGCGCTCGCCGTTCATGAGGACGAACTCGGTCTGCTCGCCGATGAGCGATTCATGACTGGGCCACAGAGCGAGGTATGCGTCACGAGTGACCGCGACGCATGCTGTGGTCTGCTTCCTCGCCAGGCTCTGGCCCAGTTTCTCGCGCTGCTCCTCGGTGCCGTAGTAGCGGCGCGGGTTCATCGGACACAGCGCCACCCGGGCCAGGGGAATGCGCTGAATCTCGTAGTCCGGGATGGACCCCTCGGCCTGGGCCTTGGCCCGGCCTCGCTCACTGCGCGGCGGGCGGCTGATGCCCCCAAAAGCAACTCCGGTCCCGAGACGGTCGGCTGCCTTCACTTCGCGACCCTCCTCGCGATGTCGCGCATGACATCGGCCTGGTCGCTGTCAGGGGCGTGGACGAGGAGCGGCGTCTTCATTCGTACGGCCTCACGTTGCTCCTTGAGGTCGTTCACGACGGCGATCACTCCCGGCTTGCCGAGGCTCTTCCAGGCATCGAGGGAGGAGGTCACGACGTAACCCTTTCGGGCGTCGTAGAGATTGACGACGAATCCGAGGTTGTGAACGTTGATGTCGAGGTCGTCGCAGAGGGAGTCGATCTGCTCGCGCAGGAGGGTGTAGGCGTCCGCAGAGGAGTCCTCGGCCTGCACCGGGATCACGATCCCGGAGTTGCCCTCGGGTTCGCCCTCGCGGGTTCGCACGTAGTAGATCGCGTTGTCCATCGCGTACCCGAGACTCGGGGGACAGTCGACGACCACGAAGTCGAACTCGCGCTCGATGGAGCCGAGGGCCTTCTCAAGAGCGGTCTCCTTGACGCGGATTTCGCGCGAGGAGACGAGCTTGGCGTCAAGGAGGAATCCGTCGGTGCAGGCCGGCAGGAGATGCAGGCGGTCGTCGAAGGACTCGCCTGGGATCTCGATGAGCAGCTCGCGCAGGTCTGCCTGTCGTTCGCCGCACATGTTCTTGACGAGGCTGTCACCCTTGATCGGGAGGTGGTCATGGCCGAACTGCTTGGTGAGGTGGCCCTGGGGGTCGAAGTCGACCAAGCACACCCGGTAGCCCATCTCCGCCAAGGCCTGGCCGACACCGGCGGACATCGCGGTCTTGCCGACCCCGCCCTTCTGGTTGCCGAACGCCACCCGCCGGGCTCCAGTCGACGGCCGGCTTCGGTGGGGAAGCGGGTTCGCGTCCAGCCACAGTTGGATCGCCTGGGCGAGGCCCTGATTGAAGTTGATCTTGAGGGTAGAGCAGTCCTCGCGGAAAGCCTTGTACAACGCCGAGGGGACGTAAGTGGAGAACGAGCCCGACTTGGCAGTGTCGATCAGGGGGAGCGGTTTGCCAGCTTCGCGCCATGCCTGGATGCCCTGGGTGACAGCGTCCTGGATCGACTTGTCGGCGGTCACAGCGCGGATCTTCAGCTCCCGACACAACTGCTGGGGGAGTTTGGTAACTACTTTGTCCCGGTCATCGGGCATGGCTGGTGCGGTCATGGGGGGAGTTTACTAACCGCTGGCCCGGCGTCATCACACATGACACGGGGCAATTCAGACTTTGCATCCATATCCCCCGGCCGGTTCAGACTGCAGGCACGTGTTGTCCGCGGACAACACCTGACAGGCCGACTTGAGGTGCAGCGCCTCGCCAAGCGGTTGACGGCCGCCCAGAACACGGCCGCCGAGGTAATGGCCGCAGCGCCGGTAGATGTGGCGATTGTCAGCTCACTCTCGGACGGCGACAGCCGACGTGTCACTCGACCTGGAAACACAGAAGGGCCCTCCTCCTCAGCTTCGAGGCTAAGGAGGAGGGCCCTTCACTGAGAGTCAGGCCGGGACGACAGTGCCGACGCGGTCCAGGCCGATCACCCGGCTGACGGTGTCGAGCGTGGCGTCCCAGTCACCGGCGTGGTGGACCGCGCGGTCGTCCACGTACGCGGCCGCGCCCAGCTTGGTGCTGGTGATCAGGATCGGGCCGCCCACGATTTCCCTTGTCCCGGCACGCTCGTGTCCCGCGAGCAGCATGTCTCGCAGGAGTAGGCGCTAGTGTCCTGCGCCTGAAATTCGATGCATATGTGTAGCCTCGTGTCGTGGCGCGAATGGGACGGCCGATGGCCGAGCTGACGTTGACGGACGAGGAGCGCGAGACGCTGGTCCGCTGGTCGCGGCGGGCCAAGTCCTCGCAGGCACTGGCGCAACGGTGCCGGATCGTTCTCGGCTGTGCGGACGGGAGGTCGAACCAGGAGGTCGCGGCCGAGCTGGGTATCTGGCCGCAGACAGTGGGCAAGTGGCGGCGGCGCTTCCTGGAGGGCCGGCTGGAGGGGCTGGCGGACGAGCAACGCCCCGGCGCTCCACGGAAGATCAGCGACGAGCAGGTCGAGGATCTGGTCGTCGCGACCCTGGAACGGACCCCCAAGGACGCGACCCACTGGTCGCGTGCGTCGATGGCCGCCGAGAGCGGACTGTCGAAGTCCACGGTCGGCCGGGTCTGGAAGGCGTTCGGCCTCAAGCCGCACCTGGTGGACACCTTCAAGCTCAGCAAGGACCCGCAGTTCATCGACAAGGTTCGCGACGTGGTCGGACTCTATCTCGACCCGCCGGAGCGGGCCCTTGTGCTCTGCGTGGACGAGAAGAGCCAGATCCAGGCGCTGGACCGCTCGGCCCCAGTCCTGCCGATGATGCCCGGCATGCCCGAGCGCCGCACCCACGACTACCTGCGCAACGGCGTCACCACGCTGTTCGCCGCACTGGACGTGGCCACGGGCGAGGTCATCGGCTCACTCCACCGCCGACACCGGGCCACGGAGTTCAAGAAGTTCCTCACCAAGCTGGACAAGGAGGTGCCCGCCGACCTGGACGTGCACCTCATCTGTGACAACTACGCCACCCACAAGACCCCGGCGATCCAGAAGTGGCTGGCCACCCACCCGCGGTTCCATCTGCACTTCACCCCCACCAGCTCGTCCTGGCTCAACCAGGTCGAGCGGTGGTTCGGCCTGCTGACGGACAAGCAACTCCGACGCGGAGTCCACAAGTCCGTCCGCGCGCTGGAGAAGGACATTCGGGACTGGATCAAGACCTGGAACGAGAACCCCCGACCCTTCGCCTGGACCAGGACCGCCGACGAGATCCTCGAACGACTCGCCTCATATCTTGAACGAATTCCTGGCGCGGGACACTAGGCCCCTGCGTACCCGGTGACCTGCTGGTCGCCGAGTGCGAGTGGCGCCGCCCGGACCTGATCGTGCTCAGCAGCGTCAACGGGCACGGCGCCCAGGACGGCCTGCTGGCGATCGAACGGCTGCGGGCCTGCCCGGAGCTGGCCGACTGCCCGGTGATCATCGGCGGGAAGCTCGGCGTGCGAGGCGCCGACGAAGGCGACCGCTCGGCCGAGCTGCTGGCGGCCGGGTTCGACGCGGTCTTCGACGACGCGGGCGGGGTGACGGCCTTCCGGTCCTTCGTCGGATCCCTGGAGAAGGTGGCCCTGCGTGCGGGGGCACCGCGGGCAGGGGCCCTGGAATCCGTCGGCCTGGAAGCGGCGACGGCGTCGCTGGCCCTGGAAGCGGGAGGCGCCCGATGACCGCCGATTCGGAGCGGGCCGGCGAGCCGGAGCGGACCACCGAACCGGAGCGGGCCGGTGAGGTCGCCGGGCCCTCCGCCCGGGTGCTCCCGGTCCGGCGGTCGGGCTTCGGCGAGTTCGTCGCCCGTGCGCACGCTCGCGGACAGTTGGTCGTCCAGCCCCGGATGGGCTTCAGCGACCCCGAGGAGATGCGCGGCGGGCTGCTCGCGACCAAGCGGGCCCGGGCCACCACCGTCGGCACGCTCACCCTGGACAGCTACACCCGGGTCGGCGAGCACGACGCCGCCCGCCGGGCGCTGGCCGCTGGCGTGCGCCTCAACGGCTACCCGATCGTCGCCCAGGGCAGCGCCCGTACCAGGGCCGTGCTGGACGGGGCGCTGGACGAGGGCTTCCCCGTCCAGGTCCGGCACGGCTCGGCGCGGCCGCAGCGCATCATGACCGCCCTGGCCGAGGCCGGACTGCACGCCACCGAGGGCGGCCCGGCCTCCTACTGCCTGCCGTACGGCCGGGTGCCGCTGCGCGAGTCGGTGGAGAACTGGGTCGAGTGCTGCCGACTGCTGGGCGCCGTACGGGACTTGGGTGAGGAACCGCACCTGGAGACGTTCGGCGGCTGCATGATGGGCCAGCTCTGCCCGCCCTCGCTGCTGGTCGCCATCAGCCTGCTGGAGGGGCTGTTCTTCTGCCAGAACGGGGTGACCGACGTCTCGCTGAGCTACGCCCAGCAGACCAGCGGCCCGCAGGACGAGGAGGCGGTCGCCGCCCTTCGCCGGCTGGCCGCCGAGTTCCTGCCCACGCCCTCCTGGCACATCGTGGTCTACACCTACATGGGCGTCTACCCGCAGACCCCCGAGGGGGCGGCCGACCTGCTCGCCGCCTCGGCGCGGCTCGCTGTCCGCTCGGGCGCCTCCCGGCTGATCGTGAAGACGGCCGCCGAGGCGTTCGGGATCCCGACCGTCGAGGAGAACGTCACCGCCCTGGAGCACGCCGCCCGGGTGGCGGCCGGGGTGACCGCCCCGTCCGGGTGCGCCGTGTCCGGTTCTGCCCTGTCCGGTTCCGCCCTGGCCGGTTCCGGGGCGGGCGCCGTACCCGGACCCCGGGTGGAGGCGGACAACGAGGTCTACGCCGAGGCGCGGGCGTTCGTCGAGGCGGTGCTCGACCTCGACGAGGTGGTCGCCCGCTCCCTGCCGACCGCCTTCGAACGCGGCTACCTGGACGTCCCGTTCTGCCTGCACCCCGACAACGCGGGCCTGTCCCGCAGCACCATCGACGACTCCGGCCGGCTGCGCTGGACGGCGACCGGCTCGATGCCGCTCGGCCGCGCCGCCGTCACCGGGCTCACCCGGCCGCTCACCTCGGCCGGACTGCTGACCTCGCTGTCGTACGTCCAACGCGGCTACGACCGCGCGGAACTCGGCCGCGCCGCGGGCCGGTCGATCACCGCCGTCCCTTCCACCTCCACCTCCACCTCCATCTCCACCAGCTCGACACCGACTCCAGAGAGCACGAGGCCGTGACCGTGAACACCCCCTTCGAAACGCCCCAACTCCCGCACCCCCGGCAGCACCTGACCTCCCCGGTCACCCGCGGCGCGCTGCGCCTGCAGGGCGGACTGCTGACCGCCGCCCGCCAGTTCCTGCGCGACAACGGCTTCACCGAGCTGCTGCCGCCGATCATCGGGCCGGTCACCGACCCGGGCAACCGCGGCGCCAAGCAGGTCGACATCGACTACTACGGCCACCGCTACAAGCTGATGACCAGCGCGATCCTGTACAAGCAGGCCTCGCTGCTGGCCTTCGACAAGATCTTCTACGTGGCGCCGAACGTCCGCCTGGAGCCGGTGGAGACCGCCGGTACCGGCCGCCACCTCACCGAGTTCCACCAGCTGGACGTCGAGGTGGCCGGTGCCACCCGGGAGGACATCCTCCAGCTGATCGAGGACCTGGTGCGCCACATGGCCCGCCACGTGGTCACCGAGCACGCCGAGGACCTGGAGCAACTCGGCCGCGACCCGGGCGCGTTCACCGACCTGATCAACACCGCCTTCGACCGGATCTCGCACGCCACCGCCGTCGAGCGGCTGCACGAGCTCGGGCACGGGCAGAGCCCGGACGCCGAACTCGACTGGCCCGGCGAGGCGTTGCTCTCCGGCAAGGCCAGCCGCCCGTTCTTCGTCACCGACTACCCCAAGGGCTCGCGCGGCTTCTACGACCGGGAGAGCCTCGAACACCCCGGCGTGCTGCGCAACTTCGACCTGATCGCGCCCGAGGGCTACGGCGAACTGTGCAGCGGCAGCGAGCGCGAGTCCGACTACGCGCGGATCGTCGCCCGGATCCGCGAGACCGGCGAGAACCCGGCCAAGTACGCCTGGTACCTGGAGACCGCCCGCGAGGGCATCCCGGCCAGCTCCGGCTTCGGCATCGGCCTGCAGCGGCTCACCCGCTACATCGCCGGGCTGGACGCCGTCTGGCAGGCCAGCGCGTTCCCCAAGCTGGTCGGGACGGTGTCGCCGTGAGCGCCCTGCACGCCGTCGGCCTGCCGGAGGCGGAGATCCGCACCCGGGCCCGGACCGGCACCGCCGCGGCCTTCCCGGCGGCGGACGACTACGGCCACACCCTCTACGGCGACGAGGGCCGGCCCGCCGCGGACCCGCTCGACCGGGCCCGGCTGGTCCCGCCGGTGTTCGTGCCGCAGCGGCTGGAGAAGCTGATCGACCTCGGCCGGGAACCGCTCTTCTCCGACGTCGAACTCGCCACCACCGTCGGCGGTTTCGCCTCCGCACTGCCCCTGTACGTCTCGGCGTTCGGCTCCACCCAGGTCGCCAGCCGCGACCTGGGCGTGGCCGCCGCCCGGCAGGCCGGCCGGCTCGGCCTGCCGATGGTGATCGGCGAGAACATCGTCCCGGTCCAGGGCTACGGCCGCGCCGAGACCGACGAACAGCGCGCCCTGCTGCGCCGGATCGAGGCCTACGCCGGTGAACTCCCGGACGGGCTCGGCGGGTTGGTGGTCCAGCAGAGCACCGAGGACGCCGACGCCGAGGTGTGGAACCTGGTCTACAGCGACCCGGGCACCCGCGGACTGCTCGAATCCGGGCGCCTGGGCTTCGAGTTGAAGGTCGGCCAGGGCGCCAAGCCCGGCCTCGGCGGGATGACCGTCCTGCCGCGCGCCGAGGCGGCCCGGCTCGCCGACCGCTTCCAGCTCCAGGAGGTCTTCGGCCCGGACGACCCGCGGGTGCTGCGCAGCGGCAGCCCCGGCACCTTCACCGACGAGATCCTGCGCCAGCAGATCCGGCTGATGCGCAACAACTTCCCGCACGCCCGGGTCTGGGTGAAGCTCCCGCCGGCCCGGGACGTCGCCGCGGCCGCCGCGGTGGCCTGGGCGGCCGGCGCCGACGCGGTGACCGTGGACGGCGCCGAGGGCGGCTCCGGCTGGGCGCCCAGCGCCTTTCCGGCGCAGGTCGGCCTCCCGCTGCACGAGTGCCTGCGCCGGGTCAGCCCGACGGGCTGCCTGCTCGCCGCCGGCCGGATCTGGGAGGGCGCCCGGGCGGCCAAGGCGCTCGCCCTCGGGGCCACCGCCGTCGGCCTGGGCCGAGCGGCGTTGTTGGCCGTCGACGAGGACCCGCAGGATGGTCTGGCCCGTCTGGTGGAGTGCCTGGCGCTGGAGCTGCGGCTGATCACCAGCGCGCTCGGCGTCTACTCCACCGGCGCACTGACCCCCGAGGACGTCTGGTTCGGCGCCGGCCCCGAAACGGCCGGGGCCGCCTACCGCCAGATGGAGGGCCACCTCCGTGGCTGAGGCCGAGACCCTGGTCCGCAAGGACGGCCCGGAGCAGCCAGGCCAGCCAGGGCAGCCCGAACCGCACGCCTACGGAAGCCCGTTCAGCCCCGGCTACCTCGGCTTCGTCGCCGCGAACGGCTTCTCCGCGATCGGGAACTCCGCCTGGTTCGTCGCCCTCACCGTGGTGCTCACCGAGACCGCCTCCCCGACCGTGACCGGCGCCGTCCTGGCGCTCTGCTCGCTGCCCGCGCTGCTGGGCCTGCTGGTCGGCGGAGCGGTGGTCGACCGGACCGGCCCGCGCCGGGTGATGATCACGGCCGACCTGCTGCGGTGCGCCGTCCAGGCGGCGGCCGCCGTCGTCGCCTGGCTCGGCCACCTGTCCGTGCCCGTCTTCGTGGCCGTCCTGCTGCTGACCAACCTGATGGACGCCTTCTTCATGCCGGCCTCCGGGGCGCTGCGCCCCCGCCTGCTGCCGCGCGAGCACCTGCTGCGGGGCAACTCGCTGTTCCTGCTGGGCGCGCGCGGCGGCCAGGCGCTCGGCGGGCCGATCGGGGCACTGCTCATGGGCGTGGGCGGCGCGGCCCTGGTGGCCGGGTTCGACGCGGTCAGCTTCGCCGTCTCGGCCGTCGCGGTGCTGCTGCTGCGGGCCCCGGCCGTGCGGCAGGCGTCGGCCCCGGCCCCGGTATCAGCACCGGACGCCGTGGACCGTGCCGGGCCGCCGCCGGAGAGCCTGCCGGCCCGGATCCGGGAGGGCCTGCGGTACATCCGCGGCCACCGCGACCTGCTCTGGCTGATCGTGCTGATCGGCCTGAGCGAACTCGCCAGCATGGGGCCGGTCAACGTCGGCCTGGTGCTGCTCGCCGACCGGTACGGCACCCCGCTGGGCGTCGGGGCGCTGCTCACCGCCTTCACCCTGGGCGCCGTCGCCAGCTTCCTGATCTCGACGGCCTGGCCGACCCGCCGGCGCAGCGGCGGCATGGTGGTCGCCGGGGTGACGGGGCAGGGCCTGCTGCTGGCCGTGCTCGGCCTGATCGGGTCCTTCGGGCCGGCCGTGGCGGTCTACTTCGGGCTCGGCATGCTCTCCGGGCTGGTCGGCAACGTGCTGGGCTCGCTGGTCCAGCGCTGGGCCGCGCCGGAGGTGCGCGGCCGGGTGATGTCCGTCCTCAACATGACGGCCTTCACGGCCGTGCCGGTGGGCAACCTGATGCTGGGCGTGCTGGTCAACGCCGTCGGGCTGCCCGCCACGATGGTCCTGCACGGCGCCCTGGCCGGGCTGGCGGCGCTCATCGCCGCCGTCCGGCCCGCCATCGGCCGGGCCCGGCTGGACTGAAGTGCCGCCGGAGTGCCTCACCGAGTGCCCCCCGGCGCTTCCCCCCGCTCGTACGGTCGTAAGCGCAGCCGCGGCGCGTGCGAATCCCCCGCGGCGGATCCCCCGCAGCAGATTCCCCCCGCAGCCATCCGAACCCGCAGCGAATTCCGAGACATCAGGAGCCGACATGAGCAGCAACCCCTTCGAGAACCCGGACGAGTCCTACTTCGCACTGGTCAACGACGAGGGCCAGTACTCCTTGTGGCCGGCCTCGATCCCCGTCCCCGAAGGCTGGACCCAGGCGCACGGCGAGGACACCCGGGAGGCGTGCCTGGCCCACATCGAGTCCGCCTGGACGGACATGCGGCCCAACAGCCTGATCAACGCGTCGAACTGACCCGCCCCCGCGCGACCCCTAGGAGTCCCCGTGATCCCGTTGTCCTACGCCCAGCGACGGCTGTGGTTCATCAACCAGCTGGAGGAGCCGAACGGCACGTACAACGTCCCCGTGGTCGTGCGGTTCCGGGGGCCGCTGGAGGTCGAGAACCTGCGCGGCGCCCTCCTCGACGTCGTGGTCCGCCACGAGGCGCTGCGCACCACGTTCTGCGAGCGGGACGGGGAGCTGTGGCAGGAGGTGACGGACGAGGAGGCGGTGGAGCTCACCTTCGTCACCCGGGACTGCGCGGAGGCGGAGCTGGAGGGGCTGGTCGACGCGGAGACCGCGCGGCCCTTCGACCTCGCGGTGGACATGCCGCTGCGGGCCCTGCTGCTGTCCGTCGACCCGGAGCAGCACGTGCTCGTGGTGGTGATGCACCACATCGCCAGCGACGGCTGGTCGATGGCCCCGCTGCTGCGCGACCTCGCCACCGCCTACGAGGCGCGCTGCGCCGGCCGGGCGCCCGGCTGGGAGCCGCTGCCGGTGCAGTACGCCGACTACACCCTCTGGCAGCGCGAGCTGCTCGGCGACGAGAACGACCCGGACAGTGTGCTGGCCCGTCAACTCGCCTTCTGGAAGCAGGAGCTGGCCGACCTCCCGGAGGAGCTGGCGCTGCCCGCCGACCGGCCCCGCCCGGCGGCCGGCTCGCACCTGGGCGGCACCGTCCGGTTCGAGGGCGACGCCGACGTGCACCGGCGACTGGCGCGGCTGGCCCAGGCCGACGGCGGCACGCTGTTCATGGTGCTGCAGGCGGCGCTCGGCGTGTTGCTCTCCCGGCTCGGCGCGGGCACCGACATCCCGCTCGGCACGCCGGTGGCCGGCCGGACCGACGAGGCGCTGGACGAGCTGGTCGGCTTCTTCGTCAACACCCTGGTGCTGCGCACCGATCTCTCCGGCAACCCGACCTTCACCGAGCTGCTGGCCCGGGTCCGCCGCAGCGACCTCGCGGCCTTCGAGAACCAGGACGTGCCCTTCGAGCAGCTGGTCCAGGAGCTCAACCCGGACCGCTCGCTCGCCCGCAACCCGCTGTTCCAGGTGATGCTGGTCCTGCAGAACGCCGCCACGCCGCGGCTGGACTTCGCCGGCCTCGACGCCGAGCACCGGATCGCCGCCAGCACCGGGTCGAAGTTCGACCTGACCCTGGACCTCGCCGAGCGCCAGGACCTCTACGGCGGCCCGGCCGGGCTGAGCGGCACCCTGCAGTACTCGGCGGACCTCTTCGACCGCCGGACGGCGGAGTGGCTGGCGGCGAGCCTGCTGCGGGTGCTGGAGGCGGTGGCCGCGTTCCCGGACG
The DNA here is from genome assembly GCF_000716875.1 of Streptomyces novaecaesareae. Taxonomy (GTDB): domain Bacteria; phylum Actinomycetota; class Actinomycetes; order Streptomycetales; family Streptomycetaceae; genus Kitasatospora; species Kitasatospora novaecaesareae. Next base: position 6,199 of record NZ_JNWQ01000059.1, on the reverse strand, counting down.
CCCGGGTCGGCGAGCTGGACCTACTCAGCGACGAGGAACTGGCGCTGCTGGAGGAGTGGAACGGCCCGGCGGGCGTGCCGGTGCGGGAGTGCGCGCACGAGGTGGTCGAGGCCCGGGCCGCGGACACCCCGGAGGCGACGGCCCTGGTCTTCCGCGACGAGCGGGTGACGTACGCGGAGCTGAACGCCCGGGCCAACCGGGTGGCGCGGCAGCTGCGCGCGGCCGGGGTCGAGCGCGGCCGGGTGGTCGGGGTGCTGCTGGAGCGCGGCGTCGACCTGGTGGCGGCGGTGCTGGGCGTGCTGAAGGCCGGCGCGGGCTACACCGTGCTGGACACCGACTTCCCGGCGGACCGCTGGAAGGCCGTGCTGGGGCAGGTGGACGCCGAGGTCGTGGTCACCACGGCCGACTACGCCGAGCGGCTGCCGGAGCTGCGGGCGGTGCGGCTGGACGCGGAGGCGGACCGGATCGCCGCGCAGGCCCCGGAGGACCTGGGCCTGGCCGTCGGCCTGGACGACGTGGCCTGCGTGATGTTCACCTCCGGCTCGACCGGCCGCCCCAAGGGCGTGGTGGCCTCGCACCGCGCGCTGGTGGCGACCCTGGTCGGCCAGGAGTTCGTCGGCTTCGGCCCGGACGAGGTCTGGCTGCAGTGCTCGCCGGTCTCCTGGGACGCCTTCGCCCTGGAGCTGTTCGGCGCGCTGTTCTCCGGCGGCACCTGCGTGCTCCAGCCGGGCCAGCGCCCGGAGCCGGCGGTGATCGAGGCGCTGGTCGCCGAGCACAAGGTGTCGACGATGCACGTGTCGGCGAGCCTGCTCAACTTCCTGCTGGACATGTACCCGGGCGTCTTCGGCTCGGTGCGCCAGGTGATGACCGGCGGGGAGCCGGCCTCGATGCCGCACGTGCGCAAGCTCCTGGAGCAGCGCCCCGACCTGCGGCTGGTGAACGGGTACTCGCCGGTGGAGAACATGATCTTCACCATGTGCCACACGGCGGTGCCGGCGGACGCCTCGTCCGTCTCGCTGCCGGTCGGCCGGCCGATCGCCGGCAAGCGGGTCTACGTGCTGGACAACTTCCTCAACCTCGTCCCGCCGGGCGTGGCCGGGGAGCTGTACATGGCCGGCCCGGGCCTGGCGCGCGGCTACGCGGGCCAGCCGGCGCTCACCTCCGAGCGCTTCGTCGCCAACCCCTTCGAGCCGGGCACCCGGATGTACCGCACCGGCGACCTGGTGCGCTGGCGGGCCGACGGCGTGATGGAGTTCCTCGGCCGCGCCGACCAGCAGGTCAAGATCCGCGGCTTCCGGATCGAACTCGGCGAGGTGGAGGCCGCGCTGTCGCGGTGCGAGGGCGTCCGGCAGGCCGTCGTCCTGGCCCGCGAGGACAGCCCCGGCGACAAGCGGCTGGTCGGCTACGTCATCGCCGAGCCGCAGCGGCAGAGCGCCCTGGACCCGGCCGACCTGCGCGAGCAGGTGGCCGCCTTCCTGCCCGAGTACATGGTGCCCTCGGCCGTCGTCGTCCTGGAGGCGATCCCGCGCACGCCCAACGGCAAGCTGGACCGCAAGGCGCTGCCCGCCCCCGACTACAGCGCGGCGAGCACCGGCCGGGCACCGCGCACCCCGCAGGAGGAGATCCTCTGCGCGCTGTTCGCCGAGGTGCTGGGCCTGGAGAAGGTCGGCATCGACGACAGCTTCTTCGCGCTGGGCGGCCACTCCCTGCTCGCCACCCGGCTGATCAGCCGGATCCGCACCGCCCTCGACGCCGAACTGGGCATCCGCACCGTCTTCGAGGCCCGTACGGTCGCCGCCCTCGCCCAGCGCCTCTCCCGCGCCGGCAAGGCCCGCCCGGCCCTGCGGCGCCGGAGCAGGGAGACACCGTGAGCCGGCTGCCCGTACCGGGGCCGCACCCGGCCCCCGCGCCGCCCGCCCTGCTGCCGGAGCTGTTCGAGGCCCAGGCCGCCCGTACCCCGCGGGCCACCGCCGTGGTCTTCGAGGGCACCGCGCTCGGCTACGCCGAACTCGACGCCGCCGCCAACCGCCTCGCCCGGCTGCTGATCGAGCACGGCGCGGGCCCCGAACGCACCGTCGCCCTGGTGCTGCCGCGCACGGCCGGGCTGGTGGTCGCCCTGCTGGCGGTGCTCAAGTCCGGTGCCGCGTACGTGCCGATCGACCCGGACCACCCGGCCGGCCGGATCGCCCACGTGCTGGCCGACGCCGAGCCCACCCTGGTGCTCACCACCGAGGCCCTGGCCGACCGGCTGCCGCCCGGCGCGCTGACCGTCGACTCCGCCGCCACCGCCGAGGCCCTCGCCCGGCGCCCGGCGGGCGCCGTCACCGACGCCGAGCGCACCGCCCCGCTGCACCCGCAGCACCCCGCCTACGTCGTCTACACCTCGGGCTCCACCGGCCGCCCCAAGGGCGTCGTGGTGCCGCACGCGGCCCTGGCGAACCTGCTCGCCGACCTCGGCCGCCGCTTCCCGCTCACCGAGCGGGACCGCTGGCCGGCGGTGGCCACCGTCGCCTTCGACATGGCCGTCCCCGAGCTGTACCTGCCGCTGGTCAGCGGGGCCCGGGTGGTCCTGGTGCCCCGGCCCGTCGTCGGCGACCCGGCGGCGCTCGGCCGCCTGCTGCACCGCTCGGGCGCCACCGTCCTGCAGGCCACCCCCTCGCTGTGGCGCACCCTGGTCGAGCACGGCGGCGAACTGCCCCGGCTGCGCGTGCTGGTGGGCGCCGAGGCGCTGCCGGCGCCGCTCGCGGCGGCGATCCGCCGCTACGGCGAGGTCACCAACCTGTACGGCCCCACCGAGACCACCGTCTGGTCCACGGCCGCCCGGCTCGACCCGGCGACCGGCGACCCCACGATCGGCGGGCCCCTCGCCGGCACCCGGGTGCACCTCCTGGACGAGGCGCTGCGCCCCGTCCCGGACGGCGGGCTGGGCGAGCTGTACATCGCCGGCGCCGGCCTCGCCCGCGGCTACGCGGGCCAGCCGGCGCTCACCGCCGAACGGTTCGTCGCCAACCCCTTCGAGCCGGGCACCCGGATGTACCGCACCGGCGACCTCGCCCGCCGCGGAGCCGACGGCGGACTGCGCTTCGCGGGCCGCGCCGACACCCAGGTGAAGGTGCGCGGCCACCGGATCGAACTCGGCGAGGTCGAGGCGGCGATGCTGCGCCACCCTGGCGTCGCGCAGAGCGTCGTGCTGGCCCGCGAGGACCGGCCCGGCGACGTCCGGCTGGTCGGGTACGCGGTGCCCGCCCGCCCGGCGCCCGAGTGGGCCGAGACCCAGGACGCCCGGCAGGTCGAGGGCTGGCAGGCCGTCTTCGACGCCGAGTACCGGGCCAGTGCCGGATTCGCCCTCGGCGAGGACTTCCGGCTCTGGCGCAGCAGTTATGACGGCCGGCCGATCCCGCCGGAGCAGATGGCGCAGTGGCGGGACACCACGGTGGCCCGGATCCGCTCGCTCGGGCCCGCCCCGGGCCCCGGCCGGGTGCTGGAGATCGGCGTCGGCAGCGGGCTGGTGCTGGCGTCGCTGGCACCGCACTGCGCGTCCTACCGGGGCACCGACGTGTCGGCGGCCGCGATCGAGGCGCTGCGCGGCAAGGTCGCCCGGGTGCCCGAACTGGCCGACCGGGTACGGCTGTCGGTGCAGCCCGCGGACGCCGTGGCCGATCTCCCGCCGGGCGGCTTCGACACCGTGGTGCTCAACTCGGTGGCGCAGTACTTCCCGAGCGGCGGCTACCTGCTGCGGGTGATCGAGCGGGCCCTGGAGCTGGTGGCGCCCGGCGGCGCCGTCTTCCTCGGCGACCTGCGCAACCTGCGGACGCAGCGCTGCCTGCAGGCCGCGATCCGGCTGGACGGCGCCGAACCGGCCGCCGACGCCGGGGTGTTGCGCAAGGAGATCGAGGCCGCCGTACTCGCCGAGGAGGAACTGCTCGTCGACCCGGCCCTGTTCACGGCACTGCCCGGCCTGCTGCCGGAGCTGGCCGAGGCCGAGGTGCTGCTGCGCCGCGGCGGACACCACAACGAGCTGACCCGCCACCGCTACGACGCGGTGCTGCGCCGCCGCGCGGGCGGCGAGCAGCCCGTGGCGGAGGCCACCGAACTCCGCTGGGGAGCCGGGGGCCTGGATGATCTGGCCCGCCGGCTGGAGGCGGAGCGCCCCGCCCGGCTGCGGGTGACGGAGGTGCCCAACGGCCGGCTCGCGCACGAACTCGCCGCGCTGCGGGTGCTGGAGGCGGACGGGACGGTCGCGCAGGCGCTGGCCGCCCACCGCGCCGGGCCCGGCACCGCGCCCGACCCGGAGGAGTTCCACCGCCTCGGCGAACGGCTCGGCTACCGCGTCGCGGTCGGCTGGGCCCAGGCCGGCACCCGGGCTGACGCCGGAGCGCTGGACGTCCTGTTCACCGCGCCGGGGACGGGACCCACCGCACCCGCCCCGCGCACCGGGCCCACACCCGTCCTCGCCGCCTGCACCAACGTGCCGGCCGGCTCGCGCGAACAGGCCGCGCTGGCCGGGGAGGTGCGCGCGCTCCTGGCCGGGCTCCTGCCCGGGTACATGGTGCCGAGCGCCATCGTGACGCTGGACGCCATGCCGCTCACCCCGAACGGGAAGCTGGACCGCAAGGCCCTGCCCGTCCCGCTCCTCCCGGTGGCCGGCACCGGCCGCGCGCCGCGCACCCCGCACGAGAAGGCCCTCTGCACGCTCTTCGCCGAGGTGCTGGGCCTGGACGCCGTGGCCGGCGTCGACGACGACTTCTTCGAGCTGGGCGGCCACTCCCTGCTCGCCACCCGGCTGATCAGCCGGATCCGCACCGAACTCGATGCCGAGCTGAGCATCACCACGATCTTCGAAGCCCGTACCGTCGCCGGCGTCGCGAAGCGGCTGGCCGGCGCCGACAAGGCCCGGCCCGCTCTGCGGCCGCGGTAGAAGGAGTTGCCGTGATACCCCCGTCTTCCGCGCAGCGGCGCCTGTGGTTCGTCTCCCGCCTGGAGGGCCCGAGCGACACCTACAACAGCTCGATGGCCCTGCGCCTGCGCGGCCCGCTCGACGTGCCGGCCCTGCGTGCCGCCCTCGCCGACGTCGTCGGCCGGCACGAGACGCTGCGCACCGTCTTCGTCGAGCACGACGGCGAGCCGTACCAGAATATTCTGGACATCGACGAGGCGACCGTCGAACTGGCCGAGGCCGCGTGCACGCCGCAGGAGCTGGCGGAGGCCGCCGACCGTGCCGCCACCTACCTCTTCGACCTGGCCGTCGACCTGCCGCTGCGCGCCACGCTGCTCGCGCTCGGTCCGGACGACCACGTCCTGGTCCTGGTCAGCCACCACATCGCCACCGACGGCTGGTCGATGGGCCCGCTGCTGCGCGACCTGACGGCGGCGTACGAGGCCCGCACCCTCGGCCGTGAGCCCGGCTGGGAGCCGCTGCCGGTGCAGTACGCCGACTACGCGGCCTGGCAGCGCGAGCTGCTCGGGGACGAGAGCGACCCGGACGCCCTGGTGTCGCGGCAACTCGACTACTGGCGCGGCGTGTTGGCCGATTTGCCGGAGGAGCTGGCACTGCCGACGGACCGTCCGCGCCCGGCCGTCGCCACCTTCGCCGGCGGCGTGGTGTCCACCGAGGTCGACGCGGAGGTCCACCGGGCGCTGAACGCCCTGGCGCGGGACCACGGGGTGACGCTCTTCATGGTGCTGCAGTCCGCGCTGGCCGCGATGCTGTCCCGGCTCGGCGCGGGCACCGACATCCCGATCGGCATGTCGGTCGGCCCGCGTCCGGGAGACGGACCTGGGCGCGCTCGACCACCAGGACGTCCCGTTCGAGCGGCTGGTCGAGCTGGTCAACCCGGCCCGGCTGAGCGCCCGCCACCCGCTGTTCCAGGTGCTGCTGCAGCTCCAGAACACCGGCGAGGTGCGGCCCGAATTCCCGGGCGTCGAGGCGGACTTCGAGGACCTCGGCTGGGACCGCGCCAAGTTCGACCTCGGCGCGGCCTTCTCCGAACTGAGGGACGGGACGGGCGCGGAGGCCGGACTGATCGCCTCGCTGGAGTACTCCGCGGACCTGTTCGACCGGTGCACCGCCCAGTGGCTGCTGGAGTGCCTGGTGCGGCTTCTCGGCACGGTCGCGGCCGACCCGGCGGCCCGGATCGCCGAACTCCCCCTGCTCTCGGAGGCCGACCGGCTCGCCCTGGCCGGGTGGAACGACACCGAG
>NZ_JNWQ01000058.1 GCF_000716875.1 Streptomyces novaecaesareae | reverse complement strand
CGCAGTCCCGTCGACTACGAACGGCAGCACGCCAGAAGCGTCACTAACCTGGAACTAGTCGCATAGCAGGCGAGTGTCTACGAAATAGGGCAAAGCCCGACCTTCGTCCGCCTCTACCTGGACGAGCACCAGTCCCTTAACCAGATCGCCGCCCTCACAGGGTTCTCCCGCAGCGTGCTCACCGGCCTCGCGCGCGAGTACGGCATCCCGCTCCGCGACGGCCCAAAGGACTACAAGCTCCGAGGAACCATCGAACGGGACTGGCTGATCGAGCAGTACGTCAACCATCGCCGGACCCTTGCAGACCTCGCACGCGAGAAGGGCATGAGCACCGCGAACATGGCGCGCTGGGCCAAGACCCACGACGTCCCGCTGCGATCACGCGGAGGAGCCAGCCACAGCCAGGCACTTCGCGCTGCCGACCAGGTCCACCGAGCGCCGCACGTCCTCCGACCGGCACTCAGCGGTCAGGGAGCCAGCGAACGCCTGAGCCGCTTCGCGGCCGCATCCGCCTACCCCAGCCTGAGCGCGGCGGCGAGCGGCCTCGATCTCAACACGTTCACCCTCGTCGCGCAGATCAACCGAATCGAACGAGAGCTTGGCGGGCCGCTGCTGGTCAGAGCCGAACGCGGCCGGCCCATGACGCTGACCCCCCTGGGAAGGAGGGTGCTCAGGGCAATCCGGATCTTCCGATGCGACGCACAGTCATGAACCAAGACTGTCAGTCGTGGCTCTGCCGAGATGCCTCGTACGGGTGTGCTACGTGCCATCCTGGTCAATGGCGATGGGGCGCCGGTTATGTCCCGGCAGCCCCACTCGCCCATGAGGAGCCGATACGACTCCATATCGCCGGTGTACTCCGGCGCAGGCGGACCGCTGCAACGGCCACGCCCATCCCCTTGTGCTGAGCAACCGACAAGCCAGGGAAGCCAGTCGACGGATCCCACGATCCGGACCGAGGCCCCAGCGTAGCAAGACAAGGTGGGACACCTGTCGCCAACTCTGAATTAATTGATCAAGATCAAAATGGGTCCCACCTGCAGAAATAGAGGAACTCCGACTGGCCAGAGCCGGGTATCTCTGTGCGTAAAAGTGGGACGGATTGAATTAATTGAATTCTGGAACTTGCGATATGGGTCACCCGTTGAGAGCATCGTGAGTGTCCGTCAGGTCGCGGCCTGCAAGCCGCTGGACACGTGCTGAGTGATCGACAAGTGCAAAAGGGAAAGGGCGTTCCATTTGTCCAGGAGCATCTCGCGCCCGCGTTCGCGCGGCAGCGTCCCCATCGGGGTTGTTGGGGTCCTGATCGTGATCGTCTTGATCGCGATCTTGAACCTCGTTAGGCCGACCGCGCTGGAGGGGCCGTCCGCCTCGGCCGCCGCCACCGCGGTTGTTACCGCCGGGGTCGGCTACCTCGCTAAGCGGGCTCTGCGTAGCCGTGTCCGGTTGAACTGGCAGCTGCGCCGGATCTGAGCTGATGGCTGGCCGTAGAAAGGCCGTGGTCCAGACCGGGCCGGCGGAGGAACTCGCGCAGTTCCTCCGCCGGCTCCGTCGGCGACCTGACGGCACTGACATCACGTACATGGAGATGGCGGCGAAGCTCGGTGGCTTGCGCTACTGCTCGGCCGCCACGCTCTCTCGGGCTGACCGAGGAGATCACCTGCCACGGGTGGAAACCGTTGAGGGATACCTCACTGCGTGTGAGGCGAGCCCCTACAAGGTTGCGCACGCCCGCCGGCTTTTGCAGGCTGCTCGCCAGCGGCAGCGGACGCAGCAGACCCTTGCTAGCCAGGGCCAGGCGCCGCCCATAGCCTCAGTTTCCACCCCGCGTCGGCACCTGCCTGCTGTTGCTCCCCATCCCGATTACATGCAGACACGTGGCGAGTTCATGAGGGGCCTGCGTGCCTACTACCGAGAGGCTGGCCACCCGTCAGTGCGGGCGATCGCGAGTAACTCAGCCACCTGTCCGCTGCCTATCACCAAGAGCAAGGCTCACCGGATGCTCTCGCCTGAGGCTCGGTTTCCCGCTGATTGGGGCCAGGTACGAGCATTCCTTGTTGGGTGCAATCCTGGCAAAAGGTCCGATCTTGATACTTGGTACGCCGCGTGGCGGCGGATTGCCAGCCCTCGCGATGATTGGAGGTCGGACCGGGTTCTGAGTACTTCCCTGAGCAGCCGTGTGGCGGAGTCGACGTCTGACTCGGCGGCTGGTTTCGTGGCGCACTTGCTAGAGCGGCAACAGGCAGAGGAGAATCCTCGACCCGCGCCCCCGCTGGAGCCGGTTTCAACGGAGCGATCGGAATCACAGCCCGAGGCTCCGGCTACACAAACTATGGACGGAGCGGCGCGTAGCGAACGGAATCGGACGTTTTGGGACCGCTGGAGAAGGCAGGATAGTCAACCGGCGTCGACGGCTCTGCCCACGGCAGCGCTTGACCTCCTCAGGGATGCTCAGCGCACCCTAGCCCGGGCGCGTGGCATGTCTGATCCGCTTGATATCTACTCTGTAGGGCACCTCGCTGCACTGCGTGCCACGGCAGCCGTACTCGCGGTTCGGCCAGCCAACAGGGGACGTTCGCGGCCCGCCATCCGCAGCGCATGGGAGATCCTGCCGTCTGCGGCACCTGAGCTGACGGAGTGGGCGGCGTACTTTGCTGCACACAGTCGAAAAAGGGCTGCTGCTGAGGCTGGCATCCGTGGTTCTGTCACCCCGCGGGAAGCCGGTGACATGATTCGGAACGTAACGGTATTCGTACGCGTCGTCGAGCGGCTGCTGCGTACGAACCCAAAGGGTGACCAAGGCGCCGTATGACAGCTCGATCCTGCGTTGAGGCACGATGTTTGGGCGCGAGGACGAGGGTGATCAGTACGTCCTCGCACCGGGCTATGCTCCGGAGTCCGGCCGCTCGACCTCGTCCATCGCAACCACGTTGTTGGTGGCCACTTCCATCACCCACCCGAGCGGATCACGGTGTCGTACCGGACGGCACAATCGGCGTATGCCTGAGATCTTCATTGACCTGGGATCCGTCGATGCGCCGTCCGGCGTGCTGGTGCTCGGCATGGCCGGGTGGATCGACTACTGGCGGGAGCTCGGGCAGCCCTTGTCCGGGCGCGCCAGGGCGGCGGCGTCGTCGGGAGGAGGCCATCTTCGCGAGTGGTTGTGCGAGGCGGTCGCGGTCCCGGCCGTCGCCGATCGGCCGTTGAGGGTGAGGGCGAGCACCTCGCCGTCCCCGTTCGATGAGGGGCCGACAATCGCGACTCTGGAGATCAGCCTCGGTCACAAGTGGCCCGAGGCCGCGGACCGGTCGGCGCCGATTCCGCTTGGGGACCTGCCCGTCGACCGGTGCGGCATGGTCATTGGCGACGCTGCGGGGCTGGACGCCTGGACGGGGATGAACGACGAGCCGGCCGACGGGCTCGCCGATGTCACCTATTGGGGCCGGTACGCGGACGACGCACACGCCGAGTTCGGTGGCGAGCGGATCGCGCAGTACGGCGTCGACGGACCGCACGGGTGGCTCGACCTCCCGCTGGCCGAGGCAGCCGCGCGCGCGGCCGAACTCACCGCCTGGCGCGACCGCCTTCACGGCAAGGGCCTCATGGTCTCGATCGACAAGCACACCGACTTCTACCGCTTCCGGCGAGCCGGGTGGCACCATCCGCTCCGCGCTGGAGCGATCAAGGTCGGTGGCTGCCAGGTGCTCGGCATCGAATGGGACCAGGGCGACCACTCGATGAGGCACCGCGGTGAGCGGGACGCCGACCAGGTATATCCGGTCACGCTCGAAGCCGACGAGGCGGGCGAGATGGTGATGCGATGGACCATCCCGCCCTACAACTTCGACGACGAGGACGAGTAACGAGCTTGGCCTTGGGGATCCGCCACCGTGGTGAGACTGATCAACCCCAACAGCTGGTGAGACAGATCCGGGAACCGCAGGTCACAGCGGTGGTCTCTGACACGAGCCGCGAGATCCTACAGCCACGTCGGGCCGGGCCGGGCCCTGCGGTCGGCGGGGCCCGGCGGGGCCGGAAGGTCAGAACCAGTGCAGGCAGTGCGGGGGGCGCTCGGTGCGGAAGAGGGCGTCGGCGCGGGCGGCCGCGTCCGGGCGGTGGGCCCGGATGTGGCCGGCGCGCACGAGGGTGCTCGGGGCGGTGCCGCCGAGGTAGACCGCGCCCAGGTCGCGCACGTCCAGGGACAGGTCGGGCTCCCGGTCCGTCGGGACGCACTCGGCCTTGCCGTCCCGGACGGTCAGCAGGTGGCGGCCGTGCTCGCCGAGGAACGGGTCGTCGACGTCGAGGACGAGCTCGCCGTCGGTGAGCCAGCCGCGCGTGGTGAGGGCGCGTGGGACGTCCAGCAGCCGCACCCAGAGCCAGTCGCCGTGGTTGCTCAGTGAGCCGGCGTGGAAGTCCTCGAACTGCCAGCGCAGCGGGTGCTCGGGCGGGAAGTGCTTGAAGACGATCTGGGTGACCAGGTCGTGGCCGAGCGCGAACCGGGCCAGGGCGGTGTGGACCGTGTCGTCGACGGCGATGATCTCGTCGACCGTCAGGGTGTCGTCGGCGCGCGAGTAGCAGGCGTACCCGTCCGGGACGCCGTCCGCGTCCCGGTGGACGGCGATGTAGCGCGGCGCCGGGGCGACCGGGGGCTGCCCCGCACCCAGGGCCCACCAGCGGCGCGGCCGGGACAGCGCGCCGGGCTGGGCGCGGCGGTACCGGTCGTAGACCTCCTCCAGGATCTCGCCGCAGTCGGCACGCTTCAGCACCTCGACCGAGCCGGTCGCCCGGGCGTCGGCCGCTCCGTGCGCCCGGGGGAGGGCGAGGCCGGCCTGGTGGCGCTGCACCGTCAGCCGCTGGGTGTACGTCGCCGGTCCGTAGCCGAACCTGCCGTAGATCCCGGCCTCGGAGGCCAGCAGGACGGAGAGGAACTCGCCGCGGGCCCGCAGCTCGGTGAGCTGGTGCCGCTTCATCGCGCTGAGCACGCCCTGGCGCCGGTGCGAGGGCAGGACGCCGACGTTGCTCACCGCGGCGGCCGGGACGACGACCTCACCGGGCAGGGTGAGTTCGAGGGAGTGCGCGCTGGCGGTGCCGACGGGCCGTCCGTCCGCCGTGACGGCGAGCAGGCTGCGGTCCAGCTCGGTCGCCGCCCACCAGACCCCGCCGCCGTCCTCGTTCGGCGTCCCCGGGAAGAGCCCGAACGCGGCGTGGAGGGTGTCGACGAAGACATCCCGGTCCTGATCGGTCGTCGGACGGATTTCCATTGCTGCCGCAGCCTCCCCTGGATCACGGCACCACGGACCGCGGTGCCCCGCCACAGTGCAGTCGCGAACCGTGGCGGGGTCAACCGAATTACGGCCCGCCCTGCGCGGCCTGAGTGCTGGTCAGGCCGGGCCCCGGCCGCGGGTCAGACGGTGACGGTGGCGCGGAAGAGCGTGGTGCCGGTGCCGGAGAGGCGGGTCGGAGCGCCGGTGGCGGGGAGGAAGGCGGACTGGCCGCGGGCGAGGTCCAGGACGGTGCCGTCGGCGGCGGTCAGCCGGGCGGCGCCCTCCGTGCAGAGCAGGATCTGCGGAGTGCGGCCGTCGATCTCGCGCTCGACGCCGTCCAGCGCGAAGCGGGACAGCCGGAACTCGTCGATCGGGACGGGGTAGAGCTCCTCGCCCGGAGTGGCCTCGACCCGCACGGGGGCCACCAGCTCGGGGGAGCCGGCCTCGAAGACCACGACCTTCAGCAGCTCCGGCACGTCGATGTGCTTCGGGGTGAGGCCGGCCCGCAGCACGTTGTCGGAGTTGGCCTGCAGCTCGACGCAGACGCCGGACAGGTAGGCGTGCGGCACCCCGGCGCCCAGGTACAGCGCCTCGCCGGCCCGCAGCCGGAAGTGGTTGAGCAGCATGCCGGCGATCACGCCGCGGTCGTCCGGGAAGTCCTTGGCGATCCGGGCGTACGGGGCGTAGTACCAGTCCGGATCGCCGGTGTCGTGCTCCGCCAGCGCCGCGGCGGTCTCCCCGATGGTCTTCCGGGCGGTCTCGTCGTCCATGGTGAGGATGGCGGCCAGGGTGCCGCGCAGCGCCTCGGTCTCGTCCTCGACGCCCAGCAGGTCGATCAGCGGGTCCAGCTCGGGCAGCCCGAGCCGGGCCATCAGCTCGGCCGCCTCGGCGGGCCGGCGGAAGCCGCAGAGCCCCTCGAACTCGCCCAGCGCGCAGACCATCTCGGGCTTGTGGTTGGCGTCCCGGTAGCTGCGCTCGGGGGCGTCCAGCGGGATGCCGAGGGCGTTCTCGGCGGCGAAGCCGGCCCGGGCCTGGTCGAGCGTGGGGTGGGCCTGGATCGACAGCGGGATGCCCGCGGTGAGGACCTTGAACAGGAACGGCAGGGCCGGGCCGAACCTGGCCACCGACGGGGCGCCCAGTTCGCCCTCGGGGTCGGCCGCGATCAGGTCGTCCAGTCGGCGCGGGCCGTCCCCGCGGTCGGCGCGGGACGGGTCGCCCGGGTGGGCGCCCATCCACAGTTCGGCCTGCGGTTCACCGGTCGGCTGCTGTCCGAGCAGCTCGGGCAGGGCCGTGAGCGACCCCCAGGCGTACGGGCGGACGGTGTTGACGAGCCTGTCCATGCGCGCGGTCCTACTCCTTCGCTGACTGGGCGGGTGTGCCGGATCGCCGGGGGCGGGCCCGGCGGTGCTGGCGGTCCGGGCACAGGCAAGGGCATCGACCCTAGCCGAACGGCGTCACACACGGGGAAACGGTGGGCATCCGGTGGGAGTGCCATGGGCGGACCGGTGGTTCCCGGGCGCGGTAGTAGGATGCCAGGACGCAGAAGTGTCCGCCCTGTGCGCAGTTCTCCACCGTGGTCACCCCGTCGGAGGGCTGCCGGTGGAGCCGCGTTCCGAGTGCGGGCGACGGTGTTCTGAGATTCCCCGCCATCGGCCGAGAGGTGTACGTGACCGTGAACCAGCAGAGTTTTGCTGATCTCGGCAGGGTCCTCGTGATCATCCCGACCTACAACGAGGCGGAGAACGTCGAGCGGATCGTCGGCCGGGTCCGCGCCGCGGTGCCCGAGGCCCACGTGCTGGTCGCCGACGACAACAGCCCCGACGGCACCGGCGAGCTGGCCGACAAGCTGGCCGTCGAGGACCCGAACGTGCACGTCATGCACCGCAAGGGCAAGGAAGGCCTGGGCGCCGCCTACCTCGCGGGCTTCCGCTGGGGCATCGACAACGGCTACGACGTCCTGGTCGAGATGGACGCGGACGGCTCGCACCAGCCCGAGGAGCTGGACCGGCTGCTGGGCGCGCTGCGCGGCGCCGACCTGGTGCTGGGCTCGCGCTGGGTGCCCGGCGGCCGGGTCGTGAACTGGCCGAAGTCGCGACTGCTGCTCTCCCGCGGCGGCTCGACCTACTCCCGGCTGATGCTGGGCGTGCCGATCAGGGACGTCACCGGCGGCTACCGCGCGTTCCGCAAGGAGACCCTGCTCGGCCTGGGCATGGACGAGGTCGCCTCCGCCGGGTACTGCTTCCAGGTCGACCTGGCCTGGCGCACCGTGAAGGCGGGCTTCAAGGTCGCCGAGGTGCCGATCACCTTCGTCGAGCGCGAGCTGGGCGCCTCCAAGATGAGCCGCAACATCGTGGTCGAGGCGCTCTGGCGGGTCACCTCCTGGGGTCTGGCCGACCGGCTGGCCCGGCTGGCCCGGCTGCGCGGCGCGAAGCGCTGACAGCCTGCCGCCGAGCCGCGGTGTGACGTGAGTCCGAAGGCGCGCCCCGCCGGGCGCGCCTTCCGTGCGATCGGGCACCGCTGCTCCCATGCTGTAGGGCGCAGGAGATCCGATCGCCGACCAGAGGGAGCAGCCCGTGAAGTCGTCCCCGCCCGAGGAGAGCGCCGGCGCAGAGCGTGCGGACGCCGGAGCCGCCCCGTTCCCGGACGCCGAGCGCCCGGCCCGGCCGCTGGAGGTCGCCGTGTTCACCGGCCCCGAGTCGGCCGTCTTCGCCACCTCCGCGCTGATCCTGGGCGAGCGGACCGCCATCCTGGTCGACGCCCAGCTGACCCGCAGCGCCGGGCGGGAACTGGCCGAGTGGGTCGCGGGCAAGGGCCGCCGGCTGCTCGCCATCGTGGTCACCCACCATCACCCGGACCACTACTTCGGCGCCGAGGAGGTGCTGAAGCTCTTCCCGGACGCGCAGCTGCTGGCCGCGCCGGCGGTCATCGAGGGCATCGAGCGTACCGCCGCCGCCAAGGTCGCGCAGTGGAAGCCGGTGTACGGCGACGACATCCCGGACCACCCGCTGATCCCCGCCCCGCTGCTGCCCCAGCCGCTGATGCTGGACGGCCAGGTGATCCCCGTCCTGCTGCTCGGCCAGGGCGACTGCGAGAACTCCACGGTCGTCCACGTGCCGAGCATCCGCACCGTGATCGCCGGGGACTTCGCCTACAACGGCACCCACGTCTGGACCGCCGACACCACCCCGGCCCAGCGCGCCACCTGGGGGCACAACCTCGGCCGGATCGCCGACCTCGGCGTGGACCGGGTGATCGCCGGGCACCGGGCCCCCGACCACGGCGACGACGCCGCCCAGGTGCTCGCCTTCACCGGCGAGTACCTGCGGGACTTCGACCGGCTGCTGGCCGAGCACCCGGACGACCCGGAAGCCCTGGTCACGGCCGTGAACGAGCGGTACGGGGAGCTGACGCTGCCGGTCATCCTGGAGCTGGGCGCGGCGGCCAACACCGCCCGCGCGGCGGCCGACACCGCCCGGGCCACGGCGGAGGACGGGATCATCGACGCGGAGATCGTCGAGGACGACGACCCGGCCGAGTAAAGCTCGGCACGGCCGGGCGGATACTGGCCCCATGACGCCGTACGACGTGATCGTCCCGGCCGGCGGGGCCGCGCGGCGCCTCGGCGGGGCCGACAAACCCGGGCTGACCGTCGGCGAGACCACCCTGCTCGACCGGGTGCTCGCCGCCTGCACCGGAGCCCGCACCACCGTCGTGGTCGGCCCGGCCCGGCCGACCGGGCACACCGGCGTCCGCTGGACCAGGGAGCAGCCGCCCGGCGGCGGGCCGGTCGCCGCCGTCGCCGCCGGCCTCGACCTGGTCACCGCGGACACCGTGCTGCTGCTCGCCGCCGACCTGCCGTTCCTGGACCGGCGGACGGTGGAACGGCTGGCCGCCGCCCTGGACGACGCCGGGCCGGCCGTCGATGCCGCCGTACTGGTCGACGCCGGCGGGCGCGACCAGCCGCTCGCCGCCGCGTACCGCACCGCCCCGCTGCGCGCCGCGCTCGCCGTCCTCGGCGACCCGGCGAGCCAGCCGCTGCGCCGCCTGGTCGGCGGCCTGGCCCGGCTGCTGGTCGCCGACACCGACAACGTCGCGTACGACTGCGACACCTGGGAGGACCTGGAGCAGGCCAGGGAGCGCGACCGGGGTTGAACCTCACTGTGCCCGGCACCGGGCTGTGAGGGAAACGACGCGCCCCGCACACGGGGTGAACACCCCCGGGAAACCGCCGATCAGGCAGCATGGGCGCATGGAGCGCACGCTGGATGACTGGATCACCGAGGTCAAGGCCGACCTGGGCATCGACCTGGACGTGGACGTCCGAGGTCTGCTCGACATGGCCCGGGTGGTCGCGCACGGAGTGGCCCGGCCGGCCGCGCCGCTGACCGCCTTCCTGATCGGCTACGCGGCCGCCCAGCGGGGCGGCGGTGCGCAGGCCGTCGCCGAGGCCGCCCGACGGACCGAGGCACTCGCCGAGAGGTGGGGCGCCGGCGGGCCGGCCGCTGCGGACGCGCAGCAGCAGCCGGGCGAGCGGTGAGCGCGGTCGGGCAGACCACCGTGGCCGCCCCGCCGACCGGCCCCGGCTTGCTGAGCTGGCCCCGGGCCCGCGAGGCCGCGCGCCGGGCCGGGCTGCGCCCGCTGCCCGGGGTCGAGCTGCCGCCGGCCGAGGCACTGGGCCACACCCTCGCCGAGCCGCTCGGCGCGCTGACCGACCTGCCCGCCTTCGACACCTCCGCGATGGACGGCTGGGCGGTCGCCGGGCCCGGCCCGTGGCGGGTCAGCGGGCGGCTGCTGGCCGGACCGGCCGCGCCGGCGCCGCTGGCCGACGGCACCGCCGTGGAGATCGCCACCGGTGCCCAACTGCCGCCCGGTGCCACCGCCGTACTGCGCCGCGAGCACGGGCGGGCGGACGGCACGCTGCTGCACGACCGCGGACCGTGCCCGCTGACCACCGGCCAGGACGTCCGTCCACGCGGCCAGGAGTGCCGCCGGGGCGAGGAGTTGCTGCCGGCGGGCGTCCCGGTCGGGCCGGCCGTGCTCGGCCTGGCCGCCGCCTGCGGTCACGACCGGCTGCTGGTCCACCGCCGCCCGGTCGTCCAACTGCTCGTCCTGGGCGATGAGTTGCTGGCTGCCGGGATCCCCGGACCGGGCCTGGTGCGGGACGCGCTCGGGCCGCTGCTGCCGCCCTGGCTGCGGGCCGCCGGCGCCGAGGTCGCCGAAGTGCGGTACGTCCGCGACGACTTCGGGCTGCTCCGGGACGCGCTGCGACACTCCACCGCCGACGTCGTGGTCACCACCGGTGGAACGGCCGCCGGGCCGGTCGACTTCCTGCACCGGGCGCTCGCCGAGGCCGGTGCCCGGCTGGTCGTGGACGGCGTCGCCGTCCGGCCCGGGCACCCCATGCTGCTGGCCGAAATCCCCGGCGGGCGCCACCTGGTCGGCCTGCCGGGCAACCCGCTGGCCGCCGTCGCCGGGACGGTCACGCTCGCCCTGCCGCTGCTGCACGCCCGCAGCGGACGGACCGTCGGCGCCCCCGCCCTCGCACCCGCCGCGGCGGCACTGCCCGGGCACCCGGCGGACACCCGGCTGCAGCCCGTCCGGCGGACGGCCGCGGGCGTCGTCCCGCTCGCCTTCGACGGACCCGCGATGCTGCGCGGACTCGCCCGGGCCGAGGCGCTGGCCGTGGTCCCGCCCGGCGGGGTGGCACCGGGGGAGACGGTCGAGCTGCTGGAGCTGCCGTGACCGGGCAGCCGGGGGAGCGGTGGAGCGGTGGAGCATGAGTCGGCTGCGACGCACCGTCGCGCCGGGGACCGAGCCGTGGGCGGACGCCGGGATCGTGCTGCCCGCCCGCCGGGCCGAGCCCGCCGTGCGC
Source organism: Streptomyces novaecaesareae (assembly GCF_000716875.1). Taxonomy (GTDB): domain Bacteria; phylum Actinomycetota; class Actinomycetes; order Streptomycetales; family Streptomycetaceae; genus Kitasatospora; species Kitasatospora novaecaesareae. The sequence goes on along the minus strand of NZ_JNWQ01000058.1, from coordinate 33,323 downwards.
CAGGTCGGCTCGCGGCTGCTGCTGGCGCTCGCCGTCCTGGCCGCCACCACGCTGATCGTCTACCTCGACCGGGACGGCTACAACGACAACGCCGGGGGTGGGCTCAGCCTCCTGGACGCGGCGTACTACGCCACCGTGACGCTCTCCACCACCGGGTACGGGGACATCACCCCGTACAGCGACAGCGCCCGGCTCGGCAACATCTTCCTGATCACCCCGCTGCGCGTGGTGTTCCTGATCATCACCGCCACCGTGGTCGCCGCCGTGCGGGAGGACGAGAACGCTCCGCTGCTGCGGCAGAGCGGCGCCGACGTCGTGGTCACCAGCTCCAGTTCGGCCGGGCGGCTGCTCGGGCTGTCGATGCTCAGCCCGCACGCGGGGGCGGTGATGGAGGACCTGCTGACCTACGGGAACGGGCTGGACGTGGTGGAACGCCCGGTCACCCGGGCCGAGGCCGGGCACAGCCCGCGCGCCTGCGAGGACCTGGTGGTCGCCGTGGTCCGGGGCCGACGGGTGCTCAACTACACCGAGCCGGAGGCCGCCGTGCTGCAGCTCACCGACCGGGTGATCGTCATCAAGTCGACCGGCTGACGCGGGCCCTGCCGCTCGAACCGCCCTGACGGGCAGTAGGTTCGGAGCCATGCATGCGATGACGATTCCCGTACCCGGCGGCCCCGAGGCACTGGTGTGGGCCGAGGTGCCCGACCCGGTGCCCGGCGAGGGCGAGGTCCTGGTGGAGGTGGCGGCCACCGCCGTCAACCGTGCCGACCTGCTCCAGCGGCAGGGCTTCTACAACCCGCCGCCCGGCTCCTCGCCGTACCCGGGGCTGGAGTGCGCCGGGCGGATCGTCGCCCTCGGGCCGGCCGTGTCCGGCTGGGCGGTCGGCGACGAGGTGTGCGCCCTGCTGGCCGGCGGCGGCTATGCGCAGCTGGTCGCGGTGCCGACCGGGCAGTTGCTGCCGGTGCCCAAGGGGCTGTCCTTCGAGCAGGCCGCGGCGCTGCCGGAGGTCGCCTGCACGGTGTGGTCCAACGTCTTCCTCACCGCGCACCTGCGGCCCGGCGAGACCGTGCTGCTGCACGGCGGCGCGAGCGGCATCGGGACCATGGCGATCCAGCTGGCCAAGGCCGTCGGGGCGCGGGTCGCGGTCACCGCGGGCAGTGCCGAGAAGCTCGCCAGGTGCACCGAGCTGGGCGCGGACATCACGATCGACTACCGGCAGCAGGACTTCGTCGAGGCGCTCAAGGAGGCCACCGGCGGGGCCGGGGCGGACGTGATCCTGGACATCATGGGCGCCAAGTACCTGCAGCGGAACGTGGACGCGCTGGCGGTCAACGGGCGGCTGGTGATCATCGGGCTGCAGGGCGGGGTGAAGGGCGAGCTCGACCTCAACGCGCTGCTGCGCAAGCGCGCCGCGGTGATCGCCACCAATCTGCGCGGGCGGCCGCTCGCGGAGAAGGCGGCGATCGTGGCGGCGGTGCGGGAGCACGTGTGGCCGCTGGTGGAGTCCGGGGTGGTGAAGCCGGTGGTGGACCGGGTGCTGCCGCTGACCGACGCGGGCGAGGGGCACCGGGTGCTGGAGGCCGGGGAGCAGGTCGGGAAGGTCGTGCTGACGGCCTGAGCCGGCGGCCTCGGCGGCCGCCTGTGACCGGTGTGGCGGTGTCCGAAATGACTGGATTGTCGGATCGTGCGAGGCTGATCCGGAGCTGTCCCGCCGCCGACCCCGCCCCCGGGCGAGGTCGGCCGTCGGAAGGACTCCGACCGTGGCCGCATCACCGCACGCACTCCTCGGACCGCTGCCCGCGGCGCCGCACCGCCGTTGCACCCGATGCCGCCCGGCCGGGGGCCGCGCCCAGCGGCTGTTCGCGGCGGCAGTGCTGGGGCTCACGCTCCCGCTGGCCGCCGCGACGGCGGCGGCGGCGCTGCCGGGGCCCTCGGCGGGGGTGTCTCCGCCGCCTTCCCCCGCGCCGACCGCGCCGACCGCGCCGTCCTCGGTCCCGTCGTCCGCTGCTCCGGCGGGGGCGGGCGCGTCCGCCACGCCGAGTGCCGGGGCGAGTGCGGAGGCGAGCGACGCGGCGGGTGTCGAGCCCGGGGCGGGGCCGACGGCCGCGACCTCCTCGGCCGTGCACGCACCCGCGGCCGCGCCGCCGCGGCACCCGGTGCCCCGCCCGTACGCGGACGGCGACTTCCCGCAGCCCCACCGGCACCGCCCGGCGTCGCTGCCGGAGCGCTCCGACGCCGCCGTGGAGCAGGCCCCCGACCAGGCCGTCGACCAGGCCCCCGAGCAGGCTCCTGACCAGCCTCCCGAGCAGGCCGCGGACCAGAGCGTCGAGGCCGACCAGCCGCAGGCCGACCCGTCCGCCCCGGATCCGGCGGCCGCCGGTGACGCCGTCGCCGTCGGCGTCGCCCCGGACGCCGTCGCAGCGGCCGCCGTGCCCCTGGTCCTCCCCGCCCGCTGGCAGGACGCCTCCACGACCCAGCTGCCGCTGGGCGTCGGCCTGGGGCTGATCGGCTGCGGCCTGGGGCTGGTGGGCCTGCGGCTGCGGAAGGGCTGAGCCGCGGACGGTGCCCGGTGGGGCGGGCGGGCACGGTGCGGGAGTGGAGGTTCGGTGCGGGTTGTGGGGCCGTACCGGCCGGGAGCGGTGCGGGCGACCGCCGGCGGGCGGGCGGTCCGCGGGGCGCGGGATCTGAGTACCCGTACGGATTCCCGCGCCGCGCGCGGAGGCGTACCTTCGTCACGGGTGGCGCAGGCCGGCGGGACGAACGGGGGCTTCCGCCCGACCAACCCCAGTGAGAGAGAATGTTGTTCATGACGAATCCGATGAACGAGCGCTCGTCGCAGGAGCCGTACCAGGCCGCCGGCGGGCAGTCGCACGACGGCCAGAAGGTGCTGATCGTCGGACCGGACGGGCTGCCCGTGGGCCAGGGCTTCGCCGGTCCGATGGGTGACGGGGACGACGAGGTCGACGCGCCGCGTGAGCTCCCGGTGACCGAGATGGTCGAGCAGCCCGCCAAGGTCATGCGCATCGGCAGCATGATCAAGCAGCTGCTGGAGGAGGTCCGGGCGGCGCCCCTCGACGAGGCGAGCCGGGTGCGGCTGAAGGACATCCACGCGAGCTCGATCAAGGAACTCGAACTCGGCCTGGCGCCGGAGCTGGTCGCCGAGCTGGAGCGGCTCTCGCTGCCGTTCACCGAGGACACCATTCCGACCGAGGCCGAGCTGCGGATCGCCCAGGCCCAGCTGGTCGGCTGGCTGGAGGGGCTGTTCCACGGCATCCAGACCGCGCTGTTCGCCCAGCAGATGGCGGCGCGGGCCCAGCTGGAGCAGATGCGGCGGGCGCTGCCGCCCGGCCTGCACGGCGGCGACCAGGACGAGGACGAGCCCGGCCAGGGCCGCGGAATCCGCTCCGGCCCGTACCTCTAGGGTCTGTCGAGGACCGGCCCTGAGCCGGCACCCGCCAGGCGGGGACGGGCGGGCGCCCGACCGGACGTACCACGACGATCCGCCCCCGGGCCGCGCCGCCGGGATCCGGTGCCGACGGCCCGGGCCCAGGATCGGCCCTGGGCCGATCACCGTCGGCGCGAGCCGATACCCTGACCCCTGTCGCAGGCCGGTCGAGCCGCCGCGACAGGGGTCCGCCAGGCCCGCGGGCCGGGCCCACCACGCACGGACGAGACCGAACGTCACGGTGGCGGCAGCACGGCCGCGCCGAGGGGGAGCAGAGGACCATGAGCGAGCACGGCAACGCGGCGGTCGAGGGCTTCTCCCTGGGCAACGGCCGCTATGTGCTGCAGCGGCTGCTGGGTGAGGGCGGCATGGCGTCCGTGCACCTCGCCTACGACAGCGTGCTGGACCGGCAGGTCGCGCTGAAGAGCATGCACAGCGAGCTGGGCCGGGACGACTCGTTCAAGGAGCGGTTCCGCCGCGAGGCCCAGGCGGTGGCCCGGCTGGAGCACCCGAACATCGTCACGGTGTACGACAGCGGCGAGGACATCGCGCCGGACGGCTCCAGCACGCCGTACATCGTCATGCAGCTGATCGACGGGCAGGGCCTGCGCGAGGCGATCAACGAGGCGATCGGCCAGTACGGCGCGATGCCGACCGAGGCGGCCCTGCGGGTCACCGTCGGCGTGCTGAACGCGCTGGAGGCCTCGCACGACATGGGCCTGGTGCACCGCGACATCAAGCCCGGCAACGTCATGTTCGACCGCAAGGGCAATGTCAAGGTCATGGACTTCGGCATCGCCCGCGCGCTGGAATCCGGCGTCACGTCGATGACGCAGACCGGCATGGTGGTCGGCACCCCGCAGTACCTCTCGCCCGAGCAGGCGCTCGGCAAGCCGGTGGACGCCCGCTCCGACCTCTACTCGGTCGGCGTGATGCTCTTCGAGATGCTCACCGGCCAGCTCGTCTTCGACGGCGACTCGGCGTTCTCGATCGCCTACAAGCACGTCCAGGAGGAGCCGCCGGCGCCCTCCACGGTCAACCGCTCGATCACCCCCGAGGTCGACGCCTTCGTCGCCCAGGCGCTGCGCAAGGACCCGGCGCACCGGTTCCAGAGCGCGGCGGCGATGCGGGACGAGGCGGAGCGGCTGATCGAGGCCGCCAAGGGCGGCGGCAACGGGCACAAGCTCCAGGCCAGCACCCCGCTGGTGATCAACGAGGGCCCGCGCTCGGTGCACGCCGCCCCGCCGGCTCAGCAGGCCCCGCACACGCCGCAGCCGCAGTACCTGCAGCAGGGCGGGCAGCCGCAGTACCAGACCCCGCCGCCGGCCTACCGGACGCCGCCGCCGGCCCCGCACACGCCGCAGCCGCAGTACCTGCAGCAGGGCGGGCAGCCGCAGTACCAGACCCCGCCGCCGGCCTACCAGACGCCGCGTCCGCAGGCCCCGCACACGCCGCACCCGCAGTTCCTCCAGCAAGGGGGGCCGCAGCAGCCGATGCCGCAGCCGATGCCGCCGTACCAGCAGCCGAAGGCGCCCAGCGGCGGCGGCTGTTCGACCGCGGTGGTCGTGGTCGGGATCATCATCGGCGTGCTGGTGCTGGCCGGAATCATCATCGCGATCGTGGTCAACAACGCGGACAAGAAGACCAGCGGCAAGTACAGCCACGCCGGCGGCGAGCGCCCCGCCGACGTGCTGGTACTGGACCTCCCGGCCGACCGGAACGGCCTGCTCTGACGGCTTCCGGCCGGTTCGCGGGTGCCACGGTCGCGTCCGGGAAGCGGTAGCGTTCGGGGATACGTAAGCGACAGGGCACCGCGATCCGAGCGAACGCCCGGGGCGAGGAGCGATGGCACAGACGCAGCAGCCGGACGACGACGCGGGTGCCCGAGCGGCCGGCCGGACCGGCGGAACGCCGAGGATCCCCGAGCCCGGCAGCCAGGCCGCGACCTCGGGGCTGCCGCCGTTCACCGGGGCCGGTGGCCCGCACACCCCCGGCCGCGGCACCGCCGCGCCGCTGAGCACCGTCGGCGACGGCCGCTACCGGCTGACCCACCGGCTCGGCCGCGGCGGCATGGCCGAGGTGTTCGCGGCCGAGGACGTGCGGCTGGGCCGCACCGTCGCGGTCAAGCTGCTGCGTGGCGAGCTGGCCCAGGACGACGTCGCCCGGCTGCGGTTCACCCGCGAGGCACACGCCGTCGCGGCCCTCAACCACCACTCGATCGTCTCGGTCTACGACACCGGCGAGGAGTACGTCGGGGACGAGTCCACGCCGTACATCGTGATGGAGCTGGTCGAGGGCCGGACCGTCCGCGAGCTGCTGGCGGACGAGGAGGCGCCGCCGGTCGACCAGGCGCTGATCATCATCGCCGGGGTGCTGGAGGCGCTCGCCTACAGTCACCGGAACGGCATCGTCCACCGCGACATCAAGCCCGCCAACGTGATCATCACGACCACCGGCGCGGTCAAGGTGATGGACTTCGGCATCGCCCGCGCGCTGACCGGCGGAGCCACCACGATGACCCAGACCGGCATGGTCATGGGCACCCCGCAGTACCTCTCGCCCGAGCAGGCGCTCGGCAAGCCGGTCGACCACCGCTCCGACCTGTACGCGGCCGGCTGCATGCTCTACGAACTGCTCACGCTGCGCCCGCCGTTCACCGGCGACACCCCGCTCTCGGTGGTCTACCAGCACGTCCAGGACCCGCCGGTGCCGCCCTCGCAGGCCAACAGCCGGGTGCCGGTCGGCCTCGACCCGCTGGTGCTGCGCTCGCTCGCCAAGAACCCGGACGACCGCTTCCAGGACGCCGACGAGTTCCGCGCCCACGTGCAGCACGCGCTGCGCGAGATGCACGGCGCGGGCGGGGCGGGCTGGGCCGGCGTCCCGGGCGACAGCGGCGCCACCCAGGTGCTCCGGCCGGACCAGACGGCGGCCACCGCCGCCTTCGGTGCCGTCGGGGCGAGCGACCAGACCTCCGTGCTGCCCTACTCGACGGGCGGCCCGCACACCCCCTTCACGCCCTACCCGGCGTCCGGCGGCCCGTACGGCGGTGGCGGCGACGGCGGTGACGGGGACGACCACGACCACGACCACGACCACGGCCGGCGGCGCGGGCCGTGGGCCTGGGTGGCCGGCGGGATCGCGGTGCTGGTCGCGGCCGGTGCCGGGATCGCGTTCGCGCTCAGCGGCGACGGCGGCAACAAGGACCACGTCGTGCCCCCGACGCCCGCCCCGGTGGTCAGCACGACCGAGACGACGGCGCCCTCGCAGAGCGGCCTGCCCAGCCCGCCGGCGACGGTCTCCGGCAGTAAGAAGCCGCAGCAGCCGACCGAAACCGGCAACAGCGGGAACAACAGCGGGAACACCGGCAACAACCTGTCGCCGTCGCCGAGTTCGAGCAAGCACACGCCGACCCCGACGCCGACGGCGAGCGCCACCCACACGCAGACGGGCAGCGCGTCGGCGACCCCGACGGGCGGGTCGACGGGCGGGTCGACGCCGACCTCGGGCGGCGGGGGCAGCACGCCCACCAACCCGCCGCCGAAGCCGGACCCGAAGCCGACGGGGACGCTGCCCGCCGGGACCTGACGCGGTCGGCCGGCGGCGCGGTCAGTTGGCGAAGGCGTCCAGGACCTGCTCGTACTCCTGGCACCACCACGCCAACTGGCCCGCCGAGGCGGGGTAGAGCGGGTCGGCCCGGTGGTCGGCCCGCTGGTAGCGCCACTGCAGCATCCAGAAGTCGTTCAGCCGCTCCCACCAGACCCGGTGGGCGGCGGCGGCCAGGTGCTCGGCGGTGGCTGCGCCGCAGGCCCGGTAGGCCTGGGAGTAGCGGCGCACCCGGACCAGGTCGAGGGTGCCGGACACCCGGTCGTTGAAGAGCAGCGTGGCGGCGCGGACGGCCTCCTCGGCGCGCGGCTGCGGGCCGAGCTTGTCCCAGTCCAGGACGGCCGCGACCCGGCCGTCCTCCGGGCCCTCGCCGTACAGCAGGTTGAGGCCGTGGAAGTCGCCGTGGGTCCAGCCGGTGGGCGGGGCGGCCTGCGGGGCGGGGCGGCGGTGGGCGTGGTCGGCGAGCAGTTCCAGCCGTTCCGTGAGCCGTTGCTCGACGAGTGCGTCGAGTTCGCCGTACGGGCGGTGCTCGCGGGCGCTGCGCCGCAGGTCGCGGGCGAGTCCGGCGCTGTCGGCGGGGTCGGCGCTGAGGTAGCCGGCGGGCTGTTCGAAGGGGGCGCAGACGTCGTCGAGCGCGCCGTGCAGTCGGCCGAGCAGCGCGCCGAGCGCCTCGCACTGCGACGGGTCGAGCTCGGTGCCGTGCCGGTGCCGGCCGTCGACCCAGGGGAAGAGGGCGAACATCCGGCCGCTCCAGGAGGCCACCGTGCCCGAGCGTCCGGCGCAGGCCAGCGGGGGTGCGACGGGCAGTCCGAGGGTGTTCAGCGCGGCCATCGCGCGGTGGTGGGCGAGGATCTTCGGACGGCTGGCGGTGGCGGTGTCGACGTAGCACTTCAGGAAGTACTCGCCGGCCTCGGTGGTGACCCGGTACCCCCGGTTCAGCAGGCCTTCGGCGACCGGTTCGGCGGTCAGCAGGCGCCCCACCCGGTAGCGGGCCAGGACCTCGGTGAGAGCGTTGTGCGGGACGGGCGGGCTGAGGGTCCCTATCGGTGGTGCGGAGAGGTCGGGGCGGGCCGGGGCGCAGGCGAGGGTCTGGCTGAAAGTCACAGCCAGAGGTTATGGCCCCCTGGCGGGGGTCCTTGACAAACCGTCAGGTCTGTGAAACTGCCCGGTCAGTACTGGTGATCGGCCTGGTGTCGCGCCACGAAGGCGGCCGCTTGGGTGCGTCGCTCCATGCCCATCTTGGCGAGCAGGCTGGAGACGTAGTTCTTCACCGTCTTCTCGGCCAGGTGCAACTCGTTGCCGATCTGGCGGTTGGTCATCCCCTCGCCGATCAGATCGAGGATCCGCCGCTCCTGCTTGGTGAGTTGGGACAGCCGCTCGTCCTCCTTCTCGCCGCCGTCGCGCAGCCGGGCGAGCACCCGGCTGGTGGCGACCGGGTCGAGCAGCGAGCGGCCGGCCGCGACGTCGCGGACGGCGGTGATCAGGTCGGTGCCGCGGATCGCCTTCAGGACGTAGCCGGAGGCGCCCGCCATGATCGAGTCGAACAGCGCCTCGTCGTCCGAGAACGAGGTCAGCATCAGGCACTTGATCTCCGGCAGCCGGGACCGGATCTCGCGGCAGACCTCGACCCCGTTGCCGTCCGGCAGTCGGACGTCGAGGACCGCGACGTCGGGGTGGACCGCCGGGATCCGGGTGAGCGCCTCGGCGGCGGTGCCGGCCTCGCCGACCACCTCGATGTCGTCCTCGACCGAGAGCAGGTCGTGCACGCCCCTCCGGACGACCTCGTGATCATCGAGCAGGAATACCCGGATTTGTCCGTTATCAGTCACGACCAAAGCCTCCCATATCACCGTAGGAAAGACCTATCGCGCGCATCGTCGTAAAGATGTGATCCGGCCAGGCCCCGCCCAAACCGATACCGGGAACCCCCTTACGTACGGGCGTCCGCCCGGATAGCGTGCGCTGGTGTCCTGAAGGCGCTCGAATTGAGAGCTGCGTCACGCCGTCCGTCACCCCCACCCTTCCGACGACGACCCGAACGCGGCACCCTCGGGGTTGTAGGCCCTGAACAAGTAGGACGTCCTAGCGCAAGCGCGCCAAGGGCGGACGCTGGGTAACGTTCTCGTGAGGGACGCCGTCGGAACAGGATCACCACCTGCCCCGCAGTAGGTGCGCACACCCACGCGCGCCCCGCGAGGCGGTGACCGGACCGGTCACCGGCGACCCCGGGCGGCCGGACAGACCGAGGAGTGAACGTGACCGTCAAAAGCACGGCGAGGGCTCGCAAGAAGGCGGCCCCCGCTGTCCCTGACACCCTCCGCGCCACGGGTACGGACGCCCAGCCGGAGCTCGTCCAGCTGCTCACGCCGGAAGGCGAGCGGGTCGAGCACCCGGACTACCCCCTCACCACCACTCCGGAGGAGCTGCGCTCCCTCTACCGCGACCTGGTGCTGGTGCGCCGGTTCGACGGCGAGGCCACCGCGCTGCAGCGCCAGGGCGAGCTGGGCCTGTGGGCCTCGCTGCTCGGCCAGGAAGCCGCCCAGGTCGGCTCCGGACGCGCCATGCGCACCGGCGACTACGCCTTCCCCACCTACCGCGAGCACGGCGTGGCCTGGTGCCGCGACGTCGACCCGCTCAACCTGCTCGGCATGTTCCGCGGCGTGAACCACGGCGGCTGGGACCCGAACGAGAAGAACTTCCACCTGTACACCATCGTGATCGGTGCGCAGACCCTGCACGCCACCGGGTACGCGATGGGCATCACCAAGGACGGCACCGACGACGCGGTGATCGCGTACTTCGGCGACGGCGCCTCCAGCCAGGGCGACGTCAACGAGGCCTTCACCTTCGCCTCCGTCTACAACGCGCCGGTGGTGTTCTTCTGCCAGAACAACCAGTGGGCGATCTCCGAGCCCACCACCACCCAGACCAAGATCCCGCTGTACCGCCGCGCCTCCGGCTTCGGCTTCCCCGGCGTGCGGGTCGACGGCAACGACGTGCTGGCCTGCCTCGCGGTCACCCGCTGGGCGCTCGATCACGCCCGCAGCGGCAACGGCCCGGTGCTGATCGAGGCGTTCACCTACCGGATGGGCGCCCACACCACCTCCGACGACCCCACCCGCTACCGGCACACCGAGGAGACCGAGGCCTGGAAGGCCAAGGACCCGATCTCCCGGCTCCGCGCCCACCTGGAGAAGGAGGGCCTGGCCGACGAGGAGTTCTTCGCCGCCGTCGACGCCGAGAGCGAGAAGCTGGGGCTGCGGGTGCGCGAGGGCGTGCGCAGCATGCCCGACCCGGACCCGACCCTGATCTTCGACCACGTGTACAGCGAGCCGCACGCGTTGGTCGATGAGGAACGGGCCGAGTACGTCGAGTACGCGGCGTCCTTCGAGGCGGGGGAGAAGCACTGATGGCCGGTCAGCTGAGCATCGCCAAGGCGCTGAACGGAGCGCTGCGCAAGGCGCTGGAGAACGACCCGAAGACCCTCCTCATGGGCGAGGACATCGGCAAGCTCGGTGGCGTCTTCCGGATCACCGACGGCCTGCAGAAGGACTTCGGCGAGGGCCGGGTGATCGACTCCCCGCTCGCCGAGTCCGGCATCGTCGGCACCGCGATCGGCCTGGCGCTGCGCGGCTACCGCCCGGTGGTGGAGATCCAGTTCGACGGCTTCGTCTACCCGGCCTTCGACCAGATCGTCTCCCAGCTGGCGAAGATGCACGCCCGCGCACTCGGCCACGTCAAGATGCCGGTCACCATCCGCATCCCGTACGCGGGCGGCATCGGCGCGGTCGAGCACCACAGCGAGTCGCACGAGGCGTACTTCGCGCACACCGCCGGTCTGCGCGTCGTCACCCCGTCCAGCGCGCACGACGCGCACTGGATGCTGCGGCAGGCGATCGAGTCGGACGACCCGGTCATCTTCCTGGAGCCCAAGCGCCGTTACTGGGACAAGGGCGAGGTCGGCGACACCGCCGACCTGGGCCTGCACGAGGCCCGCGTCGTCCGGCCCGGCACCGACGCGACGCTGATCGCGTACGGCCCGATGGTCAAGGTCTGCCTGGAGGCCGCCGCGGCCGCCGAGGAGGACGGCCGCCGGCTGGAGGTCGTCGACCTGCGCTCGCTCTCCCCGGTGGACTTCACCACCCTGGAGGAGTCGGTCAGGCGCACCGGGCGGGCCGTCGTGGTGCACGAGGCACCGGTCTTCCTGGGCATGGGCGCCGAACTGGCCGCCCGGCTCACGGAGAAGTGCTTCTACCACCTGGAGGCACCCGTCCTTCGGGTCGGCGGCTACTACGCGCCGTACCCGCCGTCCCGCGTCGAGGAGGCCTTCCTCCCCGACCTGGACCGCGTGCTCGACGCCGTCGACCGCGCGCTCGCGTACTGATCCCGGGGAGCGAAGATGACCACCGAAGTTCGCTCGCTCCGCGAGTTCAAGATGCCCGATGTGGGCGAGGGCCTCACCGAGGCCGAGATCCTCAGCTGGTACGTCAAGCCCGGTGACACCGTCACCGACGGGCAGGTCGTCTGCGAGGTGGAGACCGCCAAGGCGGCCGTGGAACTGCCCATCCCGTTCAACGGGGTGGTCGAGCAGCTGTACTTCCCCGAGGGCGCGACGGTCGACGTCGGCACCGTGATCATCTCCGTCGCGGTCGCCGGGGAGGCGGGGGCCGCGGCTCCCGCCGCCCCTGCTGCCCCGGCCCCTGCCGCGGCTCCGGCTGCGGCCGCGGAGGAGGAGGCCGTGCCGGAGCGCCGCGAGGTGCTGGTCGGGTACGGCCCGCGCACCGGCGTCACCCAGCGCCGGGCGCGGCGGACGACCACCAAGGTCGCCGCGACGACGCCGGCTCCGGCCGCGCCCGCCCCGGCGGCGGTCGCTCCGGTCGCTCCGGTGGTCCCGGCTGCTCCGGTGGCCGAAGTGCCTGCCGGGGAGCGGCCGTTGGCGAAGCCGCCGGTGCGCAAGCTGGCGAAGGACCTCGGCGTCGACCTGCGCACGGTGACCCCGACCGGCCGGGACGGCGTGATCACCCGCGAGGACGTGCACGCGTACGCCGCGGCCCAGGCCGCTCCGGTGGCCCCGGCGACTCCGGCGACTCCGGCGGCTCCGGCGGCTCCGGCGGCCCCGGTGGCCGGGACCGTCGCGGCCGAGCCGGTCGTGGCGCCGGTGCTCGTGCCCACCGCGGGCGACGTCCGGGTGCCGATCAAGGGCGTCCGCAAGGCGACCGCGCAGGCGATGGTGGCCTCGGCCTTCACCGCCCCGCACGTCACCGAGTTCGTCCAGGTCGACGTGACCCGCACGATGAAGTTCGTCCGCCGGCTCAAGGAGAGCGGCGAGCTGGGCCGGGACGTCCGGGTCAGCCCGCTGCTGATCGTCGCCAAGGCGCTGCTCACCGCGATCAAGCGGCACCCCGAGATCAACGCGCAGTGGGACGAGGCGGCCCAGGAGATCGTCATCAAGGGCCAGGTGAACCTCGGCATCGCCGCGGCCACCCCGCGCGGCCTGATCGTCCCGAACATCAAGGACGCCGGGTCCAAGACCCTGACGGGGCTGGCCACTTCGCTCGGCGAGCTGGTCGAGACCGCCCGCCAGGGCAAGACCTCGCCGGCCGACATGCAGGGCGGGACGGTCACCATCACCAACGTCGGCGTCTTCGGCGTCGACACCGGCACCCCGATCCTCAACCCGGGCGAGGCCGCCATCCTGGCCTTCGGCGCGGTCCGGGAACTGCCGTGGGTGCACAAGGGCAAGGTCGTCCCGCGCCAGGTGACCACGCTGGCGCTCTCCTTCGACCACCGCCTGGTGGACGGGGAGTTGGGCTCCAGGGTGCTGGCCGACGTGGCCGCTCTGCTGGAGCAGCCGAAGCGCCTGATCACCTGGGGCTGACGGCCCGTCCGGCCTGAGACGGAAGGAGGGGCCCTCCACCGCACCGCCGTGCGGAGGAGGGCCCCTCCTTCGTGTGCCCGCCCTTCGACTACCGCTGGGGACGGAGTCGACGGACGACGATCAGGACGCCGGCCCCGAGGGCGAGGAGCGCGGCGGAGGACAGGGCGAGGAAGGTGGTGGTGGAGGAGGAGCCGGTCTGCGCCAGCTCGGGGGTGCCGGCGGGCGCGGTGGTGGCCGGTGCGGCGGACGGGGTGGTGGCCGGTGCGGCGGCGGGGGCCTTGGCGGGCTCGGCGGCCTTGGCGGCCGGGGCCTTGGTCCGGTCGCTGGCCGGCTCGGCCTCCTTGGTCGGCGCGGGCTTGGGCTTGGCCGGGGTGGTCGGCTTGGTGGTCTCGGCGGCTGCCTGACGGACGACCTTGACCGTCGTCATGGCACCCGGGAAGCTGCCGCTGCCGCCGTAGACCTGGAGCTCCTTGACGTCCTTGGGGGCGTCGGCCGAGATCGAGACCCGGAACAGGTAGCGGCGGGCGTGGCCGACCGTGAGCGGCTCGGCGAGGGACTCCAGCCCGGTGGCGTGGATCGCCGGGTCGCAGCTGCCCTTCATGGTCAGGTGCTTCCACTGGCCATGGTTCATGACGTCCACGCTGACCTGGGACGGCCTGGGGGTGGCGCCGCTCGGGTTGAACAGCCCGAAGCCGGCAACGGCCTTGTGGAAGTCGGCCTTGCTGAAGTTCGCGATCTCCACCCCGAACTCGACCTTGGGGCCGCCGATGGTGATCGTGGTCGGGGTGGGGCTGATGAAGGCGGAGTTCGCACCGGGGCCGTGCAGGTCGAAGTCGTTGTCCTGGGTGACCTCCTGGGAGACCGGCGCGGTGTCGGCGGCGTCGACGCCGTCCCCGCAGGCCCAGGCGGTGTCGGTGGCGAGGAGCTGGATGCCGCCGGCGAGGACGGTGGCGGCGGCGAGGGTGGCGATGCGGCGGCGGCCGGAGAAGGCGCGGTCGTTCTTCGCAAAACGGGTGATAACGGACGTGCGCATGACGTGACTCCCCAGGGTCATGTGACTGACGGTGTGTTGGTGAAGACGACCGGCCCCGCTCCTCGTGAGCGGAAGCGCCCCCCGGCTCTGCCGGTCTCGCTCTCCGTGCCTTCATCCGTAAAGACGCGCATCCCCGGGAGGGGTTGCAGGTGAGTTCAAAAGATTTTTTCGGGAGTCTTCCGACGGGCTTCGGGATACTGCCGGAATGACGGATGAGCTGACAGTCCGACCGGAGACGCCGCCGGTCGGGAGTGGGGATCGCCGGTCGCTGCGGCGGGACGTGTCGGGGCCGGCGCTGCTGGCGGGGCTGGTGTGTGTCGCGGTGTCGTTCTCGGGGCCGCTGGTGGTGGTGCTCGCGGCGGCGGCCGCCGGACGGCTGGACGCGGCGCACACGGCGTCCTGGATCTGGGCGGTGGCGATAGGCAGCGGGGTGAGCGGCTTCGCGCTGAGCTGGTGGACCCGGACGCCGGTGATCACCGCCTGGTCCACCCCGGGAGCCGCGCTGCTGGTGACCAGCCTGGGCGACTACCCGTACCGGGACGCGATCGGGGCGTTCCTGGTGAGCGCGGCGGTGGTCGCCCTGTTCGGGGTGACCGGCTGGTTCGGCCGGCTGATCGCGGCGGTGCCGGTGGGGATCGTGAACGCGATGCTGGCGGGCATCCTGTTCTCCTTCGGCGCCGGGATCTTCGGCGCCGTGCACAGCGCGCCGGTGCTGGTGGTCGGCAGCTTCGCGGCCTTCCTGCTGGCCAAGCGGTTCGCGCCGCGGTACGCCGTACCGGTCGCGCTGGCGGTCGGCGGGGTGCTGGCGGCGCTCACCGTCGGCCTGCCGCTGCACCTGGGCTCGGGCGGGCCGACCGTACCGGTGCTGACGGTGCCGACGTTCTCCTGGGCGGCCCTGGTGGGGTTGGCGCTGCCGCTCACGATCGTCACCCTGGCCTCGCAGAACGCGCCGGGCCTCGGGGTGATGCGGGCCTTCGGCTACCGGGCGGACGACCGGCTGCTGATCGGCTCGACGGGTGTGGTGTCGATGCTGATGGCGCCGTTCGGCTCGCCCGGGGTGAACCTGGCGGCGATCACGGCGGCGATCTGCTCGGGCCCCGACGCCCACCCGGACCCGCGCCGCCGGTACGTCGCGGGGATGTCCTCGGGTCTGCTCTACGTGCTGGTGGGCAGCTTCGGCGGGGTGCTGGTGAGCCTGTTCACCGGGCTGCCGAAGGAGCTGATCGCGGTGATCGCCGGGGTCGCGCTGCTCGCCTCGCTGCAGGGCAGCCTGGCCGCGGCGGTCGCGGCGGAGCGCGGGCGGGACGCGGCGGTGGTGACCTTCCTGGCGAGTGCGTCGGGGATGAGCCTGTTCGGCATCGGCTCGGCCTTCTGGGGGCTGCTCTTCGGGCTGGGCACCCACCTGCTGCTGGACTTCCGGAGGAGCTGAGAGGGAAAGGTTGTTGGTATGACACGCATGATCTGGATGGCCCGTATGGCCGGGAGGATGCGGATCGTTCGGCCAGGTCGGTGACATTTGCGTCCGCCGGTGGGGGCGACACGCCGGTCCGGGTACGTCTCCGCTCCACCACCCGGGCGACGCCGGGTGACCGGAGCCCCGAGGACGCACCCGTATGCCGCCTGGCAACCCTGGCCGTCTCGTTCGGAGTCTGGCCGCCTTCGTGCTGGTGTCCACCGCCGTACTCCCCGCCGCCCTGGAGCTGGTCGGCCCCTCGCCGTTCGGCGTGATCGGGCCGGGGGCCCCGGCCGACCGGGCGGTGCCGCCGCACACCGCGCTCCGCGCCGACCAGCGGATACCCGTCGCCGCCCCCACCGTCGACATACGCCGCACCGGGGACCCGGCCAACCGGATCACCCTGGTCCTGCTCGGCGACGGCTACACGGCAGGGGAACAGGACCTGTTCCGGCAGCAGGCCGACAAGGCCTGGCACGCACTCATGGACATCGAGCCCTTCCGCACCTACCAGGGCTTCTTCAACATAAGGCGGGTCGAGGTGGTCTCCCCGGCTTCCGGGATAGCCGAGACCGAGAGCCGCGGCCGCAACCCGGCCACCCCGCTCGGCATGCACTTCTGGTGCGAGGGCACCGCCCGGCTGCTCTGCGCCGACGAGGCCGCCACCGCCCGCTACGCGGGGGAGGGCACCGGGCCGCAGTACCTGATCGCGCTGGCCAACTCCACGGAGTACGGCGGCGCCGGCGGCACCGGAGTGACCACCCTGGCGGGCGGCAGCCCGGACGCCGGGCGGATCATCCAGCACGAGATCGGGCACACCGTGGGGGACCTCGGCGACGAGTACGACAGTGCCCCGGACGACGCCGACTACCCGAACCTCTCCACCCTCAACGCCGACGACATGCGCAAGAAGCAGACCAAGTGGTGGCGCTGGCTGGGCGCCGACTCCCCGGACGGCGCCGGGACCGTCGGGGCGTACCGCAGCGCCAACGGCCTCTACCGGCCCACGCCCGACTCCGTGATGCGCACCCTGGGCAGCACGTACAACCTGCCCTCGCGCGAGGCGATCGTCGAGGAGCTGTACCGCAGGGTCCGCCCGACCGACGCCCCGCTGCCGGCCCCCGGCGAGGTCACCGGGCGGCCCCGGCTCGACGTCCGGCCGCTGCCGCTGACCGGCCCGCGGCAGTTGAAGGTGGAGTGGAAGGTGAACGGCGTCGCGGTGGCGCCGCAGTCCGCCGACGGCTCCTGGCTGGACACCGCACAGCTCGACCTGGCCCCCGGCCGGACGGCCACCGTGACGGCGACCGTCCGGGACACCACGGACTGGGTGCGGGACGAGGGCTTCCGGGACCGCTACATGACCCGGTCGGTGTCCTGGACGCTGGCCGGCTGAGACCGGGGAGCACCGCTGCGAACCCCGCCCTGAGCGTCCAATCATGGGATGACTAATCTGGGTCGCACTATGCCCGTGGAGCCCGCCCGTTCAGCCCCGCCCCTGTCCGTCCCCGCTCCCCGATCCACCGCCGAGCCCGTTCCCGCGCCCCCGTCGCCGCCCGGCGGCCGCGCGGCCTGGCTGGCCTGGTCCATCGGCGTCAGCGTCTACATCCTGGCCGTCATCCACCGCACCAGCCTCGGCGTGGCCGGCCTGGACGCCGCGGACCGCTTCGGCATCGGAGCCTCGGCGCTCTCCACCTTCTCGATCCTCCAGGTGCTGGTCTACGCGGCCATGCAGATCCCGGTCGGCCTGCTGGTGGACCGCTTCGGGCCGCGCCGGGTCCTGCTGCTCGGCGTCGTCCTGCTCAGCACCGGCCAACTGGCCTTCGCGTTCAGCTCCTCCTTCGCCCCCGCGCTGGCCTCCCGGGCGGTGCTCGGCTGCGGCGACGCGATGACCTTCATCAGCGTGCTGCGGATCGCCGCCCGCTGGTTCCCGGCCGCGAAGAACCCGTTCGTGGCGCAGCTGACCGGCCTCGCCGGCATGGGCGGCAACCTGATCACCACCGTGGTGCTCGCCCAGGCCCTGCACAGCGAGGGCTGGACGCCCACCTTCACCGCGATCGCGGTGCTCGGCGTCGCGGTGTTCGCGCTGGTCGCGCTCTTCCTCAAGGAGGCGCCGACGGCTGCGGTACGGACGGTGGAACAGGCGGCGGGCCCGTCTGCGGTCCTGTCTGCGGCCCCGACGGCGGCCCGGCCGAAGATCGGGCGGCAGGTCCTCGCCTGCTGGCGGGAGCCGGGCACCCGGCTGGGCCTCTGGGTGCACTTCACCACCCAGTTCCCCGGCAACGCCTTCGGCCTGCTCTGGGGCCTGCCGTACCTCGTCCAGGCGCAGGGCATGTCCCGGGCCGGAGCCGGCGGGATGCTGACCCTGCTGGTGCTCAGCAACATGACCTTCGGCTTCGTCTTCGGCCGACTGCTCTCCGCCTCGGCCCGCGCCCGGATGCCGATCGTGCTCACCGCCATCGCCGCCACCGCCCTCGGCTGGGCCCTGGTGCTGGCCTGGCCCGGCGGGCACCCGCCGATCTGGCTGCTCGTCGGGATCATCCTGGTCATGGGCAGCAACGGCCCGGCCTCCCTGGTCGGCCTGGACTACGCCCGCTCCCGGAACCCGGCGGAACGCCTCGGCACCGCCTCCGGAATCGTCAACATGGGCGGCTTCATCGGCACGATGATCACACTGCTCGGCATCGGCGTCCTGCTCGACGCCCTCTCCCCGGCCGGCGCCGGCGGCTACTCGGCCGACGCCTTCCGCTGGGCGTTCTGCTGGCAGTACGTCCCGCTGGCGGTGGGGACGGCGATGATCCTGCGGCTTCGGCGGAAGGTCGCGGCGGCGGGGGCGTAGGGTTTCCGACCTGCGGAAACGATGGAGACCCTCGTTCGGAACAAGGGTTTCCCGCTCCTACAGCCCGATGCCTCGGAGAACCTCGGTGATCTCCGGAGGTCGCCCGTAGAGCTGGACCCGGTCGATCACGCAGAGCACAGTGCCCTCCGGGGGCATTGCCGGTGCTGGAGCCGAAGACGTCGTTGGTCGCGTCGGTTGCACTGCTGCCGCGTTCCGCAGGCGAACCAGGTCCACCAGCTTCAGCTTCGGGCAGCCCGGGACGACCCGGCTGCCCCGGATGCCGACCCGCTCCCCGCCCGGACAGGCGAAGTACGCACCGAACGGTGGCCCGCTGTCCTCCTCCCGGCTCGGCAGGTGGAGGACCATCTCGCCGTGCCGGCAGTGGACCGTCCCGTCCGAGTGGACGGTCAGCCCGGGCCAGTCCTCGTGGTCGATCTCCGCGACGATCTGCACCTGCTGCCCGATCGCCTCGGCCAGGGTCTCCGCCATCCGCCGCTGCTGGGTGGGGATGTCGGCGTCCCCGCGGCGAATGGAGGGGAGGAGGTTGCTCGTGACCCATTCTTGGAACGGCTGGGCACTGGGTTTCCTCGACCTCATGACGAGAAGGTAGAGCCCTGCCTCACTCACGAGGCTCAGCAATGGATTTCCACGGACGGATCCATTCCCACCTGCGGAAACGTCGTATGAGTGAGTTGAACTCACCCATACCGAGCGCATGTCGACGGTTCGCTTGTCGTCGGGGCCGACCATCTTGATGGCCCAGCCCGGGCTGCCGCGGTCAAGCACGGCGCAAACGTCTTTGGTCGCGAACCACGGCTCCCCGTCGATCATCACGACTCTGATCGGCTGCCCCGTGACCGGGAAGCTCGACCGCACCAGCACCATCGTCTTCTGTTCGTCGTCCATGGGGATGCCCCTCGCTCTTCCGGGTGATGGCTGGACCGCCCGGAACAACGAGGCCGAACAGGTGAGGTGACTGGTGCTGTGTTGACGCATGGATGCACGAGTGGTGCCGACCCGGCGCGCGTTGGTGCGTGTACGCCGGGTGGTGTGCGCCGCGGGTGTCAGATGGTCACGGCGAAGTTGGCCAGTACCCGTTCGGCCAGCTCCTTGTCGCCCTCGATGGTCACCGGGCCGGGCCGGCCGCGGCCGCAGGCGAGCCGCAGGTACGTCTCCCAGTCCATGGCGAGCTGGACGTCGGGGGCCAGGCTGATCGACTCGTCCACGGTGCAGTGGCCGGTGGAGTCCACCCGGACGGTGCGCAGGAACTCGACCGGGCCGGTGACGTCCAGGACCAGGGTCGTTCCGGCCGGAGCGCCCGCCTTGTTGGCGACGGCCTTGGGCAGCAGTTCCAGCAGGAGGTCCCGGGCGATCAGGGCGGCCGGGGCGTCGAGGTTGCCGGGGGTGTCCAGGGCCCGGCGCAGGTCCTGCTCGTGCGCCCAGACGTCGAAGGCCCGCATCCGCAGTAGCTGGTGGTACGGGACGTCCCTGGCGAGCGGGCCGGCGGGCCAGCGCACCGGCTCGTCGGGCGTCTGCTTGGCGTTCCGCAGCGCGCGGGAGCGGCGGATGATCGTGTACTCCAGTTCGCTGGTCATCTCCAGCGCGGTGTGGCAGCGGCGCTTGTCGACGGGCAGTTCGACGTAGCGGGCGAATTCGGTGGCCACGTGGCGAAGGTCACGCGGCAGCGAGTGGATCGGGCGCGGGTCGCCGAGCAGCTCGGACTCGACGGCGATGACGTGCGAGACGACGTCCCGGACGGACCAGCCGGGGCACTCGGTGGCCCGGTTCCAGGAGTTCTCGGGGAGGGGGGCGACCAGCTCCGATATGGACTCGATGCTCTGGGTCCACGCCTCGGTGTAAGCCTGCACGGTCTGGTTGTCCGTCACGGGAATCTCCGGCCCTCCGTCAGCTTCCTTGCCCGTCCGCGCCCCGCTGTCACGGCCGGCCGAGATGGTCCGGCTTCCGGGCGCGCACGCTAACCGCACGTTACGCTGCCCGGAGACAGCTGGGCAGCGCTTTCGGGTGACGATCGTAGGACTCTTGCCGTGGACGGTGGTACTGTGCGCGCTTCATTGATCCAACTCGCGGTCTCCGACGCCGAGCCGCCCGCCGAGCGGCGGGCCAGGGCGGCGGCGTTGGTACGGGCGCAGCAGGGCGCCGATCTGGTGGTGCTGCCGGAGTTGTGGCCGCTCGGCGGCTTCGCGTACGACCTCTGGTCGGACGGCGCGGAGACGCTGGACGGGCCCACCTCGGACGCGATGGCGGCCGCCGCCCGGGCCGCCGGGGTCTGGCTGCACGCAGGGTCGATCGTCGAGCGGGATCCGGACGGGCCGATCTACAACACGTCGATGCTGTTCGCCCCGGACGGCGAGCTGGTGCACACCTACCGCAAGATCCACCGCTTCGGCTTCGACAGCGGTGAGGCGGTGGTGATGGGCGCCGGTCAGGAGATCGTCACCGCGCCGACCGACTTCGCCACGCTGGGCCTGGCCACCTGCTACGACCTGCGCTTCCCGGAGCTGTTCCGGGCGCTGCTGGATGCCGGGGCGCAGCTGCTGGTGGTCCCGGCGGCGTGGCCGGCCCGGCGGCGGGAGCACTGGACGCTGCTGGCCCGGGCGCGGGCGGTGGAGGAGCAGGCGTTCGTGCTGGCCTGCAACACCGCCGGGACGCACGCCGGGGTCGAGCAGGCCGGGCACAGCGTCGTGGTGGACCCGTGGGGCCGGGTGCTGGCCGAGGCGGGGGCGGAGGAGGAGGTGCTGACGGTGGAGTTCGACCCGGCCGAGGTGGCCAGGGCGCGCGAGGACTTCCCGGTGCTGCGGGACCGCCTGCTGGGGATTCCGGCGCCGGTCCAGCGCTAGGTGTACTGACCACGGAGGGTTGGTTCGTACCTGGCACGGGCGGGTTTGAGAAGATGAGCACTCGTCGTGTTCCCGCCGGTCCGTGAGGGCCGGCCCGGTCGGCCCGCCCGAGGAGGTCGCGCCCATGCCTGGCGACGGTGCAGGCGATACCCCCCGCCCCGTCATCCACCGCAACAGCCTGCGCGAGCAGATCGCCGGCGCGCTGCGCGAGGAGATGATGGCCGGCCGGCTCGCAGCCGGCCGCAACTTCACCGTCAAGGAGATCGCCGAGCTGTACGGCGTCTCCGCGACCCCGGCCCGGGAGGCGCTGGTCGACCTCGGCGCGCAGGGGCTGCTGCGGACCGAGCACCACCGCGGCTTCACGGTGCCCGAGCTGTGCTGGGACGACTTCCTGGAGATCTTCGAGTCCCGGGTGCTGCTCACCGACAGCTTCCACCGACAGTTCTCCACCCGCCGGGCCCTGCCCGACCTCAGCCGGCTGCCCTCGCTGCACCGCCGGGCCGACGCGGCCGTCCGGGCCGCCCGGGCCGGGAACCTGGACGTGATGGTGGGCTGCGACCGCCGCTTCTGGCAGGAGGTCGCCAGGCTGCTCGGCAACCGCCGGATCGCCGACTACCTGGACTGGCTGCGGGTGCAGTCCTGGATGTTCGCCGCCCCCTACCTGCGGGAGACGTCCAGCCTGGCCGGGGTCTGCTGGGACCGCCACCTGGACCTGGTCGGGGCGATCGAGGCGCACGACCTGGCCGGCGCGCACCGGATCATCTGCGAGTACAACCTGTACACGGCCCGGCTGCTGGCCGATCTGGCCGGGCAGCCGCTGGAGTCGGTGACGGTTCTGGGCCTGCTCACCGAGACGACCGGGACGACTGAGACGACCGAGGCGAAGCAGCCGCCCGTCCCGGTCGAGCCGTCGGCCTCGCAGCCGTCCTCGGAGCCGGCCCCGGAGACTACGTCCGCGACGGAGCCCGTGCCGGAGTCCGCCCCCGGGCCCGGTGCGGCCGGCGGCGGGCGGGCCCGGCGGGGCGACGAGGTCGGCCGGGAGCTGGGCCGGGAGCTGGGCCGGGAGCTGGGACTCGGCCTCGGCCTGGTGCCGCAGCCCCGCTCGCTGTCGTACGGCCGGTTCGGCCGCCGGCTGCCCGAACCGGCCCCCGAGGCTCCGCGGGGACGGCCCGACCCGCACGCGGCCCCGGGCCGGTAGGGTGAGCGGGCGTCGAACCGGGCGCTCCGCAAAAGGGACATCCGGGTACCGACCCCGCCCCCCGTCGTCGCCCCGCCCCGCGGGCGATCCCCGCCGCCCGGAGAGGAACTGCCGGCCATGGCCTGCGACCTCTGGCTCGTCCCGCTGGTGGACGTGCTGAGCCACAGCCCCGACAACCCCTTCCGGGACGATCTCGCCCTCTACAACGCGGTCTTGACCTCACGCGGGCTGCCCGAGGTGCCGGTCTACGAGTACGTCCCGGGCATCAGCGGCGCGGTCGAGCCGATAGCCGCCTTCGACTACGACTCGCTGCACTTCCTGCGCCGCGCCTACCTGCTGGGCCTCACCGGCCTGGACATCACCCCGGTCGATGCGCTCGGCGGGGACTACGAGCAGCTGCTGGAGATGTTCGAGAGCAGCGCCGAACAGTCACACCTGGTCTGGCACTTCGACCACGCCGGCGCGTACGTGCCGATCGAGTTCCAGGTGCCGCTGGTGGACGACGC
The DNA here is from genome assembly GCF_000716875.1 of Streptomyces novaecaesareae. GTDB lineage: Bacteria > Actinomycetota > Actinomycetes > Streptomycetales > Streptomycetaceae > Kitasatospora > Kitasatospora novaecaesareae. The sequence goes on along the minus strand of NZ_JNWQ01000058.1, from coordinate 10,513 downwards.
GCTGCTCGCCTCCGGCGGCCCGCTCGGCTCCAGCCACGGGCTGCTGCGCGAACTCCAGGCCGTGGCGCCGGCACTGGGCATCGACCCGCTCAACCCGCCGGACCCGACCCGGCCGCTCGGCCCGACCGGCCTGGAGCAGCCGTTCGGGCCGCCGATCGACGACGTGCACCCGTTCGCCCGCGAGCGGCACGCCTGGTCGGGCCTGTACGCGGCGGCCACCAGGAGCGTCACCCAGGGTTCGATGATCGTCTTCGCCTGAGGCCCTGAGGCCCTGAGGCCCTGAGGCCCTGAGCTCGGACGGGCGCCCGGGCCCGCAATCACCGCAACGGCCCCTCCGGCGGCCGCTGGCGCGGCATCGTGGGCCGGGTGCCCGGCGGCGGCAGCACCCGCACCTGGGCGCCCACCCCCGGCTCGGAGCGCCCGCCCCAGCTCCCGGGGGCCTGGGTGGGCAGCTGGGTCATCGAGGCGCGGAACTCCAGCATCCACTCCGCGGTCTCGGTGCGGACCATGTCCGAGATGTCCTCGCAGAACCGGCGCAGCACGCCCAGGCAGCGCTCGGCGGCCTCGCCCGCGGTGCCCTCGGTCGGGCCGAGCACCTCGCGCACGCACTCCGACGCCCAGTCGAACTGGAAGGCCTCCAGGCGGCGTTGCAGCGCCTGGCCGGTGGAGACGTCCCGCATCCAGCCGGAGGTCAGGCCGAAGGCCCGGTCGGCGCCGTGGCAGGCGGCGGCGAGCGCCAGGCCGACGTAGCCCCAGCCCGTGCCGTGCGCGAAGCTGCCGGCCAGGTCGACCAGCGGGGCGGTGACCCCGGCCAGCACGAAGCCGGCCGTGCCGAACCGCAGCAGGCGCGCCCAGCGGCGCTTCCGGACCCGGTCCCGGCGGTACCACTCGATCGCCTCGACCGCCCGCTCCTCGGACCAGCGGTAGAGCTCCTCCAGCCGCTCGGCGGGCTCGCCCCAGTCCCCGAGCGGGAACTGGCGGGTGCTCAGATCGGTCCGGTGGCGGGTGGAGGCCCGCCGGACCACGGCGGTGGCGGGCGGGTCCTCCTCGCCGATCTCCTTGCCCCAGGCACTCTCCTCGGGCTGCATTTCCGGCTGGCTCACCTGTGGGGCTCCCTGTGGCGGGCGGGCGGCTGGTTCTGGCGGCGCATCGACTGACGTGACGTCTGCCGATGGTTGTCCAACAGCACTTCTTACCGCCAAATGGCTGACCATGGGGGAGCTTCGAGGTTGATCGTTACCGGTTTCGGCCATCGGAACCCGAGGTGAGCGGGTTGCGGGGGTCGGCGGGATTTCACCCGTCCGAGCGAGGGGCCGGTGACCCGTGGTCGTGACCCGGGCACCCACCGCCCACCGGACCCCTCCCGGCTTGGAGGATCCTCCGGCATCGTCGGCGTACGGAGGTCTTCTCCTGGAGGATCCGACGGGACCGGAGAGCGACCTGAACAGGCCACCGACTACGCTGCCAGGCGTGAAGGTCCTCGTCATCGGCGGCGGCGCCCGCGAACACGCCCTGTGCCGCTCTCTGTCCCAAGATCCCGCCGTGACCGAGCTGCACTGTGCCCCGGGCAATGCCGGGATCGCACAGGTGGCGACGGTCCACCCGGTCGACCAGCTGGACGGTGCGCAGGTCACCGCGCTGGCCGTGCGGCTCGACGCCACCCTGGTGGTGGTCGGCCCGGAGGCCCCGCTGGTCGCCGGCGTCGCCGACGCCGTGCGCGCGGCCGGCATCCCGGTGTTCGGCCCCTCCGGCGCCGCCGCGCAGCTGGAGGGCTCCAAGGCCTTCGCCAAGGACGTGATGGCCGGGGCCGGCGTCCCCACCGCCCGCTCCTACGTCTGCACCACCGCCGCCGAGGCCGCCGAGGCGCTGGACGCCTTCGGCGCCCCGTACGTGGTCAAGGACGACGGGCTGGCCGCCGGCAAGGGCGTCGTGGTCACCTCCGACCGCGAGGCCGCGCTGGCCCACGCCGCCTCCTGCGAGCGCGTGGTCATCGAGGAGTACCTGGACGGCCCCGAGGTCTCGCTGTTCGCGATCACCGACGGCACCACCGTCGTCCCGCTGCAGCCCGCGCAGGACTTCAAGCGCGCGCTGGACGGCGACGAGGGCCCCAACACCGGCGGCATGGGCGCCTACTCCCCGCTGCCGTGGGCGCCCTCCGGGCTGGTCGAGGAGGTCCTGGAGACCGTCCTGCAGCCGACCGTGGACGAGCTGCGCCGCCGCGGCACCGAGTTCTCCGGCCTGCTCTACGCGGGCCTCGCGCTCACCTCGCGCGGCACCCGGGTGATCGAGTTCAACGCCCGCTTCGGCGACCCGGAGACCCAGGTCGTGCTGGCCCGGCTGCGCACCCCGCTGGCCGGGGTGCTGCTGGCCGCCGCCACCGGCACCCTGGACCAGCTGGAGCCGCTGCGCTGGGACGAGGGCGCGGCCGTCACCGTGGTCGTCGCCTCCGAGGGCTACCCGGCCGCGCCGCGCACCGGCGACCCGATCGAGGGCCTGGCCGAGGCCGAGGCGGACGGCACCGCGTTCGTGCTGCACGCCGGGACGAAGGCCGGTGAGGACGGGCAGGTGCTGAGCGCCGGCGGCCGCGTCCTGTCGGTCACCGCGACCGGCGCCGACCTGGCGCAGGCCCGCGACCGCGCGTACGCGGCCGTGGACCGGATCAGCCTCAAGGGCGGCCAGCACCGCACCGACATCGCGCTGAAGGCGGCCACCGCGTAGGGCAGTTCGGCCGCTCCGAAGCCGCTCCGAAGCCTCTCCGAGGGCGCTGCGGGCCGTGGGAATCAACCCCATGGGCGCAGCGCCCCCGGCGTTTCGGGGCCGGAGTGGCTCCGGGGACGGACGTACCGTTCGGCCGTCGTATTCCAGCCCATCGGGTGACAGCACCCGCATCCGGCTGACGTAACCGGCTGCCCGGCCTTATGGTGCGCTGGATCGCAGCGCGCGGGGCCCGCGCGCCGGGGTCGCCGCCGGGTAGCGGCGCCTCCGCGGAGGGATGCTGGACGGCGTCCGGCCGGGCGGTCGCCCGGGTGCTTCGCACCGGACCGGTCGAGGGCGTCCGGAATCCGGACGGTGTCACCGGGACGAGTGGAAACCGGGGCGATCCGGAACGACCACCCGACCGGGCGTCGAAAATGGCAGTAGCGCCACGCAGCATGCACTACCGGGATCGGACACCTCCGCTTCCCGGTCGGAACTGATCGTTTCGAGTCGGCTCAGGGCCCGTTTCCGGGCGCCCGAGGGCTCCGAAGGGGGTGCCGCACCGTATGGCCGCTGTCGACACCGCGCGCGCTCATGCCCAGGCGGTCCTGCGGGTCCGAGGTCTCGCGCTGGCCGCCGCCGTCCTGCCCGCCGCCGTGGCGGTGGTCCTGCTCGCGGGCCGGTTCACCGGCCGGATCGGCGCGCCCGGCGCGGCCGACGCCGCCGGCTGGGACGCCGCCCGCTGGGTGGTCTGCGCGGTCGCCGGGCTGACCGTGCTGGTCGCCGGACTGACCGCCCGCGCCCTGCGGCGGGCCGAGCCGCCCAGGACCCCGGCCGTCCAGCTGGACCGCGCCGAGGCCCCCGAGCTGTACCGGCTGATCGACGAACTGGCGGACCGGCTGGACGTCCCCGCGCCCTCCGCCGTCGCCCTCACCCCGGACTGCGACAGCTGGCTGGAGGACGTCCCGCCGCCGCGCCGGCCGGGCCCGCTCCGGCCGCACTCCGAGCCGCCGGCCCCGGTGCTGGTGATCGGCTCGCCCTTCCTCTGGTGGATGCGGGCCGGCGAGCTGCGGGCCCTGCTCGCCCCCGTGGTGGCCGGCACCGCCGCCTCCGCCGACCCGGAGATCGCCGCCGCCCGCCGGTTCCTGCGCAGCCTGGACGCCTGTCTGGACTCCGGCGCGGGCGCGGCCACCGGCCTCGGCGGCGGCACCCTGGCCGCCCCGCCCCGGCCGCCCCGGCGGGGCCCGGCCGCGCTCGCCGACCGGGTCACCCGCCGGATCACCCGCCGGCTGCTCGGCGCCTGCCGCGGCCACTCCGCCGAGCTGGAGCACTCCGTCGCGGGCTGGGCCTCCGAGCAGGCCAGGACGGTCGACTACGGTCTGCGGATCGCTGCTCAGGAGCAGGTCGGCCTCGCCTACGCAGGCTGGGACCGTCTCCTCACCCGGGTCGCGCTGCCCGCCTGGCGGCTCGGCCGCCACCCCGCCCACCTCAACGCCGGCGTGGCCGAGGCGCTCGCCGAGTTGTCCCGCCGCGACCGGCTGGCCGACGGGTACGGCACCCGGCTCGGCGACCGCCCCGCCTGCGACCTGCTGGAGGAGCCCGGCACCGTCGACCGGGCGGTCTCCCGGCTCGCCGCCGAGCTGTTCTTCGGCCGCCCGGCGGCTGGCGCCTGGCACGAGCTGGAGTGGGCCGAATACCCGGCCGAGGTGGTGGACGCCGGCTGGCGGTCGGGCGCCGCCGCCCTGCAGTCCGCCCTGGACCGGCTCGCCCCGCAGTCCCGCCCCGGCTCCCCGACCCTCACCCGGCTGCTGGTCCGGCTCGCCGAGGGCGACGGCGAGCAGCTGGCCGCCGCCCTCGCCGCCCAGCTGGCCCGCACCACCGCCCCGGCCCCGCTGCTCGAACCCGACCGCACCGGCCGCGACCTGCTGGTCGACCACGTCACCGCGATGGTCTGCTGCGCGGCCGTGGACACCGCCGGCGGCGCCCCCGGCCTGGACTGGCTGGACGGCCCGGTGCTGCTGCTCGGCGGCGTCCGCCGCACCGACCTGGCCGGCCCGGTGGCGCAGGCCGTCGAGCAGGGCCAGGACGGCCCGCTGCGCGCCTGGCTGGACGCCGCCGACGTCCGCCTGGAGAAGCCCGTCCGTCTCTAGGCCCTGCCCGGCGCCCGGGGCCCGACGGTCCCGAGCCCGACGGCGCTCGGGACCGTCGTACGCGCCCCCGGACGATTCGGCCGCCGGTCGTCTTCGCAGGCCGGAGGCCGTCTCCGGGAGGCGCGTGAGATTCCCCGCACCAATTGCCACCGGAGGGTGACGGAGCACCTGCACTCTGTGGTGTATTAGACCGCACGCACATCCGGGGGGCACGTGCCAACCGGGCGGAAGTGCACCTGGAGGGGCGCGTGGGCACCGAACTCAACCGCCGCTGGGAGTCCGGAACGCACGCCTACAGCGTCTCCGACCCCTTCGGCCAGGGCCCGCTGCCCTGGCTGCGCAGCCCGGACCAGTACCTGGCCGGCGCGGAGGGCGCCGTCCCCTGGTACGTCTCGGTGGACGCGCCCGGCCAGCAGCCGCTGACCGCCGGCGCACGCCCCAAGCCGCCGGTCGGCACCCCGCAGAGCTCCAACGACGTGGACCAGCAGATCAAGGGATTCGCCTCGGCAGGAGTGGTCCGCCCCGGCGGCTCGGTGGACTTCCGGGTCACCGTCAACCCGCCCCGCGAGTTCACCGTGGACGTCTACCGGATCGGCCACTACGGCGGCGACGGCGCCCGCCACATGACGTCCAGCCCGGCGATCGCCGGCCTCGCCCAGCCCGCCCCGCTGGTGGTCGACCGGACGGTCTCCTGCCACCACTGGTGGCACTCCTGGCGGCTGCAGGTCCCGGTGCACTGGAAGCCCGGCGCGTACGTCGCCGTGCTGACCACCGCGGACATGCTGCACCGCAGCCACATCCCGTTCACCGTCCGGGACTTCGACGACCGGGGGCACACCGCCGAGCTGCTCCTGGTGCTCCCGGACGTGACCTGGCAGGCGTACAACCTGTTCCCCGAGGACGGCCGCACCGGCGCCAGCCTCTACCACGCCTGGGACGGCCGGGGCGGCCTGGTCGGCGAGCCGGAGGCGGCCGTCACCGTCTCCTTCGACCGCCCGCACGCCACCGCCGGGCTGCCGCTGCACGTCGGCCACGCGTACGACTTCATCCGCTGGGCCGAGCGCTACGGCTACGACCTCTCCTACGCCACCGCCACCGACCTGCACGCCGGCCTGGTCGACCCGTCCCGGCACCGGGCGCTGGTCTTCCCCGGCCACGACGAGTACTGGTCCGAGCCGATGCGCCGGGCCGCCGAGCGGGCCAGGGACGGCGGCACCTCGCTGGTGTTCCTCTCCGCCAACACCATGTACTGGCGGGTCGAACTGACCGCCGCCGCCTCCGGCGAGCCCAACCGGCTGCTCAACTGCCGCAAGCGGCAGAAGGTGGGGCCCGGCAGCCCGGCGGCGGGCGCGGCCGGGGCCGCCAGCGCGCTGTGGCGGGACGCCGGGGAGCCCGAGCAGCACCTGCTCGGCGTGCAGTACTCGGGCCGGGTCGCCGCGCCCGTCCCGCTGGTCGCCCGGCACACCGCGCACTGGCTCTGGGACGGCACCGGCCTGCAGGAGGGCGACGAACTGCCCGGCCTGGTCGCCGGCGAGGCCGACCGCTACTACCCCAAGGTGGCGCTGCCCGAGCACACCGAGCGGGTGCTGCTGGCGCACTCCCCGTACCGGGACCTGGCCGGGCGCACCCGCTACCAGGAGACCTCGCTGTACCGGGCGCCCAGCGGCGCGTACGTCTTCGCGGCCGGCACCTTCGCCTGGTCGCCCGCGCTGGGCCGCCCCGGCCTGACCGACGAGCGGATCCAGCGGGCCACCGCCAACCTGCTGGACCGGCTCGGCAAGAACTGAGGCCCGCCGGACGGGGGAGCGATCCGGCGGCCAAGGAAGCGGGTTCCGGCGGTCGTGAAAGACTGCGGGGGCCAGTGACCTCCCCTTTCGCCGTGCCCCACGCCCGCGAACGACCCCTGAGGACTGAACACCTTGAGCGGATTTGTCACCAAGCCCGAGCCGGTCCAGGTACCCGGCCTGGTCCACCTGCACACCGGCAAGGTGCGCGACCTCTACCGCACCGGATCGGGTGAGCTGGTCATGGTGGCCAGCGACCGGATGTCCGCCCACGACTGGGTGCTGCCGAACGAGATCCCCGACAAGGGCCGGGTCCTCACCCAGCTGTCGCTGTGGTGGTTCGAGCGGATCGCCGACATCGTCCCCAACCACGTGATCTCCACCGAGGTCCCGGCCGGCGCCCCCGCCGACTGGAAGGGCCGCACGCTGATCTGCAAGAGCCTGGACATGGTCCCGGTCGAGGCGGTCGCCCGCGGCTACCTGGCCGGCTCCGGCCTGGCCGAGTACCGGGAGAGCCGCACGGTCTGCGGCATCGCCCTGCCCGAGGGCCTGGAGAACAGCTCCGAGCTGCCCGCCCCGATCTACACCCCGGCGCTCAAGGCCGAGGTCGGCGAGCACGACGAGAACGTCCCCTACGAGGAGACCGCCCGCCGGATCGGCGCCGAGCTGGCCGCCCAGCTGCGCCGCACCACCCTGGACGTGTACGCCCGCGCCCGGGACATCGCCCGGGACCGCGGCATCATCCTGGCCGACACCAAGTTCGAGTTCGGCCTGCTGGACGGCGAGCTGGTGATCGGCGACGAGGTCCTCACCCCGGACTCCTCCCGCTACTGGCCGGCCGACCAGTGGCAGCCTGGCCGCTCGCAGCCGTCCTTCGACAAGCAGCTGATCCGCGACTGGCTGGTCTCCCCGGCCTCCGGCTGGGACCGCTACAGCGAGCAGCCGCCGCCGGAGCTGCCGGCCGAGGTGGTCGAGCAGACCCGGGCCAAGTACATCGAGGTCTACGAGCGGCTGACCGGCACCACCTGGGCGTAACGCCCTCGGCGACGCCCGCGAGCACCCCGGCTCAGATCCAGCCGTGCTCGCGGGCGATCCGCACCGCCGCGTGCCGGTTCTCCGCGCCCAGCTTGGTGGCCGCCGAGGACAGGTAGTTGCGGACGGTGCCCTGGGAGAGCGAGGCCCGCTCGGCGATCTCGGCGATCGAGGTGCCGTCGGCGGCCAGCTCCAGGACGTCCGTCTCGCGCGGGGTCAGCGGGGTCTCCCCGGCGCTGATCGCGTCCGCCGCCAGCTCCGGGTCCACGTACCGGCCGCCGGACCGCACGGTGCGGATGATGCCGGCCAGGTCCGCCGCCGAGACGGTCTTCGGCAGGAAGCCGCGCACTCCGACCTCCAGCGCGCGCTTCAGGTAGCCGGGGCGGCCGTGGCCGGTGACGATCATGCAGCGGCAGTCCGGCAGCAGCAGGCGCAGCGCGGCGGCCACCTCGATGCCGTCCTTGCCCGGCATCTGCAGGTCCAGTACCGCGACGTCCGGCCGGTGCGACTGCGCCATCGCCAGCGCCTCCGGGCCGGAGCCGGCCTGGGCGACCACCTCGATGTCGTCCTCCAGCGAGAGCAGCGCGGCGAGCGCGCCCCGGATCAGGTGCTCGTCGTCGGCGAGCAGGACGCGGACGGGCGCGGTGTCGGTCATCGCGGGGCCTCTCCGGGGTGCAGCGGGACGGTGGCGAGCATCCGGAAGGTGCCAGCCTCGGCGGCCGGTACGGTCAGCTCGCCGTCGTGGGCGGCGAGGCGTTCGCGCAGGCCGCGCAGCCCGGTGCCGCTGCCCTGGGAGGGGAGCGGTACGGCGGGCACCCCGTCATTCTCCAGCTCCAGCACCGCCCGTCCGTCCTGCTGCCGCAGCCGGATCAGGCAGTGGGCGGCTTCGCTGTGCCGCAGCACGTTGGTGGTGGCCTCGCGGATCACCCAGCCGAACACCGACTGCACCGGGGGCGGCAGTTCGTCGGCGTGCTCGCCGAGGTCGATCTCGCAGGCGACGTCGGCGGAGCGCAGCACCGCCCGGGCGCCGATCGCCTCGGCGTGCAGGTCGGCGGTGCGGTAGCCGCGGATGACGTCCCGGACCTCGCGCTGCGACTCCTGGGCGATCCTCTGCACCTCGGCCATCTGCTCGGCGGCCTCCGGGCGCCCCCGGCGGGCGAGCTGTACGGCGAGTTCGCTCTTCAGCGCGATGGTGGTGAGGTTGCGGCCCATCACGTCGTGCAGGTCGCGGGAGAAGCGCAGCCGCTCCTCGGCGACGGCCAGCCGGGACTGCGCCTCGCGGGCGCCGTCCAGCTCCCAGACCACCGCCGTCAGCCAGGCGAAGCTGCGGCAGCTCGCCGCGACGAAGGGCATCCCGAGCAGGGTGCCGACCAGCTGCCCGGCGGTGGTGCCGGGGCTCATCCCGGCCAGCACCATCGCCGGGGCGACCAGCAGCGCGAGGACGGCGGCGGCCGGGGCGGACCAGCGCAGCGGGAGGCCGATGGACATCGGGGCGAAGGCGACGACCAGCAGGCCGGTGGTGAGCAGGAGGGTGAGCGGCCGTTCGGCTGGCGCCTCGACTGGCGGGCCGGTCAGCAGCAGCGCCCAGGCGCCGGCGACGGTGACCGCGCCGTTGGCCACGAGCCAGCGGCGGTGGTCGCCCGGTCGGCCCAGGTAGTGGTCGAGCGAGGTGCGGCAGGCCCGGATGCCCACCAGGGTGGTGGCCAGCGAGACGGCGATGGTGACCCGGGCGGAGCCGGCCGAGTACCGCTGGGGGTCGGAGCCGAGGCCGAGCAGGGCCACCGGGAGCACGATCAGCGCCATCAGGTAGATCGACCAGCGGAAGTAGAGCTCGGCGCGCTTGGGCTTTCCGAAGCCCCGCCATCTGCGCAGTGGTGAGCGCATGTCCACCTGCCGTCCCCCCAGTTCGACCACGATCATGCAGCTGCCTTCATATCAGAGGTCTGGCTGGGGGTATTGCCTTGATTTGCTGTCGGCCAATCAGCGACGCGGCTCCCAGCGGAAGTAGCGCACCGCGCCCCAGACCGCCAGGCCCAGCCAGATCGCAGCGGTGACGAGGTGCGGGGCGGCGGTGCCCCAGCTGCCGGCGAAGCCGGTCGCGGCGGCCGAGCCGTCGGTGCCGAACCAGCCGACGCGGATCAGCTGGAAGGCCGGGGTGGTCGGCAGCAGGCGGCAGACGTCGGCCAGCTGGGTGGGCATGACCTCCAGCGGGATGAACAGGCCGGCGCCGAGCTGGATGACCAGCATGACCGGCATGGTGGTGATGCCGGCGCTCTCCACGCTCTTGGTGAAGGCGCTGGACAGCGCGGCCAGGGCGATCATGGTGGCCAGGATCAGCACCAGGCCGACGAGCATCAGCAGCGGGTTGACCGGCACGGACAGGTGCAGTCCGATGCTGCCGCCGATCCCGATCAGGGCGGCCATCAGCAGGCCGAGCGTGAGCGAGGGGACGGCCGTGCCGAGCAGGATCTCGATGTCCCGGGCCTCGCCGGTGCGCAGCCGCTTGAGGACCAGCTCGGTTCGCCGGGCGACGTAGGCGGCGGTCAGGTTGTAGTAGACGACGAAGGCCAGCATCATCCCGAGCGCGCCGTAGACCAGCAGCGAGTCGACGGCCAGCCCGGGGTTGCTCTCGGCCTGCTTGGCGAGCGTGCCCTTCAGGGTGACGACCAGGAACAGCGGCAGCAGCAGGGCGGTGAACAGCGCCGTGCGGTTGCGCAGCAGCAGGGTGGCCTCGGCGCGGCCGAGGGCGAGCAGCCGGCGGCCGGCGGTGCTCTGCGGGCCGGTGGTGCTCTGCGGGCCGGTGGCGGTGGGGGCGGCGGTGGTCATCGGGCGGATCCGATCAGGCGGCGG